>JBILNB010000086.1:0-15526 GCA_044375195.1 Rubrivivax sp. | reverse complement strand
TGTCTGCCTGGACCTGATGTGCTCCAACAGCACCCGCGCCCTGCTCGAGGAGCTGGCGCATGATTTCGAGGCCGGCTCGGGTTGCGCGGTCCGGCTCCACGTGGCCACCGCCAAGGCTGTTCGCCAGCGCATCGAGGACGGCGCCCAGGCCGATGCCGTCGTGCTCGGCAGCGCCATGCTCGAGGAACTGGCGGCGGCCGGCTGGGTGGTGGCAGACAGCCTGCGCCCTTTCGCGAACGCGCGCATGGGCGTGGCGGTGAGGCACGGTTTCCCGCATCCTGACATCGGCACCGTGACCGCGCTGCGCCAGGCGCTGGTCTCGGCGCGCTCGATCACGCACACGCTGGAAGGTGCCAGCGGTCGCTACGTGCCGGCGCTGCTGGCCCGGCTGGGCATTGCTGGCGACCTGCAGGGCCGGATCGTCACGCGGCCTGGCGGGCCGGTCGGGCCGGTGGTGGTGGCCGGCGAGGCCGATCTCGCCTTGCAGCAGGTGCCCGAGCTGCTCGGCATCGAGGGTCTGGAGGTTGTGGGGCCGATTCCGGAGGAGGTGCAGCGGACCTTCGAGACCTCGAGTGCTGTCTTCGCCCGCTCGCCCCGCGCTGACCTGGCCCGCGCGATGCTCGAGCATTTTGCGCACCCGGCGCATGGCCCCGCCTTCCGCGCCCGGGGGCTGGAGCCGCTGTACGCCACCCCGCGCCGGACCGCCGCCTGAGACACGCCTTCTCGCGGCAAGGGCTCGACTCAGCCCGGCCCTGGGGGCGCTCAGTACGTGCGCGTCGCCGCCGCGGCCAGCGCCTCGGTGGCGTAGGGGGAGTAGAGTTCCCGTTTCATGTTCGAGGCGGGGTCGATCACGACGTCGATGACGGCCGGCCGCCGCAGCGCGAGGGCCGCCGACAACGCCTGCGCGACGTCGCCCGGGCGGGTCACGCGTTCCGCGTGGCAGCCGCAGGCCCGCGCGATGGCGGCGTAGTCGGTCTCGGGCAGGTCATTGCCGACCGAGCGCTCGCCCATGGCCTGCCCGGTCATGCCAAACGCGGAGTTGTTCATGACCACGTAGACCGGCGCGGCCCCGTACTGAACCGCCGACAGCAGCACGTGCATCTGCATCGCGAAGCCGCCGTCGCCGCACACACCGATGGCTGGGCGTTCGGGCGCGATGATCTGCGCGGCAAGTGCGGCAGCCATCGACCAGCTGACGCCGCCGATCCCGCCGGTACCGAAGTAGCTGTTCGCGCGTTTCGTCTGGAAGTGATGCCCCATCCAGTGACGGCTGTTGCCGGCGTCGGTGCACACGATGGCGTCTTCCGGCACCACGGCATTGAGTTCGCCGACCACGCGCTGCGGTAGCAAGGGGATGGCTTCGGACCCGAGCGTCGGGTGCAGGTGGGCGGCCCGCGCCGCCTTCAGCGCGGTGTGCGCGGCCAGCTGCGCGGCGCTCCGGGCGCTGTCGACGCGCGGCGCCAGTTGCTCGTCCAGCAGCTCCAGGGTGAGCCGGGCGTCGCCGACGAGGGCGAGCTTGGCAGGCACGGTCCACGATGCGTGGCGCGGGTCCACGTCCACCTGGACCACCACCTGCCGCTTCGGGTCGATCATGCGCGGGTTGCCGAAGCAGGTGTCCTGGGGCTTGAGACGACAGCCGACGACCAGCACGGCGTCGGCATTGGCCACCGTCTCGTTGGCCAGCGGCGTTCCGGTGTAGCCCATCGTGCCGAAGGCGAGTGCGTGGGTCTCCTCGAGCGTGCCCTTGCCGAGGTGGCTGGTCACCACCGGGGCGCCCAGGCGCTGCGCCACCTGTCGCAGCGCCGTGCCAGCCTGGGCGAGGCGCACGCCGTTGCCGGCGACGATGACAGGCCGCCGCGCGCCGGCCAGGGCTTCGGCCGCGGCGCGGATCGCCCCCTCGGGCGGCTGCGTCTTCTGCACGTCCAGGTAGGACCGGGTGTCCTCGATGGCCGGGAAGATGTCCGCCGGCAACTCGGCCTTCAGCGCGTTGCTGCGGTAGAGCACCGCCGTCGGGCCCGGGCAGCCCGCCAGCGCGTGCTTGAGGGCCAGCTGCGTGCCCATCACCGCCTCGCGCGGGTGGTGGGCCACGGCCACATACTTGGTAGCGGCACCCAGGATGGCCGGCAGGTCCACCGAGCCGTAGCTGCCCGTCGCCCCTTGCATCGGGCCGTGGAAGATGAAGCGGTCGACCTCCGACATCTCCGACATCACCAGCATCGGCGTGTGCGACAGGAAGCCCTCGATCACGCCGAACATCCCGATCGATCCGGCGAACACGCCCTGGGCGCAGAAGACACCAGGCTTGCCGGTCAGCTTGCCGTACAGGTCGGCCATGCACGCGGCCGTCTGCTCGTCGCGCGGGACGATGGCCCGGATCTGGTGCTCGCGCCCGTGCAAGGCCTTCCAGAACTCCATCGTGTTGCCGCCCGGCAGGCCGAACACGTGGGTGATGCCGGCGTCGACGAGCACGTCGACGAGCAGGTCGGGGACAGCGCGCGCGCTCATGGGGTCCGGCCTCGCGGCGGGTGGAGGGTGGGCTCGGGCATGCAGGCGCTCAATCCAGCTTGATGTTGAACTCGGTGATGCGCTGCTTCCAGCGGGCCATGTCCCTGGCGATGAAGTCGCGGAACTCCCCCGGGCCGAGGAAGTCGACCGACAGGCCCGCCGCCGTCATGCGCTGGACGACCGCGGTGTCGGCGGCGGCCAGGCGGATCGCGTTGGCCAGTGTCTCGGAGATGGCCGCCGGCAGGCCGGCCGGCGCGGCCATGCCCTGCCAGCCCTCGCCCGCGAGATCCGGGAACCCGGCCTCGACGATGGACGGGCTGTCCGGGAAGGTGACCGAGCGCCGCGGGCAGGTCGTCGCGAGCACCTTCACCTGCCCGGCCGCGACCTGCGGCGCCACTGCCGCGGCAAAGGTCAGCTGCACGTGGCCGGCGATCAGGTCGCGCAGAACTTCCGCCTCGCCCTTGAAGGGCACGTGGGTGAGCTTGATGTTGCCCAGCTTCATCAGCTGCTCTCCCTGGATGTGCGCGAAGTTGCCGTTCCCCGGCGTGCCCAGGTTGACCTGGCCCGGCCGTTCGCGAGCATAGGCGACGAACTCGCGCAGCGTGTTCGCGGGCACCGCGGGGTTCAGCACCACCATCGGGCAGCTCACCACCGTCTTGGCCAGGTGATGGAAGTCCTCCATCGAGCGGTAGGGCAGGTTGGGCACGAGGGCCGGCAGGAAGGACAGCGTGGCGCCGTTGATGATGCCGATCGTGTAGCCGTCTGGGGCCGCGCGCGCGATCATCTCGGTGCCGATGCGGCCACCCGCGCCGGGCCGGTTGTCGACGATGACCTGCTGGTTCAGGCGCGCTGACATGCGTTCCGCGAAGGTGCGTGCGTGGATGTCGGTGATGCCCCCCGGCGGGAAGGGCACGATCAGGCGGATCGGGCGGCTGGGGTAAGCGGCCTGCGCCTGGGCGGTCGTGGCCGTGAGCAGGGCCGCGAGCAGCGTTCCTGCGGTGATCAGCGTGGTTCTCCTGAGCATGACCCCTCCTTTGTCTCCGTGGTGGTGGTGCGTCGGCGCGTGGCGGCCGGAAAGGCCTTGCATCCCGCGCCGTGCATCGTTCCCGTGGCGCCAAGGTGCCGCAAGGGCCCCGGCGCCATACAGACCATCAGGGAAGCAGATGACCGCGGCAGTGCGCCGGGCGCGCGCTGTTCAAGGTCCGGCTTGGCCGGCCCCGGCTTGGAAGTGGTCGGTCAGGTGGCGCCGCACCGTCTGGTGCGTTGCGCTCAGGCGCGCGGTCTCGTGCCAGAACATGGAGACCTCGATCGGTGGCACGGCGAAGGGCGGCGCGTGCATCTCGATCGCGTGGGCCCGCATGGCCCCGCGCGCCACGCGCTGCGGGACCAGCGCGACGAGGTGGCTGGCCTCGACGACCGCGGCGCATGCGTCGAAGTGGGGCAGCGTGACGCCGAAGGTGCGCTGCAGGCCCTGCTGCGCGAAGGCGCTGTCGACGAGCCGCCCGTAGTGGCCCGATCCCGTGGGCGACACGTGGACGTGCAGCACGCGGGCCAGCCGGTCCGGGTCCATCCCGCCGCCGAACATGGGGTGGCCTCGCCTGCAGATCACTGACCAGGGCTCCTGGAACAGCCGCTGCCGGAACAGCGCGGGCGGTGGCTTGGGCATGTAGCCGACGCCCAGGTCGACCTGACCTTGAACGTAGGCGTCCAGGATGCCGAGCGGGCTCGGCGCCAGCGCGACGAGCTGCAGCCCGGGCATGTGGTGCTCCAGGGCACGTGCAAGCACCGGCAGCACCAGGTCGGCGACGAAGTCTGCCCCCACCATGATGTGGAAGGCGCCCTCCATCCGGCCGCCGGGCTCGCTGTCGACGAGGGTCAGGACGCGCTCGGCTTCCGCCAGCAACTGCCGCACCGGTGCGGCGAGCGAGAGCGCCCGCTGCGTGGGTGTCATGCCCTGGCCGGCCCGGGTGAAGAGCGGGTCGTCGAGCAGCTCGCGCAGGCGTGCCAGTGCCGAGCTCATGGCCGGCTGGTCCATGTCGAGCGCCCGCGCCGCCTTCGAGACCTGGCGGTGCGTCAGCAGCGCATCGAGACAGGTCAGCAGCTTCAGGTCGATCTTGTGCAGCGGGTGTCTCAGCAGTGGCGCGCCCATGGTGCGGGTCAGTATGGGTGCTCGCCATCGGCAAAGTCCATAGTCGATATCCCGGGTGAAGTCTTGTCGTTCTGAGGCTGCCGCCCTAAGGTCGTGTCCATGCATCCTGCCCCGAAGAGACCGGCGCACGAGGCGCCGCCGCCGTGCGCTCCGGCCTGCGCGGTCGCGCTCGACGGGCGCTGCCTCGCCCGGAGCCGGCAATGAGGCCATTGCCGCCCGGCCTGGAAGGCAAGGTTGCGGTCGTCACCGGTGGTGCGGCCGGGATCGGGCGCGCGATCGCGCAGGCCTTCGTCGATGCGGGTAGCCGCGTCGTCGTGGCCGACATCGCGCGCGCGGCGGCCGCGGCCGAGGCGCTCGGCGGCCCAAGCTGCTGCCTGGGTCTGGACGTCGACGTGGCCGAGCCCGCGCAGGTGCAGGCCGCGATGCAGCGGGCCGTGGAGCACTTCGGCGGCATCGACATCCTGGTCAACAACGCCGGGCTCTTCGGCCCGCTCGGTTTCGCCCCGATCGAGGAGATCGACGCCGCGCAGGTGCGGCGCGTCTTCGAGGTGAACGTCTTCGGGCTGATCCACTGCACGCAGGCGGTGGTCGCGCACCTGCGGCGTCGCGGCGGGGGCAGCATCGTCAACATGGCGTCGAACACGCCCTTCCGCGGCACGCCGCTGATGGCTCACTACGTGGCGAGCAAGGGCGCCGTGGTCGCGCTCACCCGCGCCGCTGCGCGCGAGCTGGGGCCGCAAGGCATCCGCGTCAATGCCGTGGCGCCCGGCTTCACGCTCAGTGATGCCGTGCTTGACAACCCGGACAAGATCGCGCGCGTCGGCACCCGGGCGCGGGAGGAGCGGGCCCTGCCGCGCGACCAGGTGCCGGGGGATGTCGTCGGCCCGGTTCTGTTCCTGGCGGGGCCGGAGTCCGGCTTCGTCACCGGCCAGACCCTGATCGCAGACGGAGGCGCCCACTTCGGCTGAGCACCAGGCTCGTGCAGCGCGGCGTGCACAGGGGCGGCCGCGCTCAGCGTGACGGCCCGGGCCAGCTGCCCACCCCCGGCAGGCGCAGGCGCGCGTCCTGCACGTCCACCCCGAAACCCAGCCCGAGCAGCTGCAGCTCCAGCCCCTCGTCACGCGCCAGCGTCACGCCGGCCAGGCCCCAGGCGGAGAGCTGCCAGCCCGTGCCGCTGGGCGCGGGGGCGACGAAGGTGGACGGCCCGAGCCAGTCCTTGCCGATGGCGTGCGCGGGCAGGTCCAGGCCGAGCTCGGGCACCTCGCGCGCGACCCAGGCGACGAAGGTGTTGCTGTTGGGCCCCGGCCAGGCGCGGTAGGTGCGCGGCCAGGGGTAGCGCTGCACGGCGGCCTCGATGCGATCGATCAGGGCCTGCGCCTGCGGCCCGCGGTGCTCGCGCAGCAGCTGCGGGGCCGCGCCGTACCAGTGCCGGTCGGGCACGGCGCCCTCGGTGACGACGATCGCGTCGCCGCCGCGCATGGCGCGCCAGCCGACGACCTGGTAGGTGGTGTAACTCTCCGCGCCGGCGCGCTTGACGGCGATCCAGGGGTGGATGGCGAAGGCGCCGCGCCAGCGCACCGCGCGCGCGCCGTACACCTGCACGACGGCCTCGCGCGCGGCGGCGGGGTCGGGGGCGAGACCCGTGCTCTGGCTGCTCCTGGCGTACCAGGGGGTGTCCAGGTCGACCGTGCCCGAGGCCAGCACGCCCAGCGGCCCGAGCAGCAGCAGGCCCACCGTGGCGGCCAGGCCCAGCAGGGCCCGCGGCCAGCGCCGGCGTCGCGCGCCGCGCGCGGGCGCGTTCACCGGGCCACCCTCCGCGCTGCGCGCTCCGGGACGAGCGCCTGGGAATGGCCCTGCCCGCTCATCGCGCGGCGAGCGCCTCCTCGACCGCCGCCTTCAGCGCCGCGCTCGTCGGGCCGGTCGTGCTGCCGTAGTGGGCGATGGGCCTGCCGTCGCGGCCGACCAGGTACTTGTTGAAGTTCCAGGACGGCGCGCTCCCGGTGGCGCGCGCCAGCGCGGCGAACAGAGGGTGCGCCTCGGGGCCGCGCACGCGCACGGTGCTGAACATCGGGAACTTCACGCCATAGGTGTCGAAGCAGACCGCGGCGGTCTTGCGCGCGTCCGCGTCCTCCTGGCGGAAGTCGTTGGACGGGAAGCCCAGCACGACCAGGCCGCGCGCCGCATAGGCCGCGTTCAGGGCCTCCAGGCCCTCGAACTGCGGCGTGAAGCCGCAATAGCTGGCGGTGTTGACGACGAGCAGCACCTTGCCGGCGTACTGGCACAGCGACTGCGGCTTCTCGTCCTGCAGCCGCGGCAGCGTGTGGTTCAGCAGCGCCGGGCAGCGGCTGGACGCGCGGGCTGCCGGCGCGGCGGCGGCCAGGGCCAGCATCAGCAGGGCGTCGCGGCGGGGGAGGGTGTTCATCGCGGGCTCCGGTGGGCGATCTGCAGTTGCGGCATCTTCCCGCCTGCGGGCCGCCCCTTGCAGGTGCTGCGGAAATCGGGGCCGCGTCGGCGGCGCCGCGGACCGCGTCACCCCGAACGCCGGCGCCGCAACGGGCGGCAGTCCCCCGCGGAGGCATCAGCGCGCGCCGTCCAGTTCAAGCACCTCGTCCCCGGCCTCGGGCACGCAGCCCTCGGGCAGCGGGTTCCAGCCGCGGCGCAGCACGATGCGGCCTGCGGCGTGGCAGAGCTCGATGCGCCGCGCCTGCGGCTCGACCGCGCGCGCCAGGGCTTCCAGCGCCGCCGGCATGCTGACCTCGAAGACGCCGTCGCGCAGCGCCTCCTCCGGGTGGTCGTCCACCTGCACCCAGGGCACGAGGGGGGCGGCGAACAGCAGCGCGCGCGGGCGCAGCGCCATCGGGCTGGGCTGGTAGGCGGCGGCGCGCAGCCAGGCCTGGGCGCGCTCGCGCAGCGGCCCGGGGCCGCGCAGGCCGCCCCAGGCGGCGGCCATCAGCTCGGCCACCCACTGGTTGCAGTTCTGGTAGCGCGTGGACCAGGGGTAGGCGTTGGCGCTGTAGCGCGCGCCCAGCAGCGCGAGCGCCAGGCCATCGTCCAGCGCGGCCGCGGCCAGCGGCGCGGCCGCCCGCTCCGGCAGCAGCACCAGGGAGACGTAGCCCGCCCCGGGCGCGTGCTGCCCGAGCAGGAAGCCGGCGATGCCCTGGTCGAACAGGCGCGAGCGCCGCTCGTCACAGTCGAAGAACAACTGCCGCACCGACCATGGCGCCACCGGGCCCGTGGCCAGGCTGATGCCGGCGTGCGAGTAGCGGGCGCCGAAGCGCCGCAGGTCCAGCCCCGAGCGCGCGATCAGCGCGGCGCTCGCGCCGCTGGACTGCAGCTCCTGCCGCACCAGGGCGGCCAGACGCAGCAGGGTGTCGTGCTGGGCCGCGTCGCGCTCGGGCGGTGGCTCGCAGTAGGACAGCACTGCCGCGGGCGCGGCGGCCGCCGCCGCGGCGAGCGCCAAGCTCAGCGCGGCCGTGCGCAGGCGCGCGAAGGCCGGCTTCACCCGCCGCTGGTGGCGCGCACCGGGCGGGCCGGCAGCTCGCGCTGCCAGTCCTCCGCCAGCACCAGGAAGAAGGGCTGCGCGCGCCCCGCCCGCGCGAACGCCACGCCGTACGGCTGCTGCGCCGCGCGCACAGTCTGCCCGCCGGCCAGGCCCTCGCGCTCGGCCACGGCGCGCGGCAGCAGCAGCACCCAGGTGTCGGGCGTGCCGCCCGCGGGCGCCTGCAGCGTCAGCCGCCACTGCCCGGGCCGGTCGGCGGCCTCGGCCGCCGCGGCGATGCGGTATTCGCCCTCGGCCATCTGGCGCGGTCCGGCCAAGCTGTTGCCCGAGGCCTTGAGGGAGTCAGAAGCACTGCCGAGCGAGGCCGACCCGGCGCTGGAGGCCGAGGAGGCGGTCGACGAGGCCAGGTCCAGCGCCAGCACCGGGATGGCTGCCCAGGCGGCGCAGGCGGCCAGGAGGAGGGGGTAGGGCTTCATCGTTTGCTTGCCTGAGGATGGGACGTGTTTGCGGTGGCGGCGCTATGGGCCGGGGGGCTGCGTGCAGCATACCCGGAGCGGTTGGGGTGCGGGCGGGCATGGGCGGTGGGTGTGGTCGCGAGCATCGCGGGAACATGATCGGGATCGGACGCCGTATCGCGCGCGGAGACAGAGGTGGCCTCTTGCCGACCCGCTCAGGCGTAGAGTCTGGGCATGGCACCCACGATCGTCCGAGACGGACAGTTCCGCCTGTTCTTCTTCTCCCGCGAGGAGACGCGCATCCACGTTCACGTTGCACACCCAGACGGTGAGGCGAAGTTCTGGCTCGACCCGGCCGTACACTTGGCTGTCAACATCGGGCTCTCGCCCACGCAGGTCCGGCAAGCGCAGGCCGTGGTCGTCGCGCATCAGCAGGAGATCGAGGATGCATGGCGCCGCCACTTTGGAAGCTGAAGTCACCAACATCTCGGCGCACGGATTCTGGGTCTTCCTCGGCACCGAGGAACTGCCGGTTCCCTACGACCAGTTCCCATGGTTCAAGAAGGCCACGGTCGAACAGATCCTGGCGGTTGAGCGGCCCACTGAGAACCACCTGTACTGGCCCCAACTCGACGTGGACCTGTCCGTCGAGTCGCTGCGGCGGCCAGAGGCGTTTCCTCTGATGTCGCGCGCCAGCGCCTGACCCGGCGACGGGGACGTCTACAGGGCCTTCGCTCAACCGGACGCGCAACTGCGTCCTTCGCCCGGCTTCGTTTCATCCGCGCCTCGCGAAGCCACCGCTGACGGTCTGGGTTAAGGGTGGGAGCTGGGCAGCTCATGAGCCGCGCGCGATCGCGCGGCAGCGCACTGAGAATCGAGCCCATGCACTCCCCCCCCCCCCCCACCCTCCTCGGCATCGACTTCACCGTCGCCCCATCCCGCCGCAAGCCGGTGACGGTGGCGTGTGGGCGGATGCTGGGTGGGGTGCTGCGGCTGGACGGCGTGGACGCGCTGCAGGACCTGGCGGGCTTCGAGCGCGTTATCGCCGAGCCCGGGCCCTGGGTGGGGGCCTTTGACTTTCCCTTCGGGCTGCCGCGTGCCTTCGTCGAGGACCAGGCCCTGGGCGGCGACGCCGACGCGGTGATCGCTGCGGTGCGCGGCTGCTGCGCCGACCGCATGGCCTGGCGGGCGTTCATCGATGCCTGGGGCAACACGCGCCCGGCGGGGCGGAGGCTGTTGCACCGCCGCACGGACCGGGCCTTGACCGGCGTCACCTCAACCAGCCCGCTGCAGACGCGCTATGTGCCGGTGGGCTTCATGTATTTCGAGGGCTGGGCGCGGCTGGTGGCGGCCGGTGTCAGCGCCCCGGGGCTGCGCGCGGGTGACCCGGCGCGGGTGGCGCTCGAGGGCTACCCGGGCCTGCTGGCGCACGAGCTGATCGGTGCGCGCTCGTACAAGAACCACGACGGCGCCGAGCGCCTGATCGCGCGCAAGGACATCGTCGACGCGCTGGAGCAGGGCCGCACGCGGCTGGGGCTGCGGTTGAAGCTCACGCACGCGCAGCGTGAGGGCCTGGTGGACGATGCCTCGGGGGACCGGCTCGACGCGGTGCTGTGCCTGGCGCAGGCGGCCTGGGCGTCGGGGCGGCCGGGGTGGGGGATGCCTGAGGGGGTGGATCCGGTGGAGGGGTGGATCGTTACGGCTTGACTTGGTGGGTCAGGCCGGCTCCATCCCATGCCGTCGCTTGGCCTCGGCCATGGCCGGGGAGGCCATGAAGTCCAGCCAGGCGCGCGCGGCGGCGGGTTGGGCTGCCGTGGCGCAGAGGGCGCCGCTGAAGACGGTGAGGATCTGCACGCCCGGTGGCAGCGGGCCGACGACGTCGATGCCTGGCAGGCCCATCAGCTCGCTGAGCTGCTGGAAGCCGATCGCGACCCGCCCGTCGGCCACCATGGTGCCCACGGGCACGCCGGGTGGCGCCTGCACGGTGCGCGCGCGCAGCGTCTCGGCCACGCCCCAGCGCTCGAAGGTGCGCAGCAGGTGGGTGCCGCTCGGGCCGGTGGAGTAGCCGATCGTCGGCGCGGCCAGCAGCGCGGCCTTCAGCGCCTCTTCGCTGCCGATGTCCGGGCGCGGCGCCCCGGCGCGCACGGCGACCGAGACGCCCGAGCTCACCAGGTCGGTGCGGCTGCCGGCCACGGCGTGGCCGCCGCGCAGCAGCTCGTCGATGGCGCCGGAGGCGAGCACGACGGCGTCGAAGGCCTCGCCGGCCTGCACCCGCTTGGCGGCGTCGACGCCGCCCACGGCCTCGAGCAGCACCTCGGCGCCGCCCGCGCGCGCGTGCAGCGCGGCGCCTTCGGCCAGCAGGTGTCGCGTGGCCATGGACGAGATGACGCGGATCGTGGGGGCGGGCATCGGCGGGGTTCCTCCTGGGGGGGGGGGCGCTGGCCGGTTGCGAGCTTGATGGCAGCAGGCGACGGCAGGGCCAAGGGTGTGCACCGGATTTTGCGGCCCGGCGCGGGGCACCGCACAATGCGCCGCACGATCCGCGCGCGCCACTGCCCAAGGAACTGCCCGTCATGCCCCCAGCCGCCCCCGCTGACGCGCTGCCGCTGCGCGCGATGGCCCCTTTCGTCCCCGACGCCGGCCTCGTCGCCCGCGTGCTGGCGCGCCGCGGCCGGCTGCACGCCTTCCCGCGTCTGGAGCCTGCACGCTGCGCGCTCGTCATCGTCGACATGCAGAACGCCTTCGTGCAGGAGGGCGCGGGCCACGCCTGGGTGCCGGCGGCGCAGGCCACCTGCCCGGCCATCGAGCGCCTGGCCGGGGCGATGCGCGCCGCCGGGGGCTGCGTCGCCTGGGTGCTGAACACCTTCACCGAGGAGTCGGTGCAGAGCTGGTCGCACTTTCACCGCGAGCTGTCCACGCCGCGCGGGTTCGAGGTGCGCAGCCGCGCCATGGTCGCCGGCGCCCACGGCCACCGGCTGCATGCCGACCTGAACCCGCAGCCGCAGGACCTGCTCGTGCCCAAGACGCGCTACAGCGCCTTCATCCAGGGCTCCTCAGAGCTGCATGCGCTGCTGCAGGCGCGCGGTGTGGACACGGTGCTGGTGGCGGGTACCGCCACGCCGGTGTGCTGCGAGTGCACCGCGCGCGACGCGATGATGCTGGATTACCGCACCGTGATGGTCTCGGACGCCTGCTCCGCCACCACCCAGGCCGAGCATGACGCCACGCTCGCGGCCTTCCTGCTGAACTTCGGCGACGTGCAGACGGTCGACGAGGTCATCGCCGCCCTCGGCCCGGGCTCTCAGGGCATGTAGGTGCCGCCGTTGACGTGCAGCGTCTGGCCGGTCATGTAGGCCGAGGCGGTGCTGAGCAGGAAGACGATGGGCCCCACCACGTCGGCGGGGACGGCGATGCGGCCCAGTGGCACGACGCTGCCGTAGCTGGCCGGGTCCACGCGCGGCGCGCCGCCCTCGTCCGAGCGGCCGGTGCCGCCGCGCAGGAAGGCGGTGTCGACGGCGCCCGGCGCCACCGCGTTGACGCGCACGCGCGGCGCGTTCTCGGCCGCCAGCTGCTTGGTCAGCAGGATCAGCCCGGCCTTGGCCGGGCCGTAGGCGCCGTAGTTCGGCCGCGCCCAGGCGCCCAGGCCCGAGGCCGTGTGCACCAGGCTCGCCCGGTCCGAGGCGTGCAGCAGCGGCAGCACCGCGCGCGAGAGCAGGAAGGCCGAGTCCAGGTTGCCGCGGATGACCTCGTCCCACACCGAGGGCGGGGTCTGCGCCAGCGGCAGCGGCGGGGTCATGAAGCCGACGAGGTTGACGCAGGCGTCCACCCCGCCCAGCGCGGCCGCCGCCTGGGCGACGGCCTGCTCCACCGAAGCGGCGTCGCGCGCGTCCATGGCGAACTGCGGCAGCCCCGGGCGCGGGTGCGCCGCGATCGAGGCCGCCAGGTCGAGCACGGCGACGCGGGCGCCCAGGCGCAGGGCCTGGGCGACGAGCTCGCGCCCGATCCCGCCGCAGCCGCCGGCCACGACGAGGCGCAGGCCCTCAAGCGCCTGCGCCGACCAGACCGGCGCATCAGCCACTGGTGCGTTCATCGCGAGCCCTTCCCCCGCTCAGCTGCACTTCTGCGGCGCGTGCGTGTCGAGCAGCGTACGCTGCCCGTTGCGGATGCGGACGATGTAGCCCGGCAGCTCGGAGTCGTTCTCCTTCGTGAAGCAGATCTTGCCGATGACGCCGTTGACGTCGGTCGTGCGCAGCGCCTCGCGGATGGCCAGGCGCTCGGCCTTGGCCTTGGACGCGTCACCGGTGACGTTGGCGCGCCGCATCGCGTCGGCGTAGACGTAGACGATGTCGTAGGCCGAGGCGTCCACGTGGTGTGCGCCGGTCTTGTTGACGCCGCGCTTCTTCGCCTCTTCCAGGAACTTGCGCTCGAAGGTGCGGGTGCGGTCGTTCGCGTCCCACCAGTACCAGGCCACATAGGTGGCGCCCTCGCCGTCGGGGCCGAGGATCTTGGCGATGTCGGGGTCGGCGAAGATCTGGCCGCCGATCAGCACGCTGTTGTGGCCCTGGCGGCGCAGCTCCTTCATCACCTTGGCCGTGCCCTCGGGCAGGCCGGCGAAGGCGAAGACGCCCGGGGTCTTGCCCTGCAGCTTGGTGATGTGCGGCGAGAGGTCGGTGGCGTTGGTCGGGAAGCCCTCGGCCGGGATCACCATCTTCCAGCCGTTGGACTCCAGCAGATTGGGCATCCAGCCCGCGAGCGACTTGCCCACGAACTCGTCGCTCGGGAACATGACCGCCGCGGTGCGGTTGGTGACGCCGCCCTTCTCGCCCATGGTCTTGAGCAGGCGGGCGAACTGCTTGCCCTCGTCCTCGGTGACGCGGAATGCCCACTTCAGGTTGCGCGTCAGGCCCGGGGCCGAGGCGGCGTTCGGGATCTGCACGATCTCCAGGCGCTCACCGGCCGCAAAGCCGACCTGCGCCTCCTGGCTGGAGAAGGGGCCGATCACGCCCAGCGCGTTGGCGTCCTGCGCGAAGCGCTGCACCGCCACCTGGGCGTTGCGGGCCTCGCTGCCGGTGTCGAACTTCTCGACCCGGATCTTGCGCCCGTTCACGCCGCCGGCGGCGTTGATCTCGGCCACTGCGATGTCCACCGCGATCTCGGTGCCCACGCCCACGCCGGCGTAGCGGCCGGTCTTGGCGTGCGTCAGGCCGAGCACGAGGTCCTGCGCCCAGGCGGGCAGGGTGATGCAGGCCACAAGGCCCGCCAGCAACAGCTTGCGCATCTTCATCGTCAACTCCTCTTGGTGGAACCCAGGTAGGCCGCGGTCATGCGGGGGTCGGAAGCCAGGGACCGGGCGTCGCCTTCCAGGACGAGGCGCCCGAGCTCCAGCACATAGGCCCGGTGCGCGGTCGCCAGGGCCATGTGGGTGTTCTGCTCGACGAGCAGGATGGAAAGACCGTCGCGGTGCAGGTCGCGCAGCAGCGCGAACAGGGCCTGCACCAGAAGCGGGCTGAGGCCGAGCGAGGGCTCGTCCAGCATCATCAGCACCGGCTTGCTCAGCAGCGCGCGGCCGATGGCCAGCATCTGCTGCTCACCGCCGGAGAGCACCGACGCGGGCATGTCGCGCCGGCGCGCCAGGTTCGGGAAGCGCTCGTAGATGGCCTCGATCTCGCGCGCGGGGTCGTCGCGCCGCGTGTAGGCGCCCATCAGCAGGTTCTCGTGCACCGTGAGGCTGACGAAGATCTGCCGGCCCTCGGGCACCATGGCCAGGCCGTGGGCCACGCGCCAGGCCGCGCTCTGGCGCAGCAGCGGGCCGCCCTGGAAGCGCAACTCGCCGCGCTGCGGCCGCACCGTGCCCTGCAGCGCCTTCAGCAGCGAGGTCTTGCCGGCGCCGTTGGCGCCGAGCACGGTGACGATCTCGCCGCGATCGACCTGCAGCGACAGGCCCCGCACGGCATGGGTGTGGCCGTAGACGACGTCGAGGTCGCGCACTTCAAGCAGCATCGTGCGCCTCCATGGCCTGGCTGGCCTGCTGCCCGAGGTAGGCCTCGAGCACGGCGGGGTCCTGGTGCACGGCCTCGGGCGTGCCCTCGAAGATCTTGCGCCCGAAGTTCAGCACGACCACGTGGTCGCACAGCTCGCGCACGAAGGGCATGTCGTGCTCGACGACTAGCAGCGTGATCCCGGAGGCCGACACGCGCTCGAGCAGGCGCCGCAGCTCGGCGGTCTCGACCTCGTTCAGCCCGGCGGCGGGCTCGTCCAGCATCAGCACGCGGGGCTGCGCCATCAGCGCGCGCACCACCTCGATGCGCTTCTGGATGCCGTAGGGCAGGTCGGCCACCACCTGGCCCGGGTAGGTGCCCAGGCCGGCCTCGTCCAGCGCGGCGCGGGCGCGCTCGGTGGCGCGCGCGCTCGAGATCCACTGCAGGGCGCGGCTGCGGTGGTGCTCGCCGAGCATCACGTTCTCCACCGTCGACAGGTGCGGCATAAGGCGGATGTTCTGGAAGGAGCGCGCCAGCCCGAGGCGCACGCGCTCGACGATGCTCGCGCGCGAGATGTCGCGGCCCAGTGCCTCGATGCGGCCGGCGTCGATGGGGTAGACACCGGAGATCAGGTTGAAGACCGTGGACTTGCCGGCGCCGTTGGGGCCGATCAGCGCGGTACGGCTGCCCTGCCGGACCTCGAACGACACGTCGTCGATCACCTGCAGCCCGCCGAAGGCCTTGCTCACGCCCGACAGGCGCAGCACCGCGTCACCGGTGCCCGGACCACCCTGGATCTGGCTCATCGCGCGGCCCCCTTTTCGGCGCTGCGGGTGGTCAGGCGCTCGAGCATCGTGCGCGTGACCAGGCCCTGCGGCCGCACCATCATCAGCAGCACGACGGCCACGCCGAACACCATGTAGCGGCCGCCCTCGAGGAA
>JBILNB010000145.1:0-4184 GCA_044375195.1 Rubrivivax sp. | reverse complement strand
GCCTCGACCTCCTCGCGCATCGCGGTCTCGAAGGCCTGCGCGTCGTGGCCGACGCCGGAGTCCTGGGCGAACAGCAGGTCCACGACGCGCTGCGGGCGCGGCAGGCTGCCGACGTGGGTGGTGAGGATGCGTCCTTCGCTCATGCTCGAGAGTTCTTGATTTGCATACGTATGCATGCTAGCGGGCCGCCGGAGCGGCGGCCAGCGGGCTTTCCCGTAGTGCGGGGGCGGCCCGGCGTGGCGGCAGGCTCGCCTTCCCGCCCGCACCGCGCGCGAGGCGCCGTCTGCGGGCGCCCCCCGTTCGTGTCAACATCGCGGCCACGCAAGGCCCCGGGCGGGCCCGGGAGACCCCGATGACGCTGGCCGAGGGCATCCGCCGTCGCGGCTTTCGCAAGTGGTACGAGCGCGAGCTGCTGGTCGGCCACTCGCACCTGGCCTTGCTGCTGTTCTGCGCGCTGGGGTTGATGATGGCGCTGGAGGCGGCCTTCCGCTTCCGCACGCTGGCCGACCAGCTCATCGATGCCGCGGCCGTGCTCGTCTGCGCCGGTACCGGAGTGTGGTCCCTGCGGCGTTACCTCTTCCTGCTGATGCGCGCCGAGTCGCTGGCCAATCAGGCCGACTGCCCCGGCTGCGGCGCCTACGGCCGGCTGGACCTGGTCGACCCGGCCGCCGCCGGCGACAGCGTCACCGTGCGCTGCAAGCACTGCGGACACGTGTGGCGGATCGAGGGGTGAACCCCGCCCGGCAGGGCCCCCGCGAGGGTGCTGCCGCAACCTAGAACCACAGCCCCACCAGCATCGCCAGCACGCTGAGCACGATGCTGCTCGCCAGCGGCACGTGGATCTCCCGCCCGCGCCAGCGCAGCGTGAAGTCGCCCGGCAGGCGCCCGAGCCCGATCCTGCGCAGCCAGGTCGTCAGCCCGTTGAAGAGCACGAAGGCGAGCAGGAAGACGATCAGCCAGCGCATGGGGGCGCGCTCCGCTGGGCGCCGCGGGTGGCGGGCGCTGTGCCGGGGCCGATGAACGGCGAACGTTTCACAGCCGGTGCGTGCGGTCGCCCGCGGCGAAGCCCAGCAGTTCCACGTCGATGCCGCGCGTGAGCGCGATCACCTTGAACAGCTCGCCCATCTCGTGCTCGGCCAAGAGGCGGTGCGCGTCGGCGCGCTCGCGCAGCGGGGCCGAGGCCAGCAACTCGGCGAGCCCGCAGTTCAGCAGGAAGCGGCCCTGGCTGGTGTAGCCGGCCACGTCCGCCCCGGCGTCCTGGGCGGCCAGCGCGACGGCGGTGAAGTCGACGTGGACCGTGATGTCCTTCAGGCCCACGTCGCTCAGCGGGTCGGCGTCGGCGAGGTGGCCGCGGTGGCACATCAGCGTGCCGGTGCTGCGCTGCGGGTGGTAGTACTCGTCCTGCGGGAAGCCGTAGTCGATGAAGAGCGCGAGCCCGCGCTCGAGCTGCGCCGCCACCGTGGCCACGAAGGCCGCGGCCTGCGGCTGGACCTCGGTCACCGTGCCCGGCACGAAGGGCCCGGGCGCCGGCGGGCGGGCCTCGGTCAGCCGGTCGGCGAAGGCGAAACGCCCCTCGTGCAGCGCGACGCCGCGCTCGCTCCAGGCCGCGCCGTCCCAGGCCAGCAGCCGCGCCGGCATGGCGTCCAGCACCTCGTTGCCGAGCACCACGCCGCGCATGGCTGCGGGCATCGCCTCGGCCCACTGCACGCGCGCGCCGAAGGCGGCCAGGCGCTCGCGCTGGCGCGCGCGCAGCCCGCCCGAGACCTCGACGATGGTGTAGCGGCGCACCGGCACGCCGCGCGCGTCCAGCGCGCGCAGCAGTTCCGCGGCCAGCGCGCCCGAGCCGGCGCCGAACTCGTAGATCTCGTCGGCCTGCGCGGCCTGCAGGCCCTGTGCCACCTGCGCCGCCAGCGCGCGCGCGAACCAGGGCGAGAGCTCGGGCGCGGTGACGAAGTCGCCCCCCTGGCCGCCCGGCCCGGGCAGGCGCCCGAAGGGCAGCTCGCCGCGCGCGTAGTAGCCCAGGCCCGGGGTGTACAGCACCGCGTGCATGAAGCGCTCGAAGCCGATCCAGCCGCCGGCTGCGGCGATGTCCTCGGCGATCCGCGCGCCCAGGGCCGCCGATACACTGCCGGGCTCGCTCATGCGGGGACCCTGGGGCGTGGCTTGCCGCGCGCCGAAGGCGGTGCGCTGGGTGCCGGGCTTTCGACCCCAGCCACCGCGGCCCGACGGCGGGCCCAGGCTGCGCCCGACACCCCATGCACGAGGGCCGTGCACGCAACCGTGCCGGCCGCTCGGCTCCGCAGGACATTCATCGAGGCATTGTAGGAAGCATGGACCCCCGCCCCGTCGCGCTCGTCACCGGCGCCGCCCGCCGCCTGGGCCGGGCCATTGCGCTCGACCTGGCCGCGCACGGCTGGGACGTGGCCGTGCACTACCGCGGCTCGGCCGCCGAGGCTGAGGCCACGGTGGCCGACGCGCGCGCGCTCGGCGCCCGTGCCGCCGCCCTCGCCGCCGACCTGGGCGACGAGGCCGCGGCCTGCGCGCTGCTGCCGCAGGCGGTGGGGCACCTCGGCCGCGTCGATGCCGTTGTCAACAACGCCTCGGCCTTCGAGTACGACGCGATCGAGAGCTTCTCCTACGCCTGCATGCAGCGCCATCTGGCGGCCAACGCCGGTGCTGGCGTGGTGCTGGCGCGAGCGCTGCACGCGCACGTGCGGGGGCGCGGTGCCGACGGCTGCGTGGTCAACCTGCTCGACCAGCAGCTCTGGAACCCCAACCCCGACTACTTCTCGTACACGCTGTCCAAGGCGGCTCTGCAGGCGGCCACGACCATGCTCGCGCTCGCGCTCGCGCCGCAGGTGCGGGTGTGCGGCGTGGCCCCGGGGCTGACGCTGGGCAGCGAGCTGATCGACGCCGGGCGACTGGCTGCGCTGCAGGCCGGCACGCTGCTGCAGCGTGGCGTGCAGCCGCAGCACGTGGCGCAGGCCGTGCGCTTCCTGCTGGAGAACCCCTCGGTCACCGGCAGCACTCTCATGGTCGACGCCGGCAGCCACCTGGTGCGCGCCGAGCGCGACTTCGCCTTCCAGCCCGCTTCCCCGACACCGCCTACTGGAGCCCCGTGATGACCGTCGTGGCCGGAGAGCGCCGCCAGGCGCACGAGATCAACAAGCTGTCCAAGCGCCTGCACCGGCAGGTGGGGCAGGCGATCGGCGACTTCAACATGATCGAGCCGGGCGACAAGGTCATGGTCTGCGTCTCGGGCGGCAAGGACAGCTATTCGCTGCTCGACATCCTGATCAGCATGCGTGAGCGCTCGCCGGTGCGCTTCGACCTCGTGGCCGTCAACCTCGACCAGAAGCAGCCGGGCTTTCCCGAGGACGTGCTGCCCGCCTACCTGAAGAGCCGCGGGGTGCCCTTCCACATCGAGGCGCAGGATACCTACTCCATCGTCAAGCGCCTCGTGCCCGAGGGCAAGACGATGTGCAGCCTGTGCTCGCGCCTGCGCCGCGGCATCCTGTACCGGGTGGCCAGCGAGCTCGGCGCCACCAAGATCGCGCTCGGCCACCACCGCGACGACATGGTGGTGACGCTGCTGATGAACATGTTCTTCGGCAGCCGCCTCAAGGGCATGCCGCCCAAGCTCGTCAGCGACGACGGCCGCCATGTCGTGATCCGCCCGCTGGCCTACGTGGCCGAGACCGACCTGGAGCGCTGGGCCGAGCACCGGCGCTTTCCCATCATCCCCTGCACGCTGTGCGGCAGCCAGGACAACCTGCAACGCGTGCAGGTCAAGAAGATGATCCGCGACTGGGAGCGCCAGTACCCGGGGCGCATCGACAACATGTTCACGGCGATGGGCAACATCGTGCCCTCGCACATGATGGACCGCAAGCTCCACCCCTTCCAGACGCTGCAGGCTACGGGTGTGGCCGACGCTGGTGGCGACCGCGCCTTCGACGAGGACGAGGACGCCTGCGCCAGCCCCGCGCCGGCAGCGAGCGCGGCGCAGCCGGTGGCCTGGCTGGGCGCGGCGGGCTGAGCTTCTTGCTCCCCCCCTGGCGGGGGAGGGGCTGGGGGAGAGCAACTGTGTTGCGTGTCAAGCGTTTTGGGGGACATTGGCGTGCTTGCTGAGGTCCCACGCGACGCCGTCGCGGACCATGGCGTTGAGGATGATCAGCAGCTTG
>JBILNB010000085.1:0-15875 GCA_044375195.1 Rubrivivax sp. | reverse complement strand
TCGTCGAGTACCTCGAGGACGCGCACCCCACGCCGCCCCTGCTGCCCGGCACGCCGCTGCAGCGCGCGCAGGCGCGCTTCCTCGCCCGCTTCCACGACCTGCACCTCGAGCCGCGCGTGCGCGCCCTGTTCCCGCTGGTGCGCGACGCCGCGCGCACGCCGGCGCAGGTGCAGGCGGCTGCGGCTGGGGTGCAGGACAAGCTCGACCTGCTGGCGCGGCTCGCCCACCCGGGCCCCTTCCTGGCCGGCCCTGGCCTGGGCGCGGCCGACCTCGGCATGGTCGTCTCGGTGCTGCTTGCGCAGCGCCTGCTCGGCGCGCTCGGCGCCCCGCCGGTCCTGGCGCCACTGCTGCAGGCCTGGCTGGCAGCAGCGCAGGCGCACCCGGCCGTGGCGGCCGGGCTCGCCCCCTGGCGCCCGGCCACCGAACACTGGTTGTCCACCGCCTTCGTCCCCACCGCCACACCATGAGAACGGACACGCTCACGCGCAGCGACGCTGCCCCTGCATCGCCTGTCGCCTCCACGGCCCCAGGCCCGATCGCAGCCCCGGACCTGGCACTCTGCAGCCCGCTGCTCGATCCCTCCTGGGCCTTCGTGACCAAGGTCGCCATGGAGGACTTCAGCGCCGAGGACTGGGCGCTGATGAACCGCCAGCGCGCGCCCTACCTGCGAGACCAGCAGGCGCGCCAGGTGCTGCGCATGCTCGCCTGCAGCGAGCACGACCCGAGCTTCGGCTACATGGTCAACAACTACCGCCACAGCCTGCAGTCGGCGACGATGGCGCTGCGCGACGGGCTGGACGAGGAGGACGTCGTCGTCTGCCTGCTGCACGACATCGGCTTCATCGCCTGCCCGTCCACGCACGGCGAGTTCGCCGCCGCGCTGCTCGGGCCCTACGTGTCCGAGCGCAACCACTGGATGCTGCAGCGCCACGCCATCTTCCAGCAGATCCATTCGCCCACACTGGCGGGCGCGGAGCCTCACGCGCGCGAGCGCTGGCGCGGCCACCCGCACTTCGAATGGGCGGCGACCTTCGTCGAACGCTACGATCAGGCCGCGAGCGACCCCCACTACGACTGCGCGCCGCTGTCGCTGTTCGAGCCCATGGTGCAGCGCATCTTCGCGCGCGCCCCGGTGCACCGGCCGATCCCCGACTGACCCAGGCTTAGGTCTTCGCACCTGCTGTCACTTCCTCGCAGCGCTTGCCGCGGCGGCGTTGCCCCTCATCTGCATCACACCCCCCGAGAAAGCCCACCCCCATGAGCGCCTGGATCCGCATGGTCCCCCTGGAGGAAGCCACCGGCACGCTGGCCGACGCCTACCGCCTGGTCACCACCCCGCACGGCACCGTCGACAACGTCATGAAGGCCCACAGCCTGCGCCCGCACACGATGCAGGGCCACGTGACGCTTTACCGCAGCGTGCTGCACAACCCCGACAACACGCTGCCCTTCTGGTTCCTGGAGATGGTGGCGTCCTACGTCAGTACGCTCAACCGCTGCAGCTACAGCTTCACCCACCATTGGGCCAACGCGCGCCGGCTGCTCAAGGACAAGGCGCGCAGCGATGCCATCCTCGAGGCCTTCCAGGCGCGCGCGCCCGAGCGTGTGTTCGAGGGCAAGCAACTCGCGCTGCTGCGCTACGCCGGCAAGCTGACCACCGACGTCGGCGCGATGGAGCGCGCCGACATCGACGCCCTGCGCGCCGCCGGCTGCGACGACGGCGAGATCCTGGAGGTGAACCAGGTCTGCGCCTACTTCAACTACTCCAACCGCCTGCTCAACGGCCTGGGCGTCACGACCGAAGGGGACGTGATCGGGTACTACGCCGAGGAGTGAGCCCTTTCAGGGCGGCGGCAGTCGGTAGCTCGCGGGCGTGCGCGCCAGCTTCACTGGCGAGGCGACGCCGCGGTAGTGCTCGCCCACGCCGACCACCATGCCGCGGTGCGCGGTGTGGGGGTCGGCCAGGGCGGCGGGCACGTCCTGGATCGGGGCGCAGGGCACGCCGGCGCGTACCAGACGGTCGGCCAGGGGCTTGCACTCGAAGCCGGCCAGGCGCTCCTCGAGCAGCGCCTTCAGCGCGTCGCGGTTCGCCGAGCGCAGCGCGTTGGTCGTGAAGCGCGCGTCCTGCGCCAGCCCGGGCGCACCGATCTGCTGGCACAGGGTGGCGAACTGGCGGTCGTTGCCCACGGCCAGGAAGATGGGCTCGGTGCCGGTGCGGAAGGTGTCGTAGGGGCAGATGTTGGGGTGGGCGTTGCCGGTACGGCGCGGCACGCGGCCGTCGAGCAGGTGGTTGGCGGCGTGTGGGTGCATCACCGACAGCGCGGCGTCGTACAGAGCCACTTCCACGAACTGGCCGCGCCCGCTGCGCGTGCGCTCCTGCAGCGCCATCAGGATGCCGATCGCGGCGTTCAGGCCGGTCACCATGTCCACCGCCGGCACGCCCACGCGCAGCGGCTCGCCGCCGCGGACGTCGGGCTCGCCGTTGACGCTCATCATGCCCGACAGGGCCTGGATCGCGGCGTCGTAGCCGGGCAGGCCGCCCAGGGGGCCGTCGGCGCCGAAGCCGGTGACGCGGGCATAGACCAGGCGCGGAAAGCGCGCGGTCAGCACCTCGGGGCCCAGGCCCCACTTCTCCATCGTGCCGGTCTTGAAGTTCTCCACCAGCACGTCGGCCTGCGCCACCAGCGCCAGCAGGGCCTCCCGCGCGGCCGGCTGCGTCAGGTCCATGGTGCAGCCGCGCTTGTTGCGGTTCAGCCCCAGGAAATAGGCCGCCCTGCCCTGGGCGTCGAAGGGCGGGCCCCAGCCGCGCGTCTCGTCGCCACCGCCGGGCGGCTCGATCTTCAGCACGTCGGCGCCGTGGTCGGCCAGGATCTGGGTGCAGTAGGGGCCGGCGAGCACGCGCGCGAGGTCGACCACGCGCACCCCGGCCAGCGCGCCGGGCGCGGCCGCGTCCGGTGGCAGGAAGCCCGGGGCGGCCGGGCTCGAGGCGGAGGAGGGTATGGTGGGGGCGTCGCTCATGATCGGTGGCTTTCGAGGTGGTCGCGCAGGGCCGACAGGCAGTCGTCGGTACGGTCGGTCGTGAGCCAGTGGCTGGCCTCGGGCAATTCGACCAGGCGGGCGCGCGGCAGCCGCGCGGCCAGCACGCGGCCATTCTGCGGCGGGATCAGCGCATCCTGCAGACCGTGCAGCACGAGCGCGGGCATGGTCAGGCGCGGCAGTTGCAGGTAGGCCGACCAGTAGATCAGCGCGAAGAGCTGGGCCTGGTAGTCGCGCGTCGAGGGCTGGTGCGCGATGCGCACGAGCGCGTCCTCCTCGAACAGCGCGTCGGGCGTGCCGTGGGCATAGGTGTGGGGGCGCATCGCGCGCAGGCTCTCCTCGGGCGACATGTGCGCCTTGTCGAAGAGCAGCTTGCGCACCGGGGCAGCCGCCTGCACCGCCCAAGGCCCCCCGCTGTGCGTGCCCAGCAGGCTGAGCGTGCGCACGCGCTCGGGGAAGTCCACCGCGAACTGCTGCGAGATCATGCCGCCCATCGAGAAGCCGACGACGTGCGCGCTGCGCTCTCCGGCGGCGTCGAGCACGGCCGCGATGTCCACCGCCATCGCCTGCACACGGTGGACGACGAAGAAAGGCACGCGGGTGCGGCCCGCGCCGCGGTTGTCGAGCAGGATCACGCGGTGCGTGCGGGCGAGCTGCGGGGCGATGCGGAACCACATCGCCGAGCTGCAGCCCAGGCCCATCACCAGCACGACGGGCTCGCCCTCGCCGAGCGAGGTCCAGTGGATGCGGGCGTCGGGCCTCTGGACGTAGGGCATCGAGGGTTCGGCGTCCTCAGTTCATCTGGGTGACGAACTTGGTGTTCAGGTAGCCGTCGAAAGTCTCGGTGCCGCCCTCGCTGCCGATGCCGCTGTCCTTGATGCCGCCGAAGGGCGTCTCGGCCAGCGCCAGGCCCAGGTGGTTGATCGTCACCATGCCGGCCTCGAGCCCGGTGCTCAGCGCGTGCGCGTTGCGGTTCGAGCCGGTGAAGGCGTAGGCGGCCAGGCCGTAGGGCAGGCTGTTGGCGCGCGCCAGCACCTCGTCGATGGTCTTGAAGCGCGCGATGCCGAGCACCGGGCCGAAGGGCTCCTCGGTCATCAGGCGCGAGTCCTCGGGCAGGTCGGCGATGACCGTGGGCGAGAAGAAGTTGCCCACGCCCGGGATGGGCGCGCCGCCGGTCAGCACCGTGGCGCCGCGCTCGCGCGCATCGTCCACAAAGGCGGCCACCGCGCCAACGCGGCGCGCCTGCGCGAGCGGGCCCATCTTGGTCTCAGGCAGCAGGCCGTCGCCCACCTTCAGCGCCTGCGTCTTCTCGACGAAGCCGGCGACGAAGCGCTCGTAGGCGCCTTCCTGCACGTAGAAGCGGGTGGGGGAGATGCACACCTGCCCGGCGTTGCGGAACTTGTAGGGCACCAGCGTCTTCACCGCGAGGTCGATGTCGGCGTCGTCGCAGACGATCACCGGGGCGTGGCCGCCGAGCTCCATCGTGCTGCGCTTCATCAGCCCCGCTGCCTTGGCCGCCAGCATCTTGCCCACCGGCACCGAGCCGGTGAAGCTGATCTTGCGCACGATCGGGCTCTCGATCAGGTGCTCGGACACCTCCGACGGCACGCCCCATACAAGGTTGAGCACGCCCGCGGGCAGGCCGGCGTCGTGGAACAGCCGGGCCAGCGCGACGACGGCGCTGGGGGTGTCCTCCGGGCCCTTGAGGACCATGGTGCAGCCCGCGCCGATGGCGGCCGCGACCTTGCGGATGGCCTGGTTGAACGGGAAGTTCCAGGGAGTGAAGGCGGCGCACACGCCCACCGGCTCGCGCAGCACCATCTGGCGCACGCTGTCGTTGCGCGCCGGTATCACGCGGCCGTAGATACGGCGGCATTCTTCGGCGTGCCACTCGGCGTGCTCGGAGCAGGCCACGACCTCGCCCACGCTCTCGGCCAGGGGCTTGCCCTGGTCCATCGTCATCGCGCGGCCGATGTCCTGCGCGCGTTCGCGCGCCAGCTCGGCCACCTTGCGCAGCACCTTGCTGCGCTCGGTCGGCGAGGTCTTCTTCCAGCTCTGGAAGGCGCGTGCGGCGGCGGCGAGCGCGCGGTCCAGGTCCTCGCGCGTGGCGTGCGGCAGCTTGCCGATCACCTCATGCGTGGCCGGGTTGATGATGTCCTGCTCGCGGCGGCCGCCGCCCTGGATGAATTCGCCGTCGATGTAAAGGCTGAGCTGGGGGTAGGTCATCGTGTCTGCTTCCTTGCCGCGGGTGGTTTCAGGGGACGAGGATGGTGCGGCCGACGATGCGGCCCTCGTGCAGCGCCATCAGCGCGTCGTTGGCGTCGGCCAGCGGGCGTCGGGTCACCGGGATCGGCTTCATTGTCCTACGCTGGGCCAGCGCGACGAGTTCGCGCAGTTCCTGCAGCGTGCCGACGTAGCTGCCCTGCAGCGTCAGCGGGCGCATCGGGATCACCGGCAGCGCGAGTGTCAGGTCGCCGCCCATCAGGCCGCAGATGACGATGTGGCCGCCGCGCGCGCTGCCGGCCATCGCCAGCGTCACCGTGGGCGTGGCCCCCACGAGGTCGAGCACGGCGCGCGCGCCGCCGCCGGTGGCCTGCTGGATCTGTGCCACGGCGTCGCTCGCGCGCGCATCGATGACCTGCAGCGCGCCGGCGGCGAGCGCCGCCTCGCGCTTGACCGGGTCGAGGTCGACGACGATGGCGCCCTTGCCGCCCAGGGCCTTGAGCACCTCGATGGCCATCAGGCCCAGGCCGCCGGCACCGATCACGACCACCGGGTCGGTCTCGATGCGTGCGCCCAGCTTCTTCAGCGCGCTGTAGGTGGTGACGCCGGCGCAGGCCAGCGGCGCTGCCTCGGCGGCGTCCAGGCCGTCGATGTCGACCAGGTAGCGCGGATGCGGCACGATGACGTACTCGGCGAAGCCGCCGGGGCGCACCACGCCCAGCGACTGGGGCTTGATGCAGATGTTCTCCTCGCCGCGGCGACAGGCGGCGCACTCGCCGCAGCCGATCCACGGGTGCACGAGCACGGTGCGGCCCGGGGCCACCGGGCCAGCCGCCTCGCCGGCGCCGACGACCTCGCCGACGATCTCGTGGCTCAGCGTCAGCGGCGGCTTGATGCCGCGCTCGGCCAGCGTCAGCTTCTTGCCGCCGCCGAGGTCGTAGTGGCCCTCCCAAAGGTGCAGGTCGGTGTGGCAGACGCCGGCGGCGCTCACCTTCAGCAGCACCTCGGTGCCCTGGGGTTGCGGGAGCGGACGCTCGACCAGCTCGAGCGGCTGGCCGTGGTGGGTGACGCAGTAGCAGCGCATGGGGGAATCCTCTGGCTTGGGGGGTGGGCTGGGACGGTGAGGGCGCGCGCCCTTCGACAGGCTCAGGGCGAGCGGTGGTGGTGTGGGCCCTTCGACAGGTTCAGGGCGAGCGGTTGATGCAGGGCCTACGGCGGGTTTTCGGCTTCTTGTTGAGTCGCCGGCTTGCTCATCCATCCGTTCGGGCTGAGCCTGTCGAAGCCCTGCGACGGGTTGTCCGCCCAAGCGCAAGCCGGGTTTGCCGAGCATCGCCAGTTCAGACCGATCGCGGCGCCAGCCAGGCCTCCAGTGCCGGCCACATGCGCAGCTCGGCGCCGCGACCGGCGACCAGGCCGACGTGGCCGCCCTTGAGCAAGATCTCCTGCTTGTCGGCGCTGCCGGCCAGGCGCACGAGGTCGCGTGAAGAGGCGTAGGGGGTGATGTGGTCCTCCTGCGCCAGCAGGTGCAGCAGCGATGTGCGCAGCGCGCCCAGGTCGACGCGCCGGCCGCCGATCTCCCAGGTGCCCTGCACCAGGCGGTTGCCGCGCAGGAAGTCGCGCACCATCTGACGGAAGACACCGCCCGGGAAGGGCAGGTTGTCGGACTCCCACTTGCCCATGCGCAGGTGGCTGCGCACCACCTCGGGCCGGTCGATCTGGTTCAGCAGCCCGGCAGCGCCGGCCGCCTTGCCGAAGGGGCGCAAAGCGCGCAGCGCGTTCTGCACCCAGTCGCCGGGCACGTTGCCGTGCTGGGCGAGCAGGCCCTCGGCGTCGAAGGGCTCGCCCATCCAGGCCTTGAGCGACTCCAGCCCGTCGCTGTTGACCGGCGCGGCCATGCACACGAGGTTGCGCACCGGGGCGTCGGCGTGCAGCGCGGTGTAGAGCACTGCGAGCAGGCCGCCGATGCAGTAGCCCAGCAGCGACAGTTCGCGCTGCCCGCTGTGCTCGAGCACGCGCTCGACGCAACGCGGCAGGCGCCCGAGCACGTGGTCCTCGAGCGTGAGGCTGCTGTGCTCGCGCCGCGGCCGGCCCCACTCGATCATGTACACGTCGAAGCCCTGCTTGAGCAGGAACTCCACCATGCTCTGCCCCGGCACCAGGTCCAGGATGTAGGGCTGATTGACGAGCGAGGTCACCACGAGCACCGGCACGCGGTAGACCTCGTCGGCCTGCGGCAGGTAGTGGTGCAGCTTGAGCGTGCCCTCGGCGTGGATGGTGCGCCGCGGCGTCACGCCCAGCGGGCCGGCCATCGCGCTGAAGTCCTCGGCCGGCAGGCCCATGCGCTCGAGCGCCTGCTGCACCGGGTTGGGCAGCAGGCTGGCGCGGGCGGGCTGGGCCGTGCTCACCGGCTTGCCTTCCGCGCCGGCGTGCGGCCTGGCGCCGGGGCGGTGACGGGTGCAGGTGCAGGTGCAGGTGCAGGTGCGGGTGCGGGTGCGGGTGCAGGGGCCGCCCGCGTCGCCGCCTGCGCACCCTCGGCTGCTGCTGGGCCTGCAGGCGCCGGCTGGCGCGTGCGCTGCGGGGCTGCGGGGGCGATAACCTGGCGCGCCTCCAGTGCCTGCTGCAGGCGCGATACCGCCGCGGCCACCTGGGCCAGGCCGTCCTCGAGGCGGCCCATGCGCTCGTCCAGCGCTTCCAGGTCGCTGCGCGAGGGCATGTTGGCCGCGGCCAGCGAGGCCTGGGCCACCTCGGCGAACTGGCGCTGCATCATGCGCAGCTCGTCCACCTGGCGGCCCAGCGGTCCGCTGAAGCGCTCGTCCTTCATCAGCTCGGACAAGCCCTGGCTCCACTGCGCCTCGGACTTGACGATCCAGTCGCGCCACATCGCCAGCGGGTTGACCGCGTTCCAGTCGACGGTTTCCATCGTGCGTGCTCCCGGGGGTCAGGCCTGGGCCGCGACGTCGGCGCCGGGTTTCAGGATGGTGCGGCCGCGGATGCGCCCGGCGCGCAGGTCTTCCAGCGCCTGCGTGGCGGTGGACAGGGGCTGCGTGGCCAGCGGCAGGCCCGGCAGCACGCCGCTGCGCGCGATCGCCATCAGCTCCTGCATCTCCTGCAGGCTGCCCACGTAGGAGCCCTCGACGCTGACGGCTTTCATCGACACGAGCGCCGGGACGATGGGCGTGGAGCCGCCGAACAGGCCCACGCACACCAGCTTGCCGGCCTTGCGCAGCGCGCCGAAGCCGAAGTTGAAGGTCGCGGCCGCGCCGACGAAGTCGATCGCCGCGGCGACGCCGCCGCCCGTGGCCTTGAGCAGGTTCTTCAGCGCGCCGTCGGCCGTCGGGTCGATCAGCTCGCCGGCGCCAGCCTCGCGCGCGATGTCCCATTTGCCCTGGTCGAGTTCGACGACGATGGGCGCCACGCCGTAGATCTGTCGCGCCAGGCGGATCCCCGACAGGCCCACGCCGCCCGCGCCGATGATCAGCAGCGGGTCCTGCGGGCCGACCGTGCCCACCTTCTTCAGCGCGCTGTAGGCTGTCAGGCCCGAGCAGGCGTAGGTGCAGGCCTGCTCCTCGGCCAGGGTGCCGTAGTCGATCAGGTACTTGCCGTCGGGCACGACGACATGGCTCGCGAAACCGCCGTCGCGCTGGATGCCCAGGGCCTGCGGGCGGTTGCACAGGTGCTCGCGGCCCTCGCGGCACAGCGAGCAGGTGCCGCAGCCCAGCCAGGGGAAGACGACGCGGCGGTCGCCGACCTGCACGCCCTGGGCCTCGGGGCCCACGGCCACCACGGTGCCGGCGATCTCGTGGCCCAGGGTGCGCGGCGGCTGCAGCGCGCGCGTCATGTCGAGCTTGTTGCCGCCACCGAGGTCGAAGTAGCCGTCGTGCAGGTGCACGTCGCTGTGGCACACGCCGCAGCTGCCGATGCGCAGCACGACTTCGCGGCCCTGGGCTTGGGGGACCTCGCGCAGCTTCTGCGCAAGCGGTTTGCCGAAGGTCTCGACCTGGTAGCTGGTCATGTTCATGGGGTGTCTCCTGGGGATAGGGGTGGGAATGTGGGGGCGCGGCGGCAGGGCGGGCTGTCGGCTGCGACCGGCCGTCAGGGCCGGGCCTGCGTGTTGATGAAGCTGGCCACCGCGCGTTCCAGCGCCTCGGGCTGGTCGCGGTGGGGGGAGTGGCCACAGGCGGGCAGTTCCAGCAGCTCGGTGGCGGGCAGGCGGCGGGCAATGCCGCGGATCTGCTCGAGCGTGCCGTACTCGTCGTCCAGGCCCTGCACGGCCAGCACCGGGCAGGTGATGGCCTGGAGCTCGGCTTCGATCGACCAGGTGCGGAAGGCCGGGTCGAGCCACGCTTCGTTCCAGCCGAGGAAGGCCGAGTCCGGGTCGGCGTGGTAACGCGCCAGGCGTTCGCGCAGGTCGGTCGTGGCGTAGGCTTCGCGAGCGCGTTCGATGCTCGCGATCGACACGTCCTCGACCAGGATGTGGGGTGCGAGCACCACGAGCCCTGCCACGCGAGCTGGAAAGCGTGCCGCGTGCAGCAGCGCGATCGAGCCGCCGTCGCTGTGGCCGAGCAGCCAGGGCGGCTGCGCCTGCGCGTCCACGCCCACGGCCTCGAGGAAGGCGGGCAGCACCTCGTGCGCCTGGCGGTGCATGAAGTCGGGCTGCCAGCGCTCGCCGCTCGCGCGCGGCGTCGAGCCGCCGTAGCCTGGGCGCGACCAGACCAGCCCGCGCGCGCCGGCGGCGGCGCAGATCCTGTCGGGCGCGTCACGCCACATCGACACCGAGCCCAGGCCCTCGTGCAGGAAGACGATCAGCGGCCGGTCGGCGCGCTCGCGCGCGATCCAGCGGTGCTCCAGACGCACCGCCCGTCCGCGCCAGGTGATCTCGACGTGTTCCACGACCGCTGTCCCTGCCCGTGCCTGAGGTGGCGGCGCCGGCTCAGCCGCGCTCGCGCTCGAGCGCGCGCAGCTTGAAGCGCTGGATCTTGCCCGTGGCCGTCTTCGGCAGGTCGGGCACGAACTCGATGAAGCGCGGGTACTTGTACGGGGCCAGCCGGTCCTTGACGAAGGCCTTGAGCCCGGCCTCGTCGGCCTGCGCGCCGGGCTTGAGCACGACGAAGGCCTTGGTCTTGGTCAGGCCCTCGGCGTCCTCCTTGCCGATGACCGCGGCCTCGAGCACGGCCGGGTGCTGCACCAGCGTGGCCTCCACCTCGAAGGGGCTGACGTAGATGCCGCTGACCTTGAGCATGTCGTCGCTGCGGCCGGCGTAGGTGTAGGTGCCGTCGGCGTTGCGGATGTACTTGTCGCCGCTCTTGGTCCAGGCGCCCTGGAAGGTCTCGCGCGACTTCGCGCGATTGCCCCAGTACATCAGTGCCGAAGACGGCCCGTGGATGTACAGGTCGCCAGGCTCGCCGTCGGGCACGGGCTCGCCGCCCTCGCCGCGCAGCTCCACCCGGTAGCCCGGCACCGGCCAGCCGGTGGTGCCGTAGCGCACCTGCGCGGGCGTGTTGCTGAGGAAGATGTGCAGCATCTCGGTGGAGCCGATGCCGTCGACGATGTCGACCCCGAAGTGCGCCTTGAAGCGCTCGCCGAGCTCGGCCGGCAGGGCCTCGCCGGCCGAGGAGACCAGGCGCAGGGCGACGGCGTCACGCGCCGGCAGGGCCGGGTGGGCCAGCATGCCCGCAAAGCCCGTGGGCGCGCCGTAGAAGACCGTCGGCTTCGCGCCGCCGACCTTGCCGAGCATGCGGGCGAAGGTGGCCTCGGGCGTCGGCCGCTCGGCCATCAGCACGGTGGTGGCGCCCACGCTCAGCGGGAAGCTCAGGCCGTTGCCCAGGCCGTAGGCGAAGAACAGCTTGGCGGCGGAGAAGCAGACGTCGTCCTCGCGCAGCTGCAGCAGGCGGCGGCCGTAGAGCTCGGCCGTCCAGTAGGGGTTGGCGTGCGAGTGCACCGTGCCCTTGGGGCGGCCGGTGGAGCCCGAGGAGTAGAGCCAGAAGGCCGGGTCGTCGGCGCCGGTGGCGGCCGCGCGCTGGGCCGGCTCGTGCGCCTGCAGGAAAGCCTCGAACTCGACCTCGGCCGGGTGCAGCGGCGCCTGCGGGCGCGAGACCACGACCTTGCGGACCTCATGGTCGCAGCGCGTCATCGCCGCCGTCAGCGTCGGCAGCAGCGCGCCCGACACCAGCACCGCCTGGGCGCGCGAGTTCTCCAGCATGTAGGCGTAGTCGTCGGCCGTCAGCAGCGTGTTCACCGCCACCGGCACCAGGCCTGCGTGCATCGCGCCCAGGAAGCTCGCCGGCCAATCGTTGCAGTCGTGCATCAGCAGCAGCACGCGCTCTTCGCGCCGCAGGCCCAGCGCCCGCAGGCCCGCGCCCAGGCGGCGGATGCGCACGGCCAGGTCGCCGTAGCTCAGCGTGCCGGCGTCGTCGACGAAGGCGGTCTTCTGGGGGCGGCCGGCGTTCAGCTCGATCAGGTGCTGGGCGAAGTTGAAGGCAGCCGGCAGGTCGGCGACCTCGGACACGGGCGATTCGGCGGTCATGGGCGGTCTCCTCCTCACTTGGTGAACTGGATCTGCCCCTGGGGCAGCAGGTAGAGGACGAGCGCCCGGCCTTGCCGCACCGTCGGGCGGTGGGCGCTGCCCGGGGGGCAGACCACCCAGCCGGCGGGGCGGCCGTCGAAGGTGGCTTCGCCGTCCTGCGGCATGACGAGGTCGATCTCGCCCAGCGGGTGGGTGTGGTGCGGCCCGGCGATGTCGGTCATGTCGACGACATCCACCGAGTAGCCGTGCAGGTCGTCCGCGGGCTTGAAGATGCGGCCGTAGCGGATGCCGCCGCCTTCGCGGTCGCACAGCCAGCCCTCGGCCACGCCGGTCTCGCAGGCGGCCTTCAGCGCGGCGAAGGTGGCGCTGCCTGCGCCGTGGTGGGCGTTCAGCCAGGCGTCCAGGCTGTTGTCGAGCGGGCGGTCGGCGATCTCGGCGGTGAGTTCGGCGATCTGACGGCGAAAGTCGGAAGGCGTCATGGCAGGGTCTCCTGAGGTGCCGGGGCTGCTTCCTTGCGTTTCGGGCTTGCCCCGATCGCCAAGATGCAGTATTGTGCGTATCTGAACTTTAGATCCGAACTTCGACCGTGTCAAGCACTATATTGCATAAATCTGCGCAGGACCTGGGCGCGGTGTTGCCGGCGGCCGGCACGGCAGTGCGTGTTGACCTGCCGGACGAGTCCGCAGAGCGGTCCCCCGCGCACGAAGAGGCGGAAGATCCCCGCGCCGAGGCCAAGAACCCCTTCCTCGTGGCGCTGGGCGAGCGGGTGCGCGGCTTGCGGGCGCGGCGCGGCATGACGCGCAAGAGCCTGGCCCAGGCGGCCGACATCTCTGAGCGCCACCTCGCGAACCTGGAATACGGGGTCGGCAACGCGTCCATCCTGATCCTGCTCCAGGTGGCTCAGGCGCTGCAATGCTCGGTGGCCGAGCTCGTCGGCGACCCGACGACCGCCTCACCCGAGTGGCTGATGCTGCGCGAGCTGCTGGTGGGGCGGGACGAGGCCACGCTGCACCGGGCGCGCGTCGCCGTCAGCGCGCTGCTGCACGGCGGCGGGGGCGGGCCCGCCCAGCGCAGCCAGCGGATCGCGCTCATCGGGCTGCGTGGCGCGGGCAAGTCCACGCTGGGTCGCATGCTGGCGCAGGCGCTGGGCTATCCCTTCGTCGAGCTCAGCGGCGAGATCGAGAAGTTCGCCGGCTGCAGCGTGGCCGAGATCCAGGCGCTGTACGGCCAGAACGCCTACCGCCGCTACGAGCGCCGCGCACTCGAGGAGGCGATCCAGATCTACCCCGAGGTCGTGATCGCCACGCCCGGAGGCCTGGTCTCGGACCCCGCGACGTTCAACGAGCTGCTCGGCCACTGCACGACGGTGTGGCTCAAGGCCCGCGCCGAGGACCACATGGGCCGCGTCGTCGCCCAGGGCGACATGCGCCCGATGGCGGCCAGCCGCGAGGCCATGGACGACCTGCGCAGCATCCTCGCCGGGCGCACGCCCTTCTATTCGAAGGCCGACATCCACGTCGACACGAGCGCCCAGCCCCTGACCGAGACCTTCGAACTGCTGCAGGCGCGGGTGCGCGAATGGATCGCGCCTGGCGCGGTGGCATGAGGCCGGGGCGGGCTGTGGTCTGTGCGGGGGGGGGGTATGAAAAAAAATGCATGAGGGGTTGACGAAGTTTGGAAAGCTGCAATATGATGCTTGTCATCGGGCTGCAGAACATGCAGCCGAATGCTGAAAGCCCCGTCCCTCCTTCACCCGAATGCTTCAGGAGACACCGATGAGCACCAACCCCCGCGTCGACTACCAGACCCAACCGTCGCAGTACCGCCACTGGAAGCTGAGCTTCGACGGCCCTGTCGCCACGCTCAAGGCCGACTTCGACGAGAACGGCGGCCTGCGCCCCGGCTACAAGCTCAAGCTCAACAGCTACGACCTCGGCGTGGACATCGAGCTCAACGACGCCATCAACCGCATCCGCTTCGAGCACCCCGAGGTGCGCACCGTGGTGCTGACCAGCGCCAAGGACAAGGTCTTCTGCTCCGGCGCCAACATCTTCATGCTGGGCGTCTCGAGCCACGCGTGGAAGGTGAACTTCTGCAAGTTCACGAACGAGACCCGCAACGGCCTGGAAGATTCCTCAAAGTACAGCGGCCTGAAGTTCCTGGCAGCCGTGAATGGCGCCTGCGCCGGCGGTGGCTATGAAGTGGCCCTGGCCTGCGACGAGATCCTGCTGGTGGACGACCGCTCCAGCGCGGTGAGCCTGCCCGAGGTGCCGCTGCTGGGCGTGCTGCCCGGCACCGGCGGTCTGACCCGCGTGACCGACAAGCGCAAGGTGCGCCATGACCTGGCCGACCTGTTCTGCACCAGCGTGGAAGGCGTGCGCGGCCAGAAGGCCAAGGACTGGCGCCTGGTGGACGACATCGCCAAGCCGGCTGTCTTCGCCGCCAAGGTGCAGGAGCGCGCCCTGGCCCTGGCCGCCGGCAGCGACCGCCCGGCCGACGGCAAGGGCGTGGCCCTGACGCCGATCCAGCGCACGATCGAGGCCGACCGTCTGGTCTACCCGAACGTCGTCGTCGAGATCGACCGCGCCCGGCGCGTGGCCACCTTCACGGTCAAGGCCCCCACCGGCGCCCAGCCCACCGACATCGCCGGCATCGAGGCCGCGGGCGCGTCCTGGTATGCCCTGGCCATGGCCCGTGAGCTGGAGGACGCCATCCTGTCCATGCGCACGAACGAACTGGACATCGGCACCTGGCTGATCAAGACCGAAGGCGACGCCGCTGCCGTGCTGACCCTGGATGCCCTGCTGATGGCGAACAAGGACCACTGGTTCGTCCGCGAGACCATCGGCCTGCTGCGCCGCACGTTCAGCCGCCTGGACGTCTCCTCGCGCAGCCTGTTCGCGCTGGTCGACGAAGGCACCTGCTTCGCGGGCAGCTTCCTGGAACTGGCGCTGGCCTGCGACCGCATCTATCACTTGGCCCTGCCGGACAGCGACAAGCCGCCTGTCATCACCGTCGGTGATGTCAACTTCGGCCTCTACCCCATGGCCACCGGCCAGAGCCGCCTGCAGCGCCGCTTCTACGAAGAGGCGCCCGCGCTGGAAGCCGTGCGCGCCAAGGCGGGCCAGGCGCTGGACGCCGACGCCGCCTTTGCCCTGGGCCTGGCCACCAGCAACCCGGACGACATCGACTGGGCTGACGAGACCCGTATCGCCATCGAAGAGCGCGTGGCCATGAGCCCTGACGCCCTGACCGGCATGGAAGCCAACCTGCGCTTCAACGGCAAGGAAAACATGTTCACCCGCGTCTTCGGCCGTCTCACCGCCTGGCAGAACTGGATCTTCCAGCGTCCCAACGCCGTGGGCGAGAAGGGCGCGCTCAAGGTCTACGGCAAGGGCGACAAGGCCGCGTTCGACTGGAATCGCGTCTGACCCTCAGGTTCACCAAGCCCAAACCCGCCTTGGCCCTTCACCGTTCGGGCTGAGCTTGTCGAAGCCCTTCGACCCGCTCAGGGCGAACGGAGCCGGGGACCTCGGCGGCAACCCGCATCGCAATTCACCCAGGAGAGAGTCATGTCCAGCATCAACTACAGCGAGAAGATCCCCAACAACGTCAACCTCAGCGAGGACCGCACGCTGCAGCGCGCGCTCGAGAGCTGGCAGCCCGATTTCATCAACTGGTGGGACGACATGGGCCCCGAGGGCACCACGGACGCCAGCGTCTACCTGCGCACCGCCGTCAGCGTGGACCCGCAGGGCTGGGCCCAGTTCGGCCACGTCAAGATGCGTGACTACCGCTGGGGAATCTTCCTGAATCCCGGCGAGGCCGATCGCAAGATCCACTTCGGCGACCACCTGGGCGAGAAGGCCTGGAACGACGTGCCGGGCGAGTACCGCGCCAACCTGCGCCGCATCATCGTCACGCAGGGTGACACCGAGCCGGCGTCGGTGGAGCAGCAGCGCCACCTGGGCCTGACCGCGCCCAGCATGTACGACCTGCGCAACCTCTTCCAGATCAACGTGGAAGAAGGCCGCCACCTGTGGGCGATGGTCTACCTGCTGCACAAGCACTTCGGCCGCGACGGCCGCGAGGA
>JBILNB010000029.1:0-49337 GCA_044375195.1 Rubrivivax sp. | reverse complement strand
TACAGGCCGACAAGTCCTTGCACTGCAGAAGCAAGACGGTCGCGGCGCTTTCCGGCAGCCAGCGCCGCGACACCGAAGAGCAGCTCAGCCACTGTGACGCTCGAGATGTGGAGAGTCTCAGCGAGCTGGGAGTCCAGCCACGCCAGAACTGCGCCATCTGGCTGGGGCTTCAGCGTTTCCGACACGGCGTTTGTGTCCAGAACGATCATCGCAGGCTCATCGGTTCGGCAGGCTTCGTGCGTGTGGCGTCGTCCAGTGCTGCACGCAGTGCAGAAACATCCGCATCGGTGACGCCTGCATCGCGAGCGATCGCTGCCATGGCGCCGCCCATGCGTACTCGTTGGGCCGGCTTGACGGCGCGCTCCAGGATCTCTCGCACCTCCGCTTCAGTGCTGCGGCCGTGCTCGGCAGCTCGCAAACGCAGCGCGCGGTGCACTTCGTCAGGAACATTGCGAACCGTCAGGATGGCCATCGTCAGCTCCTCGGTAGTGAAGTCAATGACAGCAAGTCTGTCGCCGTGCAGTCAACTTCTCGAGCGGCGGGTCAGGCTGAGCCTGCCGGTGCAGCATGAAGCTTCAGACCGAGGGCGGTGATGACCTTCATGATCGTGGCGAACTCAGGGTTGCCCGATGGGGACAGCGCCTTGTAGAGGCTTTCCCGCCCAAGCCCGGTCTCGCGAGCGAGTTGAGTCATGCCTTTGGCGCGGGCAATGTCGCCAAGGGCTGCCGCAACGAGCGCAGGATCGCCTTCCTCGAACGCGGCCTCCAGGTACGCTGCGATGTCTTCGTCAGTTTCGAGGTGTTCGGCTGGATCCCACGGTGTGGTCTTGGTCTTTGCCATGGTCAGGCCCCTAAAGTTCGCTGGCGAGCTTCTTGGCCGCGCTGATGTCGCGCGCTTGGGACGACTTGTCGCCCCCGGCCAACAGGACGATGAACAGCGTACCGTGCTGGACGAAGTAGACGCGGTAGCCCGGGCCGTGATCGATTCGAAGCTCGGAGATGCCGTCGCCGACAGACTTCACATCGCCCGGGTTACCGAGCGATAGCCTGCGGATGCGGATGCGGATGTCGATGCGCGCCTTGGCCACACGATCGCGCAGGCCCGCAAACCAGGCCGCGTAGGTGGACGTCTGGCGAATCTCGAACACGCGCAGACTGTATCACATGGGATACGATAGACCAAGGTGCTGCATGCGCAGCCTCACGTTCGAGCCAATCTGCCCGCGGAGGCAGGCGCTGTCAGCCTGGCTCGCGCTGATGCCTCATGGGCCGCGGACCGGGCTTGCAGCGCCTGCCGTAGCGGGTCAGCTCGAGCGAGGGGTTGGGGAGAGGGGGGACGCCGAGGGCTTGGCCCTCACCCCCTCTCCCCCAGCCCCTCCCCCGCGAGGGGGGAGGGGAGCAAGACCCGTGCTCCGCTGATTGAGAGTGCAGCAAGACCCGCGCTGGGACACGACCGCCATGAGCCCAGTCCCGCTGAACTGAAGTGCGGGGCGGGGCGGGCTCGGCGCCCGCGCCCCCCTGCCCCCGTGCAGACCCCGATCCCGCGCCCGCGTTGCCGCCCCTAGACTGCGGCGCAACCTTCGCCCCCATGCCCACCCGCCGCCGCAAGCTCCTCCTGGCCGGCGCTGCCGCCAGCGCCGGGGTAGGCGCGGCGGTGTGGGCCTCGCGGCGCGGGGCTGGCGGGCGCAGCGTGCCGGCGCTGCCGGCGGCGCGCGGTGGCGGCACCGGTGCTGGCGCGGGGCTGAACGTGCTGCTCGTCGTCACCGACCAGGAGCGCCACGACCTGCCCGCCGCGCTGCCGCTGCCCGGGCATGAGCGCCTGCGCGAGCGCGGCACGAGCTTCAAGCAGTGGCACGTGCACACCACGCCGTGCTCGCCCTCGCGCTCCAACCTGTACTTCGGGCAGCACACGCAGCGCACGCGCATGAACGTCAACCTCGGCCTCTACCCCGAGCCCGAGATCCCGCCCGCGCTGCCCAGCCTGGGGCACTACTTCCGCGCCAACGGCTGGCGCACCGCCTACAAGGGCAAGTGGCACCTGAGCGAGCTGCGCGCGCACTACGAGCTGACCTACGGCCACTACCCCAACTCGCGCGACGCGCTCGAGCCCTTCGGCTTCTCGGACTTCAACTTCGACGGGGACCCTCACGGCGCCACCTGGACGGGCTACAAGTTCGACGCCCAGATCGCCGCGGAATCGGCGCACTGGCTGCAGACCACGGGCCGCGCCGCGCGCGCGGCCGGCCAGCCCTGGCTGCTGGCGGTGAACTTCGTCAACCCGCACGACGTGATGTACTTCGCCACTGGCGCGGCGCAGCAGGCCGGGCGGCGCCACCGCGATTACCTGGCCCCGCTGGCACCCGCGCCGGCGGACGCGCTGTACGCGCGCGCCTGGGGCCTGCCGCTGCCGGCCAACCGCGGCGACGACCTGGCGCGCAAGCCCTGGGCCCATGCCAACTACCGCGAGTTCTGCGACATGGCCTACGGGCCCGTGCCGGCGGACGAGGCGGCCTGGCAGGCCTACCAGGACTACTACTTCAACTGCATCCGCGACGCCGACCGCCACCTGGTGACCGTGCTCGACGCGCTGGAGTCCAGCGGCCAGGCCGACCGCACCGTGGTCGTGTTCACCTCCGACCACGGCGAGATGGCGGGCGCCCACGGCTTGCGCCAGAAGGGCCCCTTCGTCTACCAGGAGAACGTTCGCGTGCCCTTCGTCGTGCGCCACCCCGAGGTGCGCGCGGGAGGCGGCGCGCAGACGGCGGCGTTGGGCGGCGGGGTGGACGTGATCCCGACGCTGCTGGCCCTGGCCGGCGTGGACGCAGGCCGCGTGGCGCAGGCCTACCCCGAGCTGGTGGGCCACAGCGTGGCCGCGGCCGTGGCCGACCCCGCCGCGCGCACGCGGCGCGACGAGCGCGGGCTGCTCTTCAACTACAACACCACGCACTACCTGGACAGCGAGTTCGCCGGCGCCCTGGCCGAGCGCGGCGTGGCGGCCGACCGCCTGATGCCGCTGCGCGCCCTGCTGGCCGGCCAGCGCCCGCTGCCGCGGCTGACGAACCCGGCGCTGTTCCGCGGCATCCACACCGGGCGGCACAAGTTCGTGCGCTACTTCCGGCCTGACCGCCACCACCTGCCCACCGACTGGGACACCCTGGTCGCGCACAACCAGCTCGAGCTCTATGACCTGCAGTCCGACCCCGGCGAGATGCGCAACCTGGCCCAGGAGCCCACCCGCGCCGACGCGGCCACGCGGGCGCTGATCCTCGAGCTGAACACGCGCCTGAACGCGCTGGTGGCGGCCGAGGTGGGGCAGGACCTTGGGGGGCGAACTGCCGGGGCCGGGGTTCATGAAGCGGCTATGAAGCAGTCTGAGGATCCCACGCCAAACCCTGTGGCTGTCCGACGCCTTGCGCGCCGGTTCGGGGCCGCCCGTCGCACAGGCGCGAGCCTGCCGTGCGCCCGCCAGGTCGCGGCGCATCCGTTCAGGCTGAGTCAGGGTCCGTTTGGGCTGAGCCAGGTTCCGGTCGAGCCGAGCCAGGTTCCGTTCGGGCTGAGCCGGGTTCCGGTCGAGCCGAGCCAGGTTCCGTTCGGGCTGAGCTTGTCGAAGCCCCTCGCACGCGCTTCGACAAGCTCAGCGCGAACGGAGGGATGGGCCGGCGTCTCCGCCCGTGCGCCCGCCGCCGCAGCGGCCCGCCAGCGCGGCGGCATCGGGCTGCGCCTGCTGTGGCTGCTGGCGGCGGTGGCGCTGGGCCTGGGCAGTGCCTGGGGGGTGTTGCGCAGCGTCTCGGGCTATGGCGCGAGCGCCGGGCCCTGGCGCGCCAGCACGCTGGCGGGCAGCCCGGACGCCGACCTCTACACCCGCGCCCGCGTGGCGCTGGGCGGGCTGCTGGCGCTGAACCGGGAGGAGACCATGTACTACGTGGCCGCGACCGATTCCGCCGGGGCGCCGCTGCGCTCGCGCTGCACCTACCGCGTCAGCGGCGTGCCGCCCCAGGCGCGCTGGTGGAGCGTGACGGCCTACGCGGAGGACCTGTTCCTCTTCGTCAACCCGCAGCGGCGCTACAGCGTCAACGGCGCCAACGCGCCGCTGGACGCGCAGGGCCGCTTTGCGCTGCTGAGCGGGCCCGGCTCGCCGCCCGGCGCCGAGACGCTGCCCTGGCTGCCCACGCCGGGCGACCGCGGCCTGTTCTTCACGCTCCGCGTCTACAACCCCGCCCCCGCCCTGGCCGCAGCCCCGGGCTCTCTGCAGGCGCCGCGCATCGAGGTGCTGGGGGAGTGCAGATGAGCGTCGCGCGCTTTGCATCAGCGCCGGTGAGACAGCCACTCCGCCGCGCACGCGGCCGCGTCCTGCGCGGCCTGCTGCTCTTCATCGCGCTGGCCGCCGTCGTCCACCTGCTGGCGGTGTGGGCCTTGCCGCGAGCCATCATGTGGCGCCTGTCGACCACCGCCTCGGCCGAGGAGCGCGCGGGCGTCTACCTGCCGCCGATGACCGACGCCACGCAGCGCCGCATCGTCATGCCCAGCCCGGACCTGCTGTACGCCACCTGCAGCATCGACGTCTCCGAGCGCCCCCTGCGCATCCGCGCCGAGCCGAAGACGCCGAACTACTGGTCGATCGCGCTGTACGCGTCCAACTCGGACAACCACTTCGTTCTGAACGACCGCCAGGCCGGCGGCGCCCCGGTGGACCTGGTGGTTGTGGGCCCCAAGGCCTACGCCCAGGCGCCGGCCCTGCCGCCCGGCGCGCGCGTGGTCAACGCGCCCACCCCCAAGGGCCTGCTGCTGATGCGCGTGCTCGTGGCCGACTATGCGGCCGAGCGCGAGGTGGTCGAGGCAGCGCGCCGCACGCTGCGCTGCGAGCCGCTGTGAGGGCATCCGTCGGGCCCGCCCTGCCCCCCCTGCGCCCGGCAGGGCTTGCCTTTGGCCTCCCCGCGGGATCGGCCGAGGAGCAAAATTTGCCCCCCTCCCCCCTGGCGGGGGAGGGGCTGGGGGAGAGGGGGATGAGCGCCGAGGCCTTGGCATTCCCCCCTCTCCCCAACCCCTCTCCCGCAAGGGGAGAGGGGCTGAATCCCCTGGCGGGACAGGGCCTGAAGTGGTGAGCCCGCCATGAATGACACCCCCATGCAGACCGTCCAGCTGCTGGCCGTGGGCAGCGTGCTGCTCGCCTTCGCGCTGGCCGAGTGGGCCGCGGGCCGGCTGTTCCCGCGCGAGGCCACGCGCGAGGACAACCGCCTCGACCTCGTCGTCACGCTGACCTTCCCGCTCATCTCCGGGGCGGTGCTGGCGGTGTCCTCGGCGCTGTGCGCCTGGGCCTGGCCGCAGCACCGCGGCGCGCTCGCGCACTGGCCCTGGTGGGGCATGCTGGCCGTGCTGCTGGTGGCCGACGACCTGACGCAGTACCTGTGGCACCGGCTCAGCCACACCAGCGTGCTGTGGCCGCTGCACCGCGCGCACCACTCGGCCGCCTACATGAGCGTGCGCGTGGTCTACCGCAACAACGCGCTGTACTACGCGCTGATGCCCGGGCTGTGGCTGTCGGGCGGGCTGCTGTACCTGGGCTTCGGCTGGGTGTACGTGGGCTACACGGTGGTCAAGCTGGCGGTCATCATGGGCGCGCACTCGCCGCTGCGCTGGGACGCGCCGCTGCACCGCCACCGCGCGCTGCACCCGCTGGCCTGGGTGCTGGAGCGCACCGTCTCCACCCCGGCCACCCACTTCGCGCACCACGCGCTGAGCCAGGACGATGGCGTGGGCCACTACAGCGGCAACTACGGCAACCTGCTGTTCCTGTGGGACGTGCTCTTCGGTACCGCGCGCATCACGCGCCGCCTGCCGCCCGCCTACGGCCTGGCCGACGACCGCGTCCACGGGCCCGAGCGCTGGGCAGTGCAGTGGCTGTTCCCGCTGCTGCGCTCGCGCCGGGCGGACACGGTGCTGGGCCGGGGCGGGCATGCGTTCCGGCAGAGTCGGGCAAGGGATGGGACGCTTCGCTGACCATATCAGCCGGTGATATGCTGAACACAAAATGAGAAGCGCTGCCGACGGCCTCGAGACGCTGCTCGATCTTGATGGCAGCATCTTCGAGCAGGACGGCGGCTACTGGGTCAAGATCGAGGCGTGGCGTGTCCCGGTCTCGCCAGACATCCCTCATGGCGTTCGATACAGCCTGACCCTCCATAACCAACATGGCACCCGGGCCCTCGGATACGACAACGCGCATGCCGTGAAGCCGCCCAGGAAATTCAAGTTTGCCGGCCGTCGGCTGGCTCATGACCATCGACACCGCGCCGCCAATGACAAGGGAGTGCCCTACGCGTTCGAGTCGGCGGCACAGTTGTTGGTCGACTTCTTCGAGGAAGTCGACCGCGTGATCAAGGAGGCACAGCGATGAAGACGATCACCATCGGCGTGATGCCGCAGGAGCAGATCCGGGCCCGAGCCGTCGCCATTGCCAAGGGCGAGTACAAGCCGAAGCCGGGCGAGCCGAAGATCTGGTTCACATCCATGAAGTCGGTCGCCGAGGTGCTCAGCGATCAGAACCGTGCGCTGCTCAAGGTGATCCGCGAGAGCAACCCGGATTCGATCGCCGTGCTGGCCCGCACCACGGGCCGGCAGCCGGGCAACCTGTCGCGGACCCTGAAGACGATGTCACGCTACGGACTGGTGGACCTGCAGCGCGGCAAGACGCACGTGAAGCCGGTCGTGAAGGCGAGCGGCTTCCGGATCCTCGCGCCCGCCTGAGCCTGTACTGCACCCTGCCAAGCGGGGTGTCTTGTCTCATGGGCCCCAATCTGTTGGATCATCCACCATGCCACGATCGACCCCACTCCCCCGCCTCCTCGCCGCCGCTCTCCTCGCCGCGGCCGCCACCCTGCCGCCCGCCCTGCATGCCGAGCCCGACGAGATGGCGCTGAACGGAGCATGAATGAGTCCGGCAAAATCCCTTCCAGGGAAGATGTTGACGACGGCCGCTGGCCGCGCTTGACGGGAGACAGACGATGTCGGATGACACCGCGGCGGCGCTGGAGCGCCAGGTTCGCGCCCTTGGGGCCAGTTTCACGCCTGCCGCCAACGAGGCCACCCGCGCGATCTACCGGGATCGGATCGACCTGTCGGTCGCGGGTGAGGAACGGCATGACATCGCCTACGGCGACCATGCGCGGCATCGGCTCGACATGTACCGCCCCCGAGGTAGCGCCCTTGGCACCGTGGTCTTTGTGCATGGCGGTGGCTTCGTCGGCGGGGACAAGAACCAGGACGGCGTGTTCTACGTGAACGTCGGCCGCTGGTTGGCGCGCCATGGCTGGATCGCCGTGATCCCGACCTACCGTCTCGCTCCGGATCACCCCTGGCCCGCCGGCGCGCGCGACCTGGCGTCGGTCATGCAGTGGGTGCACGCCCCGGCAAACGACCTGGCGGCGCAGGCGGGGCCTGTGGTGGTCTGGGGTCAGTCTGCCGGCGCAAGCCACGTGGCCTCATGGCTGTTCGACGCGGCTGCGCGGGGCGGCGGCTCGGCCAGGGCCTCGGCCGCCATGCTCATGAGCGGCTACTACCAGGCCACCGCGCCGCTGGCTGGCGGCCCGAAGCTGTACTTCGGTGACGACGAATCCCTGTACGCGGCTCGTTCGCCGTTGACGCATGTCGCGCCGCTGACGATGCCGCTGTGGCTGAGCGTGGCAGAACTGGACCCGGCCGTGATCGCCCAGCACACCTGGGCGCTGGCTCGCGCGGTCACCCTGGCCAATGGCTGCAACCCGGATTTCCACTTCTTCCGCGGACACAACCACGTGTCGACGGTGCAGTCCCTCGGATCGCCGCAGACGGATGTCGGGGCAGAGGTGCTGCGTTTCCTGACCTGCGTGGGGGGCTAGCCAGCGGGACACCCGCCCCCCGCCCGCGCCTGCGGGAAGTCCGTGCGTAGCGTCGTTGGCAGCGCTGTGCGCGGGCCAGCCTCGTTCACTGCGGCTTATTCGTCGCTACTGTCGGAGCGGTCGTCCTCGAGTTGTTCCAACTCGGAGAGCAGCCGCAGCGTGAAGTCGATGCCGCGCTGGCGCTCTTCTGGCGTGAACCGCTGCGTTGCCGGTTTCAGCACGGACTCCTCGGCAAGATAGACCACCGCCTCTTCCACGGCGTGCAAGCCCTTGCGCGTGAGGTGGACCAGGAAGCCGCCGTTGTGCCCGGGGTCTGGCAGGCGCTCGACGAATCCGGCAGCCACCAACCGGTCCACCTTCTTCGTGATGGCACCGGAGGTGACCAGCAGGTTGCGGAACAAGTCGGTGGGCCGCTTCACGTAGGGCGGGCCACTGCGGCGCAGCGCCAACAGCACGCGCATGTCGCCGCCGCCGATGGCGTACTTCTTCCGGCAGTAGCGGTCGTAGGCACGGTCCACCAGCGTGCCCAGACGCATCAGATAGATGGCCAGCAGGAAGTCGTCCAGCTCGAGATCTTCGCGCTCACGCTTCCATTGCAGGGTGATCAGCTCGCTGACGCCAGCACCGCGTCGTCGCCGTGGCAAGGGCGCCAGAGCGCCTTCGTCGTCAGCGGCGTGCGCTCGTTGCCTGCCCGTCGAACGCTGATTCATCTTCCTGGGAACAAATGCCTACCTTGGTGCCGAAAGGGATCTTAACCGTCGGGGGGTCTCGCGCTGCAAGAGCACCTTCGTTAGGACCCCGTGTTTTCCCGAGGATGATTTGCAGACCCCTGGACATAACATCTTCCGCAGAAGATGATCTCGTGGAGGCATCACTCCGCGATCCGTTCACTCCAACACCCAACCAACGAGGTGACAACGATGACATCCTTCCTCGCGCGCGCCCTTGGCGCGGTCGCGGCCAGCGCCCTGCTGGTCGCAGGTTCTGCTGTCCAGGCGCAGGAGACCGTGAAGATCGGCTTTGTCGGCCCCTACACGGGCCCCTTTGCGGTGGCGGGTCAGTCGTTCAAGCAGGGCGTGGACGCCTGGATCGCACTGAACGGCGATAGGGTCGGCGGCAAGAAGGTGGAGGTGATCTACCGCGACAGCGCGAGTGCCGACCCCACCTTGTCCAAGCGTCTGGCCGAGGAATTGGTGGTCAAGGACAAGGTGCAGATGCTGGGTGGCTTCTACCTCACGCCTGAGGTGGCAGCCACCGCGCCGGTCGCCAACCAGGCCAAGGTGCCGCTTTTCATCGTCAATGCGGCCACGCCCGCGCTGATGAGGATGTCGCCCTTGTTCGTGCGCATGGGGCAGGCCATCCACCAGCCCGCCGAACTCGCCGCCGCCTACGCGCGAGAGTCGGGCAAGGCCAGGGGCTATGTGGCCGTGGCCGACTACGCGCCGGGGCACATTGTTGAAAAAGCCTTCATGGCCAAGTTCGAGGAGTTGGGCGGCAAGATGGTGGGCAACGTCCGCATCCCGCTGAACACCGCCGACTTCGCCCCCGTTGCCGAGCGAATCGCCAACGCGAACCCCGATTTCCTGCAGATCTTCCTGCCCCCGGGTGCAGCCTCGGTAGGCTTCAGCAAGGCGCTGGCTGCGCGAGGTCTGACACAGAAGGTGACGATCGTGGGGCAGGGTGAGGCCGAGGACAGCGACCTGCACCTCTTCGATGACGCCATCATCGGGTTCCAGTCGATCATCTACATCGACGCCAACGCCACCAATGCCGAGAACAGGGCCTTCTCTGATTGGTTGACCAAGAACCATGGCCCCAATGCCCGACCGAATTCGTTCAGCATCGGCGCCTACGACGCGATGCAACTGGCGTACAAGATGATCGCCGACAGCGCCGGCAAGCCCTGGAATGGCGAGGCGGCAGTCAAGGCGCTGGCTGGCCACACCTTCAAGAGCCCGCGCGGCAACGTGACGATCGACCCCGCCACGCGCGAGTTGATGCAGAACTTCTACCTGCGTGAAGTGGTCAAGGGGCCGGACGGCGTGAAGCGAAACAGGGTCGTGAAGACCTGGACGCAGGTCAAGCCGACCCTGTTCAACTGAGCTTGCAGAGACCGCAGCGAGCGTCACGCGCACCGTGTCCGCCGTTGTCTTCATCCTGCTCTACGGCCTCTCGTACGGCCTGGTGCTGTGCCTGATCGCCCTGGGTCTGGTCGTGACCATGGGCCTGATGCGGGTGATCAACCTGGCTCACGGTGCCTTCGCGGCCATCGGCGGCTACGTGGCCATCAGCCTGATGCAGCAGCAGGGCTGGCCGTACGCGCTCGCGCTTCCGGCAGCGGTGCTGGCGGTCGCGGCCCTGGGGGTGGTCATGGAGCGCCTGCTCTATGTCCACCTCTACAAGCGCAGCGATCTCGACCAGGTGCTCGTCACCATTGGTGTCAACTTCGTGGTGATCGCACTGGTCACCATGCTGTTCGGGCCGAACATGGTCCGGATGCAGCTGCCTGACTACCTGAAGGGCAACATCGACATCGGTCGCGACATCGAGCTCTACCGTATCGTCGCGGCAGGTATCTGCCTGGTGGTGATCGGCGGCCTGTGGTGGGTGTTCGAGCGCACGAGCACCGGCGCCCGCCTGCGCGCGGCCGTGGACAACCGCGGCATGGCGCAGGCGATGGGCATGAACGTCCCGGTGCTGTTCTCTGCCACCTTCGCCCTGGGCTGCGGGCTGGCGGCGCTGGGCGGCATCCTCGCCGCGCCCATGCTTCCGATCGAGCCGATGTGGCCGATGAAGTACCTGGTGCTGGTGCTCGTGATCGTTGCCCTGGCTGGCCACGGCCAGGTGACCGCGTCCGTGGCGGTTGCCGTGATCGTGGGCATCGTTGAGACGGCAGGCCGCTACCTCTTTCCGCAGTTCGGCGGCTTCTTCATCTACCTGCTCCTGATCACGCTGATGATCTGGCGCCCGGACGGGCTGCTGGCGCGCCGCAGGACGGTCTGACGCCATGATTTCGCTACCTCGCGACTCCATCCTCAGCCGTCACCACTGGCGTGCCGGCGAGGTGGCCTGGCTGCTGGTGGCCGTGGCCTGCTGGTTCCTGTTTCCCGAGTACCTGGCGCTGGGCACCTCCGTGTTGGTGATGGTGTTGCTGGTGCTGTCGTTCGACCTGCTGCTGGGCTTTGCCGGCGTGCTGTCCCTGGGCCATGGGGTCTTCTTCGGCCTGGGCGCCTTCACGGCCGGCTGGCTGTCGCTGGCCGGGTGGACCGAGCCGATCAGCGCCGTGCTGTTCGGAGGGGCCGCCGCCGCGCTGCTGGCCGCGATCGTGGGACCGTTTCTCCTGCGACTGACCGGGTTGCCCCTGATGATGGTGACGCTGGCGCTCGGCGCGCTGGTGTTCGAGGCGGGGCACAAGGCGACCAAGATCACGGGCGGCGACGATGGCCTGTTCGGCATCAGCTTCGCGCCCATCCTCGGCGTGTTCGAGTGGAAGCTCGGGGGCTCCACCAGCTATCTGTACGTGCTGGCCTGGCTGGTGGTGCTGTTCGTGTTGATGAAGCGTGTTGCCTCCTCGCCCTTTGCCGTGTTGCTGCAGGGCATCCGCGAGAACCCGGCACGCATGCGCCTGATCGGCAACCGCGTGATCCCCCACCTGACGATGGCCTATGTGATCAGCGGCGCGGTGGCCGGGATGGCGGGGGCGCTGTTCACCGAAGCCAATGCCTTCGTCGGCATCGGCGTGCTGGCCGTCGACACCTCGGTCGATGTGCTCGTGATGCTGGTGCTGGGTGGCATCGGCCGGCTCTGGGGCGCCCTCGTCGGGGCACCGGCCTACATGCTGGTCAAGCACTTCACGTCGCAGTGGAATCCCTTCTACTGGATGCTGGTCATCGGCCTGCTGCTGATCGTCGTGGTCATGCTCGGCAAGGGGGGCCTGCTGGGAATTGCGCAAGCCGGTTTGCGCCGGCTCAGGGCGAGACCGCTTGCATGAGTGACGTACCGGCTCTGCAGGCCACGGGCCTGTCGAAGCATTTCGGCGCGCTGCACGTCACGCAGGACGTGAGTCTCGCCTTGCGGCGTGGCAGCCGCACGGCGCTGATCGGGCCGAACGGGGCGGGCAAGACTACGCTGGTCAACCTGCTGACCGGCGTGCTGCGGCCCGACGCAGGCCAGCTGCACCTGTTCGGCGAGGAGGTGACGCGCGAGTCGACCGCCGCCCGCACGCGCAAGGGGCTGGTGCGGACCTTCCAGATCTCGAGCCTGTTCGCGCAGCTCACCGTCTTCGAGAACGTGTTCATCGCGGTGACGCAGGCACAGCGTCGCGGCTTCGACCTCTGGCGGCCTGCCGGGAGGCAGCACGCGCTGCTGGAGCGTACCGAGCAGATCCTGCAGCAGCTGAAGTTGCAGGACGACAGGCACAGCAAGGTGGTCGAAATCGCCTACGGTCGCCAGCGCCTGGTGGAGATCGCCATCGCCCTGGCGCTCGAGCCCAAGGTGCTGCTGCTCGACGAGCCTGCGGCCGGCATACCGAGCAATGAGCTCGGGCTGCTGCACGGCGCGATCGACACGCTGCCCGCCGAGATTGCCGTGCTCATGATCGAGCACGACATGGAGATGGTGCGCCGCTTTGCCTCCGAGGTCGCGGTACTGGTCAACGGTGCGCTGCTGATATCTGGCAAGCCGCGTGAGGTGATGTCCCACCCGCAGGTGCAGGCGGTGTACCTCGGCACGGCCGGGCAGAAGCGTTTCGAGGGTGCCTCGTCCCATGCTTGAGACACGCAAGCTGTGCGGCGGTTGGGGCCCGACTCTCGTGGTCGAGGACATGGATCTGCGCCTTCGCGCGGGCCAGACGCTGGCGATCATCGGCCGCAACGGCGTGGGCAAGAGCACGCTGCTCGAATTGCTGGTGGGGCGGGCGCAGCGTCGCAGTGGCGCCATCCTGCTGGGTGGCGTCGACATCTCCGCGCTCCCGGTCCACCAGCGTGCCCGGCACGGGCTGGGCTATGTGCCGCAAGGCCGCGAGGTGTTCCCCAGCCTGACCGTTGCCGAGCACCTGCAGGTGGCGGTGCAGCCCGGCGAATGGACCATCGCCCGGGTGCTGGAGCTTTTCCCGCGCCTGGGCGAGCGCCTGGGCAGCTACGGCAACCAGCTCTCGGGGGGCGAGCAGCAGATGCTGTCGATTGCGCGGGCCCTCTTGGGCAATCCGCGCGTGCTGCTGATGGACGAACCCTTCGAGGGGCTGGCACCCATCATCGTCGAGCATCTGGCGCGCAGCATCCGCATCATCATCCAGTCGGGTTCGATGGGCCTGCTCCTGGTGGAGCAGCGCGTCGACATCGCGCTCGAATTGTCGGACCGCTGCATGGTGATGGACCGAGGCCGAGCCGTGCACGAGGCGGATTCGCTCGACCTGGCGCGCAACGAAGACCGTATCGCCGCCCTGATGGGCCTGGGGCACTGAATGACGCAAGCTGCAGCGAGGTTCGAAGGGCGTGTGGCCATCGTCACGGGCGCTGCGACCGGGATCGGCAAGGCGATTGCGCAGAAGCTGGCGGCCGAGGGCGCCGTCGTCGTGCTGGCCGACATCGCCGACGCCGAGCCGGTGGCGCGCGAACTGTGCGCGGGCGGCGCGCGGGCGCTGGCGGTGCGGACCGACGTGGCCGACGAGCACGCCGTGCAGGCCCTGGTGGAGCACACCATGGGGCAGTTCGGCCAGATCGACATCGTCGTCAACAACGCGGCCATCGCCGCGAAGATCGAGCTGCGACCGTTCGAGGAGATCACGGTGGCGCAGTGGCGCCGCATGCAGGATGTCAACGCGATGGGGCCTTTCCTGATGTGCCGGGCCGTCTCTGCTCACATGCGGGCAAGGCGGTATGGGCGTATCGTCAACATCACCTCAGGCACCGCCTTCAAGGGGGCGCCCTTCATGCTGGACTACGTCTGCAGCAAGGGCGCGGTGATGACGATGACGCGTTCCCTGGCCCGCGAGCTGGGCAAGGACTTCATCACCGTGAATGCCGTCTCGCCGGGCTACACCCTGAGCGAGGGCAATCTGGCCAACGAGAAGTTCCTGGCCAGTTACCGGGAGGCCGCGATCCAGACCCGCGCCCTGCCGAGGGATGCCTGGCCGGTCGACATCGTGGGTGCGGTGGCATTTCTCGCCAGCGATGACGCTGCCTTCATCTCCGGGCAGATCCTTGCCGTCGACGGCGGCTCCGTGTACCACTGACGAGGACGAAGACATGCTGCATGCGCGCGACAACGAACGCATGTGCCGCGTGGGTGCCGACCAGCCCATGGGGCGGGTGATGCGGCATTACTGGCTGCCCGTGATGATGTCGCGGGACCTGGAAGCCGGCGCCGACCCCAAGTGTGTGGAGCACCTGGGAGAGCGCCTGGTGGCCTGGCGCGACAGCGCGGGGCGTGCCGGGATCTATGCCGAGGCCTGCCTGCACCGGGGCGCCTCGATGATGCTCGCGCGCGCAGAGGGTGATGGCCTGAGGTGCGTCTACCACGGCTGGAAGTTCGCGACCGACGGCAGCGTCCTGGACACGCCCAATGTGGCCGACCCGAAGTTCAGGCAGCGCATCCATGGGCGGGTCTATCCCACACGCGAGGCAGGCGGGCTCGTATGGGCCTTTCTGGGCCCCCGCGGTCAGGAGCCGGAGTTTCCGCGCTGGCCATGGATGGACCTTCCAGCGGCCAGGCTGCTGGTCACACGGCATGTCGAGGAGTGCAATTTCGTGCAGGTGATCGAGGGCCTGGTCGATTCCTCGCACCTCGGCCTGCTGCACATGAACGGCCTGAACGCGTCTGGCAGCGTCGACATCTCGTTCGCCAACAAGGTCAATTCGATGCAGCGCAACCTGGTGCCGCGCTTCGACCTGGCCGATACCGACTTCGGCTTCCATTACGTGGCCCTGCGCGACATCGACGACGACAAGGGGGCCCGCACCGAGGTACGGATCGCCGCCTTCGTCGCGCCGTGCACCGTGCTGAACCCGAACGGCGACATCGCCACCTTCGTGGTCCCGGTGGCTGATGACCGCACTGCCTTTTTCCATGTGTTCTGGAGCGAGAAGGAAGAACTCGATCGCGAGCCGCTGCGCACCCGGCACCTGGAGTTCATCGGCCTCAGCACGAGTGTGCTGAGCGAGTTCGGGCTCACGGACGAGACGATCGGCCGCCCGGATCTGCCGAACCCGCGCAACAACTTTCGTCAGGACCGTGCGGCCATGCGGCGCGGCGAGAGCTGGAGCGGGCTGCCCGGGCTCATCGAGGAGGATGTGGCCGTGTCTGTCTCTGCGGGACCGATCCGGGACCGCCGGTCGGAGGTGCTGGCGCCGGCCGATGTCGGCGTGACGCGGCTGTATCGCGCATTGTTGTCGTGTGTCGATGCCGTGGAGCGCGGCGAGGCACCGCTCGGGGTCGCCCGTGACATCGACTGGAGCACGGTCGTCGGCACGCACGGTGTCCTGGATGACCGCGGTTGGCGCGCCTTGCTGCCCCGGCCTGCGGAGGCCCACGCTTGAACGCCGGCCCGCTTTTTTTTGACATCAAGTCTTCCGTGGAAGAGGTTTGATGCTGCCCTTGCTCAGAGTCAAGGTCGCGCGCCGCTGGATGGAGACCGAATCGGTCGCCCGCTATGAACTCCAGGCGGTGGACGGCGCGGCACTGCCGCCGTTCGAAGCCGGTGCGCATGTCGATGTGCACTTGCCCGGCGGGCTCGTGCGCCAGTATTCGCTCTGCGAGCTGTCGGGTGATGGGCTTCGCTACTGCATCGGTGTGTTGCGCGAACCGAACTCGCGCGGTGGCTCCGCCCAGCTGGTGGAGGCGGTTGCCGAAGGCGACGAGCTGCAGATTAGCCCTCCCCGCAATCACTTTCCGCTGGCGGATGGGGCCGAGGAGTCCCTGTTGTTCGCGGGCGGCATCGGCATCACGCCCATCCTGTGCATGGCGCAGCAGCTCGCCCGCGACGGGTGCCGGTTCACGCTTCACTATTGCGGCCGCTCGCTCGACCGCATGGCTTTCGTGCCCCTGCTTCGGGGGGCGGCCTTCGCCGGGCATGTGCGCCTGCACACGGACGACGGGCCTCCTGAGCAACGCCTGGATGCGGCGGCGGCGATCGGCTCTCCCGCAAACGACCGGCACCTCTATGTGTGCGGACCCGCCGGCTTCATGGATCATGTCCTGGCCGCGGCCCGTATGCTGGGCTGGCCTGAGGCGCGGCTGCACCGCGAGTACTTCAGTGCCGCGCCGCCGCCACATGAAGCCAACGGAGCCTTCGAGCTGGAGATCAGGCGTACCGGCCAGGTCATCACCGTCGCCGCCGACCAGAGCGCCGCCCAGGCGCTGCTGGACGCCGGCTGCTCCCTTTCGCTCTCGTGCGAGCAGGGGGTCTGCGGGACCTGCCTGACACGGGTGTTGGGCGGAGAGCCCGACCACCGCGACTTCTATCTCAACGATCAGGAACGCGCCGGAAACGAGGTGTTTCTGCCCTGCTGCTCCCGCGCGCGCACGCCGCGCCTGGTGCTGGATCTCTGAGCGCCCCGACGCTTCACGAAAGGACGATCCCATGCTCAGCCGACAAGACAACGAGATGATGTGCCGCACGGGGCCCGACACGCCGATGGGCGCGGCGATGCGCCGCTTCTGGATCCCGGTGCTGCAGCTTTCGGAGATGCCTGCCGCCGGTGCCGACCCCAGGCCGCTGCAGGTGATGGGAGAGAACTTCCTTGCGTGGCGCGACCAGCAGGGGCGCGCCGGACTGTTCGCGGAAGCCTGCCTGCACCGTGGCGCCTCGATGGCGCTGGCCCGGGTGGAGGATGACGGCCTGCGTTGTGTCTACCACGGCTGGAAGTTCGGGGTGGACGGCACGGTGCTCGACACGCCCAATGTCGCCGACCCCAGGTTCAAGGAGCGCATCAAGGGCCGCACCTACCCCGTGCGGGAGGCGGGCGGGTTCCTGTGGGCCTACCTCGGCCCGCGCGGCGAGGAGCCCGAGTTCCCGAGGCTGCCCTTCATGGACGTGCCTCAGGCCCATCGCATCAACACCTACGCGGTGGTGAACTGCAACTACGTGCAGGTGATCGAGGGGCTGGTCGATTCCTCGCACCTCACCGTGCTGCATGCCTCGGGCCTGGCCAAGACCAATGGCGTGGAGCTGGACTTCGCCAAGAACGTGAGCCACATGCAGTTTGACGCCTCGCCGGCCATCGAGGCCGACGAGACCGACTTCGGCTTCCACTACGTGGCGATGCGGCAGATGGGCGACAAGCGCATGGCGCGCATCGCCTCCTTCATCGCCCCGTGCTTCGTCGCCAACCCCAACGGCGACCTGTGGTTCGCCGTGGTGCCGGTCAACGACGAGCGCTGCAACTTCTTCCACGTCTGGTGGAACGCGAAGAAGGAGATCGGCCTGGAGCCGATGCGAACCCAGCAGCTGGCCTTCGTCGGCCTCGACGAGCCGACGCTGGCCAAGTACGGCATGACGCGCGATACCTGCGACAGCGACCTGGCGCCCTCCTGGAAGAACGGCTACCGGCAGGACAAGGCGCAGCAGCGCGCCGGCCACTTCACAGGCTACGACAGCTTCACCCAGGAGGACGCGGCCTGCAGCATCTCCAGCGGCGGCATCCGCGACCGGTCCCAGGAACTGCTCTCGACCGCGGATGTCGCGATCAGCCGCCTCTACCGCACCCTGCTCGCTTGCGCGAAGGCGGCGCGCGAAGGCAGGCAGATCCCCGGGCTGAAGGCCGACGTGGGCGGCGTGGTGGGCGTCTCGGCGCCCATTGCCCTGGACCAGGACTGGCGCACCCTGGTACCCCAGCACAAGATCGTTTCGGGCGCGCGCGCCGCTGAGCATCGCCAGTGAGCGTGCATTCAAGGAGCCGAAGATGCTGAACCGTGAAGACAACGCCCTCATCTGCCACGTGGGCCCCGGCACGCCGATGGGCGACATGATGCGGCGTTACTGGCACCCTGTGTGCACGTCGGCGCAACTGCCCGTGCCCGACGGCCCTCCGCTGCGCGTGCGCCTGCTGGGCGAGGACTTCGTGGCCTTCCGCGACACCGAGGGCCGCGTCGGCCTGCTGGAGGAGTTGTGCATGCACCGTGGCGCCTCCCTGGCGCTGGGTCGCGTCGAGGAGGGCGGCATCCGCTGCCTGTACCACGGCTGGAAGTTCGACGTGAACGGCACCGTGCTCGAGACGCCCAACCATGCCGACCCGAAGTACCGCGCCCGCATGAAGGCGCCTTGCTTCCCTGTCCGCGAGGAAGGCGGTCTGGTGTGGGCGTACGTGGGTCCCAAGGAGCACGAGCCTCCGTTTTCGCGCTACGCCTTCATGGACGCCGAGCCGGAGCATCGGGTGGTCTTGCGCATCAACGTCCAGTGCAACTACCTGCAGTTGGTGGAAGGCGGTGAGGATTCCTCCCACGTCGGGGTGCTGCACACCAACATGGCGCGCCCTGGATGGAAGGATGGCGACTTCCAACCCAACCCGGATGTCGTCAACCCGGCTGCTCTCACCACCAACGACCTCGAGCCGGTGCTGAAGATGGCCGACACCGCTTTCGGCTTCCACTACGTCGCGCTGCGCCGGATCGGCAAGGCGGGCATGAAGAACGCGCGGGTCGTGCCCTTCATCGTGCCCTATGGGCGCGTCATCCCGGCGCCGGCCTTCCAGTTCACGGTGCTGGAAGTGCCCGATGACGACACCCACACCAGTACCTACATCGTGGTGCATGGCAAGGCCCCTGTGTCGGAGGACAAGATCGTCGAGCTGCTCGGCCTGGACGACCCGCGCTACTACGACCGCAAGTCCTGCGCCTTCAGTGCCACCTGGGCCGACTCCTTCGGCCAGAACCGCGAGAAGATGAAGGAGAACTGGACCGGCCTGCGCGGCGTGGAGGTGGAGGACGCGACCATCGCCTTGTCGCAGGGCGCGCTCTACGATCGCTCCAAGGAGCACCTCGTGCCCGCGGACCAGGCGGTGATGCGGGTGCGCCGGACGCTGCTCGATTCGGTCCGGCGTGTGATGGCCGGCAAGCCCCCCATCGGCGTTGGCGTGGACCTGAGCACCGTCGGCGCCTGCGATGCCGACATCGAGGACGGCGCCGACTGGCAGGACTTGATGCCGGCCCACCGCGTGGTGGCGGCAGTCGCCGTCTAGGAGGACTCATGCCGGACCAGGTGAACTATCCGTCGCTGCTGCGGCTCGACGGTCGCGGCCATGTGGTGCTGGGCGCTGGCCAGGGCATTGGGGAGCAGGCCGTGCAGGCCCTGGCCCAGGCCGGTGCCCGGGTGCTCTGCGTGGACCGTGATGAGCGTCTTGCGCGGCGGATTGCCGAGGCGGTGGGCGGCGTGCCCTGCGTGGCCGACGTCACCATCCGTGCCGACATGCAGCGCGTCTTCGACACGGCCAGAGCCAGCTTCGGCCGCGTGCACGGCGTGACCGACATCATCGGCGTGGCCGGCATCAAGCCTTTGTCCCAGGTCACGGACGATTCCTGGAACCAGCAGTTCGACATCGTGCTGAGGCACGCTTTCCTGGCCATCCAGATCGGGGGCGAAATGATGGCGGCTGATGGCGGCGGCTCCATCTCGATCGTCGGCTCGATGTCCGGCAACCGCGCAGTGCCCAGCCAGACGGCCTATGCCGTCTCCAAGGCGGCGCTGCACCACCTGGTGCGCTGTGCCGGCGCCGAATACGCGCCACGCGGTGTGCGGATCAACGCCGTGGCGCCGGGCTACGTGCGCACGCCGCGGTTGAATCAGCGGCTCGGTGAAGAGGCCTGGTCGGCGATCGGCAAGGTCATCCCCATGGGTCGGGCGGCGACACCGGCGGAGATCGCGGGCCCGCTGCTCTTCCTGGCCTCGGACCTCAGCGCGCACATGACCGGCGAGGTGATGGCAGTGGATGGAGGTGCCGGCGTCCTCGCCGCCTTCCCGGACATCAAGTTCGGGCCCTCGGCCTCTGCCACACCCTGATGGGCATCGCCGACGCGCACTCGATCGAGGACCTGCGCGAGCTGGCCCGCCGACGGCTCCCGCGCGGGGTCTTCGATTTCTTCGACGGCGGTGCCGAAGACGAGATCACGCTGCGCGCCAACCGGCGGGGCTTCGAGCGCATCGGGCTGCGCCCCCATCTGCTGGTGGATGTTCAGCGGCCCGACCTGTCCACCACGATCCTCGGCGCCCCGGCGGCGGCGCCCCTCGTGATCGCGCCCACGGGCGCGATCGGCGCCGGCTGGCCCGACGCGGACCTGGCGATTGCCCGCGTCGCATCGCGCCTGGGCATCCCTTACACGCTGTCGACAACGGCGACCAACACGATCGAGGAGGTGGCCCGGGGCGCCGGCGGGCGCCTGTGGTTCCAGCTCTACGTGCTTCGCGACCATGCCTTCTGCGACCAGCTGGTGCGGCGTGCCGCCGACGCGGGCTACGAGGGTCTCGTGGTCACCCTGGACCTGGCTGCCGGCGGCAAGCGTGAGCGTGACCTGCGCAATCGCTTCACCGTGCCGCTGCGCCCGAACTGGCGGACCGTGCGCGACTTCGCCCTGCACCCGGCCTGGTGCCTGCAGGTGCTGCGCCACGGTCCGCCGCGCTTCGAGAACCTGGCAGGGCTTGGCGGTGAACTCGATGCCGGGGTATCGATCGCGGCGAAGGTGGCTCAGAGCCTTGATGCGTCCTTCGACTGGGCGGCGCTGCAGCGCCTGCGCGACGCCTGGCGGGGCAAGCTGCTGGTCAAGGGCGTCGCCCGTGGCGATGACGCCGCGCGGCTTGCGGGCATGGGGGTGGACGCGGTCTGGGTTTCCAACCATGGCGGTCGTCAGCTCGATGGCGCGATGGCCACGGCCGACGTGCTGCCCGAGGTGGTCGCAGGGGTTGCCGGTCGAGCCCCCGTGATCATCGATTCCGGCGTACGCCGCGGTGTCGACATCGTCAAGGCCCTGGCTCTGGGGGCGAAGGCGGTGGCCGTCGGACGTGCCACCCTGTATGGCGTGGCTGCCGGCGGCGAGACGGGTGCGGAGCGGGCACTGTCCATCCTGACCGACGAACTGAAGCGTGCCATGCAGTTGTGCGGGACACCGCGGGTCGGCGACATCGACACCGCATTGCTCGGCCACGCCGCGTGAACAGAGCCCCGTTTCTTCTGCGCTATGCGCCTCACCTGGGCTATCGGCCGCCCTTCCAGCCGCTGTTCTCCGCCAGCGTGGGCAGCGACGACCCCGTCGCGCACATCGAGTTCGCGGCGGCGCAGGGCTTTGCCGGCGTGCTGTACGCGGCGGCCCGTGGCCGCGCGCCACAGGAGCAAGAGCGGGTGGGGCGCGCGTTGGCAGATCAGAGGATGGCAGCGGGTTGCGTGCTCTACACCACCTTCGACAAGCTGCGTCACACCGCATGGGCAACGGCTGGCGAGGAATCGCGCACGTGGATCGCGGCCGAGCTGTCCGAGGCCATCGCTGCTGCCCGCCGTGTGGGTTCCCGCCAACTCGCCGTGCTCGGAGGCGCCCACCCGCAACAGCCCCCAGCCCCGCAACGTACGGCCTTGGTGGACCACCTTCGATGGGCGGGCGACCTGGTTGCGCGCGAGGGCATGGTCCTGTGCCTGGAGACGCTCAGCCGCAAGAGCATTCCGGACATGCTGCTGCAGCACATCGTCGATGCCTACGCCGTGGTCAAGGCGGCAAACCACCCGGGCGTGCGCCTGATCTTCGACACCTCCCACGTGCAGATCATGGACGGCGATCTGTTCCACCACCTCGAGCAGTGCTGGGACGCGATCGAGATCGTGCAGTTGGCCGACAACCCGGGGCGGCTGGAGCCCGGCAGCGGCGAGATCAACTTCGAGAACCTGCTGCGCCTGCTTCGTCGCCGTGGCTACACGGGTCTGGTGGAGCTGGAGCATGGCTGGCTGCAGCCCGGGGTGGAGAGCGAGCGCCGCGGGCTGGAGACGCTCCGGCGCCTCGACGCCGCGGCGTGATGATCCTCCACGGCGCGACGGGGGCGAGGACGGATCCGGTTTCGCGGTGTCGGCCTTGGTACGGGCCAGCTGGCGCAGACCGGCATCAATCACTGCGGTTGATGGATGATTGAAGTCTTGAATCATGCGCTTCGACCCATGTCCCCATTGAACCCACTCCCCCGCCTCCTCGCCGCCGCTCTCCTCGCCGCGGCTGCCACCCTGCCGTCAGCCCTGCATGCCGAGCCCGACGAGATGGCGCTGGGCAAGGCGCAGGGCTACCCGGTGGCGCCGTCGCGGCCGCAGGGCAGCCAGATGCCCTACCGCGTCGGCTCCTGGTCGGCGATGGACCGCCTGCCCGGTGTGAAGGTGGCCCCGGTGCAGCGCGGCGACACGGTCTCGCCGCTGCCGCGCGCTGCGGCCGTGCCCGAGATCCGCTACCGCCACCGCAACATGCGCTACACGCTCGACGACTATCTCGAGCGCCAGCGCATCACCGGGCTGCTGGTGGTCAAGGACGGCCAGATCCTGGTGGAGCGTTACCGCTACGGGCGCACCGAGGACGCGCGCTTCCTGTCGTTCTCGATGGCCAAGAGCGTGACCGCGCTGCTGGTGGGCATTGCGCAGGCGCGCGGGGCCATTGCCTCGCTGGACGATCCGGCGGCCCGGTACGTGCCGGCCCTGGCCGGCAGCGGCTATGGCGAGGCCTCGGTGCGGGACCTGCTGCGCATGAGCTCGGGCCTGAGCTTCACCGAGCGCTACGACGGCCAGGACGACATCGCGCGACTGTCGCGCAGCGTGGCCACCGGCACGCCGCCAGTGACCGAGGTGCTGCGGTCCATCACCGACCGGCATTCCCCGGCCGGGCGCAAGTTCGTCTACGCCAGCAGCGAGACCGAGGTGCTCGGCCGCGTGCTGACGGCGGCCACGGGGCGCAGCCTGGCGGCGCTGACGCAGGAGTGGCTGTGGCAGCCGCTGGGCGCCGAGCGCGACGCCTTCTGGTGCACCGACACCGCGGGGCAGGAGTCGGCCTACTACTGCTTCAACGCCGCGCTGCGCGACTGGGGCCGCCTGGGCTGGATGCTGGCGCGCGACGGCCGCGTGGGCGAGCGCGAGATCGTGCCGCGCGAGTACCTGCTGGACGCCACCGACCCGAAGCGCCAGCCCTCGGCCTTCCAGCCCTACCGGGCGACGCCCTTCTTCGGCTACGGCTACCAGTTCTGGCTCCACCCCTCGGCCGAGCGCACCTTCGTGATGCAGGGGGTGCACGGGCAGTCCCTGCTGGTGCAGCCGTCCAGCGGCATCGTCATCGTGCAGACGGCGGTCTATGCCGGCGCCAACGGCGTGCAGGACCCGGACGCCCACGCCGAGCGCTCCTCGTTCTGGCTCGGCGTGCTCGATTCGCTCGGGGGCAGCACGCGGCGGTGGTGAGGGGGCCGCACGCGCGGCGCGGGGCCGCCCTGCGCCGGCCCGCCGTGGCGGCGCTCGTCAGCGCGCGGCCGTCGCCAGCGCCTTCTCGATGCGGTGCCGCGGCACGCGCGCCTTGGGCACCGGGAAGTCGAACCACTGCCGCACGTCCTCGTCCAGGCCGAGGCCGTGCATGTAGTTGTAGAGCGCCTTCCTCAGCCCCACGCCCAGCGCGTCGTGGTCGGTGCCGGTGGGGTCGATGAAGCCGACGTCGTTCTTCGCAAAGCTCGTGGGCGGCAGGGGCTGCAGCGTCACGCCGTAGTCCTGCGGCGCGCGGCCCACGGGGGAGTGCACGGTGCAGGCGAAGCGGTGGAAGAAGCCCGACTGGATGCAGCCCGCGGCGAAGAGCTGGCGCACGTACTCCAGCGCGTCCACCGTCTCCTGCACCGTCTGCGTCGGGAACCCGTACATCAGGTAGGCATGCACCAGGATGCCGGCGTCGCTGAAGCCGCGCGTCACGCGCGCCACCTGCTCGACCGAGACGCCCTTCTTCATCAGCGCGAGCAGGCGGTCCGACGCCACCTCCAGCCCGCCGGAGATGGCGATGCAGCCGCTGGCCGCGAGCTGCTCGCACAGCTCGGGGGTGAAGGACTTCTCGAAGCGGATGTTGCCCCACCAGGAGATGGCCAGGCGCCGGCGCTGCAGCTCGGCGGCCAGCGCCTTGAGCACCTTGGGCGGCGCCGCCTCGTCGACGAAGTGGAAGCCGGTCTGCCCGGTCTCGGCAACGATGGCCTCGATGCGGTCGGCAAGCGTGGCGGCGCTGGCGGCGTCGTAGCGTGAGATGTAGTCCAGGCTCACGTCGCAGAAGCTGCACTTCTTCCAGTAGCAGCCGTGGGCCACGGTGAGCTTGTTCCAGCGCCCGTCGCTCCACAGCCGGTGCATGGGGTTGAGCATGTCCAGCAGCGAGAGGTAGCGGTCCAGCGGCAGGCCGTCCCAGGTGGGCGTGCCCACCTCCTCGAAGGGCACCTCGGGCTCGACGAAGTTGACGTACTTCACCGCGCCGGTGTCAGCGTCGCGCCGGTAGGTGCGCACCAGCCGGCTGGCCGAGCGCCGGCCTTCCAGGTGCTCCAGCAACGCCAGCAGCGGGCGCTCGCCGGCGTCGAGCGTGAGGTAGTCGAAGTGGTCGAACACGCGCGGCTCGCTCAGCTCGCGCAGCTCGGTGTTGACGTAGCCGCCGCCCAGCGCCGTGACGATATGCGGGTGCCGCGCCTTGATGGCCTGGGCGATGCGGAAGGCGGCATAGACCGCGCCCGGAAAGGGCACCGACACCAGCACCAGCGTCGGGCGGTGGCGTTCCACGGCCTCCAGCGTCAGGCGTTGCAGCGTGCGGTCGACCAGGTTGGCGGGCGCGGCCAGCGCCGCGGCCAGCGGCTCGAAGGTGGGCTGGCTCTGCGCCAGCTGCTCGGCGTAGCGCACGAACTCGAAGCGCGGGTCGACGGCGTCGCGCAGCACGTCGGCCAGGTCGTTCAGGTACAGCGTGGCCAGGTGGCGCGCGCGGTCGTGCAGGCCCAGGGCGCCGAAGGCCCAGGCCATGGGGTCGCCGCCGTCGGGGTCGACGTAGACGTCCAGCGCCGCGAAGCGCGGGCCCTCGGGCAGGAAGCGGCGGCTGCAGATGCGGTGCGCCAGCGTGGCGTCACGGCCCTGCAGGAAGGCGATGGTCGGCGCGAGCGTCTGTAGGTAGGCGTCGAACCGTTCGCTGAACGATGCGACCGCCGCGCTGCGGCCCTTGCCGGGCAGCGCGTCGACGGCGGCCTTCAGCGCCTGCAGCCCGGCGGGCGACAGCAGTTCCAGGATCAGCGCCAGCGCCAGGTCCTCCTGCGCCGCCGCCACGCCGCGCGAGCGCAGGAAGCCGGTGAGGTAGGCGGTCGACGGATACGGCGTGTTCAGCTGCGTCATCGGCGGGATGAGCGACAGCACACGGGTGGTGGCGGGGGCGACGGGCATGGCGCGGTGGGCAGGCCCGGCATTCTCGGCGCAGTGGCCGACTACCAGGCGTCCAGGTAGGGCGGCACGTCGCCCGTGCCGGCGGCGCTGGAGGCCAGGCCCTGCGCAAGCCAGCTTCGCGTCTCGGCCGGGTCGATCACCGCGTCCACCTCGAGCGCCTGCGCCATGTTGATGGCGCTGCCCCGTTCGTACTGCTGCGCCACCAGCCGGCGGAACAGCGCCTCGCGCTCGGGGCCTTCGGGCACGGCCTCCAGTTCCCTGCGGTAACCCAGCCGCACGGCGCCTTCGAGGCCCATGCCGCCGAACTCGCCGGTCGGCCAGGAGACGGTGAACACCGGCGCGTCGAAGCCGCCCAAGGCCATCGCCTGCGCCCCCAGCCCGTAGCCCTTGCGCAGCACCACGGTCAAGGCCGGGACGCGCAGGTGCGACGCCACCATGAACATGCGGCAGGCATGGCGCACCTGGGCCTGCGCCTCGATCTCGGGGCCGACCATGAAGCCGGGGGTGTCGCACAGCGACACGATGGGCAGGCCGTGCACGTTGCACAGCTGCATGAAGCGCGCCGCCTTGTCGGCCGCCGCGACGTCGATCGCGCCGCCGAGGTGGTGCGGGTTGTTCGCGATCACCCCCACGGGGCGGCCCTCCAGCCGCGCCAGCGCCGTCACGATGCCCGCGCCGAAGCCTGCGCGCAGCTCCAGCAGCGAATCGGTGTCGAACAGGCTCGCCATCACGGCCCGCACGTCGTAGGCGCGCAGGCGGTTCTCGGGGATGGCATGGCGCAGCTGCCGGGGGTCGGCGCATTGCCAGTCGGCGGTGCGGCCCTGGAAGTAGGCGAGGTACTTCCTGGCCGCCTGGACGGCGGCGGCTTCGTCGGCCACCAGCACGTCGATCACGCCATTGGCCGACTGCACGGCGCTGGGCCCGACCTGCTCCGGCGCGAATCGCCCCAGGCCCCCGCCCTCGATCATGGCCGGGCCGCCCATGCCGATGTTGCTGGCCCGGGTGGCGATGATCACGTCGCAGCACCCCAGCAGCGCCGCGTTGCCGGCGAAGCAGCGGCCGTGCACGATGCCGACCACCGGCACCTTGCCCGAGAGCGCGGCGAACTGGCTGAAGGTGTGGTTGTTCAGCGCCGCGATGATCGGCATGTCGGTGTCGCCCGGGCGGCCGCCGCCGCCTTCGGCGAAGAGCACCACGGGCAGGCGCCACTGGTGCGCCAGCTTCAGCATGCGGTCCTGCTTCTGGTGGTTGCGCAGGCCTTGCGTGCCCGCCAGCACGGTGTAGTCGTAGGCCATCACGACGCAGCGTGAGGCCTGGGCGCCGAAGAGGGCGGCGTTGACGTTGCCGATGCCGGTCACGATGCCGTCGGCCGGTGTGTTGGCGATCAGGTCGTCCAGGGTGCGACGGCTCGCCTGCGCCGCCACGGCGAGCGCCCCGTACTCGATGAAGCGGTCCGGGTGTTCGCCGAGGTCGCACAGGTCGGCCACGTTCTCGCGCGCGGTGCGCCCCCCCTGGGCATGCCGCCGGGCCACCGCCGCGGGGCGCTGCGCGTCCAGCGTGAACGCATGCCGGTCGATGACGCGCTGGAGATCGTCGCGCAGGGTGTCGAGGCAGACCGTGGCCTGTGCCTGGGCCGGCGCCAGCGCCGCCTCCACGGGATCCAGCCGCACCAGGGGCTGGCCTTCGGCGACGAAGTCTCCCGCCACGGCCAGCAGGGCCACCACGCGGCCGGCCTCGGGGGCCTGGACCAGGTGCTCCATCTTCATGGCTTCGAGGACGCCCACCTCGGCCCCCTGCGGGACCAGGTCGCCCACCTGCACCCCGATCTGCACCACGCGCCCGGCCATGGGGGCGAGGACGGCGCCGCGTGCCTCGTCACCCCCCGCGGTGCCGGGCACGATCGCCGGCATCGCGGCCGGGGCGTCGACGGGCCTGGCGCTGGAGTGTTCGGCAGCCGCGGCCAGGAGCGCGGCGAGCTGTTCCTCGACGAAGCGCGTGTGCACCTCCTGGGAGGTGAACTCCTCGCGGTCTGCCAGGGCCTGCAGCAGCCCCAGGTTGGTGGCCAGGCCCTCGATGCGGCACTCGGCCAGGGCGCGCCGGGCGCGGCGGCCCGCATCGGCGAACCGCGGCGACGGGCTGTGCACGATCAGCTTGGCCAGCAGCGTGTCGTAGTGGGGCGACGGCGCGAGGCCCGCATACCCATGCGTGTCGACGCGCACGCCCGGGCCGCTGGGCAGGTCGAAGCGGCTCAGGGCGCCGCTGGCCGGGCGGGCCTGGCCGTGCGCGTCCAGCGTCTCGGCGTTGATGCGCCACTGGATCGCGAAACCCTGCGGCGCCACGGCACCGCCGGCGGCCAGGCCCAGGTCCGCCAGCGACTGCCCGGCCGCGATGCCGAGCTGCAACTGGACGAGGTCAAGGCCGGTCACGGCCTCGGTGACGGTGTGCTCGACCTGGAGGCGCGGGTTGGCCTCGATGAAGACGACGGGCAGCGAGGTCGAGGTCTCGTCGACCAGGAACTCGAACGTGCCCAGGCCGCGGTAGGCCACGCTTGCGGCCATGCGCAAGGCCGCGGCCGTGATGGCCTGGCGCAGGGCCTCGGGCAGGCGCGGGCTGGGCGCGATCTCCACGAGCTTCTGGAAGCGCCGCTGCAGCGTGCAGTCGCGGTCGCCCAGGCTGACGACCTCGCGGCCATCGCCCAGCACCTGGATCTCGACATGGCGGGCCCGGGGCATCAGGCACTCGACGTACACGCCGTCGACACCGAAGGCGGCCCGGGCCTCGGAGCGGCAGCGCTCGTAGGCGCCGGGCAGGTCGGCGGCCTGCAGCACGGCGCGCATGCCACGCCCGCCGCCGCCGCCGATGGCCTTCACCATCACGCCGCGGCCCTCGAGCGCGTGCGCGGCGAAGAAGGCCTGTGCCTCGCTCAGCGAGACCGCGCCCGGGCTTCCGGGCATCACCGGCACATCGCACCGTTCGGCCAGGGCGCGCGCGGCGGCCTTGTCACCGAACAGGGCCAGGTGGGCCGGCGTGGGCCCGATGAAGCTCACCCCGGCGTCGGCGAAGGCCTGCGCGGCGTCGGCGCGCTCGCTGAGGAAGCCGTAGCCGGGGTGCACCGCATCGCAGCCCTGCTGCCGGGCCACCTGCACCAGGGCGGCGATGTCCAGGTAGGCGGCCGGGCCGCTGGCGTCCAGGGCCACGGTGGTGTCGGCGAGCCGGGTGTGCAGGGCCTGCGCGTCGTCGCGCGCGCAGACGGCTACGCTGGCAAGGCCTTGGTCCCGCAGCGCGCGCGCGAGCCGGACGGCGATCTCCCCGCGGTTGGCGATCAGTACCTTGTGGATCATGGTGTCTCCGGGTCTCGTCGGTGGCGCCGCGCCCGAGCCGGCAACGCCGCCGCGGCCGGGGAGGGTACCCCGGTCAGAGTTGCTTGCGGGTCGGGTCCAGCGCCACGCGCAGAGACTCCCCGAGCGTATTGAAGGCCAGCGCCGTCAGCAGGATCGCCAGCCCCGGCGCATACATCTGCTGCGGCGCCAGCTCCATGTTCTGGTAGGCGCGGGCCAGCATCGAACCCCAGCTGACGTGAGGCGGCTGCACGCCCAGGCCCAGGAAGCTGAGGCTGGCCTCGGCCAGCAGCGCGCCGGCCAGCAGCAGGGTCACCTGCACGATCACGGGCTGCAGCGTGTTCGGCAGCACGTGGCGCCAGAGGATGCTCGCGGTGGGCGCGCCGAAGCAGCGGGCCGCGTCGACGTACAGCTCGCTGCGCACGACCAGCGCGCGGGCGCGCACGATGCGGGCGAGCTGCGGCGAGAAGACGATGCCCACGGCGATCATCGAGTTCGTCAGGCCGATGCCCAGCGCGCCCGTCACCGCGATGGCCAGCACGATCGCCGGGAAGGACAGCAGGGTGTCGATCAGGCGCCCGACCATCTCGTCGAAGCGCCCCCCCAGGTAGCCGGCGGCCAGGCCCACGGGCACGCCGAGCAGCACCGCCACGGCGACTGCGAGGAAGCTCGCCGACAAGGTGAGCGGCGCGCCGTGGATCAGGCGGCTCAGGGTGTCGCGGCCCAGGTCGTCGGTGCCCAGCCAGTGGGCGCTGGAGGGGGGGCTCAGCGTGTTGCCCAGGTCCTGGGCGCTGGGCCGGTAGGGCGCCACCCAGTCCGCCGTGAGCGCCAGCAGCGCCAGCGTCAGCAGGAACAGCAGGCTGGCCGCGGCCCCGGGGTCGGCGCGCATCCAGGCCAGGACGCGCGCGATGCGGCCTGCCGAGGGGGGCGGCGCGTCACCGGCCAGGTCGTCCACGGGAGGGGTGGGCTCGTTCACTTCGCGCGCGGGTCGATGACGCCGTACAGCAGGTCGGCGAGCAGGTTGATGGAGATCACGATCAGGACCATGACGAGCACCACGCCCTGCACGACGGGGAAGTCGCGCGTGAGCGCGCCGTTGACGATGAGGCCGCCCATCCCGGGGACGGCGAAGACGGCCTCGACCACGACGGTTGCCGCCAGCATGCGGTTGGCCAGCAGGGTGATCACCGTCAGCAGGTTGACGCCGACGTTGCGCAGCCCGTGGCGCCAGAGGATCGCGGCCGGGCTGAGGCCCTTCGCGTGCAGGGTGCGCACCTGCTGGGAGGACGCCAGGTCCACCAGCGAGCTGCGCAACTGCCGCGCCACCTCGGCGATGCCGCCGCAGGCCAGGGCCATGGCGGGCATCAGCGCGTGGCGGATGGCGTCCAGCGGCTGCTGGCTGAAACTGACGGCGCCGGTGGCCGGCAACCAGCCCAGCTGCAGGGCGAAGAACGCGATCAGCAGCATCGCCAGCCAGAAGTTGGGCACGGCCACGCCGAGCGACGCGCCGGCCATGATCAGGCCATCCAGGCGCCGCCCGTGGAAGGAGGCCGCCAGCAGGCCCAGCGGGACGCCGACGGCCACGGCCAGGGCCAGGGCGAGCGTCACGATCAGCAGGGTGTGGGGCAGGCAGCGCGCGATGGACGTCGCGACCGCCTCACCGGAGATCAAGGAGCGGGACAGGTCACCCTGCAGGGCCTGCCACAGCCACTGGCCGTACTGCACCAGGAAGGGCTGGTCCAGCCCGTAGAGCGCCCGGATCTCGGCCAGGCGGGCCTGGCTGGCGTTGTCGCCCGCCAGGGCCATGGCGATGTCTCCGGGCAGGAGCTTGAGCAAGCCGAACACCAGGAAGGTGGCCAGCAGCAGCACCGGCAGGGCCTGCAGCAGCCGCCGCGCCAGCAGGTGCTGGCGCAGGCGCTGCCATGCGGAGGCTGCGGCCATGGGGGCAGGGGAGAGGCTCACGTCGGTGCGCCCTCGGCCGTGGCGAAATGGCAGGCCGCGAAGTGGCCCGGCCGAAGCTCGCGCCAGGCTGGCTCCTCGGCGGCGCAGCGCGGCATCGCGTGCGCGCAGCGGGTGCGGAAGCGGCACCCCGAGGGTGGGGCCACCGGGCTCGGGATCTCGCCCTCGAGGCGGATGCGGCGCTCGGTGCGCAGGTGCGAAGGCAGCGGCAGCGGCTCGGCCGACATCAGCGCGCGCGTGTAGGGGTGCAGCGGGCGGTCCGTGAGGCTGGCGCGCGGGCCGAGCTCCATGAAGCGCCCCAGGTAGGTGACGGCGATGCGATCGCTGATGTGCGAGACGACCGACAGGTCGTGGGTGATGAAGACGTAGGTCAGGCCGAACTCGCGCTGCAGGTCGGCGAAGAGGTTGAGCACGTCGCCGCGGATCGACAGGTCCAGCGCCGCCACCACCTCGTCGCAGACGATGAGCCGCGGGCGCAGCATCAGCGCGCGCGCGATGGTGACGCGCTGCTTCTGCCCGCCCGAGAGCTGGTGCGGGTAGCGCTGCCCGTGCTCGGCTGTGAGGCCGACCCGGACCAGCGCCTCGAGCGCGCGCCGGCGCGCGTCGGCGCCCAGCCCGCTGCCCGTGGCGTAGCGCAGCGGCTCGAGCACGGCCTCGAGGACCCGCATGCGCGGGTTGAGCGCGGCGTTCGAGTCCTGGAAGATGATCTGGTAGTCCCGCCCGTGGGCGCGTCGGGCGTCGGCGTCCAGCGAGGCCGGGTCGACGCTGTCGTGCAGGATGGCGCCCGAGGTCGGCGGTACCAGCGACACCAGGGCGCGCCCGAGGGTGGTCTTGCCCGAGCCCGACTCGCCGATGATGCCGAAGGTCTCCCCGGCGTGCACGTGGAAGCTGATGCCGTCCACGGCCTTGACCGTCTGCTGCCGGTCCCGGGTGGGGAAGTGCACGCGCAGGTCGCGCACCTCGAGCAGGGGGGCGGCCGTCATGGTGGCTGCGCCCCCGCCAGGGCGGTCGCGGCGACCGCGCCCGGCAGATCGAGCTCGGCGTGACGCATGCAGCGCGCCCAGCGTGGCGGCTCGCCGGTGGCGGCCACCGCTTGCAGGGGCTGTGCCGCGCTGCAGGGAGGCTGCGCATGGCCGCAGCGCGCGCGGAAGCGGCATCCGCCGGGCATCCGGGCCGGCGAGGGCACCCGGCCGGGGATGGCGCTGAAGCGGCTGCCCGGCGCGGACAGCCGCGGAAGCGACCGCAGCAGTCCCGAGGTGTAGGGGTGGCGCGGCCGGGCCAGCGCGGCATCGACGGGCGCGTCCTCGACCACCTCGCCCGCGTACATCGTGATCATGCGCGTGCAGGTCTCGGCCACGACGCCGAGGTCGTGCGTGATGAAGAGCAGCGCCATGCCGGTGCGCTCGCTGAGCTCGCGCAGCAGGTCCAGGATCTGGGCCTGGACCGTCACGTCCAGCGCGGTCGTGGGCTCGTCGGCGATCAGCAGCCGCGGGTTGCAGATGATGGCCATCGCGATCATGACGCGCTGGCGCATCCCGCCCGAGAGCTGGTGCGGGTACTCGTCGTAGCGCCGGGCGGGCAGGGGGATGCCGACCTGGGCCAGCGCCTGCACGGCACGCTCGCGCGCCTCGCGGGCGCTGCCCCGCGGATGGTGGGCGCGCCAGGCCTCGGCGATCTGCGAGCCGACGGTGAACACCGGGTCCAGCGCGCTCATCGGCTCCTGGAACACCATGGCGACATCACGGCCGCGGATGGCGCGCATGTCCTTCTCGGGCAAGCGGTTCAGGTCGGCGCCCGCGAAGCGGATGCTGCCCGCCACCCGGCATTGATGCGCCGGCAGGAGCCGCATGATGGCCAGGCCGGTCACCGTCTTGCCGCAGCCGCTCTCGCCGACCAGGCCCACCCGCTCGCCGGCGGCGACCTCGAAGGACACCTTGTGCGTGACGGCGAGATCCCCCGCCGCCGTCTGGAAGGTGATGCCGACGTCGTGCAGCGACAGCACGGGGTCCCCGGGCGGGGCGGGCCGGCTCGGTGTCATCCCAGCCCCAGGCGCTGCTTCACGTCCGCCGGGATCTCCATGGACCGATGGGTCGCCAGGTCGAGCATGACCCCGACGATCTCCACCACGGCGTACAAGGTGCCCGTGTCGGAGTCCACCAGATGGTGCGCGAAGCGGATCGACTTGGCGCTCCCGGACAGGAAAGCGCTGCGCAGGGTGACGTTGCGGCCCAGGCCCGGGCGCTGCACCACGTCGATCAGGTAGTCCACCGCCGCCACGGTGATGCGCTCGCGCAGGAAACGCTCGCCGGTCAGCCTGAGGGTCGCGAGGTACTGCCTCGCGCCGGTCGAGCAGAGGTTGACCAGGGCGCGCAGGGACAGGTGCGCCGAGTCGTCGCAGTCCCAGGCGTCGACCACGGCCATGGCCGTGACCACGGCACCCGCGCCCGGGGCGGTGCCCGCGCGCGGCGCCGCCGGGGCGCGTGCCGACGGCAGGCCGGGCCACTCGCCCGCCAGGGGCTTCAGGGCCTCGAGCGCCGCGCCGTGGCCTGCCGAGCCGCTGTCGGCACCCGGTTCGGGGGCGAGCCGGGTTTCGACGACGCAGGCCAGGGCTCCGGAGGCCTGGTGCACGATGCCGTGGACCACCTCGGCGCCCTGGTCGTCCACCCGGCGTACACCCGGATGCACGGTCACCACGTCGCCCCGGAACAGCTCGCGCCGGAAGGTGATGCGGACCTGCGAGATCTGCAGTGGCCCGCCCCCGCCCGGCGTGTCCGCCAGCAGGATCCGGGTGGCCTCGTCGGCCAGCTCCATGAAGACGCGCACGTTGACGTGGCCGGCCTGGTCGCAGTCGCCCGCGCGCATTGGGCGCATCAACTGCATCTTCGGCAGGGGCGAAGCCGGCTCGGGCGCGGCGGGCCCGGGCGGCACCGGCCCCGTGAGCTGCGCCCGGGCCTCCCAGGCCACGCCCTGCGGCCCGTGGATGCATGCGACCACCTGCGCGTTGTCGACCCCTGGCTCCAGCGTGCAGCTGACGGTCTGGCCCAGGCGCGGCGCCGCGCCCGCGGTTCGGCGCAGCGTGAGCGAGCCCAGGTGGGGCGTGGCGCCGGCGGCGTACAGGGCGTCGGCGGCGATCGCGGCCGCGCCCTCCAGCGTCAGGGCGCCCTGCGCGTCGGCCTGCACGCTGCCGACGCGGCCCCGGTACGCCAGGGTTCCTTGGATCTTGCTCATGGTCGGGTCTCAGGTGTTGCGGCCCAGGCGCAGGCCGGCCTGCTCCCGGTCCCAGATGCCAGGGGCTTTCAGCCCCTGCTGCCGCAGCAGATGCTTCTCGATCTTGAGGGTCGGCGTCTTGGGCAGTTCGGGCTCCACGCGCACATAGCGGGGGATCATGAAGTAGGGCAGCCGCGGGACCAGGAAGTGGATGAGCTCCGCAGGGTCCACCCCTTGGCCCGGCTTGGCGGTCAGCACGGCCATCACCTCGTCCTCGCCCAGCTCGCTGGGCACCGCGACGACGGCCGCCTCCTGGACCGCGGGAAACGCCAGCAGCTCGGCCTCGACCTCGAAGGACGAGATGTTCTCGCCACGGCGGCGGATCGTGTCCTTCAGGCGGTCGACGAAGTAGAAGTTGCCCTCGGCATCGCGCCGAAACGCGTCACCCGTGTGGAACCAGCCGTTGCGCCAGGCGCGGGCCGTGGCGGCGGGGTCCTCGTGGTAGCCGTGGCTGAAGCTCCAGGGCTGGTCGGTGCGCAGCAGCAGTTCGCCCACCGTGCCGTCGGCCACCTCGAAATCCTCGGGGTCGGCGATGCGGGCCTCGATGCCGGGGCGCAGGCGGCCGCAGGAGCCGAGCGCCGTCGGGTTGGGCGCGGACATGATGGGGCAGCACACCTCGGTCATGTTGAACGAGGTGTAGACGTCCACGCCCCAGCGCTCGCGCATCGGCTCGATCGGCATGTCGAAGGGCAGCAGCAGCATCTTGGTCAGCGGGCCGCCGCGCTCCTGCGCGCTGGCGGGCTGGGACAGCAGGAACTTGGCCATCGCGCCCAGCAGGATGACGAAGGTGGCCTGGCAGCGGCGGATCTGCTCCCAGAACCGATCGGTCTGGAAGCGCTCGACCACGGCGATCGACCCTCCCAGCGCCAGCATCAGCACGCACGGCAGGATGCCCGAGACATGCGCCAGCGGCAGGTTGACCATGTAGCGGTCCCGGGCCGTCAGGAAATAGACGTTGTGACCCGAGGTCCAAAGGTGCAGGTAGGAGCAGAGCACCCCCTTGGACGGCCCCGTCGTGCCCGAGGTGTACAGGATGACCTGCAGGTCGGTGGGGCGGATGGGCGCGGGCGGCTCGGGCGGGCACGAGCCGGCGCCGTGGAGCGCCGCTTCATCGACCTGCCGCAGGCCTGCTGGCACGCGCGGCGCGCTCTCGCCGACGGTGACGAGGGTGTCCAGCCGGGCCCGGTCGGCCGGCGCGAGGGCCTCGAGCCGCTCGACCAGGTGCGACTCCAGCACCATCAGGCGGACGCCCGAGTTCGCCAGGACGCGCGCCAGGAGCTGCCCTTTGTAGGCCAGGTTGACCGGGACGGCGACGGCGCCGAGGTAGTTCACCGCGAACCAGGTGCGCAGCGCCACCGGGCCGTGGGCCAGCCACAGCGCGACGAAATCCCCCTGGCGCACGCCCAGCGCCGCCAGGCCTGCCGCCGCCTCGCGCACCTGCGCCAGCAGGTCGAGGAAGGTCCAGGTCTCGCCGCTCTCGAAGGCGGCGTAGACCTCGTCCGGCCGTGCGGCGACCTGCTCGTGCAGCAGGTCGCGCAGCACGCACCGCGGCAGCGCGCCCGGCACGCGAAGCCCGTTCATGCCTGGGAGATGCTGTCCAGCTTGGGCTTGCCGATGAGGTTGGGGCGGTAGCCGCGCAGCCTGTTGCTGTGGACCACCATCTGCACGTCGAACATCAGGGGGCAGAACAAGGCGTTCTCCAGGGCGATGCGCTGGACCTTCGCGAAGGCGGTCTTGCGCGCCTCCAGCGTGGCGCCGGCCTGCGCCTCCGAAAGGGCCTGTGCCATGCCGGCGGTGGCGCCGCGCCCGGCGTTGAAGAACGAGCCTTCGGAGAACAGCAGGTCGTAGGTCAGCGAGGGGTCGGGGCGCCCGGTCCAGAAGGACAGGTGCATGTCCCCTTCCTGCTTGCCGAAGAACTGGCCCGCCGTGTCCACGCCGGTGCCGGTGGTCACCTTCAGGCGGATGTTCACCTGCTTGAGCATCTCCATCAGCACCTCGGTGCGCTGCATCGAGAGCTGGTCGTTCCAGGCGATCAGGTGGATCTCGACGCCGCTGGTGAGGCCGGCCTCGCGCAGCAGGGCCCGCGCGCGCTCGGGGTCGTGCTTGTGGTAGCCCGCCAGCTCAGGCGCGTGCGCCCAGTGCGCCTTGGGCAGCGCCATGTCCGCCGGCTCGCCCAGCCCGCCGGCCGTGGCCTTCACGTAGGCGGCCCGGTCGATGGCATGGTTGACGGCGCGGCGCACCCGGGCGTCCTTCATGGGACCGCGCCCGTAGTTGAAATACAGCATCCCGAGTTGCAGCGAGGGGCTGACGTCGATGGTCAGCCGCCCGGACCGCTCGGCCACCGCGCGCTGCTGCGGAGGCACGTAGTAGGTGAAGTGGTTGTCGTTCGACACCACCGATCGCAGGGCGGTCTGCGGCTCGGAGATGACCTTGAAGACGATGCCGTCGAGGTTGCCGATGTCGCGCTTCCAGTAGTCCGGGTTGCGGGTCACGACCACCTGGTCGCGGTCGGCCCAGCTCACGAACTTGAAGGCTCCCGTGCCGACCGGGTTGCGGTCATGGCCGGCGGCCAGGTCGCGCACGGCCTTGGGCGAGCGCATCATGCCCGCCCGGTCGGAGAGGATCAGCGGCAGGGCGCGGTCGGGGCGCTTGAGCTTCAAGGCCACGGTGTGCGAACCGCGCACCTCGACGCTCTCCACCGACGACAGGTCGACCTTGACCGACGACCGCTCGTTGCTGCGGCCCCAGTCCAGGTTGGCCTTGACGGCCTCGGCGTCCAGGGCGCCGCCGTCGTGGAACTTCACGCCCTTGCGCAGGTTCAGCACCAGGGTCGTCGGATCGGGATAGCTCCACGATTCGGCCAACCCGGGCACGGGTGTCAGGGCGTTCGGCTCCCAGTCGATGAGGGTGTCGAAGAGCGTGTAGAGGTAGACGTGGTCCGGCCCGGAGCGCCCCGTCATCGGGTCGAGGGTGGAGGGGTTGTGCGGCGCAGCCACGCGAAGCACGCCACCCCCGGCCGTGCCCTGCGCGGCGGCCTGCAGCGACCAGAAGGGAACGGTGCCGGCCGCCTGCAGGAGTCGGCGTCGGAAGGTTTGTTCCAGGGTGAGGCGTGTGCGGTTCGTGGGCATGCTTGTCTCCTTGTGTGGTGGTCTCGAGGCCGTTCCCGCTCAGTCGAGCTTCAGGCCGAGGTCGCGCGCCGTCTTCGGCAGCACGTCGAGCTCGCGCTGGATGACCTCGGCGAAGGCCGCGACCGTGTTGCCGCTTGTCAGGGACACGCCGCCGATGTCGTTCAGGCGACGGCGGAAGTCGGGCTCGGCGACGATCCTGGCGACCTTGTCGTTGAGCAGCGTCACGACGGACGCCGGCGTCTTGGAGGGCACGACCAGGCCGAACCACATGTCGAAGTCGACGCCGCCGCGCACGCCCTGCTCGGTGAGCGTGGGCACGTCGGGCCAGAGCTCCGAGCGCGTGGCGCGCAGCTGCCCGAGCGCGCGAAGCTTGCCGCCCTGGATCTGGGCGCGGGCGTCGGCTGTGCCGAGCAGGCCCCAGCGCACCTCGTTGGCCATCAGCGCCTGCGCCAGCGGGGCGCCGCCGCGGTAGGGCACGTGCGTGAAGTTGCTGTCGGCCGCGGCGTTGACGAGCTCGGAGGCGACGTGCGAGATGCCGCCCGCCCCGGTGGAGCCGTAGGGCAGGCCGCCCTTGCCGGCGGCCTTGCCGGCGGCGATGAGGTCACCCATCGTCTTCCAGGGCGACTCCGCCGGCACCACCAGCACCAGCGGCGCGAGCGAGACGCGCGCCACCGGGGTGAAGTCGGCGGCAGTGAAGCCGGCCTTGCTGTAGGTGGTCGGGTTGATCGACACCATGCCGGTGAGGCTCATGGCCAGGGTGTGGCCGTCGGGCGGGCTCTGCAGCAGCGCGACCATGCCGAGGTTGCCGCTGGCGCCCGGGCGGTTCTCGACCACCACGTTCTGCTTCAGCTCCTCGGCCAGGCGCGGCGCCACCAGGCGCGCGGCGACGTCGGTGGCGCCGCCCGGCGGGTAGGGCACGATGATGCGCAGCGGCTTGGTCGGGAAGGCGGCGGTCTGCGCCAGGGCCGGCGCGGCGCCGAAGAGGGCGGCGCCCAGCAGGGTGGCGCCGGTCAGGAGGCGGGTCAGGTTCATGGGTGGGTTGCTCCGTGGGGGAAGAGTGGGCGGGGGTTGCGAGGGGCTGCGTTCAACGCGCGGGCGTGCCGACCTCGTAGTGCGCCTGCAGGTGCTCGGCGGCGTGCCAGCCGACGAGCGTCTTGAAGGCCGCCATGGACGCACGGCCGCAGGGCAGCTCGCGCAGCGGCTGGCCGCGCTGGGCCGAAAGCGCGGCCAGGTTGGTCTGCAGCGCGTGCACGGTGCTCATCAGCGTGACCAGCGGATAGGTCGCGAAGGCGGCCACCGACTCGATCTGCGCGCGGTCGAGGTCGGCGGTCCAGGTGCCCTCCATCAGCTGCAGCGACAGCGGCCGGCCGCAGGCCTGGCGCAGCCGCAGCAGGCCGGCATGGTCGTGGAAGGTGCGCGAGATGGGCTGGATCACGTCGGCGCCGGCCTCGGCGTAGCGGCCGGCACGGTCGATGGCCTCCTCGGGGTCGGCCACGTCGGTGCGGGCAACGATGACGAGGTTGGCGTCCTGGCGCGCGTCGACCGCGGCGCGGATCTTGCCCACGGCGTCGGCCACCGACAGCGTCAGCAACGGCGCCGCGGCGGCCGGGCAGCGCTTGGGGCTGACCTGGTCTTCGAGCGACAGCGCGGCCGCGCCGGCCTTCTCGAGCGCGCGCACGGTACGGCCGACGTTCAGCACGTTGCCGTAGCCCGTGTCGGCGTCGGCAAAGATGGGCTTGCGCACGACGTTGGCGATGTGGTCGACGACCTGGACGTTCTCGCTCAGCGTGTACAGCTCCATGTCGGGCTGGCCCAGCAGCGAGGCCGAGATGCCGAAGCCGGTGGTGAACACGCCGTCGAAGCCCGACTGGTCGACCAGCAGCGCGGACAGGGTGTCCTGCGCGCCGGCGAACCAGAAGGTGCGGCCCTCGGCCAGGCACTGGCGCAGGCGTTGACGGGATGAGGCTGCGGTCATGAGTGAACTCCTTGCGCGCGGCTGCGTCGCGCCTTCAGGTAGGGAAGAAGGCCGCCGGCCTCCAGCGTCTGGCGCTCGGAGTCGGCCAGCGGCTGCAGGGGCAGGGCGCGGCTGCTGGCGGGGTGGCGCACTTCGGCCGCGGCCCATTCGACCTCGAGCACGTCGCCGCGCGCGGCCAGGCCCAGGATGCCGGGGCAGGTGACGAGCGGGAAGCCCATGCTGATCTCGCCGCGGAAGAACCCGGGCGAGAAGGACTCGGCCACGACCCCGGCGATGCCCAGGTGGCGCATCGCCCGCATGGCCGGGTAGTGCGGGTGGCCGTAGCCGAAGTTGCGCCCGCCCACGAGCAGGTCGCCGCGCTGCACCGTGGCGGCGAAGCCGGGTTCGCGGTCGCCCATGGCCAGGCGCGCCAGCTCGTCCAGGTCGGTGATCTTGATGTTGCGCACGCCGATGATGAGGTCGATGTCGAAGTCATCCTCGTCGAAGACCCAGGCCACGCGGCCGCGCAGGTGGGGCAGGGCCATCACGCGGCTCCCAGGTAGGGCCGCGGGTCGGCGATGCGGCCCTCGATCGCCGACGCCGCCACCACCGCGGCGTTGCACAGGTAGATCTCGGAGTCCACGCTGCCCATGCGCCCGGGCGTGTTGAGCGTGCCAGTGGAGACAGCGCGCTGGCCGTCGGCCATGGTGGCGATGCGGCCGTAGCAGTAGTCGCAGGTGGGCGAGCTGATGAAGGCGCCGGCCTCGACCAGGGTCGCGATCAGGCCCTCGCGCGCGGCCTGCGCCATGATGGCCTGCGAGGTGGGCACCACGTGCAGCTGGAAGCCGGGCTTGATCTGGCGCCCGCGCAGCACCTCGGCGGCGGCGCGCAGGTCTTCCAGCCGGCCGCTGGCGCAGGAGCCGAGGTAGCCGGCGTGCACCTCGAGCCCGACGTGCTCGGAGAGGTCGCGCGTGTTGGCCGGGCTCGGCGGCACGACGACGATGGGCTCGAGCGCCGAGACGTCGACCGTGACCACGCGCTCGTAGACCGCGTCCGCGTCGGGATGCACCGGCGCCAGGTCGAGCTGGGCCCGGCCCTGGAGCCACTCCAGCGTGCGCGCGTCGGGCGCGATCAGCATGGTGTTCGCGCCGAGGAACATGGCCTGGCCGCAGATCGTCTGCCGGCCCTCGATGCTCATCGCGTCGATCACCGGGCCGGCCAGCTCCACCGCCTTGAAGGCGCAGGACGCGGGACCCATCACGCGCACCAGGTGGTGGAAGACGTCGCGCGCCATCACGCCCGGCCGCAGCGTGCCGGTGAGCACGATCTTCACCGTCGGCGGCACGCGGATGGCCATGGTCTCCGACACGTAGGCCTCGAGCACGCCCTTGCGCGCGCCGAAGGCATAGGTGCCGAAGGCGCCGAGCTGGCTGACGTGGCCGTCGAAGTGCACGACGAAGGCGCCGGGCGTGGCGTAGCCGAGCTCGGCGCTGACCTGGTGGCCGATGCCCTTGCGTTCGTGCACCGGCACGCCCTGATCGGCGCCCCAGGCGCGGGTGCCGCGGTGCAGCTCCTCCTCCTTCGGGGTGGCGGCGGGGACCATGTGGTCGATGAACAGGACGAAGCGCTTGGGGTCCTGCACACGCTCCACGCCCAGTTCCCGCGCCTCGCGGAAGAAGACATCGGTGTAGCCGGGGAAGTCGTAGCTGATGACGAAGTCGGGCCGGGCCTCGACCTCGTCGCCGGGGCGCACGTGCGGGCGACCGCTGGCGCGGGCCAGGATCTTCTCCGTCATCGTCTGCGGCGGGGTACGATCAAAGTGTTCCACGATGTGGCATTTTTTGGTGGCGTTGACTGGGGAAGATTGAAGCATGCGTCAGGCTGCAGCGGTTCCGGGCGAACCCGAGTTTTTGCCGTATCGTGAGAAACGGCAAGCGCCCGCAGGGCCGTCCCGGGGGCCGTGGTGAGCGCGCGGCAGGCCGAGGCGGAGTCGCGCAGCGGCACGCAGAGCATCGAGCGCCTGGTGGCCATGCTGCGCGTCGTCGCCTCCCGCGGGCGCGAGGGCATGCGGCTGGCCGACGTGGCGGCCGCCACCGGGCTGCCCACCTCCACCTGCCACCGCATGCTGCAGCGAATGGAGGCCGAGGGTCTGGTCGAGCGCCGGTCCGCGACCCGCAAATACGCGATCGGCCCGCTGCTGTTCGAGCTGGGGCTGCTGGCGCGGCCGCGCTTCAGCCTGGCCGAGCGCTGCGAGCCCGCGCTGGCCGAGCTGGCCCAGCAGACCCAGGACACGGTCTACCTCAGCGAGCGCCGCGGGCTGGAGGCCATCTGCTCGGCCCGCGCGCTGGGCGACTACCCGATCAAGGCGCTGACGCTGGACGTCGGCATCCGCCGGCCGCTGGGGATCGGCGCCGGGGGGCTGGCCATCCTTTGCGCGCTGCCGGCGGCCGAGGCCGAGGAACTCATCGAGGCCAACGGCCCGCGTTACGCCAAGCTCTCCAACCTGAGCGCCGAGCTCGTGCGCGCCGCGGTGCGCGACGGGCGCGAGCGCGGCTATGCCTACCTCGACGGCCCGGTGTACGCCGGCACGGCGGCGGTGGGGGTGGCCTTCCCGGCCGGCGCGCCGGTGGCGGCCTTGAGCGTGGCCGCGATCTCCGTGCGCCTGGACGAGCAACGCCGCGCCGAGGTGGGCGCGCTGCTGCGCCAGCAGGCGCAGCGCCTGGCGGGTCAGCTCACGAGCGCGCTGGCCGGCCGCGGCTGATGCGCGGCGCCGACAATCGCCCGCACCTGTTGAAGATCCTGCCGATGAGGAGCCCCCAGCCATGACCCCCCCCCTGCTGCAGAGCCTGATCGCCGGCCGCTGGCTGGGCGCCGAGCCGGCCGCGCTGCTGCACAGCGCGATCGACGGCAGCCCGGTCGCGCACACCCATGCCGAGCGGCCCAACTTCGCCGAGGCCGTGGACCATGCGCACCGCGTCGGCGTGCAGGCGCTGCTGGCGCTGGATTTCCAGCAGCGCGCGGCACGGTTGCGCGCGCTGGCGGCCTACCTGGCCGAGCGCAAGGAGACGCTGTACGCGCTGTCGCGCCACACCGGGGCCACCCGCGCCGACGGCTGGATCGACATCGAGGGCGGCACCGGCACGCTGTTCGCCTATGCCGGCTTCGGCGCCGGCGAACTGCCCTCGGGCAACGTCGTGCACGAGGGCCCGGTGCTGCCGCTGGGCAAGCAGGGCGGCTTTGCCGGCACGCACATCCTGGTGCCGCGGCGCGGGGTGGCGGTGCACATCAACGCCTTCAACTTCCCGGTCTGGGGTCTGCTGGAGAAGTTCGCGCCCAGCTTCCTGGCCGGCATGCCCTGCATCGCCAAGCCCGCCACCGCCACCAGCTACCTGACCGAGGCCGCTGTGCGCCTGATGCACGACAGCGGCCTGCTGCCCGCGGGCAGCCTGCAGCTCGTGATCGGCGGCGCCGGGGACCTGCTGGACCGGCTGACCGAGTCCGACGTCGTCACCTTCACCGGCTCGGCCGATACCGCGGCGCGGCTGCGCGTGCACCCCAACCTGGTGGCGCGCTCGGTGCCCTTCAACGCCGAGGCGGATTCGCTGAATTGCGCGATCCTGGCGCCCGACGTCGGCCCGGACGACGAGGAGTTCGAGCTCTTCGTCAAGGAGGTCGCGCGCGAGATGACGGTGAAGGCGGGGCAGAAGTGCACCGCGATCCGTCGCGCCATCGTGCCGCGGCGCCACCTCGACGCCGTGGCCGGGCGCCTGGCCGCGCGCCTGGGCAAGGTGGTGGCGGGCGACCCGGCCCTCGAGGGCGTGCGCATGGGCGCGCTCGCCTCGCACGCCCAGCAGGCCGACGTGGCCGCGCGCGTGGCGCAGCTGGCCGCGGGCTGCGAGGTGGTCCACGGCGCCGGCGTCGGCCTGGGCGCGGGCTGGGCGCCGCAGGGTGAGGGCGTGGAGCGCGGGGCCTTCTTCGCGCCCACGCTGCTGCGCTGCGCCGACCCGCACGCCAACGCCACCGTGCACGACGTCGAGGCCTTCGGCCCGGTGAGCACGCTGATGCCCTACGACGAGGTGGACGAGGCCGTGGCCCTGGCCGCGCGCGGGCGCGGCAGCCTGGTGGCCACGCTGGTCACGCGCGAGCCGGCCACGGCCGCGCGCGTGGTGCCGGCCGTGGCCGCCTGGCACGGCCGCATCCTGGTGCTGGACCGCGAGGCGGCGGTGGAGTCCACGGGCCACGGCTCGCCGCTGCCCGGGCTCAAGCACGGCGGCCCGGGGCGCGCCGGCGGCGGCGAGGAGCTCGGCGGCATGCGCGCGGTGGCGCACTACCTGCAGCGCGCGGCGGTGCAGGGCTCGCCCACCATGCTGGCCGCGGTCAGCGGCGAGTACGTGCGCGGCGCGGCGCTGCGCGAGACCGGGGTCCACCCCTTCCGCCGCCATTTCGAGGAGCTGGCCATCGGCGAGTCGCTGCTGACGCACCGGCGCACCGTCACCGAGGCCGACATCGTGGCCTTCGGCGGCATCTCGGGCGACTACTTCTACATGCACTTCGACGAGATCGCGGCGAAGGAGAGCGCCTTCGGCAAGCGCATCGCGCACGGCTACTTCGTGCTCTCTGCCGCGGCCGGGCTCTTCGTCTCGCCCGCGCCGGGGCCGGTGCTCGCGAACTACGGCCTCGACACGCTGCGCTTCGTCAAGCCCGTGGGCATCGGCGACACGATCCAGGCGCGCCTGACCTGCAAGCGCAAGATCGACAAGCCCGCGCGCAAGGGCCAGCCGCCGCAGGGCGTGGTGGCCTGGGACGTGCAGGTGACCAACCAGGACGGCGAGCTCGTGGCGAGCTACGACATCCTGACGCTGGTGCTCAAGCGCGGCTGAAGCTCTCAGACCCCGGCGCGGGCCAGGCCGGCAGCCGGCGCGACGAAGCGCTCCAGCAGCGCGGCATGGCGCTGCGGCCAATCGCGCAGCGCCTGCTCCTCGCCGTCGAGCACGCCGCGCAGGAAGGCCAGCGTCAGCTCCTGCGTGGCCGCCTTCACGCGCGCATTGAGATCGAAGCCGCCGGTGCCGGCGCGGTCGGTGAAGATGCTGTGCGTGCCGCCCTGGAAGACCGCCAGCGCCTTCAGCGGGCTGCCCATGGCCTCGAACAGCGCAATGCGGTCCTCGGCCCCGCTGTAGTAGCCGGGCAGGCGCACGGTGTCGCCGGTGGCGGTGACGTGCAGCGTGGGCAGCCGCACCGTGGCGGCCACGCGCGCGGGCTCGCGCTCGCCGTGGAAGGGCGGGGCCGACAGCAGCATCGCGGCGCGCACGCGCTCGTCGCGGAAGGCGACCTCGCGGCCCCCGCGCTCGAGCCGGGCGCCGGCGGCCAGCAGGGCCGTGTTGGCGCCGTAGGAGTGCCCGGCCGCGACGATGCGCCCGGGGTCGATGCGCGCGGCGAACTCGCCGCCCAGCACCTGGTCGAGCGCGAAGGCCAGGTCCTGCACGCGCGCGATGGCCTCGGCCTCGCTGGCCGCCTCGCGCAGGCGGGTGAGCAGCTCCAGCGGGTTGCCCCCGCCCCACAGCCGGCGGTCGCTGCCGACGTGCTGCAGGTGCAGGCTGGCGCAGCCGTGCGCCGCCCAGTGGCGGCCCAGGTGGCTGTAGCCGCGCCGCGAGCCGCCCAGCCCGTGCGAGAACACCACCAGCGGCACCGGCGCCGCCGGCCCGGCGGCCAGCGGCAGGTACAGCAGCGCGGGCACGGAGCGCTCGCGCCGGGCGTCCTGCCAGTCGAGCTCGAGGGTGTCGAAGCGGCCTCCGCCGGACGGGGCGGCGAGCGCGTTCAGCGCGGGGGCGCCGAACGCGGCCGCGGCGGCTGCGGCCCCGGTCAGCCGCAGGAAGCCGCGCCGATGCAGGGGGACGCCGAGGGCGGGGGCGTGATGCGTGCGGTGCAGGGTCATCGTGCGCGCTCCTGTGCGGACCGGGGTGGGCGGGCGCGGCCCGGTCGCCGCCGCGGCGGCCCGGCGGGCGCGCCGGGGCGCGGGCATAGCCTCAGACGCGAGGCCTCGCGGTCTTCAGGCCACGGCACCCCGCCAAACGGCAACCGAGAGAGCGTACACCAGCAGCGTGCAGCCTGCAGCCACGAGGTCGTCGAACAGGATGCCGAAGCCCTGGCGCCAGCCGATGGGCTCTCCCGGCCGGCCCTTGAAGGCGCGGTCGGCCCAGCCCACGGGGCCGGGCTTGACGGCGTCGAAGAAGCGGAACAGCACGAAGGCGGCGGCCTGGGCGGCAAAGCCCGCCGGCAGCACGAACCACAGCACGAGCCAGAAGGCCACGACCTCGTCCCATACGATGGCCGGCGGGTCGGCGATGCCGAGGTCGCGCGCGGTGCGCGTGCAGGCCCACCAGCCCACCCACGCGGCCGCGGCGATCACGAGCGCCGCCGTCGCGTTGTCGAGCCAGGGCGCCATCAGCAGCCAGGCCACCCAGGCCCACAGCGTGCCCACCGTGCCCGGCGCCCAGGGCGACAAGCCGCTGCCCAGCCCCAGCGCGAGACCGTGCGCCGGGTGTCCCCACAGGAAGCGGGCGGTGGGGCGGAGGATGGGGGCGGCCGTGGACATGGGGTCGATTCGGCGCGGATTGTCCTCGCGTGGGTCCCGGTGCTGCCCGGCTCTCAGCCCCGCCCCAGCGGCGGCCCCGTGAAGGGTTTGGCCCAGGGCCCGATGGCGGCCATGTCGAACTCCACCAGCATCGCCGGCGCCGGATCCGCCGCGGCGTCGGCCAGCTGCGCCGGCAGGGCGGCCAGCGTGCTCACGCGCCGGAAGCCCAGGCCCATGGCCGCGGCCAGGGCCTCGAAGCGCGGGGTGTGCAGGTCGGCGTAGTGGCGGCGACCGCCGTAGTCGGCGTCCTGCAGGTTGCGCAGGATGCCGTAGCCGCCGTCGTTCATCACCAGCAGCACGAGGCGGGTGCGCTCCTGCACCGCGGTGGCGAGTTCGCCCAGGTTGAGCGCCAGGCCGCCGTCGCCCACCAGGGCCCAGGTGCGGCGCTGCGGGGTGGCGACGGCTGCGCCGATGGCCATCGCCAGGCCCTGGCCGATGCCGCCGCCGGTGGCGTGCACGCCGCGCCGCACGTCGGGCAGGCGCAGCAGGCGGTTGCCCCAGGTGGCGTTGGCGATCGTGACATCGCGCGCCCAGTTGAAATCGGCCCCTGCCGCCTGCTGCACCGCGTCGGCCACCGCGTCGTAGGGGCTGACATTGGCGCGCAGCGCAGCCTCGGCGGCGGCGCGCGCGGCGTCGGCGTCGGCGTGCAGCGCGGGGTCGAAGCGCACGCCCTGGGCCTCGAGCCCGTCGGCCAGCAGGCGCAGCGCCAGGCGCGCGTCGCCGCAGACGAAGCCGTCGCTGACGTAGGCGCGGTTCCAGGCGCGCGGGTCCACGTCCACCTGCCACAGCGGGCGCGGCAGCTTGAGCTGGTGCGTCAGCGTCTCGGGCACGCGCAGGCGCGAGCCGGCCACGAGCATCGCGTCGCAGCTGCCGAAGAAGCGCTCCACCGCGGGCTGCGAGTTGAAGGCGCCGAGCGATCCGGGCGTGCACTCGGGCACGATGCCGCGTCCCTGCAGCGTGGTCACGACGGCCGCGCCCAGCGCCATCAGGCGCCGCACCTCAGGGCGGGCGTCGCGGGCGCCGCCGCCGAGCCACAGCACCGGGCGGCGCGCCGCCGCCAGCGCGGCCGCGAGGCGGTCGATCGCGCCCGCCTCGGGTGCCGCGGGGGCCGGCAGGGCCGGCGCCGGGGCCGGGCCGGCCTGCAGCGGCGCGCCCTGCAGGTCGATCGGGATCTCCACGCTGACCGGCCCGGTGGGCGGCGTCAGCGCGATGCGCGCGGCCTCGACCAGCGTGCCGAGCGCGGTCTCGGCCGACCACACGCGCAGCACCGCCTTGGACACCGCGCCCAGCATGGCCGTCTGACCCACCGCCTCGTGCACGTAGGAGCGGCCGCGGTCGAGGTAGGGCACGGCTACCTGGCCGGTCAGGTGCAGCAGCGGGGTGCCGGCGGTCTGCGCCTCCACCAGCGCGCCGGCCGCGTTGCCGGCCCCGGTACCGGTGCTGGTGACGGCCAGGCCCAGCCCGCCGCTGACGCGCGCCGCGGCGTCGGCCATGTTGACGGCGCCGGCCTCGCCGCGCGCCGGCACGAAGCGGATGCGCCCGCGCCGGCCCATCGCGTCCAGCAGCGGCATGTTGTGGATGGACAGCACGCCGAAGGCGCAGGTGATGCCGAGCTGCTCGAGGTAGGCGACGAGGTGGTCGCTGACGGTGGTGGCGGGTGGGCTCATCGTGGGGGCGCCGCTCGGGCGTGTGCGTGCGGGCGGGCCGCGGAGGTGCGCGTCAAGGTGCGCGTCATTCAGCGCCGGTAGTCGGTGGCCGGGGTCAGACCGGCATCGACCTCCCGCCGCAGCGCGGCCAGCACGGTGCGCGCGAGCTGCGGGTCGACGACCGAGCGGTGCCGGTCCTCGCGCGTGCGCTCGCGCACCGCAGCCGGCAGCAGCGCGTGCGGGCCGGCCAGCGCCTGCGCGTCGCACTGAGTCTCGCAGGCGCGCTGCAGCAGCCACATCGCGAAGAAGCACGAGGGCACGTCGGGCCCGCAGGCCAGCAGGCCGTGGTTGCGCAGGATCATCAGCGAGCGCGGGCCCAGGCTCGCGGCCAGGCGCTCCATCTCGCCGGGGTGCACGGTGATGCCCTCGAAGGGGTGGTAGGCCACCTCGCCGGTGAGCATGGCGCCGTAGAAGCTGTCGTGCGACAGGCCCTCGGCCTTGCAGGCTACGGCCATGCCGGCGCGCGTGTGCGTGTGCATCACGACGTGGGCGTCGTCGCGCGCGCGGTGCACGGCGCCGTGGACGACGAAGCCCGCGGCGTTGACCGGCCAGGGCGTGGGCCCCACGGCGCGGCCATCGAGGTCGACGCGCACCAGGTTCGAGGCCGTGACCTCGTCGTAGCGCAGGCCGAAGGGGTTGATCAGGAAGTGGCGCCCGGCCCCGGGCAGGCGCGCGGTGATGTGGTTGAAGATCTGGTCGCACCAGCCCAGGTGGTGTACGACGCGGTACAGGCCGGCGAGTTCCAGGCGCAGCGCCCACTCGGCGCCGTCCATGCCCGCGGGCGGCGGCAGGTCGGGGGCGCAGGCGGCGTAGAGGTCGCGCGCGCCGGGGTCGGGTCCGCTCATGGCCTGGGCTTCGGTCGGGCCGTGCCGGCCCCTGTGGCGGCCGCGGCGGCGCGCAGGTCGCGGCTGCGCTCGGCGGCGCGCGCCAGGTCGCGCACGAGCGTGGTCATCGGCATCGGCACGCGCAGGCGCGCGGCCAGCTCCAGCGGCGCGTCGGCGATGGCGCCGAGCTCGAGCGCGCGGCCGCGCTCGAAGTCCTGCAGCATCGAGGTGCGGAAGGTCCCCAGGCGCTGCCCGACGGCGATGCGCGCGGCCACGTCCATCGGGAAGCGCACGCCCAGGTTGGCCCCGAGCACCATGGTCTCGTGCATCACGGCCTCGACCACGGCGCGCAGCCCGGGCTCGCCGAACAGGCGGTCGAGCGTCGCGCCGGTCACCACCGAGAGCGGGTTGGCGCCGAGGTTGCCCACGAGCTTGGTCCAGACCTCGTCGCGGATGGCGGCATGCACGCGCGTGGGCAGGCCGCCGGCCGTGAGCAGGGCCGCCAGCGCCTGCGCCCGCGGGCTGGCCGTGCCGTCGGGCTCGCCCAGCGTAAGGCGGTTGTCCCCGGCCTGCCGCACCCAGCCCGGCGCGACGACCTCGGCGCCGAGGTGGACCACGGCGCCGACCACGCGCGGCGCCGGCAGCGCCCGCCACAGCCAGCCGCCGGGGTCGACGGCCTCGAGCGGCTCGTCGCGCAGCCACCAGGGCAGGCCGTTGAGCAGCGGCACGACGGTGGTCTGCGGGCCCAGCAGCGGGGCCGCGGCTTCCACGGCACTGCGCACGTCCTGCGCCTTCACGGCCAGGAACACGGTGTCGCACGCGGCCTGCCCGCGCAGGCCGGGGCCTGCTTCGGCCACGGCGATGGGCAGACGCTCGTCGGTGCCGGCGTCGCTGTAGCGCAGGCCGGCGCGGCCGATGGCTGCCAGGTGCGGCCCGCGCCCGACCAGCAGCACCGGCGCCCCGGCGCGCGCCAGGCGCCAGGTCACGACGCTGCCGACCGCGCCGGCGCCGACGACGGCGAGTGAGGCGGTCATCGCGAGCTCAATCGAGCTTGATGCCGAGCTCGCGGATCACGCGCTCGAAGCGCTGCACATCCTCCTTCATCTCGGCGGCCATCGTCTTGGGCGTGCTGCCCAGCATGACCAGGCCGCGGGCCTCGTAGGTGCGGCGGAAGTCGGGCGTCACCAGCCCGTTGAGCACCTGCGCCATGCGCTCGGCGAGCGCGTCGGGCGTGCGCCCCGGAGCGAAGAACGCGAACACGGTCGAGGGGATGCTGCCG
>JBILNB010000144.1:0-4348 GCA_044375195.1 Rubrivivax sp. | reverse complement strand
TGATCTCGGGGGCCTTGAACAGCGAGGCGTTCGGGTGGACCGTGATCTTCAGCTTGCCGCCTGACAGGCGGTCCACGTCGTTGGCGAACTCGACCAGATTGACAGAATGGAAATTGGTGGCCGGGTAGGCGGCCGGCAGGTCCCATCGCGTCTGGGCCTGGGCGGTCGCGGAAAGCGCCAAGGTGGCGGCGGCGGCGAGCAGGGGCAGATTCAGCTTCATCGGAAGGCTCCCATAGGATGGCTGCAAAGCTGGCTAGCATAGGGGGCCTTCGGAGCATCTCCGCCCCGTACTTTCCCCGAAACCGAGACCTTGCTGCCCACGTGCGGCCATCCCAGCCCATGCTCGGCATCCTGATGCTGCAGACCCGTTTCCCGCGGCCGCCGGGCGACGTCGGCCATCCCGTAAGCTTTGGCTTTCCGGTGCGTCACCTGGTGGTCGAGGGCGCCGCGCCGGCCCGGGTGGTGCGCGGTCCGGCCGTGGACGCGGAACTGCTGGCGCGCTTCATCGCCGCCGGGCGCGCTCTGGTGGAGGAGGGCGCAGTCGCGCTCGGCACCAGCTGCGGCTTCCTCGCCCGCTGGCAGCGCGAGCTGCAGGCGGCGCTGCCGGTGCCGGTGTGGACCTCGGCGCTGCTTGAACTGCCCCGGCTCGCGCCGCGGCGCTGCGGCGTCATCACGATCGAGGCCGCCTCGCTGACGGGCGCGCACTTCGAGGCCGTCGGCGCCGATCCGGCGACCCCTGTGGAGGGCGTCACGCCCGGCAGCGCCCTGCACCGCACCCTGCTGCAGGATCTTCCAGAGCTCGACGAGGCCGACGCGCGGGCCCAGGTGCTGGCCGCCGGCGCACGGCTGCTGCGGCGCGAGCCGGGGCTGCAGGCGCTGGTGCTGGAGTGCACGAACCTGCCGCCGTACGCGGGCGCCTTGCGCGCCGCCACGGGGCTGCCGGTGCATGACGTGGTGACGATGCTGGACGCGCGCATGCAAGAGCTGGGTGGTGCTTCAGCCCGTTCGGTGAGGAGCCCTCCACCTTGACCGACACCTGGTTCCTGGGCATCAAGCTCGCGCTGATCGCCGCCACCGTGCTCGCGGCCTCGCTGGTGGCCGGGCGCTGGGGCCATGCGGCGGGGGGCTGGCTGGCCGGCCTGCCGATGATCGGCGGGCCCATCGTCGGGCTGCTGATGGTGGACGTGGGCGCCGAGCGCGGGCGCGAGACCTGCCTGGCGACGCTGCGCTGCCACCCGGCGCTGGTGGCCTACCTGGTCACCTATGCCTGGGCGGCGCGGCGCTGGCGCTGGCCCGCCTGCCTGGGCTTGGCGCTGGCGGTGTTCTTCGTCCTCGGCGGCGCGCTGGTCGCCATCGACGGCCCCGCGTGGAGCGTCGTGCTGCTGTCCGTGCTGGCGGTGGCGGCCGGCACGCGCGCGCTCACGGGCCTGTCGGCCGGCCTGGCCACCCCGGGGCGGGTGGAGTTGCCGCGCGCCGAGCTCTGGGCCCGCGTGGGCGCCGCCGTGTTCATGGCGGCGGTCGTGATCGGCGGCTCGGCCCGGCTGCCGGTGGCCCTGGCCGGCCTGCTGCTGGCGGTGCCCATCTCCGGGCTGATCCTGCCCTGCTTCACGCTGCCGCGCCATGGCGCCGCGGCCACGGTGGCGCTGCTGCGCGGCTTCACGGTCGGGCAGATCGGCTTCTCCGCCTTCTTCGTCACGATGCTGGCCCTGCTGCCGCAGGTGCCCGGCGCCCTGGCCTGGACCGCGTCGATGCTGGCGGCCGCGGCCACGCCGGTGGCGGTGCAGCGCCTGCGCGCCGCCGCGGCTGCCCGCGCCGCCTGACCGAGCCCGCACGCTCATTTGCTCGAGAGGACCCCTGATGAACACCCCCGCAGCCCGCTGGCAGTTCTGGATCGACCGGGGCGGCACCTTCACCGACCTGGTGGGCCGCGCGCCCGACGGCAGCTTGCACACCCTGAAGCTGCTGAGCGAGAACCCCGGGCACTATGCCGACGCCGCGGTGGAAGGCATCCGCCGCCTGCTCGGCCTGGGCCCGGGCGAGGCGGTGACCCCGGCGCAGGTGGAGTGCGTGAAGATGGGCACGACGGTGGCCACCAACGCGCTGTTGGAGCGCAAGGGCGAGCCCACGCTGCTGGTGACCACGCGCGGCTTCCGCGACGCGCTGCGCATCGCCTACCAGGCGCGGCCGCGGCTGTTCGACCGCCGCGTCGCGCTGCCGGAGCTGCTGTACGCGCGCGTCGTCGAGGCTGACGAGCGCGTGGGTGTCGACGGCGAGGTGCTCGCGCCGCTGGACGAGGCTGCGCTCGCGCGCGCGCTGAGCGAGGCGCACGCCGCCGGCCTGCGCGCCTGCGCCATCGTCTTCATGCACGGCTGGCGGCACAGCGCGCACGAACAGGCCGCGGCGCGGCTGGCGCGCGCGGCGGGCTTTGCGCAGGTCAGCGTCTCGCACGAGGTGAGCCCGCTGATGAAATTCGTCTCGCGCGGCGACACCACCGTCGTCGACGCCTACCTCAGCCCCATCCTGCGGCGCTACGTCGACCAGGTGGCGCAGCAGATGCCCGGTGTGCCGCTGTACTTCATGCAGAGCTCGGGCGGCCTGACCGAGGCGCACCACTTCCAGGGCAAGGACGCGATCCTCTCCGGGCCGGCCGGCGGCATCGTCGGCATGGTGCGCACCGCGGTGGCGGCCGGGCACGAGCGCGTGATCGGCTTCGACATGGGCGGCACCTCCACCGACGTGAGCCACTACGCCGGCGAGTTCGAGCGCGCCTTCGAGACCCAGGTGGCCGGCGTGCGCATGCGCGCGCCGATGATGAGCATCCACACCGTGGCCGCGGGCGGCGGCTCGGTGCTGCGCTTCGACGGCGCGCGCCTGCGCGTCGGCCCCGAGAGCGCGGGCGCCCACCCCGGCCCGGCGAGCTACCGCCGCGGCGGGCCGCTGGCGGTGACCGATGCCAACGTGATGCTCGGCCGCGTGCAGCCGGCGTGGTTCCCGAGCGTGTTCGGCCCCGGGGGCGACGAGCCGCTGGACCGCGACACCGTCGTCGCGCGCTTCGAGGCCCTGGCCGGCGAGGTGCGGCGCGCCAGCGGCCGCGAGGCCACGCCCGAGGCGCTGGCCGCAGGCTTCCTGCGCATCGCGGTGCAGAACATGGCCAACGCGATCAAGCGCATCTCGGTGGCGCGCGGCTACGACGTCACGCGCTACACGCTGCAGTGCTTCGGTGGCGCGGGCGGGCAGCACGCCTGCGCCGTGGCCGACGCGCTGGGGATGACGCGCGTCTTCGTGCACCCGCTGGCGGGCGTGCTCTCGGCCTACGGCATGGGGCTGGCGGACCAGACGGCGATGCGCGAGGCCTCGGTGGAACTGCCGCTGGACGCGGCCGGTCTGGCCAGCGCCGCCGCCCGGGCCGCGGCGCTGGCCGAGGCCGCCGCGGCCGAACTGGCCGGCCAGGGCTACGACCCGGCCGCGGTGGAGCGCCGGCTGCGCATCCACCTGCGCTACCAGGGCACCGACACCGCGCTCGTCGTCCCGCTGGGCGACGAGGCCGCGGTGCGCGCGGCCTTCGACGCCGCCTACCGCCAGCGCTTCGCCTTCCTGATGCCAGGCCGGGCACTGGTGATCGAGGCCGTCTCGGCCGAGGCAGTGGGGCCGGGGGAGCGGCGGGAGGGGGTGTCAGCGGCAGGCCCCGTGGCCGGCCCGGTCTCGGCATCGGTCTCGGGATCCGTTGCCGCCGCGCCTTCGGCATCGCTGCCCCGCGCCGAGACGTCCGCTCGGGGGGCGCACACTCCGCCGCCGGCCGACCGCGTGCGCATGTATGTCGAGCCCGACGACGGCGCGCCCGGCTGGGCCGAGGCCGGGCTGTGGGTGCGCGAGCGCCTCGCACCCGGCGCCTGCATCCCCGGGCCGGCGGTGATTGCGGAGAAGAACGCCACCACCGTCGTCGAGCCGGGCTGGCAGGCCGTGGTGCGCGAGGGTGGTGCGCTCGAGCTCGCCCGCGTGCGCCCGCGCGCCGCGCGCCAGGCCATCGGCACCGAGGCCGACCCGGTGATGCTGGAGGTCTTCAACAACCTGTTCATGAACATCGCCGAGCAGATGGGGCTGCGGCTGCAGAACACCGCCTACTCGGTGAACATCAAGGAGCGGCTGGACTTCTCCTGCGCGCTGTTCGACGCCCAGGGCCAGCTCATCGCCAACGCCCCGCACATGCCGGTGCACCTGGGGTCGATGAGCGAGTCCATCCGCACCGTGATCGAGCGCAACCCGGACATCCGGCCCGGCGACGTCTACGTGCTGAACGATCCTTACCACGGCGGCACGCACCTGCCTGACGTGACGGTGGTGACGCCGG
>JBILNB010000004.1:0-156013 GCA_044375195.1 Rubrivivax sp. | reverse complement strand
CCAGCGCGAGCTGATCATCGGCGACCGCCAGACCGGCAAGACCGCCGTGGCGATCGACACGATCATCAACCAGAAGGGTCAGAACATGACCTGCATCTACGTCGCGATCGGGCAGAAGGCGAGCTCGATCAAGAACGTGGTGCGCGCGCTGGAGGCCAACGGTGCGATGGACTACACCATCGTCGTCGCCGCCTCCGCTTCGGAATCTGCGGCGATGCAGTACGTATCGGCCTACTCCGGCTGCACGATGGGCGAGTACTTCCGCGACCGCGGCCAGGACGCCCTGATCATCTATGACGACCTGTCCAAGCAGGCCGTGGCGTACCGCCAGGTCTCGCTGCTGCTGCGCCGCCCGCCGGGCCGCGAAGCCTTCCCCGGCGACGTCTTCTATCTCCACAGCCGCCTGCTCGAGCGCGCCGCGCGCGTCAACGCCGACTACGTCGAGAAGTTCACGAACGGCGAGGTCAAGGGCAGGACGGGTTCGCTCACCGCGCTACCCATCATCGAGACCCAGGCCGGTGACGTCTCGGCCTTCGTGCCGACTAACGTGATCTCGATCACTGACGGCCAGATCTTCCTCGAGACGAGCCTGTTCAACGCCGGTATCCGCCCCGCCATCAACGCCGGCATCTCGGTGTCGCGGGTCGGTGGCGCGGCACAGACCAAGCTCATCAAGAGCTTGTCGGGCGGCATCCGGACCGACCTCGCGCAGTACCGAGAACTCGCGGCGTTCGCGCAGTTCGCCTCCGACCTCGACGCCGCCACGCGCAAGCAGCTCGACCGCGGCGCGCGCGTGACCGAACTGCTCAAGCAGCCGCAGTACTCGCCGCTGCCCATCAGCCTGATGGGCGCCACCTTGTACGCGGTGAACAAGGGCTTCCTCGACGACATCGACGTCAAGCAGGTGCTCGCCTTCGAAAGCGGGCTGCACCAGCACCTGCGGTCCAGCCACGCCGCGCTCCTGGCCAAGCTCGAGAACGACAAGGCCATGGACAAGGACGCCGAGGCCGAGCTGAATGCCGCCATCACAGCCTTCAAGAAGAGCTTTGCGTGAACCCCTGTCCGGTCACCCTGCGTCAGCCGCATCGCTTCGGCAGGCGCGGGATGAAAGGCGGACTCCCACCAGGAGAGACCCGTGGCGGTAGGTAAAGAGATACGCGGCAAGATCAAGTCGGTGGAGAACACCAAGAAGATCACCAAGGCCATGGAGATGGTCGCCGCCTCCAAGATGCGCAAGGCGCAGGAGCGCATGCGCCAGGCCCGGCCCTACAGCGACAAGGTGCGCAACATCGCGGCCAACCTGTCGCAGGCCAACCCCGAGTACCGCTCGCCCTACATGCGCGAGGGCAATTCCTCCAAGGTGGCGGGCTTCGTGCTCGTGACCACCGACAAGGGCCTGTGCGGGGGCCTGAACACCAACATCCTGCGTGCGCTGACGCAGCGCATGAAGGACGCGCAGGCGGCCGGCCAGGCAGTGGAGGTTGTGGCCATCGGCAACAAGGGCTTCGGCTTCATGAACCGCATCGGCGGCAAGGTCGTCAGCCACGCGGTGCAGCTCGGCGACGCGCCGCAGCTCGAGAGGCTGATCGGCCCGGTCAAGGTCATGCTCGATGCCTTCGTGGCAGGCAAGGTCGACTCCGTGCACTTTTGCTACACGAAGTTCATCAACACGATGAAGCAGGAGCCGGTGATCGAGCAGCTGCTGCCGCTATCGGCCGAGCGTCTGGCGCAGACCGAGGCCGAGAAGTCGCAGTACGGCTGGGACTACCTCTACGAGCCCGACGCCCCCTCCGTCATCGACAACCTGCTGACGCGCTACGTCGAGGCCCTGATCTACCAGGCCGTGGCCGAGAACATGGCCAGCGAGCAGAGCGCGCGCATGGTGGCGATGAAGGCCGCCACCGACAACGCCGGCACCCTGATCGGCGAGCTCAAGCTCGTCTACAACAAGACCCGCCAGGCCGCGATCACGAAGGAACTTTCAGAGATCGTCGGCGGCGCGGCCGCCATCAGCGGCTGAGGTCTCTCGCCGCGCCCCGAACACCCGACTTGAAGGAACGCAAGATGTCCACCCCCCAAGCCCAAGGCAAGATCGTCCAGTGCATCGGCGCCGTCGTCGACGTCGAGTTTCCCCGCAACCAGATGCCGCGCGTCTACGACGCCCTCAAGCTGGAAGGCTCGGCCCTGACGCTCGAGGTGCAGCAGCAGCTCGGCGACGGCGTGGTCCGCACGATCGCGCTGGGCTCGTCCGACGGCCTGAAGCGCGGCCTGATGGTCAGCAACACCGGCAACCCGATCACGGTGCCGGTGGGCAAGGCCACGCTGGGCCGCATCATGGACGTGCTGGGCTCGCCCATCGACGAGCGTGGTCCGGTCTCGCAGGAACTCACCGCCTCCATCCACCGCAAGGCCCCGTCCTACGACGAGCTGAGCCCCTCCCAGGAGCTGCTCGAGACGGGCATCAAGGTGATCGACCTGATCTGCCCCTTCGCCAAGGGCGGCAAGGTCGGCCTGTTCGGCGGCGCCGGCGTCGGCAAGACCGTCAACATGATGGAGCTGATCAACAACATCGCCAAGGCGCACTCGGGCCTGTCGGTGTTCGCCGGCGTGGGTGAGCGCACCCGCGAGGGCAACGACTTCTATCACGAGATGGCCGAGTCGGGCGTCGTCAAGCTCGACAACCTGCCCGAGTCGAAGGTGTCGATGGTCTACGGCCAGATGAACGAGCCGCCGGGCAACCGCCTGCGCGTCGCGCTGACCGGCCTGACGATCGCCGAGTCGTTCCGTGACGAGGGCCGCGACGTGCTGTTCTTCGTCGACAACATCTATCGCTACACGCTGGCCGGCACGGAAGTGTCCGCGCTGCTGGGCCGCATGCCTTCGGCCGTGGGCTACCAGCCGACGCTGGCCGAGGAGATGGGCCGCCTGCAGGAGCGCATCACCTCCACCAAGGTCGGCTCGATCACCTCGATCCAGGCCGTGTACGTGCCGGCCGACGACCTGACCGACCCCTCGCCCGCCACCACCTTCGCCCACCTGGACGCCACCGTCGTGCTGTCGCGCGACATTGCCGCGCTGGGCATCTACCCCGCGGTGGACCCGCTGGACTCCACCAGCCGCCAGATCGACCCCAACGTCGTCGGCGAGGAGCACTACAGCACCACCCGCGCCGTGCAGGCCACGCTGCAACGCTACAAGGAACTGCGCGACATCATCGCCATCCTGGGCATGGACGAACTCTCGCCCGAGGACAAGCTGGCCGTGGCGCGCGCGCGCAAGATCCAGCGCTTCCTGTCGCAGCCCTTCCACGTGGCCGAGGTCTTCACCGGCTCGCCGGGCAAGTACGTGCCGCTGAAGGAGACGATCCGCGGCTTCAAGATGATCGTCAACGGCGAGTGCGACCATCTTCCGGAGCAGGCGTTCTACATGGTCGGCACCATCGACGACGCCTTCGAAAAAGCGAAAAAAATTCAGTGACGGGCCTCCAAGCTCGCTGACGCTCGCTACCCCCCGAGGGGGCCGCCCGCCAGCGGACCGGCGGAGCCGGATCCGCGGCGGGGGCTTGTTCGGGCAGGAATACAGCTGAAGGACTACCTACATGGCCACCATCCACGTCGACGTCGTCTCCGCAGAGGAGAGCATCTTCTCGGGCGAGGCGAAGTTCGTCGCGCTGCCGGGCGAGAACGGCGAGCTCGGCATCCTGCCGCGCCACACGCCGCTGATCACGCGCATCAAGCCGGGCGCGGTGCGCATCGAGCGCGCAGACAACGGCGACGAGGAATTCGTCTTCGTGGCTGGAGGCATCCTCGAGGTGCAGCCGGGTTCGGTGACGGTGCTGGCCGACACGGCCATCCGGGGGCACGACCTGGACGAGGCCAAGGCCACCGAGGCCAAGAAGGCTGCCGAAGAAGCGATGAAGAACGCCAAGAGCGACATCGACTTCGCCGCCGCGCAGAGCGAGTTCGCGGCCATGACCGCGCAGCTCGCGGCGATCGCCAAGCTGCGCAAGAAGTGAGCTCGAGGGCCGGCCCCGGGCCGGCCTGAACCGCGACACGCCCGCCAGGCCCCAGCCTCGCGGGCGTTTTCATTGGTGCCGACCCCGCCGGTCGGACCCGGGCGTCCCGATAATCCGGCCCCAGGAGAAACCCACGATGGAAGTCAAGCTCGACAAGCGTTACCCGGTGCCGGCCAGCGTCGAACAGGCCTGGACTGTGTTGTCCGACATCCGCGCCGTCGCCGCCTGCATGCCGGGCGCGCAGATCACCGAGCAAGTGGACGCGACGCACTACAAGGGGACGGTCAAGACCAAGATCGGCCCGGCGTCGATGCAGTTCGCCGGTGACATCGAGGTCCTCGGCCTCGACGCGCAGGAGCGCGCGCTGCAGATGCTCGGCAAGGGTGCGGACCGCGGCGGCTCCTCGGCGTCGATGAAGCTCGAGGCCCGGGTCGTCGAGGGCGAGGCTCCCGGTCAATGCGTCCTCGTCGGCCAGGCCACGGTCACGGTCAGCGGCAAGCTCGCGCAGTTCGGGAGCCGGCTGCTCGTGCCGGTGTCGGATGCGATGCTGGCGCAGTTCGCCGATCACTTCCGCGCTGCTGCTGCGGCGGCGGTGGCCGCGCCGCCCCAGGTGGCCGCGGAGGCGCGCCCCGGGGCCGAGCCGAGCGGATCGCCCGACTTGCCCCCCTCCCCCCTCGCGGGGGAGGGGCAGGGGGAGAGAGGGACGAACGCCGCAGCCGCGGCGCCCCTCACTCTCCCCAACCCCTCTCCCGCAGGGGGAGAGGGGCCGCAAGCCGGGCTCCCGGCATCGGGTTCCGGGTCAGGGGCGCCCGCCCCCGCCGTGCCCCCCCAGCCCACCGAGCTGAACGCGCTGTCCCTGATGTGGACCGTATTCAAGGGCTGGCTGGCTGGGCTCTTCGGCCGCCGTTGAAGCCCCCCGGCAGGGCCGTCGACGCCACCCCCAGGCTGCCCCGACAGGGCGGCCGATGAACTGACCGCAGGAGACTTCGCCGATGAGCATCGTTCCGATCCGGGGCGCAGACCTCGACGCCGCCGAGGTGGCGTGGTTCGCCCCGCTGTGTTCCGACGACTACCGCCACCTGGGCGTGCCCGACGGCAGCCTGCGCAGCAGCTGGGAGCACACGAGCCGCATCGTGCGCCGCGCCGACGAGCTCGGGTTTCGCAACATCCTCTGTCCCTCGTCCTACCAGGTCGGCCAGGACACGCTGACCTTCGCCGCCGCGATCGCGCCGATGACCGAGCGCATCAACCTGCTGGCCGCCATCCGCTGCGGCGAACTCCACCCCATCATGCTCGCGCGCACGGTGGCCACGCTCGACCACATCCTGCGCGGGCGACTGACGCTGAACGTCATCTCGTCGGACTTTCCTGGCGAGAAGGCCGACACCGAGCACCGCTACCGCCGCTCCTGGGAGGTGGTCGAGATCCTCAAGCAAGCCTGGACCCGGGACACCATCGATTACCAGGGCCAGGTCTACCAGTTCAGCGGTCTGAGCACCGATCCCGCCCGCCCATACCAGACCAATGGCGGGCCGCTGCTGTACTTCGGCGGCTACACGCCCCCGGCGCTCGAGCTCTGCGGCGCCCACTGCGACACCTACCTGATGTGGCCCGAGTCCAAGGCCGCGCTGGCCGAACGCATGCGCGCCGCGCACGCCGCCGCTGCGCGGCACGGCCGCGTGCTCGACTACGGCTTGCGCATCCACATGATCGTGCGAGACACGCAGGCCGAGGCGCGCGAGTACGCCGCCGACCTCGTCTCCCGCCTGGACGACGACAAGGGGCGCGAGATCCGCAACCGCGCGCTCGACGCCACCAGCATGGGGGTGGCCATCCAGGCCTCCAACCGCGCGCTGGCCGACGATGAAGGCTACATCGAGCCTCACCTGTGGACCGGGATCGGCCGCGCCCGCAGCGGCTGCGGCGCGGCCATCGTCGGCGACGTCGACCAGGTCGTCAGCGAGATCCACGACTACATGAAGATGGGCATCCGCGCCTTCATCTTCTCCGGCTACCCGCACCTCGACGAGTGCGAGATCTTCGGCACCAAGGTGCTGCCGCAGCTGAAGACCTGTTCGCTGGCCCATGCCTACGGCCGGGTACCGGCGCAGACGCCGGCCACGCCGCTGGGCGTGGGCGAGCGGCGCTGAGCGGCTGAGATCCAGAAATCGCGCACTCTCACCTGACAGAGCCTCCATGAGCACGCCCACTCCCATCCCGACCCTCGAGCTCGCCCCCGGCATCACCCTCAGCCGCATCGTCTGGGGTGCCTGGCGCCTGGCCGAGGCGACCGACCACTCGCCGGCCGCCGTAGCCGCGCGCATCAGCGCCTGCTTCGACCAGGGCATCACGAGCTTCGACCACGCCGACATCTACGGCGACTACCGCTGCGAGACCCTGTTCGGCGATGCGCTGCGGGCGCAACCTGGGCTCAAGGCTGGGATGCAGATCGTCACCAAGACCGACATCATGCTGCTGTCGAAGGCCTGGCCGGGCACGCGCGTGAAGCACTACGACACGACGCCGGCGCACGTGCGCGCGAGCGTCGAGCGCTCGCTGCAGCGCCTGGGCGTGGAGGCGATCGACCTGCTGCTGATCCACCGGCCTGACCCGCTGATGGATGCCCAGGCGCTCGGCGCGTGCCTCGACGGACTGGTGGATGCCGGCAAGATCCGCGCCGCCGGGGTCTCCAACTTCATGCCCTGGGACGTGGACCTGCTCCAGTCGGCGATGCGCCAACGCCTCGTCACGAATCAGCTCGAGATCCACACGCTGCACCTGGCGCCCTTCACCAACGGCCAGCTCGCGCACGCGCAGCAGCACCGCATGCCGGTGATGGCGTGGTCGCCGCTGGCCGGCGGCCGGCTCTTCGGCGCCGACCCCGCCGCCGCACGCGTGCGCGCCGTGCTCGGGCGTATCGCCCAGGCCGCCGGAGTCGACCTCACCGCCGCGGCGCTGGCCTGGCTGCTGCACCACCCGGCGCGCATCCTGCCGGTGATCGGCACCACCGACCTCGCGCGCCTCGCTGCCACCCGCCAGGTCTTGGCGGTGCCGATGGACCGGCAGACCTGGTTCGAGGTCTACGAGGCGGGGCTGGGACGCGAGGTGCCTTGACCTTGTCGCAGCCTCACGGAACTCTTGCACTTCCCGCAACGTCGGGGATCGTTCGAGGCGCAGCCTGCGGAGCCGTTTCGCACGCGCTGATGCGCAGACCCCGCCGGGAGTGGCCCGGGAACGCCGTGCGACGCGAAGCCGCAGGCTTCGTCGCTTCGACGGATTCGTCCTGGACTTGTGGAAGACCTGGGCCGAAATCAGGGACGGACGGCGATCTCGTTCTTGACCGATTTCACGCCATGAACGCTGCGGGTGAGCTCCTCTGCAACCACCTTCTCGGTGACGCTCTTGGCAAAGCCGGACAACATCACGGTGCCATTCAGCGTCTCTACGCTGATGGACGCCGCATCGACCTGCGGGTTCTCGACGAAGCGGCTCTTGACCCGGGCGGTGATGGTGGCGTCGTCGACATAGGCGCCTATGGTCTCCTGGCCACGCGAGACAGCGCAGCCTGCAACGGTGGAAAAGGCCAATGCAGCGACGACGGCGGCGAGAAGGGGGCGGACGTGCATGGTGAATCTCCTTTGGAATGACGAGTCGCTAGGGCTGGATCCAACGAGAGATGCCGAACAGCACCGAACGGGGGTCACGGTCTGTCGCGACATCCAGAGCAGCCACTCTTGATGCCTCTGCCACTTGTAGGGGCTTGGGGCTTTAACGCTCTTGAGCGCCAGCAATCCGGAAACGAGGCAGGAGGGGCGATCCCGCGCGGGCCGCACGACACTGCCCCTGCCCGCCAGCTGATCGTCATCGCCGGGTTCCTCCAGCTGCGACCCTCGAGGCAGGCGTCCGCTACGACTCGAGTTTCTGCGCGACGACACGCCCTTTGGCGTCAATGAACACGCGATAGCGGTCGCCGTTCTGGCAGGTCGCCACGTGATCGTCGCCTTTCACATGCGTCGCGCTGACGACCTGTCCACAGGGCAGTCCGAGCAGCGCAAGCACGGAAGTCAGATCCCTCAGCAGCATCGTGTCCTGCGTCTCGGCGCCGCGCGCCGCCAACAACGCGGCGCACAAGGCGATACCCGTGCAGATGTCGATTCGACGAGGCAAGCCCATGGTGTCCTGCGCCTTGCTAGAACTTGTCGAGCTTCGCCGGGTCCGAAAGGACGCTCCAGATCGACTCTCTCGACGACGCGAGTGCGCCAGCCAGTGGCGGGTCGGTATCCTGCAGCAGCGCCAGTACCTTCATGACGAGCAGATCGAAGGACCTGCGCAGTTCGGCCAGCGAGGTCTTGAGCTGTCCTTGGTAGAAGGCCCGCAGCCGCTCGAGCAGGTCGTCGATCTGGTTCTTCAGCGTGAGCTTGGTGAATGTGCTGATGGCCTTCGTCTCACGCAGCTGGACCTCGAGAGACTCGAGATCCAGCGGCGGCGACGCCGCGGCTGACGGCACCGCAGAGGGCGGGCCCACGGCAGGCTTGCCCGGGGACGGCGGCGTGGACACCCCAGGCCTGGCCGTGTGCCCCCCCGGAGATCCTGAGGGCGCCATCGGCGCAGATCGCGGGGTGGGCGCTGACGGCGCGCCGCCACGGGCAGCTGTCGGCGGAGACGGTGCGGGGGCTCCAGGACGAGCTCCCTCTGCCGGTGCCGAGGGTTTGACAGGGACACCGTCCGCGGCTGGGGCGCCCCTGGGCGCGACCTGCGGCGGCAGGTGTCCCAGCCCTGCACACCCCGCAAGCAAGCCCAGGCTGAACGCCAGGCCGGGAAGACGACGGAAGAAGGGCATCATCGAAGGATCCGTGAATCCCATGGGCGACCCGCCACTTGGCTCATGGCAGCGCCTGGGCGATCAGCCGGCGCCGCATGCTCAATTGATGACCGACTTGACGCTGCAGTCCCTTGTGTCGCTGACGACGTTCTCGTTCAAGTCGCCATCGCCCCTGCGGACCACGCACGGAGCCTGTCTGACTTGGTGCGCATCATGAGGGGCGCTGCGCTACAGCCTGCCCGTCAACAACAAGACGAGCACCACCAATGCGATGACGCCAAGGATGCCGCTCGGCGCGTAGCCCCATCCCCTGCTGTGGGGCCAGGCCGGGATCACACCCAGCAAGATCAGCACCAGCACGATCAGCAGAACAGTTCCTAAACTCATTGCACGCTCCCCATGCGACACCACCGCGTCGATTGGTCACCATCTGCTTGAGCCCGGCAGCCTGCGCCCCTTCACCGAGAGCCTTGCAGACAGAGTTTCCAAGCATGGTTGCGACGCGACGCGCCCTGGTTGAGAGCGGTCAAGTGCAGTCGTCGTGGCCTGCCCGCGGCGCCACGTCCGTGTCAGCGCACGGCATGGTCTGATCGCTGTGTGATTTCAGAACGTCACCACCTCGCGCACCCCATCATCGACCGTGGCGAGTGCGCCCGGCGCCGGCGCGGCCACCGGGATGCGGGCGCCCGCGCGGGCGAACAGGGGCAGCTTGTCCAGCGGGGCGCTGACGGTGTGCCAGGCGCCCGAGGGATAGGCCTCGCGGGTCTCGAAGTCGAACCAGCTCGCCCCCGCGGGCAGCGCCGGCAGCCAGACGCGGCGCTCGCGCTGACCCGGCTCCACCACCGGGGCCACGAGCAGGTCGGGGCCGAGCATGAAGTCGTCGCTGTCCTCCAGGCACTGCGCGTCGCCGGGGAAGTCGAAGAAGGTCGGGCGGATGATGGGCTCGTGCTGCGCGGCCGCACGCTCGAACAACTGCCACAAGGTGGGCAGCAGGCGGTAGCGCAGTTCGATCGCCGCGCGCACGATGTCGGCCACCTCCGGATGCATCCACGGCAGGTTGACGACGTTGCCGGCCTTCCACGAGTTCATCACCATGCGCGGGTTCAGGCAGCAGGCCTGGACCCAGCGGGCGAAGAGTTCGGGTTCGGGCACGGGCCCGTAGAAGCCGCCCACGTCGTGGCCGACGTTGAACATCCCCGACAAGCTCATCTGCAGCCCGGTGCGGAGGTTCCACTTCAGGGTACGCCAGTTCGTGGTGTTGTCGCCGCTCCAGGTCTGGGCATAGCGCTGGATGCCGGGCGGGCCGGCGCGGGTGACGGTGTACACAGGCTCGCCCGGGGCAGCGCGCTCGCGCTGGGCCTCCCAGGTGGCGCGCGTCATCAGCAGCGCGTGCAGCGGGCGCGAGCGGTGGATGGGCATGGGCGCGCCGAAGCCGTGCGACTGCGCCGCTTCGTCCTGCACCGCGTGCTCGTTGTTGTCGTTCCAGCCGGCGTCGATGCCCATGTCCAGGATCTGGCGCCGCAGGCCCTCCTGCCACCAGCGCAGGCCGGCGGGGTGCGTGAAGTCGAGGAAGGCCGCCTGCCCGTCCCAGTAGGGCTCGACCACGGGCCGGCCCTGGCCGTCGACGACGAAGCCGCCGTCGCGTGCCAGCGTCTCGAAGGCCGGGTGGTCGTCCAGCAGGCAGGGCTTGATGTTGGCCACGACGTGCAGCCCCGCCTGGTGGAAGCGCGCGTTCAGCGCCTGCGGCTCGGGGAACTTGTCGCGGTTCCAGGTGTAGACGTAGCGCCGCGGCCCGCGCATCGAGTAGCCCGAGCCGTAGTGGAAGGCCGACACCGGCATGCGGTGGGCGCGGATCTCGTCGATGAAGGCGTGCAGCCGCGCCTGCGCGTCCGGCGCGTCGGCCAGGCCCATGGCCGTCTGCGCATAGCCCAGCGCCCAGCGCGGCGGCAGCGCCGTGCCGCCGATCAGGCGCACGAACTGCGCGATCACCTCGCCGGGCGTGGCGCCGGCCATCAGGTAGAGGTCCAGGTCGCCATCGTCGATTTCGACGTGGCGGTAGAAGCCGTGGTAATTGTCGTGTTCGCAGCCCAGGTCGAAGGTGCAGGCCGCGAGCGTGTCGTAGTACAACCCGAGCCAGCGGCCCTGCGGCGTGCGGCTCAGCACGAAGGGCCAGTGCTTGTACAGCGGGTCGCCGTGCTCCGGGTCGTAGCCCAGCGAGTCCATCGCCAGCGTGCGCAGGCGCCGGCCGTGCAGGTTCAGCGGCCCGGTCTTGTCACCCAGGCCGTGGTAGCGCTCGGCGAGATCGCGCTGCAGGTAGTGGCGCACGGCGCCGGTGCGCGCGCTGCGCAGGTAAGCCGTGGTGCGGCGGTCCTCGGCCAGCAGCGGCCCGCCGCGGCCGGCGGTCCAGCGCAAGCGCAACGGGGCGTGCTGCAGCGTCACCGCCAGCGCGCCCGCGTCCAGGCCCGGCGCGCCTTCGGCGTCGAAGACCTGCAGCGGCGGCGGCGTGAAGCCGCTGTCGTCGTCGCGCGCGCGGCCCTCCCAGGGCACGTCGCTCCCGGGCTCGGGCGCGATCGCCCAGGTGCGCGGTTCGCGCCACCCCGTGGCCGGGCGCAGCGCCAGACGCGCCATCGACGGCGAGAGAAAGCGCAGGCGCAGCGTCGAGCCGTCGTCCAGCGCGGTCGTGGCGCCCTCGGGGTCGAGGCGCCAGGCGGTGGCGGTGGCGGTCAAGGGGGTCATGCGTGGATTGTGCGCGGTGGCACGGCCCCGGCCGACACGCTCGAGCCCGGCCGACGTGGAGCCTGCGCAAGCCGGCGCGCTCCCGCAGACCGACACTCATGGATTGCAGGACAGGTCAAGACGAATGGTGAACTTTTTCTCCGCAGCGGCCCGCGCGATGGCAAGATCGCGGTCTGTGGGCGGGCGCCGGTGTGTCTCCCGCCTGCATCCTGGCGGCCCGTGCGTCACCTCGGCTCGAGCCGCCGCCCGGTCCGTTCGACCACCCCGACCCCCTCCCATCCATGCGACATCCTCTCCGCGTCACCGCCGCACTCGCCACACTCGCCCTCCTCGGCGGCTGCAGTTCCATCTCGGGCCTCTTCGACCGCTCACAGACGCCCGTCGAGACGGCCCGTCCGACCGTGGTGGTGCCGCCCCCTGTGCTGACGCCACGGCCGCCCGTCGCCACCGCGGGGGCGGCGATGCCCGGCGCCAGCCCGGCGACCGCCCTGCCCGCGCCTGCGGGGGACTCGCGCGTGGTCAGCGTGAGCCCGCCTCCGCCCGCCGCGCCACGCGATGACGCGGCCGCCCTGCCCCCGGGTGCCGCGCGCACCGTGTACTTCGATTTCGACAGCGCCGCCCTGCGCGACGACGCCCGCCCGGCGATCGAGGCCCACGCCCGCGCGCTGGGCGCCGACCGCACGCGCCGCCTCGTCCTCGAAGGTCACACCGACGAGCGCGGCGGTCGGGAGTACAACCTCTCGCTCGGGCAGAAGCGCGCCGAGACTGTTCAGCAGGCCCTGGTGCGGCTGGGCGCGAGCGATGCCCAGCTCGAGGCCGTCAGCTTCGGCAAGGAGCGGCCCGCGGCAGTGGGCACGGGCGAGGAGGCCTGGGCGCGCAATCGCCGGGTGGAATTGAAGGATCGCCGCTGACGCTGGGCGGCAAAGGGGGTCTGCGCCGGAGCGATCAGACCCGCGCTCCGTCGGCGCCGAAGGCGTGCACCTTGCCCGCGTCTGGCGCCAGCCACAGCGTGCCGCCCTCGCTTGGCAGAGCCTGGGCGTCGACCAAAGCCTCCAGCCTGACGCCGCCGGCCAGCGTGCCGCGCACCAGGCCCTGCGCCCCCAGGTACTCGGTGGCCTCCACCGTCAGCGGCAGGCCCTGGCCCACCGGGCTGGGGCGCAAGTGCTCGGGGCGCAAGCCCACCTCCTGCGTGCCCGCGGGCAGACCTGACGCCAGCGCCGGCAGCCCGGCCCCGAGCGCCGCGAGCGGCACGAAGTTCATGCGCGGGCTGCCGATGAAGCCGGCCACGAAGGTGTTGGCCGGGCGCCCATAGAGCTCGCGCGGCGTGCCGGTCTGCTCGATGCAGCCGTCGCGCAGCACGACGATGCGGTCGGCCAGGGTCATGGCCTCGACCTGGTCGTGCGTGACGTAGACCATGGTCGCCCCCAGGCGCCGGTGCAGCTCGCGCAGCTCGGCGCGCATCGAGACGCGCAGCTCGGCGTCCAGGTTGGACAGCGGCTCGTCGAAGAGGAAGATCTTCGGGTCGCGCACGATCGCGCGGCCAATGGCCACGCGCTGGCGCTGTCCGCCCGAGAGCTGCGTGGGCTTGCGCTCGAGCAGGCCGTCCAGGCGCAGCATCTGCGCCGCCGCGTCGACCAGGCGGCGGATCTCGCGCTTGTCCACCCCCGCGTTCTCGAGCCCGAAGGCCATGTTGGCGTACACCGTCATGTGCGGGTACAGCGCATAGGACTGGAACACCATCGCGCAGCCGCGGTCGGCGGCACCGACCTCGTTGACGCGCTGTCCGTCGATCAGCACCTCGCCCGCACTGGCCGACTCCAGCCCCGCGATGATGCGCAGCAGCGTGGACTTGCCGCAGCCCGAGGGCCCGACGAGGACGACGAAGTCGCCGTTCGCGGCCTGCAGGTCGACGCCGCGGATGACCGTGGTGCGGTCGAAGGTCTTGACGATGGAACGCAGTTCGAGCGTGGCCAAGGGCGGGCTCCGGGGCGGTGGGCGGGCGGGAGGGCTGGGACGGCGTGCAGGCTGCGGGGGGGGGGGGCGGGACGGGCTGGCTCGCCCGCCCTACTTCACCCCCGCGCTGGCGATGCCGGTGGTGATGTGGCGCTGCAGGAAGGCGAAGACCAGCGTCACCGGCAGCAGCGTGATGACGGTCATCGCCAGCAGGTAGTGCCACTGCGTGTTGAGCTCGCCCTGGAAGGAGTTCAGCGCCAGTTGCAGCGTGAAGACCTCGCTCTTGGACAGCACGATCAGCGGCAGCAGGAAGTCGTTCCAGCGCCACATCACCGAGAAGATCGCCAGCACGGCGAGCGCCGGGGCCGACAGCGGCAGGATGATGCGCCAGTAGATGCGCCACTCACTCGCGTGGTCCATGCGCGCGGCCTCGAGCAGTTCGTCCGGGATGGTCAGCATGTACTGCCGCAGCAGGAACACCCCCGTGGGTGTGGCGATTGCTGGCAGGATCACGCCCCACAGGCTGTTCAGCAGGCCCACCGAGTTGATGACCAGGAACACCGGCACGAGGCTGATCGTGGGCGGGATCATCAGCGTGGCGATGATGAGCAGGAACACCGCGTTGCGCCCCGGGAAGCGGTACTTCGACAGCGCGAAGGCCGCCATCGAGTTCACCAGCAGCGTCAGCGCCGTGGCCACCACCGTGATGAAGGTGCTGTTCCAGAGGTAGCGGCCGAAGGTGAACTTGCCGAACAGATCGGTGTAGTTCGAGGCCTCGAAGCGGATCTCCTGCACCGGCTGACGCTCGCGGATGTTGACCTGCACCGTCTGCTGCGGGCTGGCGGGGTCGACCATCGTGGCCATGATGCCGATGCGGCTGACCTGGGCGAGCTCGCGCGTGGCGCCGGGTCCGCCGGCGGGGTCCGCCACGCGGAACAGCGGCAGCGGCTTGTCGTGCCCGGGGACCGCCACGGTCTTCTGCGCGTAGGGCAGGAAGGTGGGCGGGAACTGCCCGAGCGCGGCCTCGGTCTTGAACGAGGACATCACGAGCCAGACCACCGGCGCGAACATCGTGAACAGGCCCACGACGAGGTAGACATAGGTCAGCGCGTCGGTCCAGTCCAGGCGCCGGCCGCGGGTGCGGGTGAGGAAGGCGAGCACGTTCATCGCGCGCGCTCCCCGGCCTGGCCGGCGCGCGTGGCCTTGAGCTGCAGCAGCGTCAGCACGATCAGCGCCATGGCCAGCGTCAGCGAGGCCGCCGCCGCCAGGCCATACAGGTGGATCTGCTCGGCGAACCCGGTCTGGTAGATGAACTGCACGATGAAGGTCGTGGCCGAGCCCGGGCCGCCGCCGGTGAGGACGAAGATCTCGTCGAAGACCTGCACCGCGCGGATCATCGACAGCACCAGCACCACGATCAGCGTGGGCGCCAGCAAAGGCAACGTGATGCGCCTGAGCGTGCGCCAGGGCGTGGCGCGGTCCATCAGCGCGGCTTCGTAGAGGTCTTTCGGAATGGCCTGCAGCCCGGCCAGCAGGATCAGCGTGTAGAAGCCCATGTGGGCCCAGATCGAGACGAACACGGCCCAGAAGAAGGCCCAGCCGGCATCGGTGAGCCATTCCACCGGCGGCGCCCCCAGCGCCGCGAGCCCGGCGTTGAAGGCACCCTGGCTCTGCAGCAGCCACTTCCAGATCAGCGCCACGACCACCGGCGACAGCAGCACCGGGTAGAAGAACACGCCACGCCAGAAGCCGCGGCCCAGGATCCTGCGGTTGAGTACCAGCGCCGTCAGCAGCGACAGCGCCACCATCAGGCCCACCTGGATGAGGCTGAACTTGGCGGTGTTCAGCAGCGCGCGCCAGAAGATGTCCTTGCGGCAGGTGGACAGGTCCAGGTAGTTGCCGCACTCGAACAGGATCTGGAAGTTCTCCAGCCCCGTGTAGGGGCGCTCGGTGGGCATCAGCTTGACGCCGCCGGTGAGCGCGTAGGCGATGTTGATCAGGATCGGCAGGAATGTGAAGACGCCGAAGATCGCCAGGTTGGGCCCGACGAAGAGCCAGGCCAGGCGCGTGGCGCCGAGCCGCCGCTGGGCCGCGCGGAACAGCGGCTCGAAGAGTTCGAACAGCGGGGCGAGGAGGCGCACGGGAGGCTGGGGGCGAGGGAGGATGGCGGGGGCGGATGGGCGCGGCCGGCCCCCGAAAACCAAACCGGGCAGCGCCCGAGGGTGCTGCCCGGCGGGGCCGGTGGCGCGGTGGCCGCGGCGCCGGGGCTTACTTCTGCGCCTGCTTGACGGCGTCCTGCATGTCGGCGTTGATGCGCGTCATCGCGTCGTCCACCGACATCTCGCCGACGATGGCCTGCGTGACCCGCGCCACCGTGGGCAACATGATCGCGCGGTTGAACTTGTAGCCCTGGAACTGGTAGGCCACCGGCGAGAGGTTGGCCACGCCACTGCTGAACACCCCGAGCGCCGCCTTGGCGCCGGGCTGCGCATTGGAATAGTTCACCCCCCTGCGCGCTAGACCGGCGTGCGCCGGGATGTTGTTGGTGCGCGCGGTGAACTCGGTGTAGCTCGCCTCGGAAGCCATGAAGTCGAGGAAGGCGCCGACATCACGCGGCGACTTGCTGGTCTTCAGCGCCACCCAAGCCGCGCCGCCGGGAATGCCCGAGCAGGCGGTCGGGCCGCAAGGGTTGGGCACCGCGAACCAGTCGAACTTGTTGCCGATGTCGCGCTGCAGGCGGTTGATCTGCCAGGAGCCCGACAGCACCATCACGACGTTGCCGTTGATGAACTCACCGATGGAATCGGCATAGGTCGAGCCGCCCGCGCCGGCCCAGACCTCGCGCAGCATCGTACCGTCCCGGTGCCAGCCGACGAACTTGTTGACCGTGGTGCGGTAGCCGGCGTCGAGCGTGAGGTCGCCCTTGGCATCGAAGATCGCAGCCCCGTAGCTGATGGCCGGGCCGGCGAAACGGTGGCCCGAGCGGTCCCAGGCCATCGCGGCCTTGGTCTGCGTTGCGCGCGCCACCTGGCGCGCGGCGGCCACCCACTCGTCCCAGGTCGCCTTCGGCCCCGGCAGGGCCACCTTGGCCTGCTCGAACAGGGTCTTGTTGACGTAGGGCCCGGTCATCGTGAGCTGCGACATGAAGCCGTGGATGCCCTTGTCGCCGGGCGTCGGCGCGAGCCACGGCGCGGTGGCGCCGAAGTTCGCCTCCCAGTAGCGGCGGTCCTTCACGTGAGCCGAGACATCGAGGTAATGCTTGGACAAGCCACCCAGGTCGGTCACGCGGGCGATGTCGGGGCCCTGGCCGGCGGCCAGTTGCACCGGCAACTGCTCGACGATGGTACGGTAGGGCACCGTGTCCACCACGACCTTGACGCCGGCGTTCTGGGCCTCGAACTTGCGCGCCAGCTCGTTCGTGACCTCGCACTCGTTGCCGTCCTGGTAGCACATGACACGGATCTCGCGCGTCTGGGCGGTGGCGTTGCCCAGCAGGGCAGCAAGAGCGGCAGCGACCAGGGCGGTGCGCCTCATCACAGGCAGGTTCATGGGGTATCTCCGACAAAAACCACAATCCCGGCACTGTAGGTGACGCAAAGCGCTGCGGCACTAGCATTTGTACCCATGGCACAGCCTCCCTCACCCCAAAGCGTAGACGCCCTGGTCGAGCGCCTGTACGGCGGCCTGGTGCCAACGCCGGCGCCGGCGCGCGCGCGGCTGCTGCACCGTCACCGCCCGCAGGCCTGGCCGGGCTGGCTGCTGGAGAGCTGGCGCGTCGAAGTCGGCACGCCCGCCTGGGCCGGCTGGGCGCTGCAGTTGCTGCGGCCCGAGGCCGGCGCTCCGGCGCCGGTGCTGCTGAGCGGCGATGCCTGCTGGGGCCACCCCGACGACGCCGTGAAGACGCTCGCCGTGGCCGCCGGGGTGGCGCTGGCGTGGTTCAACCGCGTCGAACTCGCCGACGACGCCCCCGAGGGCGCGCGCGCCGGGCCGGTGTTCGAGCACCACCCCGGCGCCCGCTTCGGCGCCCTCTCCGTATGGGCCTGGGGCTGCAGCCGCTCGGTCGACGGGCTGCGGCAGGCGCCGGGCATCGACCCCGCCCGGGTGGCCGTCGTCGGGCACTCGCGCGGCGGCAAGGCCGCGCTGCTGGCCGGCGCCACCGACCCACGGATCGCGCTCACGGTGGCGCACAACAGCGGCGCGGGCGGGGCCGCCTCGTCGCGGGTGCGGGGCCCGGGGGCGGAGTCGCTCGAGGCGCTGGCGGCGGGCTTCCCGCACTGGCTGGCGGCGGACGCAGCACCGGCGCTGCAGGCCGGCGCGCTCGAGGGGCTGGACCAGCACCTGCTGCTCGCGCGCATCGCGCCGCGCCGGCTGCTGCTGATCCAGGCAAACGGCGACGCCTGGGCCAACCCCGAGGGCGTGCGCGCGGTCGCGCAGCGCGCACGCGCGGCGTGGCGCCGCGCCGGGGCCGCGGGCGGGTTTGCGCTGCGCTGGCGCGAGGGCGGACACCCAATGGGGACGCAGGACTGGGCGCTGGCGATCGAGGCCGCACGTGCGCTGCCCTCGGACGAGCCACCGGGCTGACACGGTCGCGCTTCAGGCGGCCCAGCTGGCCGCCCCGGGGTGGGTTCACGCCAGCGCGTAGTCTCCCGAGCGCAGGTCGATCGCCTGCCCGGTGCGGGCCGACTCCTGCGCCGCCAGGCCCATGAGCACGGCCGCCAGGCCGTCGTCCAGCGTCACCTCCACCGGCCCCGCGCCGAGCACCGCCTGGCGGAAGCGCCGGTGCTGCTCCAGCGTCGAGCCATTGTGGTCACCGGCGGCCAGCGCCGCCGGATCCACCGGCACCTCCAGCTCCACCGGGCCGGCCGGCTGGCGCGGGCTCAGCACCAGCCGCGGCACCGGCGGGGCGCCCAGGTGCGCGGGCCAGAAGCGCCCCGGGCCGGGCACGAAGCACTCGACCTTGCCCTTCGGGCCGACGATGGAGATCTCCTCCTGGTAGCGCGAGCCCTCGGCGAACATGCACAGCTCCAGCAGCGCGCGCGGCCCGGACTCGAAGTCGACCACGGCGTAGGCGTGGTCCAGGATGTCGGGCACGCCGTCGGGGTGGCGCTCGTCCTGGTGGTTGTGCGGCGCGCCGGCCGTGGCGTAGACGCGCACCGGGCGGCTGCGCGCCAGCAGGCGCATCAGGTCGAAGAAGTGGCAGCACTTCTCCACCAGCGTGCCGCCGGTGTAGCGGTTGAAGCGGTTCCACTGCCCGACCTTGTCGAGGAAGGGGTAGCGGTGCTCGCGGATGCTGATCATCGCCACCGGGCCGGTGGCGGCCTGGGCGTGCGTCTCTTGCACCAGGCGCGCGATCGGCGGCATGTAGCGGTACTCCATCGCCACCCACACCGGCGCACCCGCCGAGCGCGCCAGCGCCTGCAGCGCGCGCACCTGCGCGAGCGAGGTGCAGGCGGGCTTTTCCATCAGCACCGGCAGGCGCCGCAGCGCGAGGATGCGCTGCAGTTGCTCGGCGTGGCGGAAGTTGGGGCTCGTAACGACGACGGCGTCCACGTCGGCGGCGCCCACCGTCTCCTCCAGGCTGGCGCTGCGCCGCGCGCCCGGCGCCAGCGTGAGGCTGCGCGCGGCCATCGTGTCGTCGGGCTCGAAGACGCGCGTGACGGCGCTGCCGGGCACGAGCGCCAGGTTGCGCAGGTGCTCCTGGCCCATCATGCCGCAGCCGATGAAGCCGTAGCGGATCGTTTCCATGGGGTCTCGGGCGGTTGGCATCGGTCGCAGCGGAACGTCGCTGCGCAGCAAGCTGCCATCGTAGACGCTCCCGCGCCGCTCGGCGGCGCGGGAGCCGCCACGACCTTGCCCACAGCGCCCGCCATCTGCAGACGCCTTCACCCACGGCGAGGCTCAGACGCGCTCAGTGCGGCACGCGTGTCGGCTCAGCGTCGAGCACGAAGACCGTCACCCAGCCACCCTGGACGCAGCCGCAGGATCCGCGCCAGCCTGCAGCTCGAGCGGGATGCAGGCCTTCAGTAGCGCCTCGTGTCCTGGACTCAGGCGCCTTCGCGCCGGTTGGCCCAGTCACGGGCCCAGGCGTCGGAGCGGGCCTGGTCGCGCGCGCCCATGATCATCACCCAGGTCAGGAAGCCGGTCACCATGGCCAGCGGAAGGAGGGCCAGCAGGATCTTGGTCATGTCGACACCACGCCTCTGAAGTTGAGATGACGTCAGTGTCCCGCCCCGGCCCGGAGCCTGCAGGGGGCGGCCAGGATGGAGGGAATGTCCCCAAATCCCGGATTACCCCGCTGACGCTGCGGGTCTCATCCGGCCAGGTGCGGACGGTCCGGCAGCTCGTTGGGGTTGGCCTGCCCCGGCGCCAGCGGGAAATGCCGTACCAGCATGGCCTCCACGGCCTCGACCGCGCGCATCAGCCCGGGCTCGAAGTGGCCGGCGCGAAAGTCCGCGCGCATGCCGTCCACGATCGCAGCCCAGGCCGCCGCGTCGACGTGGCGCGCGATGCCGCGGTCGGCCACGATCTCGATCGTGTGCTCGGCCAGCAGCAGGTAGATCAGCACGCCGTTGTTGGCCTCCGTGTCCCACACACGCAGCTTGCCGAACATCGTGACCGCGCGCTCGCGCGCCGTGGCGCGGCGCCAGAGGTAGCCCAGCGGCAGGCCGGCCTCGACGCAGACGCGGATCTCCCCACTGTGGCGGCGCTCGCTCGCGCCGATGCGTTGCTCCACGCGCGCCAGCGCCTGCGGGCCGAGCACGCGCTCGACGTCGGTCTCGTCCCAGGCGCGGTGGCGCAGCAGGCGCAGCAGCCGGCTGCCGTTGTGAGCATTCGTGCGTTCGTTCGATCCGTTCATCGCCGGGGCCTGCCGTGCCTGTGCTTGAGCGCGCTCGTCCATGATCACCAATCGCCGCCGGCCCCACCGCCGCCGAAATCGCCGCCGCCGCCCGAGGAAAACCCGCCGAATCCCCCCGAGCCACCGCCGGAGCCGCCCGCCGACCAGCCGCCCGAGCCCGCGCTCCAGCCGCCGCCGTGCGACCACGGCCCGCCACGCGCGCGCCCAGCGCGGCGTGCCGCCGCGCCCAGGCCGAAGACTCCCACCAGCACCAGCGCCACCACCCCGGCGGCCAAGCCCAGCAGCACGCTGTGCGTGACCCAGCCCGCCACGCCACCGGCCACGCCCCCGGTGAACAGCGCGCCGAGCTTGCGCCCGAACATCCCGCTGAGCACCGCCGAGATCACGGGCACGGCAACGAAGAAGAAGATCATCAGCTCCTCGAGCTGCGGCCCACCGTCGTCATCGGCCGCGCGCGCGGGCTGCGGCAAGCCTTCGCCCTGGATGCGCGCGATCAGGGCATCCACCCCGCGCTCGAGCCCGCCCGCGTAGTCCCCCGCCTTGAACGCCGGGCTGATGACGTCGCGCACGATCTGGCGCGCCGCGAGGTCGGGCACCGCGCCCTCCAGCGCCTTGGCCGGGGCGATCCACAGGCGCCGGTCGTCCTTGGCGACGACGATCAGCAGCCCGTCGCCAACATCGCGCCGGCCGATCTTCCAGGTCTCGCCCACGCGCTGCGCGTAGGCGGCGATGTCCTCGGGCTGGGTCGTCGGCACGATCAGCACCGCGATCTGCGGCCCGGCCTGGGCCTCGAAGGCGGCCAGCCGCGCCTCCAGGCCGGCGCGCTGCGCGTCGGTGAGCGTGGCCGTCTGGTCGATCACGCGCGCGCTCAGCGCGGGCACGGGGCGCGGCTCCTGGGCATGGGCAGCCCCGAAGCCGGCCAGCCCGGCCAGCAGGACGGCCAGCCTGAGCAGCCAGGCCCGCGCCCAGCCGGCCCCGGCGGGCAGTGCGAAGCCGGCGGCCGGGCTCATGGTCTCGGGCTCCAGACGGCGCGGCGGTTCAGCGCGAGGCCGCCGGTGCAGCCGGCGCCACGCCCTTGTCGAAGCTCACCGCCGGCGGCGCCGAGATCACGGCCTCGTTGGCGACCGAGAAACTGGGCTTGACCCCGTAGCCGAAGACCATGGCCGTGAAGTTGGACGGGAACTGGCGCGCGAGCACGTTGTACTCCTGCACCGCCTTGATGTAGCGGTTGCGCGCCACAGTGATGCGGTTCTCGGTGCCCTCGAGCTGCACCCGCAGATCCTGGAAGGCCTGGTTGGCCTTCAGGTTGGGATAGTTCTCCGTCACCATCAGCAGGCGCGACAACGCACCGCCGAGTTCGCCCTGCGCCTGCTGGAAGCGCGCGAAGGCCTGCGGGTCGTTCAGCGTCTCCGGCGTGACCTGGATCGCGGTGGCGCGCGCGCGGGCCTCGACCACACGCGTCAGCGTCTCCTGCTCGAAGTTGGCCTCGCCCTTGACCGTGGCGACGATGTTGGGGATCAGGTCGGCGCGGCGCTGGTACTGGTTCAGCACCTCCGACCAGGCGGCCTTGGTCTGTTCGTCCAGGGTCTGGAACTGGTTGTAGCCGCAGCCCGACAACATGGCGGCGGCGGCCAGCAGCAGCAGGGTCAGCAGGCGGTGGACGGGGCGGGTGAGCAGGTCGGCAGTCATGGCTCGGGCCTTTCAGTGCGGTAGCGGGCGGGTTGCCGTTGTCAGGTCGATCAGATGGGGGCGCACGCGGCGGTTCAAGCCACGCCCAGGCACACGCCCAGGCCGCGCGCCGCATCCAGCAGCGGGTGATCGGGCGGCACGCGCCGCGAGCGCCCTGCCACCTCGGCCAGCGGCACGCTGACGCAGCGGTCGGCCTGCAGCGCCACCATCACGCCGTGGCGGTCCTGCACCGCCAACCGCGCGGCGGCGTGGCCGAAACGCGTGGCGAGCACGCGGTCGTAGGCCGTGGGCGTGCCGCCGCGCTGCACGTGGCCGAGCAGCGTGGTGCGTACCTCGGACTGCAGTTGCGGCTCCAGCAGCGCGCGCAGGCGCTCGCCCACGCCGCCCAGGCGCAGCGGATCGGGGCTGCCCGTCACCGTGCGCGCCACCGTGAGCGCGCCGCCGACCGGAGCGCAGCCTTCGGCGATGCAGATCAGCGTGCTGCCGTCGCGGTCCGGCGCGGCCTCGGCCTCGCGCCGGCGGCAGAAGTCCAGCAGGCGCTGCGGCTCGAAGGGCAGCTCCGGGATCAGGATCGCATCGGCCCCTCCGGCGATACCGCCCTCCAGCGCGATCCAGCCCGCGTAGCGGCCCATGGTCTCGACGATCATCACGCGGCCGTGGCTGCGCGCCGTCGTGCGCAGCCGCCCGATCGCCTCGGCGACGATGGCCACGGCGCTGTCGAAGCCGAAGGTGCGCTCGGTCAGCGCGATATCGTTGTCGATCGTCTTGGGCACGCCGATCATCGGCAGCCCGAGCGCGTGCAGGCGCGATGCGATGTCCATCGTGCCGTCGCCGCCGATGGCCAGCACGGCGTCGAGGCCGGCCGTGCGCGCGCAGGCGATCACCTCGGCCGAGACATCGGCGCCGCCACGGGCGAAGTCGTGGAAGGGGTCGGCCCGGTTGTGCGTGCCGAGGATGGTGCCGCCCTGCTCGAGGATGTCGTCGACATCCGCCGCCGCCAGCGGCCGCAGCCGGCCGCGCATCAGCCCGAGGAAGCCGCGCTCGATGCCGGTGACGCGCGCGCCCGCGCTCAGCAGTTCCAGCGTCGCCGCCCGGATGACCGCGTTCAGCCCCGGGCAGTCGCCGCCGCCGGTGAGGATGCCGATGTGCATGCGGCGATTGTGGGGCTGGGGCGGCGGGCCCGGCATTGACCCTGCGCTGGCCGCACATCCTCAGGCCCGAGACGCAGCGCCCGTGGCGCAGCGCTCATCCGGTGTCTACGACCACGAGCTTGTGGCGCGAGCCGGTCCCCACCTTGATCTGCACCGCCGCCTTGGACACCGCGAAATGACGCGCCACCAGCGCCACGAGCTCGGCATTGGCCTTGCCGTCGACCGGAGGCGTCTTCAGCGTCGCGAGCCAGGTGCCATCCGCCTGCGCTTCGAGCGAACTCGAACGCGCATGCGGACGCACCTTGACCTGAAGGACGGGCACGTCAGCCCGGCAGCGAGCCCACCCTCATCGGACCGCCCTTCGGCTCAGGCCCGCTTCAACTGCGCCACGTCGAAAGGCAGCGCGCGCAGCCGCTTGCCGGTGGCGGCGAAGATCGCGTTGGCCACGGCCGGGGCGATGGGCGGGGTGCCGGGCTCGCCGATGCCGCCCGGGGCTTCGGTGCTGGGCAGGATGTGCACCTCCACCCGCGGCATCTCGTTCATGCGCATCAGCGGGTAGTCGTGGAAGTTGCCCTGCTCGACGCGGCCGCCCTTGAAGGTGATCTTGCCGTACAGCGCGGCAGTCAGCCCGTAGACGATGGAGCCTTCGATCTGGCGGCGGATGATCTCGGGGTTGACGACCTGGCCGCAGTCCACCGCGGCGACGACGCGGTGCACGCGCGGCGTGCCGTCCTCGGCCACCGAGACCTCGGCCACCTCGGCCACGTAGCTGCCGAAGGACTGGCTCAGCGCGATGCCGCGGTGCACCCCCGCCGGCAGCGCACTGCCCCAGCCAGCCCTCTGCGCAGCCGCCTCCAGCACGCCCTTGTAGCGCGGCTGCTTGTCCAGCAAGGCGCGTCGGAACTGGTAGGGGTCCTGCCCCGCCGCGGCCGCCAGCTCGTCGACGAAGCTCTCGATGAAGAAGGTGTTCTGCGAGTGCCCCACCGAGCGCCAGAACCAGACCTGCGGCCCCGGCTCGCGCCGGCCGTAGGCCAGACGCTGATTCGGGATGCCGTAGGGATGGTCGTTGATGCCCTCCATCGCGAAGGAGTCCACGCCGGTGGGCGGGATCTGCATGAAGCCCGAGGCCGCCATGATGGACGGCGAGCCCACGCCGCCCTTCAGCGCGACGAGCCGGCCGCCGGCATCGAGCCCACCCTCGAAGCGCGCCACCGCGGCCGGACGGTAGAAGCCCGCGGCCATGTCGTCCTCGCGCGTGTAGATCAGCTTGACCGGGGCGCCGCTGATCTTGGACAGCAGCGTCGCGTCGATCACGAAGTCGGGCGCGAAACGCCGGCCGAAGCCGCCGCCCAGCATCATCGTGTGGATCTTGACCTTGGCCGGCTGGACCGAGGCCACCTGGCTCAGGATGCCCTGGGCCGGGCCCTGGCTCTGCGTGCCGGCCCAGATCTCGACCTCGTCGCCGCGCACCCAGGCGGTGCAGTTCAACGGCTCCATGCAGGCGTGCGCGAGGTAGGGCGCCTCGTAAGTGGCCGCCACGCGGCGCGCGGCACTTGCCAGGCCCTCGTCGGCCTGCCCGGCCGCCAGCGCCACCGCGCCATCGGTGCCGTGTGCGGCGTTCGCGCCCTCGGTCAGCAGGCTGCGCACGCGCTCGGTGGACAGGCCCTGCTTGTCGCCCAGGTCCCACTCGACCTGCAGGGCGTCGCGGCCCTTCTTCGCGGCCCAGTAGCCGCTGGCGAGCACCGCCACACCGCTGGTCAGGGTGATGACGGACTTCACTCCCTTGACGGCCTTGGCCTGGGCGTCGACCACGCGCACCGCCTTGGCGCCGGGCTGCGGCGCGCGCGCCATCACGGCCACCAACATGCCGGGCACCTGGGCGTCGATGCCGTACTTCGCGCTGCCGTCGACCTTGGCCGCAGTGTCCAGGCGCTTGAGCGGCTGGCCCATGATCCTGAAGTCCTTCGGGTCCTTCAGCGTCACGGTCTTCGGCGGGGCCAGCCGGCTGGCGGCCTCGGCCAGCGCGCCGTAGGCCAGGCGCTGTCGCCCGTCGGGGTGGATCACCTGACCCTCCGCGGTGCGGCACTGCGCCGGCGCCACCTGCCACTGCTGGGCGGCCACGGCCACCAGCATGGCGCGCGCGGCGGCGCCCGCTTCGCGCACGATCTGCCAGTGCCCGCGTACCGTGGTCGAGCCCCCGGTGGCCTGCATGCCGAAGGCGGGGTTGTTGTAGGCCTGGTCCACCGGCGCCTGCTCCACGCGCACCGTCTTCCAGTCGGCGTCGAGTTCCTCGGCCACCATCATCGGGATCGCGGTGTGCACGCCCTGCCCGATCTCGGCCGAGCCGCAGACCACGGTCACGGTGCCGTCGGCGGCGATGCGCAGCCAGGCGTTGGGCGCGAAGCGGGCGGCGGGGGCGGCGGTGCTGGCGCGCGCCGCGCCGGGCAGCACGAAGCCCAATGCCAGGCCCGCGCCGGCGCCGAGCACGAAGCGCCGGCGGCTGGTGCGGCCGGCGGTCTGGAGGGTGTCGACGAGTGCGCGCATGCTCAGGCCCCCTTGTTCAGCGTCACCACGGCGTCCTTGATGGCGGCGCGGATCTGGTTGTAGGTGCCGCAGCGGCAGAGGTTGCCGCTCATCGCGGCGTCGATGTCGGCGTCGCTGGGCTGGCGCTTGTCGGCCAGCAGCGCGCAGGCGCTCATGATCTGGCCCGACTGGCAGTAGCCGCACTGCGGCACGTCGTGCGCCACCCAGGCCTGCTGCACCGCCCGCCCGGCGCGCGTGGCGCCCGCGGCCTCGATCGTCGTCACCTGCCGGCCCTCCACCGCGGCCAGCGGCGTCGAGCACGAGCGCACGGGCTGCCCGTCGACGTGCACGGTGCAGGCCCCGCACAGCGCCATGCCGCAGCCGAACTTGGTGCCGGTGAGCTGCAGGTCTTCACGCAGGGCCCACAGCAGGGGCATGTCGGGGTCGGCGTCCACGTTGACGGGTCTGCCGTTGACGGTGAATCGGGGCACGGTGGCGTCTCCTGTCCAGGGTCGCGCGGCGAAGGCCGGGCGCTGCACTCCAGCGTAACCCGACCCGCCCGCGCGCTCTGTTGCCGCAATTCAATGACCAGGGGCCGGGCCGACGAACACTGCGCGCGCTTGACACTTCCATCCGTCAAGCCCGATGGTCATAATCGCGAGATGTTCGCCCCCCTGCTCAACGACACCTTCCTGCGCGCCTGCCTGCGCGAGCCCACGCCCCACACGCCGGTCTGGCTGATGCGCCAGGCCGGGCGCTACCTGCCAGAGTACTGCGCCACGCGCGCCAAGGCGGGCAGCTTCATGGGCCTGGCCACCAACGTCGACTACGCCACCGAGGTGACGCTGCAGCCGCTGGAGCGCTACCCGCTGGACGCGGCCATCCTGTTCAGCGACATCCTGACCGTGCCCGACGCGATGGGGCTGGGCCTGAGCTTCGCGCAAGGCGAGGGCCCGCGCTTCGCGCACCCGGTGCGCGACGAGGCCGCGGTGGCCGCGCTCGAGGTGCCCGACCTCGAGCGCCTGCGCTACGTCTTCGACGCCGTGACCTCGATCCGCCGCGCGCTCGGCGGGCGGGTGCCGCTGATCGGCTTCTCCGGCAGCCCCTGGACGCTGGCCTGCTACATGGTCGAGGGCGCGGGCTCGGACGACTACCGGCTGGTGAAGTCCATGCTCTACGGCCGGCCCGACCTGATGCACCGCATCCTGGACGTCAACGCGCGCGCGGTGGCGGCCTACCTGAACGCGCAGATCGACGCCGGCGCGCAGGCGGTGATGGTGTTCGACAGCTGGGGTGGCGTGCTCGCCGATGGCGCCTTCCAGCGCTTCAGCCTGCACTACACGCAGCAGGTGGTCGGTGCGCTGCAGCGCAGCAAGGAAGGGCAGCGCGTGCCGGTTATCGTGTTCACCAAGGGCGGCGGACTGTGGCTGGACGAGATCGCCGGCATCGGCGCCGACGTCGTCGGCCTGGACTGGACCGTGAACCTGGGGCGGGCGCGCGCGGCCGTCGGCAGCCGCGTCGCGCTGCAGGGCAACCTGGACCCGAACGTGCTGTTCGCGCCGCCCGAGGCGGTGGCGCGCGAGGCCGTGGCCGTGCTCGACAGCTTCGGCCGCCCGCAGCGCGCCGACCGGGGCTGGGACGGGCATGTCTTCAACCTCGGCCACGGCATCAGCCAGTTCACGCCACCCGAGCACGTGAGCGCGCTGGTGGAGGCCGTGCACCGGCACTCGAAGACGCTGCGCTGAGACACTGAGAATCGCGGCCTCTGGCGCCGGCGCCCGCCCACGCGGGCAGCCAGGGGCCAAGTTGGTGCCTACTTATCCCCATTTCCGGGGCAGTCAGGAGGGAAGGCGGCCCCAAGCCCAAGGGACTGGCCCCTAGTCCGGGGGGATGCGCTAAGTCCTTGATTCTTCGAGAATCGATACGCTGCTGAGAAATGAGGCAATCCAAGAGAAACCACGGCAGATCAAGCCTTTGGCGGCGCCGTGCCCGGCTTGCCCACAAAGTTATCCACAGAAGCCGTGGACAGCTCGAAAACCCCTTGAACATCAGGCACTTGGGCAGAGTTCCTCGGTTCGGTGCGAGATTTCGACGGCAAGTTGAGCATGCTCAGCGCCGGGTCGGGCCTGCCCAACCGTGCCGCCGCGGGCCGGCGCTGCCGCGCGCGGGTCGATGAGCGCGCCGGGCCGCTCCCAAGTGCTCATCCAAGAGCACGCAGCGCGGAGGGCAGTCCGGTGAGCGCCTGGGCTGACACACCGGGCGACGGGCCGCAGGCGGGCCCGGCCGCGGAGGCTTCGCGCCCGCCCGCTCGGCTGTCGGTGGCGGTGGAGACCCCGCAGCACGCCGGCCTCGGAGGCACCCTCGACTACCTGGCGCCCGTGGCCTGGCCGGCAGGCACCCTGTTGCGGGTGCCGCTGGGTAGGCGCACCGTGCCCGGCATCGCCTGGGGGCCGGCCGCGCCGCCGGCCGACGGCGCCCCGGGGCCGGCGCTGCGCGACATCGCCGAGCCGATGGACTCGCTGCCCCCGCTGCCGGCCGCCTGGCGGGCCCTGGTGGACTTCGCCGCGGCCTATTACCAGCGCGGCACGGGCGAGCTGGCCCTGTCGGTGCTGCCCCCCGAACTGCGCAAGCTCACCGGGCCCCAGCTCGCCAAGCGCGTGGCGCGCCTGCACAAGGAGCAGGTCGCCGCCGCCCCCGCGCCGCCGGACGCCGCCGCGCCCGGGCCGGCCGACGCCGGCCCCCTGCCCGCGCTGACGGCCGAGCAGGCCGCGGCGGTCGAGGGCCTGGCGGTCGACGATGCGCGCCCGGTGCTGCTGCACGGGGCCACCGGCAGCGGCAAGACCGAGGTCTACCTGCGCGCGGCGCAGCGCGTGCTCGACGCCGGGCGCCAGGTGCTGGTGCTGGTACCCGAGATCAACCTCACGCCCCAGCTCGAGGCGCGCTTCGCGCAGCGCTTCCCCGGCCGCCGCCTCGTCAGCCTGCACAGCGCGCTGACGCCCGCGCAGCGCCTGCGCCACTGGCTGGCTGCGCACCTGGGGCTGGCCGACCTGGTGCTCGGCACCCGCCTGGCCGTCTTCACGCCGCTGGCGCGGCCCGGGCTGATCGTCGTCGACGAGGAGCACGACCCCTCGTTCAAGCAGCAGGAGGGCGCGCGCTACTCGGCGCGCGACCTGGCCGTCTACCGCGGCCGGCTCGAGGCCGTGCCGGTGGTCCTGGGCTCGGCCACGCCCTCGCTCGAGACCTGGCAGCGCGCCGAGGAGGGCCGCTACCGGCGGCTTTCCATGCCGCAGCGCATCGGCGGCGGCGCGATGCCGCGCGTGCGCCTGCTCGACATGTCACAGCAGCCGCGCGAGCGCGGCGACAACGCCCCGGCGCTGGCCGCCCCGCTGCTGCGCGCGATCGAGGAGCGCATCGCGCGCGGCGAGCAGAGCCTGCTGCTGCTCAACCGCCGCGGCTACGCGCCGGTGCTGCACTGCGGCGCCTGCAGCTGGAAGAGCCAGTGCCCGCACTGCAGCGCCTGGCGCGTCTTCCACAAGCTCGACCGCACGCTGCGCTGCCACCACTGCGGGTTCGCCGAGCGTGTGCCGCGCGCCTGCCCGGACTGCGGCAACCTCGACATCGCGCCCATCGGCCGCGGCACCGAGAAGCTCGAGGAGCAGATGGCCGCGCTGCTGCCCGGCGCGCGCGTGGCCCGCATCGACGCCGACACCACGCGCCTGAAGGGCGCGCTCGACGCCCAGCTCGCCGCCGTCCATGGCGGCGAGGTCGACGTGCTCGTGGGCACGCAGATGGTGGCCAAGGGGCACGACTTCCGCCACATCACCCTCGTGGCCGCGGTCAACCCCGACGGCGCGCTGTTCGCGAGCGACTTCCGCGCCGGCGAGCGCCTGTTCAGCCTGCTGCTGCAGGCCGCCGGCCGCGCCGGGCGTGACGCCGAGGCCGCGGCGCGCAGCGAGATGTGGCTGCAGACCTGGCACCCGCAGCACCCGCTGTACGCGGCGCTCAAGCGCCACGACTATGAGGCCTTCGCCGCGCAGCAACTGGCCGAGCGCCGCCAGGCCGGGCTGCCGCCCTTCGTGCACCTGGCGCTGCTGCGCGCCGAGGCGCGCACGCCGCAGGAGGCGCGCGCCTTCCTGCAGGCCGCCGCCGAGACCGCCGCGGCCCTGCCCGAGGCTGCCCCGGTCAGCCTGTACCCGCCGGTGCCCCCGCACGTGGCGCGCGTGGCCGACGTCGAGCGCATGCAGATGCTGCTTGAGTCGCCCGCGCGCGCGGCCCTGCAGCGCCTGCTGGCCGCCTGGCTGCCCGGCCTGCACGCGCTGCGCGCGCAGCACAAGGGCGTGCTGCGCTGGGCGGTGGATGTGGACCCGCTGGGGATCTGAGAGAGGGGCGGCGGAGAACCGAGCCCAGGGCCCACCCTGGTCCGCGCCGCCGAGGGGGCAGCGCTTCCGCGGCCAGGAGTTCGATGACCTGCTGCGCCAGCGCTCCCGAAAGGCCGGTCTTCACAGTTTCAGCTTCAAGAGCTGAAACTGTAAATTCCAGTCCTGCATCCTCGGGACCGACGTGAACCTGCACCGCCTCGACCTCGTCTCGCTCGCGCTGTTCAGCCGCGTCGCGCGCAGTGGCAGCATCAGCCGTGGCGCGGCGCAGGCGCACCTGGCGGTCGGGGCGGCGAGCCGGCGCATCACGGAGCTGGAGGACGCGGTGGGCGCGCCGCTGTTCGAGCGCCACTCGCGCGGCGTCACGCTCACGCCGGCCGGGCAGGCGCTGCAGCGGCATGCGCAGCGCATCCTGGCCGACGTCGACCACCTCGCCGCCGACCTCTCCGACCACGCCAGCGGCGTCGTCGGCAGCGTCCGGCTGGCGGCCAACACCTCGGCCGTGACGCAGTTCCTGCCCGATGACCTGGCGCGCTTTGCCGCCGCGCACGCCGGCATCCGGCTCGAGCTCGAGGAGTCCAACAGCCGCGAGGCCGTGCTCGCCGTCGTCGACGGGCGCGCCGACCTGGCGATCTTCGCCGACCGCACCGACCCGCTGGGCCTGCAGACCCTGCCCTACCGCGACGACCGCCTCACGCTCGTCGTGCCCGCCGGCCACGCGCTGCTGCAGCAGGCCGGCGGCGGCCCGCTGGACTTCGCCGCGGCGATGGAGTTCGACTTCGTCAGCCTGCCGCGCGACACCTCGCTCGCGCAGCGCCTGGCCGCCGAGACCGGCGCGCTGGGCCGGCGGCTGCGCGTGCGCATCCACGTGCGCAGCTTCGACGCCATGTGCCGCATGGTGGCTGCGGGGCTGGGCATCGCCGTGCTGCCCGAGGCCGCGGTGCGGCCGCACCTCGCATCCATGGGCCTCGCGCGCCTGCCGCTGGCCGACGCCTGGGCGCTGCGCAGCCTGCTGCTGGGCGCGCGCGACCTCGGCGCGCAGCCGCGCCCCGTGCGGCTGCTGCTGGAGCACCTGCTGCGGCGCGTGCCGCCGCCGCGCGCGGGCGGCTGACACGCCGCCGGGCATCAGCCCGCCGGCAGCGCGGGCAGCGCCTCAACGCGCTTTCACGTTCCGCGAAAGCTGGCGTCGCAACCCGGTCATTCCTCGCCTGCGCCCGGCACCGCAGAATCCACCCGCCGCTCCCAGGGAGCGCGTGATCCGCCCGCAGGCACGGACTTGCCACACCGTCCAAACGACCCAGGAGATGACCCGATGAACCTCGCACGCCGCCTGTTCGCCACCAGCCTGATCGCCCTGGCCGCCGGCACCGCCGCCGCGCAGGAGCGCTACCCCAGCCGGCCCGTCACCCTGGTGGTGCCACAGGCCGCCGGCGGCGCCAACGACGCGATCGCGCGCGTCATCGCGCAGAAGCTCGGCGAGGTCATGGGCCAGACCTTCGTGGTCGAGAACCGCGTCGGCGCGGGCGGCAACGTCGGCACCGCCGCCGTGGCCAAGGCGCGCAACGACGGCTACACGCTGATGCTCACCGCCAACAGCGCGCAGGTCATCAACCCGGCGCTGTACAAGAGCACCGGCTTCGACCCGGTCAAGGACTTCGAGCCCATCGCCCCGGTGGCCACGGCCGGCTACGTGCTGGTCGCCCACAACAGCTTCCCGGCACGCAACGTCAGCGAGCTGGTCGCCGCGGCCAAGGCCGCGCCCGGCAAGTTCATGATCGCCTCGGCCGGCAACGGCACGCTCAACCACCTGATCGGCGAGATGCTCGGCAAGGCCGTCGGCATAGAGCTCACGCACGTGCCCTACAAGAGCGCGGCCGCGGCCGTGAACGATCTGGTCGGCGGGCAGGTGCAGTTGAGCGTGCAGAGCCTGCCCTCGTCGATCGCCTTCATCCGGGCCAACCGCCTGCGCGTGCTCGGCGTCGTCAACGAGAAGCGCGTGGCCGCGCTGCCCGACGCACCCACGATCGGCGAGACGATCAAGGGCTTCGGCTCCACGCCCTGGTACGGCGTCTTCGCGCCCGCCGGCACGCCCAAGGCCATCGTCGCGCAGGTGCACGCCGCGCTCGCCCGCGTGCTCGAGATGCCCGAGACGCGCGAGCGCCTGGCCGCCGTCGGCTGCGAGCCCTACTTCAGCAGCACCGAGCAGTTCGCCACGCTGGTGCGCGAGGACCTGCCGCGCTGGGCCCGCATCGTCAAGGACAGCGGCGCCACCATCGACTGACCACCAGCCGCGAGGCAAGCGCAAGGACATGCAGACCATGCAAGCCGACGCCCTGGCCGGGCTCAAGGTCATCGAGATGGGGCAGCTGATCGCCGGCCCCTTCGCCGGCAAGACGCTCGGCGACTTCGGCGCCGACGTCATCAAGATCGAGGCCCCGGGCGCCGGAGACCCGCTGCGCAACTGGCGCCTCGTGAAGGACGGCACCTCGGTGTGGTGGCAGGTGCAGAGCCGCAACAAGCGCTCGATCGCGCTCGACCTGCGCAGCTCCGAGGGCCAGGACATCGCCCGGCGCCTGATTTCCCAGGCCGACGTGCTGATCGAGAACTTCCGCCCTGGCACGCTCGAGGGCTGGGGCATGTCCTACGAGGAGCTCTCGCGCGACAACCCGGGCCTGATCATGCTGCGCATCAGCGGCTACGGGCAGACCGGGCCCTACCGCGACCTGCCGGGCTTCGGCGCCATCGGCGAGGCCATGGGTGGCCTGCGCCACCTCACCGGCGAGCCCGGGCGCGTGCCAGTGCGCTGCGGCATCAGCATCGGTGACACGCTGGCCGCGCTGCACGGCACCATCGGCGTGCTGACCGCGCTGCACCACCGCCAGGCCAACGGCGGGCGCGGCCAGGTGATCGACGTCGCGCTGCACGAGGCCGTGTTCAACGTGATGGAGAGCCTGATCCCCGAGTACAGCGCCTTCGGCGCGGTGCGCGGGCCCGCCGGCAGCGCGCTGCCGGGCATCGCGCCGAGCAACGCCTACCGCTGCGCCGACGACGCCGTGGTGCTGATCGCCGGCAACGGCGACAGCATCTTCAAGCGCCTGATGCGCACCATCGGCCGCGCCGACCTGGCCGAGGACCCGGCGCTGGCCGACAACGCCGGACGCGTGCAGCGGGTGGCCGAGATCGACGCGGCGATCGAGGCCTGGACGCTGCAGCGCGCCAGCGCCCAGGTGCTGGCCGAGCTGGCCGAGGCCAGCGTGCCGGCCGGCCGCGTCTACACCGCCCACGACATCGCCGAGGACCCGCACTACCGCGACCGCGACATGATCCTGCGGCAGGTCACGCGCGACGGCCACGAGCTCGACGTGCCCGGCATCGTGCCCAAGCTCCTGGGCACGCCAGGGAGGGTGCGCTCGTCAGCGCCGCGCCTGGGCGACGACACCGACGCCGTGCTCGGTGAACTGGGCGTCAGCGCCGAGCAGATCGCGGCCCTGCGCGAGAGGAAGGTGGTGGCATGACCGCGCCGCAGACACCGATGGACGACGTCATCGCACATTCGGCGGCGCAAGCGCCGTCGGCCGCCCCGCCCGTGACCCACCCCGCAGCCGATGCGGGCGGAACGGCCGCCACCGCCTTCGACGGCCGCGGCCGCCGCATCCACCTGCAGGAGGTCGGCCCGCGCGATGGCCTGCAGGCCGAGGAGCGCTTCGTCGACACCGAGGACAAGATCGCCCTCGTCGACGCGCTGTCCGCTGCCGGCCTGGCCAAGATCGAGGTCAGCTCCTTCGTCTCGGCCACCGCCATCCCGCAGCTGCGCGACGCCGAGGCCGTGCTGCGGCGCATCCGCCGCCACCCGGGTGTGGTCTACAGCGCCCTCGTGCCCAACCCGCGCGGCGCCGAGCGCGCCCTCGAGAGCGGGGCCGACGAGCTGAACCTGGTGATGTCGGCCAGCGCGAGCCACAACCTGGCCAACCTGCGCATGACGCAGGCGCAGAGCCTGGCCGCGCTGGCGCAGACGGCCGCACTGGCGCGCGCCGCCGGCGTGGCGGTGAACGTGTCGCTGTCGTGCAGCTTCGGCTGCCCGATGGAAGGCGAGGTGCCACCCGACGCCGTGCTGGACTGGTGCGGGCGTTGCCTGGCCGAGACCGGCGCGAGCGGCCTGACGCTGTGCGACACCACCGGCATGGCCTACCCGACGCAGGTGGCGCGGCTGACGCGCGCCTTCCTCGGGCGCTTTGCGGGCACCGAGCTGACGCTGCACTTCCACAACACGCGCGGCATGGGCCTGGCCAACGTGCTGGCCGGCATCGAGGCCGGCGCCGACCGCTTCGACGCCTCTGTCGGCGGACTGGGCGGCTGCCCCTACGCGCCGGGAGCGACCGGCAACGTCTGCACCGAGGAGATCGCGCACGCGCTGCAGTGGATGGGCTGGGACACCGGCGTGGACCTCGGCCTGCTGCTGCAGGCCAGCCGCCGCCTGCCCGCGCTCGTGGGCCACGACGTGCCGAGCCAGCTGCTCAAGGCCGGCGACCGCCTGGCGCTGCACCCGCTGCCGGTGGACTTCGAGCAGATCAGGGCGCGGGCGCTGGCCAGAGCTTGACGCAGGGGCCGGCCCTCACCCCCGCACCGCGGCACCCAGCCAGGCACGCTGGATGCACCCGCGCAGGTCGCCGAGCTGGCGGCCGGAGACGATCTCGATGCCGGCGCTGCGGGCGCGGTCGCGGTTGGGCGCATGGGCAGACAGCGCGCCGCGGTAGTCCAGCACCATCGCGCGGGTGCGCAGCCCGCCCACCTTGCGCAGCGACTCGAGCTTGTACAGCGCCTCGGTGGCCTTGTCGTCGCCGGCTCCGCCCTCGTAGCGCGTCACGTCGGAGCCCCTTCCGGGGCATGGATGACTTAGTACGGCTCCAGCCGCGCGCCCAGGCGCTCCAGCTCGTCGGCGTCGAGCTCGCGGCCTCGGTCCTGCGGCGGCAGGTCCACGCGCAGGTGCAGGTAGCGCGCGCCACGCGCGCAGACGTCTGCGGCCAGTTGCACCGGCAACGTGCCGGCCACGGTGTCGCCCGGGCTCACGTCACCGGGCTGCAGGTGCGGCACCCAGCGGTCCACGGCCAGGCCCTGGCGGCGCGCCCAATCCAGCGCGCCGGGGTGGCGGGAGACGAACTAGGTGGTCATGGGGACAGGTCGATCAGAAGGCAAGGACGCGCGCGTCATGAGGACGCGCGCTGCACGAGAGGAAGCACCCTGTAGCTACCCAGTCCCGCTGTTGCACCCTTGCCTACGTGCAGCCACTGCCCAAGCAGCAACCAGGGCATCAACGGGTCCACCGTGCCTGTCCATATCCAGCGGCCGAGCACGCCGCCCTGCGGCAGTTCCTGACCCTGGCGGGCGGAGTAGCGACGCTGGTCCTGCCACTGCAAGCCGCTGCCATCCCAAGCCAGACCATCGGCCAGCGCGAGCAGCGCGCGGGCGTCGAACGGCGCAGGCCGGATGTCCAGGTGCAGGTCCAGCATGAGGTTGACGCGGCGCAGGAGGTGGCTCATGAACACACGGGGCATCAACTGCGCTGGAGCCAGCGGCTTCGACTCGTGCTGCAGACGCAGCGGCGTGTCGAAATGCAGCGAAACACCGGCCGGCCTGGCCGGGCCGGTCGCGACCATCGCCGCAAGATCGAGCGGCGGCAAGGAGGCGCCGATACGGCCGGCACTTAGGTCGAAGGCCGGTCGGGTCTGGCCCCACGCGTCCACGGCCTCGACCGCCAGCAGCCGGCCGGGCACCCGGGCCTGGCCGAGACCCCCGCGCAAGGCGCGCTGCCAGGCGCTGACGATCAGCGGCAACTGTCTGTGGGCAACGGCGCCCGCCAGGACCATGTGGAAGATGAGGGGTTCACCGCCAAGCAGCACGGTGGGCCCGGGCGGCGGCTCGATCACGTAGGGGTTGGGCGGCTGGCTGAAGCGCTGCTCGAACTGCGTGGGCCGGGGCGGCGTCTCGAAGATCGCCGGGTAGGCGCAGGTGCGCAGCAGCGGGCACTCGCCGCAGCGCGGCAAGCCCGTGGTGCAGGCGCCCAGCCGCAGGGCGGCGCCGAAGACGCTGCGCAGCAAGGCGCCAGGGTGGGCCGGCAACTGCAGCGGCCGATCCAGCATCGCCGTGAAGCGCAGGCGCGTGACGGCGAGTGCCGGCAGCGCCGCGCTGGCACCCCGCGACATCCGTTCGCCCGGGTCGTCCTGGTCTCGATCAGCAGGTTGTATTACATTGGCATACAACGACCTGTCTCCCTGGGGATCCACCATGTCAGCCGTGCTCACTGTGCGCCTCAACGACAACGAAGCCTCAGCGCTGGACCGCCTGGCGCGCGCGACCGGCAAGCGCCGCAGCGACCTGGTGCGCGACGCCTTGCGGGCACAGGTGCTGCGCGAGAACTTGCGGCTGCTGCACGAGGATCTGGGCCCGCAGGCCCGGGCGGCCGGCTGGCTGACGGAGGAAGACATCCTGCGCGACGTCAGTTGAGCGGCGAGGAATGGCCGTGCGGGTGTTCCTCGACACGAACGTCTGGCTGTCCGCAGTGGTGTTCCCGGGCCTGTGCGCCGAACTCCTGCTGGAGCTTGACGCCCGGGGCCACCGGCTTCTGACCAGCGCCCTGGTCAGGGAAGAAGTCCACGCGGTGATGCAAAGGAAGTTCCCGCGGCATGCTGCGGCCGTCGAGCGCTTCGACGCCCTGTGGGCCGATGCGACCCGGGTGCCGGACGTCGTCGAACCGGCCGACGATGCCGATGCACGCCTCGTCGCAGCGGCGGGGGCAGCGGGGGCAGACATCTTCGTCACGGGGGACCAGCGTGTCCTGGGCTGGGACCCACGCGGGGAGATGGGCATCCTGTCACCCAGACTGACGTGGCAACGGGTGGTCAGGCCGACGCCCTGAGCCGTGCGATCGCCGCCTGCAGTTCCGCCCAGCGATCCTTGTTCGACGGCCTGCCCCAGTTCTTCGTGGCGCTCTGTTCGAGCAAGGTTGCCGCCACGGCGCGGCTGCGCGGCTTGGTCCATGCCAGCGCCGTCTTCACGAAGCCCTGTCGCGTCTGGTTGAAAGGCCCACCGGGGTTGTAGGCGCCCGCGGCCCTGGCTTTGTCGAACTCGCTGCGGAACTGCTCGAGCGCTGGCTGGGCCGTTTCCCATTGACGATCTTCCGGAGACAAAGTCAGCAACCGCGCCTGGGCCGCCTCGGCCGCAGCCTGCTCCTCGGCAGCCGCCCGCGCAGCTTCGCGCCGTTGACGTGCCTGCGGGTCTTCCGCCATCGCCCCGTAGCCCACCGCCGTCTTCGCGCCGAAGCCGAGCCAGGCGAAGGCATGGCCGAACGCGGCTTGCAGGAGCAACTGCCACTGGCCGCCCTCGGCCAGCGGTGCGGCGTTGCGGCGCAGGAAGGGCACATCGCACTGCACATGGAAGGCAAAACGCGAGCCCGGCGGCACGGTCAGGAAGTGGATCGGGTTGGGTTGACCGGAGTCGTGCGGCGTCGTGCTGTCGCCGCTGCGAGCATCCCGCCGCTGCTGGTAGAAGTGGCTTTGGTGCGGGGTCATCACCTCGAATTGCAGACTGTCGCCGGTGATCTGCGGTAACACGTCCGGCCAAGATGATTGTCGTCAGCCAATCCGGCTCGCGGCGCCGGCGGCGGGGCTTGGCAAGCTTGCAGGCAAACCGCGCTGCGCATCCCCGCACGGGCCACGCCTTCCCGGGGATACGCCATCCGCGGCGGCGCCGGGCGCCGTCGGCCCCGCAGGCACATCGTCACGCGTCGCCGGGCTCCTGCATCCACGCGGGGATGTCGCGCTGGCCCTGCAGCACACGCCAGACATCGACTTGGTCCGCGCGCTCGACGTAGAAGACGAGATAGGGGTAGCGCGACAGCGGCCAGAACCGCAATCCGGCCAGGTTCAGCTCATGGGCGTAGCGCGGCGAGCCGGTGGCCGGGTGGCGGCCGATGTGCGCATAGGCTTGCTCCAAGGCGTCGATGAAGCCCAGCGCGGCAGCCGCAGCGTCTTCAGCCATGTAGTACGACAGCGCATCCTCGACATCCTGCCGGGCCTGCTCGCGCGGGACGACGGGCTTGGCCTTCACGGCTGGCGGCCAGACTTGCCCGCCACCTTGGCCGCGCCGCGTACCCGCTCGCGCAAGCCTTCGAAGTAGGTCTCGCTCACCGGCACCGTGGGGGCTGACGATACGCCCGCCAGCATCAGCTTGCGCAACTGCAGCCGGTCCTGATCGCGGCGGATCAGTTCGCGCACGTATTCGCTGCTGGTGCCATAGCCACGCTGGCTGACCTGTTCATCCACGAAGGACTTCAGGGCCTCGGGCAGGGAAATGTTCATCGTGCTCATGCCGGGAGCCTAGATGGTTTGGCAAAATTTGGCAAGATCGCCGGACCGAGGCCACCTCTGACAGTCCCTGTGGCGCCGATCGGGACCCTTCGGACGCGGGTGAGTGATCGCCAGGACCCGAACCGCACGCCGGCCGGTGGGCTGGCTCGAGGTGTGCCTGCGCCTACACTCATGACTCTCTCTTCCGGGGCTGTGCGCCGCCCGCGCCCGCCCGCCTTCACCCTGCCCGCCCCGCAACGATGAGCGCCTTCCCCACCGAGCGCGTGCTCGAGGTCCACCACTGGACCGACCGCCTGTTCAGCTTCAAGACCACGCGCGACGCGGGCCTGCGCTTTGCCAACGGGCACTTCACGATGATCGGGCTGATGGTGAACGGCAAGCCGCTGCTGCGCGCCTACAGCGTGGCCAGCCCCAACTACGAGGAGCACCTGGAGTTCCTCAGCATCAAGGTGCCCGACGGCCCGCTCACCTCGCGCCTGCAGCACGTGCAGCCCGGCGACAGCGTGCTGGTGGGGCGCAAGCCCACGGGCACGCTGGTGGTGGACTACCTGCGCCCGGGGCGGCGGCTGTACCTGCTGGCCACCGGCACCGGGCTCGCGCCCTTCATGTCCATCGTGCGCGACCCCGAGGTCTACGAGCGCTTCGAGCAGGTGGTGCTGGTGCACGGGGTGCGCCAGGTGGCCGAGCTCGCCTACCGCCAGCTGCTGAGCGAGGAGCTGCCGCGCCACGAGTACCTGGGCGAGATGGTCAGCGCCAAGCTGCGCTACGTGCCCACGGTCACGCGCGAGCCCTTCCCGACCATGGGCCGCATCCCCGAGCTGATCGACAGCGGGCGCCTGGCCGCGATGCTGCAACTGCCCGAGGTGTCCCCGGCCGAGGACCGCGTGATGATCTGCGGCAGCACCGCGATGCTGCGCGACCTGAAGACCCTGCTCGAGCGGCGTGGCTTCGAGGAAGGCAACACCACCCGGCCGGGCGATTTCGTGATCGAGCGGGCGTTCGTCGATCAGTAGGCAGGCGCGGAGCCGGCAAGAGCCGCCGGGCGGCAGGGTTCAGAGCGAGTTGCCCTGGCAGCGAAGGTGCTCGACGACGGCGCGCGCGAAGGCCGCGAAGTCCCCCAGGTGGGCATGCGCCAGGGCATGCACCACTTGCCAGTCGATCGCCTCGTAGTTGTGGATGACGATGTTGCGGAAGCCCACTGCGCGCTGGAGCCGCACCGCCAAGGCTGCAGGCAGCACCCCAGCCTGCGCCAGGCGCTCGAAGGTCTGCCCCATCGTGGCCGGCGCGGGCACTTGCATCGACACGATGAGGTGGGCCCCGACATCGACGCACAACTGGATCGCCCGGCTGAGGTTGAGCGTGACAATGTCCTGCAGGTCGGGGTCAGCGGCCAGCGTCGCAGCATCGGCCGGGCACTTCTGCGTCACGCGCTCGACGCAACGGCGCAGCGACTCGAGCTTCTGCCGGACTATGTCCTGATCCACGCCGCGCGCCTTTCGTCGATGATGCGGTCGCGCAAGGGCGCGAAGTCGGCCTGCCCGACCAGGTGGCGATAGATCAAGGCACCATGGGCCGCAGGGCTGCCCAGCACGCGCCGTCCATGGCGGACGATCTGGCCGAGCGTGGGCTCACCCGCGACATTGAGATCGACCAGGTCGATCGGGCGCTGCGCCACTCCCGCCAGTGCTTCGACGAGCGCAGATCTCTCGGCGGCCGACAGCGCATGGTCGGCCTGGACGGCAAGGTCGAGATCGCTGTCGGGGCGCGCGTGCCCGCTGGCCACGGACCCGTAGACGATGGCCAGCTTGACGCCCGGGAACCGCGCCAGCGCGACGCGCAAGACCTCGTCCGAGGGGCCCGAGCTGCCCTCTATGCAGGCTGCTGAAGCGTCGATGGGCGGAGCAGGCTCGCGCATGCCGTCAAGTGTAGGACCCTGGCCGCGTCGGCGACCGCGCGATCCTCACGGGCTCGGCACCCGGGTGCGACACTTCCCTTCCCGAAGAATGACCGGGTGCCGGCGCGCTGCCGCCACCCGAGCTGAACGCCTTGTCATCCACCACCGACGCCGCCATCGCCGCCATCTTCGCCGTCGTCTACCTCGGCATGTTCCTCGGCGGCCTGCCGCGGCTGAAGCTCGACCGTTCGGGGGTGGCGCTGCTGGGGGCGATCGCCGTGATCGCGCTCACCGGCATGGACGTGGAGGACGCGGCGCGGGCGGTGGACCTGCCGACGATCGTGCTGCTGTTCGCCTTCATGGTGGTGTCGGCGCAGATGCGCCTGGGCGGCTTCTACGCCGAGGTCGCTCGCCGCGTGGGCGCGCGGCCGCTGGCGCCCGCGGCGCTGCTGGCGGCGCTGATTGCCCTCACCGCAGCGCTGTCGGCGGTGTTCTCCAACGACGTGGTCTGCCTGGCGCTGACGCCGGTGGTGCTGCGCATCGCGCTGCGGCGCGGGCTGCCGCCGGTGCCGGTGCTCGTGGGCCTGGCCTGCGCGGCCAACATCGGCTCGGCGGCGACGCTGATCGGCAACCCGCAGAACATGCTGATCGGCTCGGTGCTGGCCCTGCCCTTCGCCGCCTACCTGCACGCGGCGCTGCCGCCGGTGGTGCTGAGCCTGGCGCTGCTGTGGGCGTGGCTGGCGTGGCGTCTGCCGCGCGCCGGCGCCGCGCCGCAGGCCAAGGCCGAAGCGGCAGCGCCCGCGGCGGACGAGCCGCCCTTCGACGCCTGGCAGAGCGCCAAGGGCCTGGCGGTGGCCGCCGCGCTGATGGGGCTCTTCCTGTTCACCGAGGTGCCGCGCGAGGTGGCGGCGCTCGTCGGCGCGGCCGTGCTGCTGCTGAGCCGGCGCCTGCACTCGGCGCGGGTGCTGGGCTTCGTCGACTGGCCGCTGCTGCTGCTGTTCATCGGCCTGTTCGTCGTCAACCACGCCTTCGAGTCCACCGGGCTCGCGGCGCAGGCGGTGGCGTGGCTGGCCGCGCGCGGCCTGGCCCTGGACACGCCGGGGGTGCTGCTGGTGGCGGGGGTCGTGCTGTCGAACCTGGTCTCCAACGTGCCGGCGGTGATGCTGCTGCTGCCGCACCTGCAGGGTTTCGAGGCAGGGCTCGTGTTCGCGCTGGTCAGCACCTTCGCCGGCAACCTGCTGCTCGTGGGCTCGATCGCCAACCTGATCGTCGCCGACCTCGCCGCGCGCGACGGCATCGTCATCGATTGGCGCGCCCACGCCGCCCTCGGCGTGCCGGTCACGGTCGCCTCGCTCGCGGTGCTGGGCGGGTGGATGGCGCTGGGGCGGGGCTGACCCTGCGAAGAGCCGGCCGCCTGCGCCCGGCGTGGCACGGCGCCGGGGCGACCGCTGCCGCCCGCCCTCAGCCGGCGGGGCGGGCGCCCGTCGACAGCGCGCGCATGACCACGCTCCAGGCCTCGGGGCGATCCAGCAGGCCCAGGTGCGCAGCCCCCTCCACCGTGACGACGGCCGCTCCCGGCCAGGCCGCCAGCGGCGTCGGGAACACGACGTTGTCGCAGGCGGCGACGACGCAGGTGCAGCGCGCGGCCCGGCCCGCGGGCTCGCGCGCGGCCAGCGCCTGCAGCCAGGGCGAGGCCGGCCGCATCTGGCGCGCATTCGGGCTGAGGCCGAAACGCGCGAGCCGGGTGCCCTGGTGCGGCGTGCCCAGCGTGACGGCATGGTGCAGGCGCGCGTCACCGCCGTGCGCCGCCCACCAGCAGCGCAGCGCGAGCCCGCCCATGCTGTGCGCCACGACCAGTGGCGGCACGCCGGTGCAGGCCTCCAGGCGCTGCACGCCGGCCTCGATGGCACGCGCCGTGTCCTCGATGCGGCCGAGCACCGGCTCGAGATCGACCGCGACCACCGGCACGCCCTGGGCGCGCAGGCGCGCGATCCAGCCGTTCCACAGCCCACGGTTGCACAGATAGCCGTGCACCAGCAGCACGCCGCGCCGCCCCTGCGCCCCGGGCGGCAGGTGGTCGGGCTCGGCCCGGGCGCGCCAGGGCATGCGCCACGCGAAGGCCCGCAGCGAGACCGGCACCTCGGCGCGCCAGGCGGCCACCCAGGTGCGCCAGGGTGCGAGTGAGGGATGGGGCCCTCGGGCCGGCTGGCGCCACGCGGCGTGACGCGCCAGGGCCGTCTCGAGCGCCAGCACGAGCGGGTGCGCCAGCACCAGCCCGGCGAGCGCGCCCCCGAAGCCGAGCGCCCGCCCGCCGTGGCCCGCAACCAGCGCGCCGGCCAGCAAGGCCAGACCGGCCGCCAGCGCCAGCACGGCGCCCAGACGCAGCAGCGCGGCCGCGCTCACCCTTTCCGCCAGCGACGATGCAGCACCAGATAGGCCAGCGCGCCGGTCACCAGGCCCCAGAAGGCCGAGCCCAGGCCCCACAGCGTCAGGCCGGAGGCGGTGACGAGGAAGGTCAGCAGCGCGGCCTCCTGGTGGTCGGCCTCCTTCATCGCGTTGGCCAGGCTGCTGCCGATGGCGCCCAGCAGCGCCAGGCCCGCCAGCATCGCCACCAGCACCGGGGGCAGCAGCATGACGAGCAGCACCAGGCTGCCGGCCAGCGTGCCGCCGACCAGGTAGAACACCCCGTTGGCGATGCCGGCCACGTAGCGGCGGGCGGGGTCCTCGTGCGCGTCGCGGCCGGTACACATCGCGGCCGTGATCGCGGCGATGACGATGTTGATGCCGCCGAAGCAGGCCACCGCCACCGAGGCCAGGCTGGTCGTCACGATCAGCGGCCGCGCCGGCGTGTCGTAGCCCGAGGCGCGCAGGATGGCCATGCCAGGCAGGAACTGGCCGCTCAGGCTCACCAGCACCAGCGGCAGCGCGAAGCTCAGCGTGGCGTTCCAGGTCCACTCGGGGGCGGTCCAGCTCAGGGTGGCCAGGCGCCATTGCACGCCGTCCAGGCGCGCGCCGCCGAAGCCCACCGCCGCCGCGAGCCCGGCCGCGAGCAGCACCACGATGGCGTGCCGCGGCAGCAGGCGCCGCGCGAACAGGTAGACCGCCAGCATCGTGAGCGCCAGGGCCGGGGCCGCCGGCACCGACTGGAAGGCGCGCACGCCGAACTGGAAGAGGATGCCCGCCATCATGCCGGCGGCGATGCCGCGCGGGATGGCCTGCACCAGGCGGTCGAAGGCGCCCGAGACGCCGATGACGAACAGGATCGCCGCCGCGACGAGGTAGGCCCCGACGGCCTGCGCCAGCGGAAAGGCCGGGAAGAGCGTGACCAGCAGCGCCGTGCCGGGCGCCGACCAGGCCGTCACGACCGGCACCTTGAGCCAGGCGCTGAGCACGATGCCCGCCACGCCGGCGCCGATCGAGATGCCCCAGACCCAGGACGAGAAGACCTCGGGCGAGACCTGCGCGCTCTGCGCCGCCTGGTAGAAGATCAGCAGTGGGCCGGAGTACGACACCAGCACCGCCAGGAAGCCGGCGGTGACGGCCGAGACCGAGAAGTCACGGAAGAACGAGCGGGGTGGGGACGGTGCGGCGGCCACGGGGCTGATTGTGCGGCCCCCAGGGAAACAACCCGTCCCGCACACCCGCACTCCGTTCGCGCTGAGCTTGTCGAAGCGCCCGCAGGAGCTCCGACAAGCACGGTCTGAGCGAAGTCGCATCGAACACCCCGCACCGATGCGGGCATGGCGAGCCTTCGGGATGTCAGCGCGCGCAGCGGAAGCCGATGTAGACCACCGTCGTCTCGGGCGGCTTGCCCTGCAGGTGGTCGGCGCGCATCTGGGCGCTGCCGTACCACCACGAGCCGCCGCGCGTGCGCCGCGTCTCGTCGCCGCGGGCGCCGCGCGGCTCGTCCACCCACTCCCAGACGTTGGCGCCCATGTCATGCAGGCCGTTGACGCCCGCCGGCGTGGCCCCGGCCCGGGCGTGGCCCTCGCCCCGCCACAGGCGCGCGCCGTGGGCCACGGCGCGGCGCTGGGCCTCGGCGCCGCAGTCTCCCAGGCACTGCGCGCCTGCCGGGCTGTCGCCGGTGGGAAAGGGGTAGGTGCGGCCGCGCTGGAAGGGCGCCGGCGGCGCCGCGCGCTGCTCGGTGTGGGCCGCGGCCACCCACTCGGCATCGGTGGGCAGCCGCCCGCCAGCCCAGCGGCAGAAGGCCTGGGCCTCACCGAAGCTCAGGTGCACGGCCGGCTCGTCGTCGGCGGCTGCCCGCTCGCCGTAGGGGCGCTGCCAGGTCCAGCCGGGCTTGCGCACCCAGCCGGCCTCGTAGACCTCGCCGCCGCCGGCGCGCTCGGCCTGGGTCACGAGACCGGTGGCCTGGGCATGGCGCCGGAACTGCGCCACCGTGGTCTCGGTGCGCGCGATCGCGTAGCCGTCGAGTTGCACCCAGTCGATGCCGGCCGGGTTGGCGGGAGAGACAGCCGCCGGGGCCGCAGGGCGCGCGGCAGGGGCCTGGGCCCAGGCGGACGCGGCGCCGCCGGCCAGCAGGGCGAGGACGGTTGATGCGAGGGCACGGGCCAGAGGCGCGGAGGATCCGGCGCCGGGTCGGATGGGGCAACGGGCGGGGGAAAGGACGGGCATGGCAGGGGGCGGGCTGGAACCGGAGCTTCGTTGTAGCCCAAGCGCGGAAGCCGCATCGGGCCGGGGCCTTGGCGCCAGCGGTCTGCCCTCGCGCCCGACAGGACCGTCCTGCCAGGGTCGGCCTTGCGCTATCGTTCACCCTGATGAATGCACAGGACGTCTCGAGCATCGCCGTGGTCGGCGCCGGCCCCGCGGGTCTGGCGCTCGCCCTGCTGGCGGCGAAGGCGCTGCCGCGCACGCGCATCACGCTGCACGACGCGCGGCCGCTGGCGCAGGACGTCTCGGCCGACCCGCGCACGCTCGCGCTGTCGCTGGGCAGCGTGCAGTTGCTCGAGCGCCTGCAGGCCTGGCCGGCGCAGGCGGCGCAGCCGCTGCGCTGCGTGCAAGTGTCGCAGGCGCCTCCCTCCTGGGACGCGGACGCGGTGGTGCGGATCGAGGCCTCAGAGCTCGGCGTGCCGATGCTGGGCGCCGTGGTCGCCTATGGCCACGTGGTGGCCGCCCTGCAGGCGGCGTGGATGGCGCGCGCGCAGGCGGAGCCGACGCGCCTGCGCCACGCCTTCGGGTGCGCGGTGCAGGGACTGAAGACGGTACCCGGTGGGGTGGAGGTCGACGCGGACGCAGCCGAGGTGCATGACCTCGCGGTCGTGGCCGAGGGCGGGGTCTTCGCGGAGCAGGCGCGCAAGGCGTTGGCGCGCGACTACCGCCAGGCGGCCTGGGTCGGGACGGTGTGGCGCGCGGGCGCTCCGGAGGCGACAGCCTTCGAGCGTTTCACGCGCCACGGGCCGGTAGCGCTGCTGCCGCTGCCGCCGGGGGCCTCCGGCGCGCCGGGGCGCACGGCGCTAGTGTGGTGCGTGCCTGCGGCGGACGACCCGGTGCAGGCGCACGACCCGGCCCAGCGCGCGGCACTGCTGAACACGCTGCTGCCGGCCGCGGCCGGTCGTGTCACCGAGGTCGGGCCGCTGAAGCGCTTCGACCTGGGGCTGAACGCCGAGCGGACGCTGGTGCAGGGCCGGGTGGTGCGCATCGGCAACGCGGCGCAGACGCTGCACCCGGTGGCCGGCCAGGGCCTGAACCTGGGCCTGCGCGATGCGCAGGCGCTGGTGCAGGCCTTGGCGAGGGCCCCGCGGGCCCCGGGGGCCGGGCTGGCGGGCGGCAGCGGCATCGACGCGGCGCTGCGGGCCGTGGAGTGGCAGCGCGCGCCCGACCGCTGGGGCATGATCGCAACGACCGATTTCCTGGCGCGCAGCTTTACCTGGCGCTGGCCCGGGGTGGGCGCGGCGCGCGGGCTGGCGCTCGCGGCGCTGCAGGCGGCGCCGCCGCTGAAGGGGCTGCTGGCGCGGCATCTGATGTACGGGAGGCGGTGAGGGGGGCTTGGCCCCGCGTTTCACGCGGTGTCTCGCCCTGCGCCACTGCGCTGCCGAGGATCGGCGTTGACCCTGGCGCTGCGCCGCCGCGCCGGTCCGCCCGCGGGGCCTGATCCGGGCGGTCGGCCCTGCGGGCCGACTCCGCTGCGATGCTCGCGCCGGGGTCGCGCCGCCGAACTCGCTACGCTCACCTTCGGTTCGCTGCGCTCGGACAACGGCGGCGAGTCAGTCTACGAAGCGCGCTGACGCGCGCCGACCCCGACGCTGCGCTTCTCGCCGCCCTCGAAGGCCCCGCGGGCGGGCCGGCGCGGCAGCGCGGGGCTTGGGCGGGCGAGAGTGAGCGTTGCTTCGTCTGGCTGTCCGACGTGTCGGTCGGTTGGGTCCGTGGGCTCAGAAGGGCTTGGACCACCTCGCCGACAGCAGGTAGTTGCGCCCCGGGGCGGGCTCGAAGAAGCGGGAGTTGCCCTCGTTGACGATGACGCTGCCGACGACACGGCGGTCGGCGAGGTTGTCGATGCGGCCGAGGAGCTCAACCTTGCCGCTGGAGGGCCCGAGATCGAGCGTCCAGCGCGCGCGCAGCGCCATCAGCGCGAAGCCGGCGGCGAAGTCGTTGTTCAGGTCGTTCACCGGCAGGTTGCCCTGCGCCCGGGTCTCGAGCGCGACCTCGGTCGCGCGGGTGGGCAGCCAGGCGATCTCCGCGTAGGCCGTACGCGCCAGCGTGCCGGCGATGCGGTTGCCTGCGGGCACCGGCAGCGTGGGCGCGGCACAGGGGGCGGCTGCGCAGACGAGGAAGCTGTCGCGGTAGGTCGCGTCGAGCCAGGTCAGCGCGAGATGGGCACGCCACTGCGGGGCCAGGGTGGCGCGCAGGTCGAGTTCGGCGCCCTGGCGCTGGGTACGACCGACGTTGCGGAAGGTCTGGCGCCCACCTTGGTTCGTGGCGACGACGATCTCGTCCTTGGTGTCGGCCTGGAAGACGGCACCATCCAGCGCCAGGGACGGCCGGCCCAAGCGCCCGCCGTGTCGCCACTTCACGCCCACCTCGACCTGCTGGCTGGTCTGGGCCTTGAGCCCGGTGTTCAGCCCGGGGTTGGCGTCGGGGCGGTAGGCGAGCTCGGCGAAGGTCGGCGACTCGAAGCCCTGCGCCGCGCTCACATAGACCTGCAGCGCCCCACTCGGACGCCACTGCACGGCGGCGACCGGGGTCGTGTAACGGAAGGTCGTGGCGCCCGAGTCGTCGCCGTTGAGGCCGACGATGTAGCGATCGCTGCTGCGGTAGCGGATGCGCCCGTCGCGTACGCCCAAGGTGCCGACGACGGAGGTCGTGATGTCGACTTCGCCCTGCGCGTAGACATCGGTGCGGTTGGCACGGTTGCGCTCGTCCCGACGCAGCGTTCCCGTCACACCGAGAACCTGCGCGGCGCCGGCGCCGGTGAAGTTCTCGTAGCCGCGGCGGTCCTCGTCGCTGCGGTCGGTCGAGGCCCCGGCCACGAGCTGAAGGCCGCGGTCGTCGTCCAGCGCCCAGCGCCAGACCAGGCGACCGTCGACGCCTTCGTAGGCGCGGTCGAAGTCGATCACGCCGCCGGGATGCCGGACGTTGGCCTGGGTGGACACCGGGATGGCCTGCCACTGCGTCACCGAACGCGTCCCGTAGTAGGCGGCGACCTGGCTCTCCTGCAGCGCGCCGTCACCGAAGCGGTGGCGCCAGCTGACGCCGCCCTGGGTCTGGGCCGTGTCCTTGCGGGTGTTGAAGCGGTCGGCCACGCCCGGCGCCGGCTGGGGCAGGGCCACGCCCGTCGTCTGGTCAGGATCGGCCGTGAACTGGGCCCGCGTCAGCCCCAGCGGGTCCAGCGAAGGCTGGTCCAGCGTGTTCAGCACCACGACCACGCGGTCGCGCTCGCCCTCCCAGCCCAGGCGCACGTTGGCCAGCGTGCGGGTGGCCGAGGACTGGGGGCGAAAGCCGTCGGTCTCGAAGCGGCTGAGTTGCGCGCGCAGGTTGAAGCCGCCTTGCAGCGGCGCGTCCAGGCCCACGCGCAGCTGGCGCAGGCCGAAGCTGCCGAGGTCGCCGTCGACCTGCAGGCGGCGCTCGGTCGCGGGGGCGCTGACGAGCGAGATGACGCCGCCCGAGCTGCTGCCGAACAGGGCCGAGAACGGGCCGCGCAGCACCTCCACGCGCTGCGCGCCGGCGAGGTCGAAGTGGGAGACCTGGCCCTGGCCGTCCGGGCCGCTGGCCGGGATGCCGTCGGTGTAGAGGCGGATGCCGCGCACGCCGAAGCTCGCGCGCGCACCGAAGCCGCGCGAGTTGATCTGCAGGTCCTGGGCGTAGTTGCTGCGGTTGTTGACCACGATGCCGGGCACGCGCGCCAGGGCCTCGGAGAGGTTGACCATCGGGCCGGCGCTGCGCAGGCCCTGCACGTCCACCGAGCCGGCGGCGTAGGGCGTCTCGAACAGGCGGCGCTCGGCGCCGCTGGCGGTCACGACCACCGGCTCGGCCGGGTCGGCCGGCGCGGCGCTCGCCGGCCCGGGGGCCGTCGGAGCCGCCGGCGCGGGCTGGGCCTGGGCCCATGCGCCGGGAGAGCCAAAGGCCAGGGCCAGGCCGGCCGCGCCCGCGATCAGGCCGGCGCGCGGGGCGCCGGGCTCAGCGCGGCTCCACCGCTTCGATCTGAATGGATGCATACCAGGCCGCCAGGTTGTCGATGTCGTCGTTGGTGAGGGTGCGGGCGATCACGCCCATGACCTCGTGCTTGCGCTCGCCGGCGCGGTAGGCGCGCAACTGCGCGCTCAGGTAGATGGCGGGCTGGCCCGCAAGGTGCGGGGCATCGGGCGCGGTCGAGACGCCCACCGGGCCGTGGCAGACCATGCACATCTGCGCCTTGGCACGGCCGGCTGCGGCGTCACGCGCCTGGGCGCCTGCAGCGGCCAGGGTGAACAGGGCCAGCGCCACAGAGGTGCTGCGCAGCAAGGGCTTCAAAGTGTGCGTCGTCATCGCTGTACGAGAAAAGAGTCCGGGCGCCAGGCGCCCGGTCGGCGGGCTTGGCGCCCGCAATGGTTCGACATACCCGCGAGGTCGCCCGCCGTAGACAGGCGACCTCGCGCAGCCCGCATCAGGGCTGGTAGGTCACGCGGTAGATAGCGCCGGCGAAGTCGTCGCTGATGAGCAGCGAACCGTCCTTCATCACGGCCACGTCGACCGGCCGGCCACGGTAGACGCCGTTCTGGTCGAGCCAGCCCTCGGCGAAGACCTCGGAGGCGCCGGCGGTGCCGTCGGCCTTCAGCGGCACGAAGTTGATCAGGGCGCCGCTGGCCTTGGTGCGGTTCCAGGAGCCGTGCGAGGCCACGAACATGCCGCCCTGGTACTTCTGCGGGAAGGCATTGCCGCCGTAGAAGGCCATGCCGAGCTGGGCCTGGTGGGCCGGGAACTTGACCTGCGGCTCGATCATGCCGGCCGGGGCCGGCACGTCCTTCAGGTCGGGCGCGGCGCCGCTGCCGGCGATCGTGACGCCGCCATTGGTCCACGGGAAGCCGAAGTGCTCACCCGCCTTGGTGGAGCGGTTCAGTTCGCCCGGGGGGATGTCGTCACCCATGCCGTCGACCTGGTTGTCCGTCCACCACAGTGTGCCGTCCTTCGGGTTGAAGTCCTGGCCGACCGAGTTGCGCACGCCACGCGCGAAGACTTCACGTCCGCTGCCGTCGAAGGCATTCATGCGGATGATGCCGCCGATGCCGAGGCGGTCGTAGAGATCGACCTTGCCGCGCGGCTGCACGTTGAAGGGCTGGCCCAGTGAGATGTAGAGCTTGCCGTCGGGGCCGACGTCGCAGACGCGGGCGCCGTGGTTGAAGCTCTCCTCCTCCACCGGGATCAGCTTGCCCTGGGGCACGACCTCGATCACGGCGACGTCCGGGCCCTCGTAGAAGAACTCGGCGGCGGGGAAGTTCAGCACACGGTTGTGCTCGACGACGATCAGGAAGCCGTCCTTGGTCCAGCACACGCCGTTGGGGTTGGTGAACTTCAGCGAGGGCGCGAAGCTCTTGACCTCGTCGGCGGCGCCGTCGCTGTCGCGGTCCGTCACGGCCCAGACGGTGGTCTTGCGCGTGCTGACGAACAGCATGTTCGTGCTGGGCGCCACCGCCATGTGGCGCGCGTCAGGCACGACGGCGTAGAGGTCGATCTTGAAGCCGGCGGGCAGCTTGATGTTCTTCAGGTTGTTGCGGATCGCGTCCGCGCGCCGGCCGGTCTGCGGCACGGTCGGAATGTTCAGGTCGGTGGTGGCGACCTTGAACTGCTTGAGCTTCTCGAGGTTTTGCTGCGCAGCGGCGGGCAGGGCCAGCGCGCACGACAGGGCTGCTGCGGCGGCCACTTTGAGGGGATTGAGGTTCAGGGGCATCGGAGGTCTCCGTTGACGTGGTGGGTGCCGGCACGAGCCGCGCGATCGCGCGGCGCTCTGGCGCCGGATCACGAATATGGCACGCCGGGCGCGTCGTCCGAGTAGGGGACGTCCCTATGTCCTGGACAAAGATCCTGCGTCGCGTCAGCCAAAGTGCGAGAACCTGCAAAACTGACACCTCGTCATGGACAAACCCCGCGGCGTCGGCACGCGCCGGGGCTGCTCCAGGCCAGGCAGGAGCCCGCCGCGGCCAAGGTCCGCACCAAAGGGGGCTTCTACAGACGGCGGTGCGCCAAGGCCGGCAACTGCTGCCGTACCGCCGCAAGCCGGGCAGGCTCCAGTTCCGCCAGCACCACGCCTTCGCCTTCGTCGAGGCAGGCCTGGACCTCGCCCCAGGGGTCGACGACCAGGCTGCGGCCCCAGGTGCGGCGGCCGTTCTCGTGCAGGCCGCCCTGGGCCGGGGCGAGCACGTAGCATTGGTTTTCCACGGCGCGGGCGCGCAGCAGCAACTCCCAGTGCGCCTGCCCTGTGGTCCAGGTGAAGGCCGAAGGCACGCACATCAGGTCACAGGGGCCGGCGCCGGGGGTGCAGGCCAGCGCGCGGTACAGCTCGGGGAAGCGCACGTCGTAGCACACGCTCAGGCCGACACGGTGCGCGCCGGCCGCGAAGCTGACAGGCGCGCTCCCGGCCTCCAGCACGCGGCCCTCGTCGTAGCGCTCTCGCCCGTTGTCGAAGGCGAAGAGGTGGATCTTGTCGTAGCGCGCCACCCGGCGCCCGTCGGGGCCGTGGACCAGGCAGGTGTTGCGCACCCGGTCCTCACGGCCGGGCACGGCCATCGGGATGGTGCCGCCGACCAGCCACAGCCCGTGCCGGCGCGCGGTGTCGGCGAGGAAGCGCTGGATCGGCCCGGCGGCCGCGCCGTCGGGGCTGTCGGCCTCGGCAATCGCGAGCTTGTCGCCGTCGCGCCGGCCCATCAGGCAGAAGTACTCGGGCAGCGCGACGAGTTCCGCGCCGGCGCCCGCGGCCTGCGCGATCAGGCGGTCCGCGGCCTCCAGGTTGCGCTCGGTATCGGTGGCCGACACCATCTGCACGGCGGCGATCTTCATGGCTCGGCGGGGAAGAAGGGAAGGAGGGGCCGGACTGGGCCGGAACGGGGTGCCACAGGAGGATTGTCGGGTCGCGGGCGTGCCAGCGCCACCCCAGGCGCTGCGCACGGGACGGGCAGGAATGCCCCCAGCCCGCGATCAACCACCCGAACGCACTACGCTGCATTCCGAGAACGAGAGACGAAGAGACGGCCCAGGCCTTGCAGCGCCGGCCCGGCTTGACACCGCGCACGGCATCGCACCATGGCGGGCAGGCGCAGGGCCCACGAGAACGCGCGGCGCGACCGGCCGGTTTGTGAGGAGCCCCTGATGACGAACACTCTGTGCCACAACGGCACCCCGGCCCCATGACGGTCCTGCCCCCCGACGTGGGCCTGGCCCTGGCCGCCGAGGCGGACCAAAGCCGTTTCGTGCAGCGCATCCGGCGCCGCTACGCCGCCGAACTGGCGCTGCTCGCGCCCGGGATGCCCGACGCGGCCGCGATGCGGGCCACGGTGCAGGCACTGCGCGACGGCGGCCGCGACCTGGCCAGCGCCCTGCGCGTGACGCGCCAGCTCGTGCTCGAGCGCCTGGCGGTGCTCGACGTGGAGCAGCAGGCCGCGCTCGACGCTGTGACCGGGGCGATGACCACGCTGGCCGAGGTCACGCTCGAGGCCGCGCTGGCCCAGGCACGCGCCGACTGCGACGCCCGCCACGGCGCCCCGGCGGACGCCGCCGGCCAGCCCATCGAGTTCTGGATCGTCGGCATGGGCAAGCTCGGCGCGCGCGAGCTCAACGTCTCCTCCGACATCGACCTGATCTACGTCTACGAGGACGAGGGTCACACCGCGGGGCCGGCACCGGTGTCGGCGCACGAGTACTTCAGCCAGGTGGCCAAGCGCCTGTACGCCCTGATCGGCGAGACGACCGGAGACGGCTTCGTCTTCCGCGTGGACCTCGCCCTGCGCCCGAACGGCAATTCGGGTCCGCCGGTGGTCAGCCTGGGCATGCTGGAAGAGTACTTCCAGGTCCAGGGGCGGGAGTGGGAGCGTTTCGCGTGGCTGAAGAGCCGCGTCGTCGCGCCGCGGGCGGCCGTCGACAGCGGCCGCGCCAAGGCGCTGCGTTCCCTCGTCACCCCCTTCGTCTACCGCAAGTACCTGGACTACGGCGTCTTCGAGGGCCTGCGCCAGCTGCACCGCAAGATCCGCGACGAGGCCCAGCGCCGCGCCGCCGGCCGCCCCGAGCGCGCCAACGACGTCAAGCTCTCGCGCGGCGGCATCCGCGAGATCGAGTTCATCGTCCAGCTCATGCTGGTGGCGCGCGGCGGGCACTTCCCGGAGATCCGCACGCGCTCGACGCTGCGCGGGCTGCAGCGCCTGGTCGCGCGCGGCCTGATGAAGCCGGCCACCGCGCGCGGGCTGGCGCAGGCCTACGAGCTGCTGCGGCGCATCGAGCACCGCATCCAGTACCTGGACGACCAGCAGACGCACCAGCTGCCCACGGCGGATGCCGACCTGGCCTGGATCGCGCGCTCGCTCGGCCTGGGCGCCGACGCCGACGCGGGGGAGCTGATCGACCAGCTCGGGGCGGCGCGCGAACTGGTGGCCACCGAGTTCGACGCCGTGCTGCACGAGGGCCACACGCCCACCACCACGCGCAGCGGGGTCTGCCGCACCTGTGGCCAGGGGCCGCTGCCGATCGACAGCGAGGCGCTGCACGATGGCCTGCCCGAGGCCCTGGCCGAACGCGTGCGGCGCTGGAGCGCCCAGCCGCGCGTGGCCAGGCTGCGCGACGAGAGCAAGCTGCGTCTGGGGCGCCTGGTGCAGCGCGCCGAGGCGCTGATGGCCGAGGAGGAGTGCAGCGAGACGGCGGCGCTGCGCTTCGTCGACTGGCTCGAGCCGCTGCTGCGGCGCGAGAGCTACCTCGCGCTGCTGGTCGAGCGTCCGGCGGTGCAGAAGCGCCTGCTGCGCCTGCTCGGGCTGGCGCGCTGGCCGATGCAGTACCTGATGCGGCATCCGGTGGTGATCGACGAGCTGGCCGACGAGCGCCTGTTGCACGAGCGCTTCGACCGCGCCGAGTTCGTGCAGGACCTGGACGAGCGCCATGCCGCCTGGCAGCGCTCCGGCGAGGCCGGCGAGGAGGCGCTGCTGGACACGCTGCGCCGCGCCCACCATGCCGAGACCTTCCGCACGCTCGTGCGTGACGTCGAGGGCCGCATCACCGTGGAGGAGGTGGCCGACGATCTCTCGGCGCTGGCCGATGCCGTGCTCGACACCGTACTGCGCTGGGCCTGGGCCAACTACCGGCAGCGCCACCGCGAGGAGCCGGCCTTCGCCGTCATCGCCTACGGCAAGCTCGGTGGCAAGGAGCTCGGCTACGGCAGCGACCTGGACGTCGTCTTCCTCTACGACGCCAGCGACGAGCCCGACCCCGACCGCGCGCAGGAGGTCTACGCCGGCTTCGTGCGCAAGCTCATCACCTGGCTGACGCTGCGCACCGCCGAAGGCGACCTGTACGAGATCGACACCGCGCTGCGGCCCAACGGCGGCTCCGGCCTGCTCGTCACCTCGATCGAGGCCTTCGAGCGCTACCAGGTCGGTCGCGGCAGCAACACGGCGTGGACCTGGGAGCACCAGGCGCTGACGCGGGCGCGCTTCTGCGCCGGGGCGCGCTCGGTCGCGCCACGCTTCGAGGCCGCCCGCCATGGCGTGTTGACGGCGGAGCGGGATCCTGCCGCGTTGCGCGGCGAGATCGGCGCGATGCGCGACAAGGTGCGCGCCGCACATCCGGTCAAGGCTGGCCGCTTCGACGTCAAGCACAGCCCCGGCGGCATGATGGACGCCGAGTTCGCCGTCCAGTACCTGGTGCTGGCCCACGGCGCGCAGCATCCGGGGCTGCTGGACAACGTCGGCAACATCGCGCTGCTGCGCCGCGCCGAGGACGCCGGGCTGCTGCCGGCCGGCGTGGGGACTGCGGCGGCCGACGCCTACCGCGAACTGCGTCGCGCCCAGCACCGCGCCCGCCTCGACGAGCAGCCGACGCACTTCGAGCCCGAGGCCTGCGCCGCCTGGCGCGACGCCGTGCTCGCCTTGTGGCGGCATGTCTTCGCCTGAGGGCACAGCCGCAGCCGCTGACCGAAGCCTGTTGCGCCTGGCCGCACCCTGGTGGGGCCTGGCCCTGGCGCTGGCCGTGGGCAGCGCGGGGCTGGCGCTGGCCTCGGGGTGGGGCGGCCCGGCGGTCCACGAGCTGCTGGTCTGGCAGCGCGCGCAGCTCGCCGCACAGCCGTGGCGCTGGTGGAGCGCCGCCCTGGCGCATCTGGACGCGAGCCACCTGGCCGCCAACCTGGCCGGCTGCGCCGTGGTCGCCGCCTTCGGCATCGCCGCCGGGCTGGGCCGGGCCGCGACACTGGCATGGGCCCTGGCCTGGCCGCTGACCCACCTGGCCCTTGCGCTGGCCCCGGGTGTCGAGCGCTTTGCCGGCCTGTCGGGCGTGCTGCACGCCGGCGTCGCGGTGGCGGCGGTCTTCACCGTCGTCCGGCCCGCTCACGACGCGCAGCGCTGGGTGGGCGCCGCGGTGGCCATCGGGCTGCTGGCCAAGCTGGCCTGGGAACGCCCTTGGGCCCTGCCGGTGCAGCGCGTGGCGGGCTGGGATTTCCCGGTGGTCGTGGCCGCGCACGCCAGCGGCGCAGCCGCGGGCGCAGCCTGCGCACTCCTGGTGCTGGCTGGGTGCCGGCGCGCGCGACCGACAATGCGGGGATGACGTCGCCTGCGCGCCCCACGAGCCTGGACGCCGCAGCGGTTGTGCTCGTGGTCGGCTGCTGCCTGGTCTGGGCGCTCGGCCAGGTGGCGATCAAGGTGGCACTGCTGGACGGCCTGCCGCCGTTGTTGCAAGCCGGGCTGCGCAACCTGGGCGCCTGCATCCTGCTGCTGGGTTGGGCCGCCTGGCGCGGCGTACCCCTGTTCGGGCGCGATGGCTCGCTGCGCGGCGGGCTGCTGGCCGGCACGCTGTTCGCCGGAGAATTCGCGTGCATCTTCCTCAGCCAGCTGTATGCGCCCGCCTCGCGCGTCACGGTCTTCATCTACCTCGCGCCCTTCTTCGTCGCGCTGACGATGCCCTGGATCGTCCGTACCGAGCGCCTGACCGCGCGGCAGTGGGTGGGGCTGGTTCTCGCCTTCGGCGGTGTCGCCTGGGCGTTCTCCGAAGGTTTCACTCGACCGGACGCAGCCCCGCAGCACTGGCTGGGCGATCTGCTCGGGCTGGGGGCTGCACTGCTCTGGGCCGGTACGATGCTGGCCATCCGTGGCACGCGGCTGGCGGCCGTGCCGGCAGAGAAGACGCTCGCCTATCAGCTGGCCATCTCGGGCGGCGCACTCACACTGGCCGCGTGGGTCGCGGGCGAGCGCTGGCCGGTCGCGCCTTCCGCGCTGGCACTGGCATCGTTCACCTTCCAGACCGTGATCGTCGCCTTCGCCTCGCTTCTCGTCTGGTTCTGGCTCGTCGCCCGCTATCCGTCGACGCGTCTGATGTCCTTCACGCTGCTGACACCACTGGCCGCACTCGTACTGGGCGTGCTGCTGCTGGGCGAGCCGCTGACAGTGCAGCTCTCCGCCGCGGCCGGCGGCGTCGCCGTCGGCCTGTGGCTCGTCAACCGGCGTTGAGCCCAAGCCGACGGGCCAGCGCTTATGCTTCGCCAAAGGCGTGGTGCACGCCCTCGAGCACCGACCCCCAACCCCGGATGAGGAGACTCCCGTGATCGTGCTGTGCGGCTTCCCGCTGTCGAACTACTACAACAAGGTCAAGCTGGCCCTGCTGGAGAAGGGCGTGCCCTTCGCCGAGGAGCGCGTGGGCACCGGCGGCAAGGCCGACTCCACGCTCTCGGCCTCCCCGCTGGGCAAGGTGCCGTTCCTGCGCACGCCGCAGGGCCCGCTGTGCGAGAGCCAGGTCATCGTCGACTGGATCGAGGCCGCCCACCCGCAGCCGCCGCTGGTGCCGGCCGACCCCTACGCCGCGGCCAAGGTGCGCGAGCTCGCGACCTTCATCGACCTGCACCTGGAGCTCGTGGCGCGCGAGCTCTACCCGCAGGCCTTCTTCGGCGGCAGCGTGAGCGACGACACCAAGGCGCGCGTGCGCAAACTGCTGGAGAAGAACATCCCGGGCTTCAAGCGCCTGGCGAAGTTCGCGCCCTACGTGGCAGGCGAGCAGTTCACGCTGGCCGACTGCTCGGCCTGGACCAACCTGCCGCTGGTGGGGATGTCGACCAAGGCCGCACTCGGCGAGGACCTGCTCGCCGCGCACGGGGTGGACTGGAAGGCCTACGTCAAGTTGATCGGCGAGCGCCCGTCGGCGCAGAAGGTCATGGCCGACCGCAAGGCCGACCCGTCGGTGCCGCCGCCGGCGGCCTGAAGACCTGAAAAGCACCGGCCGCGGCGGGCCGCCGTTGCGGCCGCCCGCGCCAGTCAGGCCGCCGCCTGCTGGGCCGCTTGGCGTTGGGCGAGTGCCTGAGCGATTTCCTTGCGGTAGCGGTTGAGCTCCTGCACGCTGGCGAAGCTGCGCTCCATCAGCAGGCCCAGGTTGTGCAGGATGCGCTCGACGACCTTGTTCTCCCAGGTACTGTCGAACTGGATCTGCTTGTCCAGCCAGCTCTCCAGCCAGGCCGGGTCGGGCAGGCGGCTCTGTACCGTGTCGCGCGGGAACAGGCTTTCGTTGACGTGCAGGTTCGTCGGGTGCAGGGCCTGCGCGGTGCGGCGGGCGCTGGCCATCAGCACGCCCACCTTGGCAAAGGCGGCGCGCGCCTCGTCGCCGCAGCGTTGCAGCGCCCGCTTCATGTAGCGCAGGTAGGCGCCGCCGTGGCGCGCCTCGTCGCGCGCCAGCGTCTCGTAGATGGCCTTGATCACCGGCTCGGTGTGCCACTGCGCGGCGCGACGGTACCAGTGGTTGAGGCGGATCTCGCCGCAGAAGTGCAGCATCAGCGTCTCGAGCGCGGGCGCCGGGTCGAACTCGAAACGCACCTCGTGCAGTTCGGCCTCGGTGGGCGCCAGGTCGGGCCGGAAGCGCCGCAGGTACTCCATCAACACGAGCGCGTGCTTCTGCTCCTCGAAGAACCACACGCTCATGAAGGCCGAGAAATCACTGTCGTCGCGGTTGTCGCGCAGGAACATCTCGGTGGCCGGCAGCGCCGCCCACTCGGTGATGGCGTTCATCTTCACGGTGCGCGCCTGCTCGTCGCTCAGGCGAGCGCCGTCGAACTGGCCCCAGGGGATGTCGGTGTCCATGTTCCAGCGCACAGCCTCGAGCTGCTTGAAGAGTTCCGGGTACAGCATGGAGCGCTCCGAGGGCCTGGATCCAGAAGGTTGATGTTCCTTCGATTCTAGGTGTCGCCACGCGCCAGGACCCGGTGCTCACGCCACGCCCTCACGGCGGGTGCGACATCCTCCAGCGACTGCAGCACGCGCACGCCGGCCACGGGCCGCCGCTGCAGCACGGCGGCGCTGCCGCCGGCCCAGATCTCGACCGACGCGGGCAAAAGGCCGCGCAAGTCACCGAGCGCGTCGACCACCTGCTGCGGCCCCATCGCGCTGCTCAGGCCGATGGCCACGATGTCGACCTGATGCGCCTGCGCCGCGCGCACGATGTCGAGAACGGGGGTCTGCACGCCCAGGGAAACGCAAGGGCAGGCCTCGAGCCGAAGCAGAGTCTCGGCCATCAGCAGGCCCAGGGCGTGCGCCTCGCCCGGGAAGGTGGACATCAGCACGCGCGGGTGGCCGGCGGCCGGAGGCTCGGGCATCTGCGCGATCGCCTGGCGCATCACGACCTGGATCTCCTCGGTGTAGGAGTGCTCCTCGAACACCTGGATGCGGCCGTTGAGCCAGGCCTCGCCGACAGCCACGTTCAAGGGGGCCACGAGCTCGGTGACGAAGCGCGCCGCCCCCAGGCGCGCCAAGCCGCGGCCGAGTTCGTGCCGCAGCGCCGCCGCGTCATGGCGCAGGATGGTCTCGATGAAGGGCTCGAGCTCGGCCGCCGGGGCACCGCCGACAGCCGCAAGCGCCTGGGTGGCCGCCTGCGAATCGGCCAGCGCGCGGATGGCCTGCGGCGCCAGGCGCAGCAGCCGGCCCGGCCGGTGGCCGGCATCGAGCAGGCGCTTGACAAGGCGCAGGGTATCGACCTGATCCGAGGGGTAGACACGCTCGCCATGGACGTCGCGCAAAGGCTGCGGAAAGCCGTAGCGGCGCTCCCACACCCGCAGGGCGTCCTTGCCGATGCCGGTATCGCGTTCGACCGCGGCAATCGTCAGCGATGGCGCTTCGGCTCTCATCGTGTACCCCACCCCATTTCGTCATCTGCTCATCTTCGGCCCTGCGGGCTCTTGCAAGTCGCTTGCACGACCACATTTTGTCCAAGACAATCTGCTTAGGCGGGGCCCATTGTGAACTTGAAGAAAGAGCTTGCAAAGTCCCGAAGAAGGAACACAATGATGTGTCAATCTGGCTTGACACATCTGATGTCCATGTTCGACAAGTCGCGCGCCCGCCCCCTCACATCTCATGGCGCCCACTTGCGTCTCGGGGTGGTGGGCGGCTCACCGGCAACGCGGTGGCGGGCGACGGCGCAAAGCAGCAGCCCGCAGGTCAATGTCGATCAAATTACCTGGAATCTCTCGAATAAACTGTTGAGTTCAACATCTGAACCATGTAGTATTCGTTCGCTGTCCAGGGCAGCAGGTCCTTCGGGCGGACGGTGCGGCTTTCAGGCCACCCGGTTCCCGCGGCGGACCCGGCGGCTTGGATCGGGTGTTTTTTTTCTGTCGTGCGGACGGCCGGTCACGCCGGTTGCAATCCGCGGGTGTCTCTCCTCCTCCTCCCTCCCTCCCTCGTTCGCCCGGGGGCGCCGCACGACAGTCTTTTATTCCAGGCGGGTCAGCCAGGCTGACCCCGCCACCTCCAAGAGGACACGGCGACAGGCATGACCCAGCGCATCGCCATCGTCGGCTCGGGCATCGCCGGCCTGTCTGCCGCCTGGTCGCTCGCGCCCGAGGCGCATGTGACGCTGTTCGAGGCGGGTCGCCACTTCGGCGGCCACGCGCACACGGTGGACGTGCGCCTGAACGGCGTGCGCCATGGCGTGGACGTCGGCTTCCTGGTCTTCAACCACCGCACCTACCCGATGCTGGTGCGCCTGTTCGAGGAACTGGGCGTCGAGACGGCCCCCTCGGACATGTCGTTCTCGGTGCAGAGCCGCGCCGACGGGCTCGAATGGAGCGGCTCCAACCTCGACAGCGTGTTCGCGCAGCGGCGCAACCTGCTGCGTCCGACCTTCCTGGGCATGCTGCGCGAGATCCTGCGCTTCAACCGGATCGCCACGACACTCGCCCTGCGGGCTGACGCCCGCGAGCTCGACGCGCCCATCGGCGACTTCCTCGACCGCCACCGCTTCGGCAGCACCTTCCGGGACTGGTACTTCCTGCCGATGATCGGCTGCATCTGGTCCTGCCCCACGGAGCAGATGCTGCGCTTTCCCGTGGCGACGATGATCCGCTTCTGCCACAACCACGGCTTGATCCAGCTCGGTGACCGCCCGCAGTGGCGCACGGTCCGCGGGGGCTCGCGCGAGTACGTGCGCAAGATGCTGCCGCGCATTCCCGACGCCCGCCTCGGCACGCCGGTGCGTTCGGTGCGGCGGGTACCGCCGGGCAGTGGTGCCGGCGGCGTCTGGGTCGCCACCGACCATGGCGAGGAGCGCTTCGACGAGGTCGTGCTGGCCTGCCACACCGACCAGTCCCTGGCGCTGCTGGCCGATGCCGGGGCGGACGAGCGACGCTGGCTCTCCGCGCTGCGCTACCACCGCAACCGCGCCGTGCTGCACACCGACGCCTCGCTGCTGCCCTCGCGCCCCAAGGCCTGGGCCGCGTGGAACTACGAGCGCGCCGCATCGCTGGGGCGCGAGCAATCGGCGGTGTGCCTGCACTACTGGATCAACCGTCTGCAGCCCCTGCCCTGGCAGACGCCCGTCATCGTCTCGCTGAACCCGGGCCGCGAGCCCGACGCCGGCAAGGTGCTGCAGGAGATCGAGGTCGACCACCCGATCTTCGACCAGGCGGCCATCGGCGCCCAGGCCCGGCTGCCGGAGTTCCAGGGCCGCTCGCACGTCTGGTTCTGCGGTGCGTGGACGCGCTACGGCTTCCACGAGGACGGCCTGATGTCGGGCCTGGCCGTGGCCGACGCGCTGAAGGCGCGTCTGGCTGCGCAGCGGGCCGTCCCGAGGGCTGCATGAACCCGGGCCGCCCCGGGCCCGCGCCCTGGCCGGCGCGGCCGCTGCTGGCCCGTGGCGAAGTCAGGCACCTGCGGCTGCGCCCCGCGCGGCACGGCTTCTCCTACGCCACCTACTTCCTGCTGTTGCCGATGCGCCGCCTGCGCGCGGACGGCGCCGGCGCGCTCGCGCGCAACCGCTTCGGCCTGCTGAGCTTCCACGACGCCGACCACGGCGAGGGCGGCCCCGACGCGCTGGCCTGGCTCGAAGCCTTGCTCGAGCGCGACGGCATCACCGACGCCGACGGCGAGATCTGGCTGCAGACCTACCCACGCGTGCTGGGCTATGTGTTCAAGCCCGTGAGCTTCTGGTACTGCCACCGGCGCGACGGCTCGCTGGCGGCCGTGGTGGCCGAGGTCAACAACACCTTCGGCGAGCGCCACTGCTACCTGCTCGCCGGCGCGGGCCTGGGCTTCGGGCAAGAACTGAGCGCGCGCAAGGTCTTCCACGTCTCGCCGTTCTGCCACGTCAGCGGGCGCTATCGTTTCCGCTTCATGCGCACCGAGGACCGCGTCGTCGCCCGCGTCGAGCACGACGACGACGAGGGCCCGCTGCTGCTGACCAGCGTCTCGGGCCGCCTCGAAGCGCTGAGCACGGCGCGGGCCTGGCGGGCCAGCCTGCGCACGCCGCTGATGACGCTGGGCGTCATCGTCCGCATCCACTGGCACGCGCTTCGCTTGTGGCTCAAGCGCGTGCCCTTCGTCTCCAAGCCCGAGGCGCCCGAGCGCTTCGTCACCCGCCAGAACGCGCCATGACCACGACCACCGCCCCACCGCTCCCGCTTCCGGCCGCGGCCCCGGCCGCCGCGCGCACCGTCTTCGCGCTGCTCAGGCGCCTGAGCGTCGGCACCCTCGACGTGCAACTGCCCGACGGCACCCAGTGCCGCTTCGGCCCCGGCCGACCCGAGGAACCGCAGGCCGCGATCCGCCTGCTCGACTGGAGCGTGTGCGGCGCGGCCCTGAAGAGCGGCGACATCGGCTTCGCCGAGTCCTTCATCGAGGGCGGCTGGACCACCCCCGACCTGGCCGCGCTGCTGCGCCTGTTCATCGCCAACCGCGAGCAGATCGAGTCGGTGATCTACGGCAGTTGGTGGGGCGCGCTCGCCTACCGGCTCAAGCACCTGCTCAACCGCAACACGCGCCGCGGCAGCCGCAAGAACATCCACGCCCACTACGACCTCGGCAACGGCTTCTACCGCCTCTGGCTGGACGAGACGATGAACTACTCGAGCGCCTGGTTCGAGGGCGACCTCACCCGGCCGAGCGCCCAGGCGCAGACGGCCAAGGTGCGGCGCGCGCTCGCGCAGTGCGGCGTCGGACCGGGCCAGCGCGTGCTCGAGATCGGCTGCGGCTGGGGCGCCGTGGCCGAGGCGGCGACCGCCGGGCTGGGCGCGCGCCTGACCGGGGTGACGCTGTCCTCGGAGCAACTGGCCTGGGCGCGCGCGCGCCTGGATGCCGCCGGCGCCACCGACCGGGCCGACCTGCGCCTGCAGGACTACCGCGACATCGACGACGGCCCCTACGACGCGGTCGTCTCGATCGAGATGTTCGAGGCCGTCGGCCGCGAGTACTGGGGCAGCTACTTCGAGACCGTTCAGCGGCAGCTCGTGCCCGGTGGCCGCGCCTGCATCCAGACGATCACGATCCGCGACGACCTGTTCGAGCGCTACCTGCGCTCGACCGACTTCATCCAGCAGTACATCTTCCCTGGCGGCCTGCTTCCCAGCCGAGCCGCCTTCCGCGCAGAGGTTGCCAAGGCAGGCCTGGAGGTCGTCGACGAGTTCGCCTTCGGGCGCGACTACGCCGAGACCCTGCGGCGCTGGCGCGCGGACTTCCTGGCGCGCGATGGGCAGGTGCGCCAGCTCGGCTTCGACACCCGCTTCCAGCGCATCTGGGAGTTCTATCTCGCCTATTGCGAGGCGGCCTTCGACACCGGCAACACCGACGTCGTGCAGTTCACGCTGAGGCGACCGGCTCGAGACCAGACCGGTCCACCCCGGCTTGTCTCGCCCCCCTCGGCGGGCGGGTCGGGCGCCGCCCGGCCCTCGGGGCGCTGATGACACGCCGCCGCCCCACCCCACCCGCCACCCGTGATGAGCCGGACGCCCCGGCCAGCCCGAGTACCAGCCGCCGTCGCCTGCTGACCACGCTGCCGCTGGCCGCGCTGCCCGTGGCCGTGTCCACGCTGGGCCCGCGGCCGGCAGCGGCCAGCACGGCGCCGGCCCCGGCCGCCGCGAACGCGCCGCGCGAGCTGGCGCTGGAATGGGGCAGCGCTCACCTGCACGGGCGCGGGCGGCTGCGCTTCCTGGGACTGCACGTCTACGACATCCGCCTGTGGACTCCGCAGCCCGGTCTGGTGCCCGAGGACTGGCCGCGCCGCCCGCTGGCGCTCGAGCTCGAGTACGCGCGCAGTTTCGGCGCGCGCGTGATCGCCGACCGCTCGCTCGACGAGATGCGGCGCGCCGGCCCCCTGCCCACCGATCTGGCCGAGCGCTGGCAGCGCCTGCTCACCCAGACGATACCCGACGTGAAGGCGGGCGACCGGCTCACCGGCGTGCAGCAGCCCGACGGCCTGACGCGCTTCTTCCACAACGGCGAGCGGCGTGGCGAGGTGCGCGACGCCGAGTTCACGCGCCGCTTCTTCGGCATCTGGCTGGGCGAGACCAGTTCCGAGCCGGCGCTGCGCGACACGCTGCTGGGGCGGCGGTGAGCGCCGGCCCCGGACCGACGGCGTGGCGTGGCGGCTGGCGCCAGGGCCTTGCCTACGGCGGCCTGGGCCTGCCGCTGGCCTTCGTCGCGCTGCCGCTCTACGTGGTTCTGCCCAACCACTACGCAGCGCAGTTCGGCGTGCCGCTGGCCACGCTCGGCGCCCTGCTGCTGGGCGCGCGCGCCATCGACGCCTGCGCCGACCCCTGGATCGGCCGCCTGGCCGACCAGTGGTTCGCGCGTTCGGCCGGCCGCGTGCTGGCGCTCGCGCTGGCGGCGGCGGTGGTGCTGGCGCTGGGCTTCCGGGCCCTGTTCTTCCCGCCGCCCGGGGTGGCGCAGGACGCCGCGCTGCTGCTGGCCTGGTGCGGCGCCATGCTCGTGCTGACCTACATCGCCTACAGCGTGCTCAGCGTGCTGCACCAGGCCTGGGGCGCGCGCCTGGGCGGCGACGAGTCGCAGCGCGCGCGCATCGTCTCCTGGCGCGAGGCCCTGGCCCTCGTGGGCGTGCTGGTGGCCAGCGTGCTGCCCTCGGTGGCCGGGCTCGGGGTGGCCTCGATCGTCTTCACCGCCGCGCTCGCGGCGGCGATGGCGCTGCTGTGGCGCGCGCCGCGGCCGGAGACGGCCACCGCCGCCGACGCCGCTGCCGCGCCCGGCGCGCTGATGCTGCCCTGGCGCGTGCCGGCCTTCCGGCGCCTGCTCGCGGTCTTCCTGGTCAACGGCATCGCCAGCGCGGTGCCGGCCACGCTGGTGCTGTTCTTCATCCGCGACCGGCTCCAGGCGCCGGCCTACGAGCCGCTGTTCCTGGCCAGCTACTTCGCCGCCGGGGCGCTGTCGATGCCCTTGTGGGTGCGGCTGGTCGCGCGCGTCGGGCTGGCGCGCGCCTGGCTGGCGGGCATGCTGCTGGCGGTGGCCGCCTTCGCCTGGGCCGCCACGCTGGGCGCCGGCGACGTGGCCGCCTTCACCGCCGTGTGTGTGGCCAGCGGGCTCGCGCTCGGCGCCGACCTCGCGCTGCCCGGCGCGCTGCTGGCCGGCACGGTGCAGCAGGCCGGGCATGCCGGCCGCGCCGAGGGCGCCTACTTCGGCTGGTGGAACTTCGCGGCCAAGCTCAACCTGGCGCTGGCCGCGGGCCTGGCCCTGCCCGCGCTGGGCGCCTTCGGCTACGCGCCCGGCAGCCGCGACCCGGCGGCGCTGCAGGCCCTGACGCTGACCTACTGCGCGCTGCCGTGCGCGCTCAAGCTCGCCGCCGCCGCGCTGCTGCACCGGCTGTGGATCCGGCCCGCGCGTCCCGGCCCCGCGCCGGCCGCGGGCCCGCCGCCCGCCCCGACCGTTCCACCCACCCCTTCGGAGCCCCGATGAAACGCCGCCGCCTCCTCACCGCCTCCGCCCTCACGCTCGCCGCGGGCGCCGCCACGCTGTCGGGCTGCGCGAGCGCACCCACCCCGGCCGACTACGCCGCCGAGAAGCCCGTGCTCGACCTGAAGAGCTACTTCAACGGCGAACTCATCGCGCACGGCATCTTCACCGACCGTGCCGGCAAGGTCGCGCGCCGCTTCACGGTGGCCATGACCGGCACCTGGCAGGGCAACGAGGGCACGCTGGACGAGCGTTTCACCTACAGCGATGGCAAGACGGAGCGCCGCGTCTGGCGCCTCACCGACCTGGGCAGCGGGCGCTGGCGCGGCCGGGCCGACGACGTCGTCGGCGAGGCCACGGGCGTGGCCGCCGGCAACGCGCTGAACTGGGCCTACACGCTGCGCCTGACGGTGGATGGCAGCACCTGGGACGTGCAGTTCGACGACTGGATGTTCCTGATGGACGAGCGCGTGATGCTGAACCGCGCGGTCATGAGCAAGTTCGGCATCCGCCTGGGCGAGGTCACGCTCGCGTTCTACAAGCGCTGAGCCGCACGGCAGGTGCGACCATGCCACTGAACCCGCCCATCACCGACTGGCCCGGACGGCGCGTCTGGATCGTCGGCGCCTCCACCGGCATCGGCCGCGCGCTCGCCGAACGCCTGCACGCGCTGGGCGCGCGGGTGGCGGTCTCGGCCCGCTCGGCACCGGCGCTGCAGGAATTCTCTGCTGCGCACCCGGGCACGCTGGCGCTGCCGCTGGACGCGACCGACCGCGACGCCATGCGCCGCGCGCAGGCGCAGATCGCGCAGGCCTTCGGCGGCCTGGACGTGGCGGTCTACTGCGCCGGCGTCTATACCCCCACCCGCGCGACCGACTTCGACCTCGACGAGGCCCTGCGCCAGACGCAAGTCAACTACACCGGGGCGCTGGTCATGCTGGACGCGGTGCTGCCGGGCCTGATCGCCCAGCGCGGCGGCCATGTCAGCCTGGTCAGCAGCGTCAGCGGCTACCGCGGCCTGCCGCGCGCGCTGGCCTACGGCCCCACCAAGGCCGCGCTGATCAACCTGGCCGAGTCAATGTGGTTCGACCTCACGGACCTGGGCATCGGCGTCTCGGTCATCTGCCCGGGCTATGTCGACACCCCGGCAACGCAGCAGAACAGCTACCGCATGCCGGCGCTGATCTCGGCCGCCGAGGCCGCGGAGCACATCGTCGCGGGCTGGCGGCGCGGCCGCTTCCACCTGCACTTCCCGAAGCGCTTCACCGGCTGGCTGAGGCTGCTGCGCCACCTCGGCGACCGCGCCTACTTCAAGCTCGTGCGGCGCGCGACCGGACTGTGAACGCCATGCCTGCCGACGACTCGCTCGTTCCCGCGTCTTTTCCTGCGCCCGCGCCGTCGCCCGCCGACCCGCGCCTGGAGCGCGTGGCCATCTGGTTCGAGACCCTGACCCCGGCCACGCTCGCCGACCTGGCCTCGATCTACGCCGACGACGCCCGCTTCAAGGACCCCTTCAACGAGGTGCAGGGCACGGCGGCAATCCGCCGCGTCTTCGAGCACATGTACGTGGCGCTGCGCGAGCCGCGCTTCGTCGTGCGCGAACGCTTCGGCGCCGGCGACGACGCCTTCCTCGCCTGGGAGTTCCTGTTCCGCTTCCGCCGCGGCGACGATGCCGTGCAGTGCGTGCGCGGCGCGACACACCTGAAGTTCGGCCCCGACGGCCGCATCGTGCTGCACCGCGACTACTGGGACGCGGCCGAGGAACTGTACGAGAAGCTCCCGGCCATTGGCAGCCTGATGCGCTGGCTCAAGCGCCGCGTCGCGGGCTGAGACCCTCAGCGCTGGCCCTTGGACAGCGACATCGCCTGGAAGCGCGCCGAGCGATCCACGAGCCAGACCTCGCGCCACCAGACGGTCTCGCTGCCCAGGCCGGCCGGCACCGGGTAGGGCGCGGCGCGTTCGATCAGCGAGCGCAGCCAGGGCGCGACCTCGGGCGAGCCCGCGGGCTCGCGCAGCACCCTGACCTGCACGACCTGGCCCGAGGCGTCGAGCAGGGCCTCGGTGAACACCACCGCGTGCAGCACGCGCGGCAACTCGCCGCGCAGCACACGCCCCGGGTAGGCCTCGTACAGGTGGCGCGCGAGCACGAGCTGGTAGCTCGGCACGTCGATGTCATGAGCCAGCGTGTGCGTGGTGTGCTCGGCGTGACGCGCCTCGGGCCTGGGCGGGTCGCCGAAAGGCCCGTGGCCGGGCTTGTGCTCGGCCCGCGCCTGGCCCGCCGCCAGCGCGAGCGCCGCCAGGGTCAGGGCGAGGGCCTGCGCGCCGACGCGCCTCACCGCAGCCACCCCTTGCGCCGGAAGTAGACGAAGGGCGCCACGACCGAGGCCACCATCACGGCCAGCGCGAAGGGGTAACCCCAGGTCTGGTCCAGCTCGGGCATGTGGCGGAAGTTCATGCCGTAGATGCTGGCGATCAAGGTCGGCGGCAGCAGCGCGACGCTGGCCACCGAGAAGATCTTGATGATCTTGTTCTGGTTGATGTTGATGAAGCCCACCGTGGCGTCCATCAGGAAGTTGATCTTGTCGAACAGGAAGGCGGTGTGCGAGTCCAGTGAGTCGATGTCGCGCAGGATCTGGCGCGCCTCCTCGAACTGCTCGGCATTGAGCATGCGGCTGCGCATCATGAAGCTCAGCGCCCGGCGCGTGTCCATCACGTTGCGCCGGATGCGGCCGTTCAGGTCCTCCTCGCGCGCGATCGCCGACAGCGCCTCGCCCGCGGTGGCGTCGTTGACGTCCTCCTTCAGCACCCGCGCGCTCACGCGCTCGAGGTGGTCGTAGATGCCTTCCAGCGCGTCGGCCGAGTACTCGGCGTCGGCGTCGTAGAGCTTGAGCAGCACGTCCTTCGCGTCCTCGATCAGCGCCGGGATGCGGCGCGCGCGCAGGCGCAGCAGGCGGAAGACCGGCAGGTCCTCGGCGTGGACGGAGAACAGCACACCGTCCTTGAGGATGAAGGCCACGCGCACGTTGCGCGAGGGCTTGCCCTCGGGGCCGTCGTCGCTGTCGATGAGGAAGTCCGAGCGGATGTGCAGCTCGCCGTTGTCCTCCTCGTAGAAGCGCGCCGACTCCTCCAGGTCCTCGTCGACCGCGTCGTCGGGGATGGCCAGGCCGAAACGCGCGTTGACCCAGGTCTTCTCCTGCGGGCTCGGCGCCTCCAGGTCCACCCAGACCGGTTGCAGGCCCTGCAGGGCCACGCCCGAGTCGATCTCGTGCTGGATCAGGCGCCCGTTGGCGAGCGTGAAGACGTTAAGCATGGCCCGGCCCCGCGCAGGCGCCGCCTCACGCGGCCAGCCGCTCCCGCATCGCGCTCACGACCGCGGCGTAGTCGGGCTGGCCGAAGATGGCGCTGCCCGCGACGAAGGTGTCGGCGCCCGCGTCGGCGACACGGCGGATGTTGTCGACCTTGATGCCGCCGTCGACCTCGAGCCGGATGTCACGCCCGCTGGCATCGATGAGCCGGCGCACGCGCTCGATCTTGCGCAGCGCACCCTCGATGAAGCCCTGGCCGCCGAAGCCCGGGTTGACGCTCATCACGAGGACGAGGTCGAGCTGGTCGATCGTCCACTCCAGCACGTCGAGCGACGCAGCCGGGTTGAACACCAGGCCCGCCTTGCAACCCTCGGCGCGGATGAGCTGCAGCGTGCGGTCCACGTGCGTGCTGGCGTCGGGGTGGAAGCTGATCAGGTCGGCACCAGCGCGCGCGAAGGCCTGCGCCAGCGCGTCCACCGGCTGCACCATCAGGTGCACGTCGATCGGCGCCTTCGAGCCGTCGGGCCGCAGCGCGTGCGGCTTCAGCGCCTGGCACACCATCGGGCCGAAGGTCAGGTTCGGCACGTAGTGGTTGTCCATCACGTCGAAATGGATCCAGTCGGCGCCGGCCGCCAGCACCGAGCGCACCTCCTCGCCCAAGCGCGAGAAATCCGCGGACAGGATCGAGGGCGCGATGCGGAACCGGCTCATCCCGTGATTCTAGGAGGCTGTCGGGCTCGGAGCGCTCAGGCGGCCTCCTAGAATCTGCGACGATGGCTGCCGACCCGACCTGGGACCTGACGGCGCTGCTGAACGCCGCCGACCCGGCGGCGCCCGCAGTGGAAAGGCATCTTTGGCTGATGCGCCTGCTGCAGTGGCTGCGGCACCCGGCGCCCGGGGCGCCGGGCCCGGCCGAGCCAGCCGACGGCGCCACCCCCGCGCCCGTGCTGCGCCTGCGCCAGCTCTGCCAGGTGCTGGAGCGCCATGCCGAGCACCGGGCGCGTGTGCAGGGCCTGCTGGCCGGGCTGCGCAGCGGCGTCGACACGACCTCGCTCTTCGCCGACTTCGGCTTCGCCCCGCGCGCCTCCTTCGTCAGCGAGTTCGCGCAGCGACTGCGCGCGCGGGTGCTGCCGGGCACGCCCGAGACCGGCAGCCTGGCCGAGCTCTTCCCGCTGCTGTTCGAGCCCGCGGACGCCGCATGGGTGGCGCGCATCGACCCCCCCACGCTGGCCCGGCTGGGCGCGCTGTGGCCAGGCCGGCAGTGGCGCGACACGTTGCTGGACGCCATCGCCTTCCTGGCCAGTGCGGTGCGGGCCTCGGCCTTTGCGCCGGCGCTGCGCCTGCGCATGGACCGCGCGGCGCTGGCGCAGGAGCCCTTCATGCAACTGGCCGGCGCAGCCGAGCGCCTGCGCGAAGCCGTGCGCACCAGCGACGACGCGGCGCTGCAGCGCGAGGCGCTGTACCTGCGGGCGCTGCTGGGCGCCTGCCGGGCAGCCGCCGACACCGTGGTGGCGCACCTGGAGCGCTACGGCACCTCGCTGCAGATCGTCTTCGAGACCGACCAGCTCAAGGCGCGCACCGAGCGCATCGAGCAGCTGATGGACTGCGTGCTCGCGCCGCAGCCACTGCACGAGGGCCGGCACCTGCTTCTCGAGCTGCTGCGCAGCCAGGACGAGCGCCGCAGCGTGCGCGCGCTGTTCGCGCGCCACGGCACGCAGCTTTCGCGCCAGGTGGCCGAGCGCAGCGCCGAGACCGGCGAGCACTACATCACGCGCACCCGGGCCGAGCACAGGCAGATGCTGCGCATGGCCGCAGGCGGCGGCAGCGTGATCGCGCTAACGACCTTCGGCAAGTTCGGCATCGCGGCGCTCGGCCTGTCGGCCTTCTGGACCGGCTGGTGGTCGGGCGTGAACTACGCGCTGAGCTTCGTCCTCATCATGCTGCTGCACTGGACGGTGGCGACCAAGCAGCCGGCCATGACGGCGCCAGCCCTGGCCGCGCGCCTGCTGGAGCTGCGCCCCGGCCGCGACGGCCCGGACGCCGACCCGGCCGTGGAGGGCTTCGTCGACGAGGTCACGCACCTGATCCGCTCGCAGGTGGCGGGCATCGCGGGCAACCTCGCCTTGTGCTTCCCGCTCGTGCTGCTCGCCCAATGGGCGGCCATCGGCCTGGCCGGCGCGCCGCTCGTGGGCCCGGCGCAGGGCGAGTACGTGCTGCACGCGCTGACGCTGCTGGGCCCGAGCGTGCTCTTCGCCGCCTTCACCGGGGTGCTGCTGTTCGCGAGCTCGCTGATCGCCGGCTGGGTCGAGAACGCCTTCGTGTTCCATCGCCTGGACAGCGCACTGGCATGGAACCCGGCCATCGTCGCGCGCCTGGGCGCGGCGCGGGCGCAGCGCTGGGCCCGCTGGTGGCGCGCCCACATCAGCGGCGTCGCCGCCAACGTCTCGCTCGGGCTGATGCTCGGGCTGGTGCCGGCGCTGGCAGGCTTCGTCGGCCTCGGGCTCGAGGTGCGGCACGTCACGCTGTCCACAGGCCAGCTGGCCGCGGCGCTGGGCGCGCTCGGCCTGCCGCTGCTGGCCGAGCCGGCCTTCTGGTGGTGCGTGGCCGGGATCGCCGTGACCGGCGTGCTCAACGTGGGCGTGAGCTTCTGGCTCGCCTTCCGCGTCGCGCTGCGCGCACGCGGCGTGCGCGGGGTCGACCGGCAACGCATTCGGCGCGCCATCCTCGAGCGCCTGCGGCGCGCGCCGGGCAGCTTCCTGTGGCCGCCGCGCGAGGGCTGAAGCGCCTTGCGCACCGGCGCATCGCCCAGGCGGCCCGCGGACATCGGCACCTTCCTAGAATCCATCCTCATGGCCCGCCCCGAATTCACCTGCAGCGTGCAGGTCCGTTACCTGCCCGAGCAGTCGCAGCCGGCGCAATCGCAGTACGCCTTCGCCTACACGGTGCGGATCGCCAATACCGGGGATACCACCGCGCAGCTCGTCGCCCGCCAGTGGCTGGTGAGCGATGCCACGGGCCGCACGGAGGAGGTCCGCGGTCTGGCCGTCGTCGGCCACCAGCCCGTACTCAAGCCCGGCGAGCACTTCGAGTACACGAGCTGGACCCGGATCGCCACACCCCAGGGCACGATGCGCGGCACATTCTTCTGCATGACCGACGACGCGCGCCCCTTCGACGCGCCGGTGCCCGAGTTCGCGCTCGTGCGCGCTGATGTGCTTCACTGAATCCTCCGGCGGCGGGACACCCGCCGCCGGCCCCGGCCGCCACCGCCGCGGCCTCAGCGCCGTTCTTCGGGCGGTTCCTGCCCCGCCTTGGGAGGCTCGACACGTTCCCCGCGCCGGCGCCCGGAGAACATCGTCCACCAGACCAGGCCCAGCAGCAGGGCCAGCGCGGCCATGGCTTCGAGGATGAGCAGCCACATGGGAGTCAATGCGCGGGATGGGATAAGCGCGGTGTCCCGCGGCGAAACGCTCGCCGCTCGTGGGCAGCGCGTCGGGATTCTAGGCAGCCTCCTGCTGGCGCTGGCCGCCTGCGGCGTATCGCCCCCTCACCCTTCCGGGATGCCCGAGGCACCGCCACAGGCCCCGGGTGCGCCGACGCCGACACCGGGCGAGAGCCTGCTCGACAGCGGGCTGCAGACGGTTCCGCGCGCCCGCGGCCCCGCGCGCTGGGTGCCCGTGGGCTGGGACGCGCTGCCCGGCCTGGAGCAGGACCGCCTCGCCGAGCTCTGGCCGGCGCTGCGCACATCGTGCAGCCGGCCGCCGCCGGGGTGGTCCGAGTTCTGCGCCCGGGCCCTGCTGCAGCCCCCGGCGGACCACCGCGCCGCGCTGGTGTTCCTGCAGACCTGGCTGCGGCCCTGGCAGCTGCAGACTCAGACCGGCCAGCCCGTCGGCCTGGCCACCGGCTACTTCGAGCCGCTGCTGCCGGCCTCGCGCCAGCCCTCGGCGGCATTTCCGGTGCCGGTGCACCGCCCCCCGGCCGACCTCGCGCAGCGCCAGCCCCACTGGACGCGCGAGGAGATGGAGATGCTGCCCGCGGCTCGGGCTGCGCTGCAGGGGCGCGAGATCGCCTGGCTGCAGCACCCGCTGGACCTGCTGCTGCTGCAGATCCAGGGCTCCGGGCGCCTGCGCGTCACCGAGCCCGACGGCCGCGTGCGCGACATCCGCGTCGCCTTCGCGGGCCACAACGGGCACCCCTACCGCTCGGTCGGCCGCTGGCTCGTCGACCGCGGCGAGTTGCGCGCCGACGGCACGAACTGGCCCGCCATCCGCGCCTGGGCGGCGCGCCACCCGCAGCGCACGCGCGAGATGGTCTGGGCCAACCCGCGCGTCGTCTACTTCCGCGAGGAGGCGCTGCCTGACCCCGGCATCGGCCCGCGCGGCGCCCAGGGCGTGCCGCTGACGCCGGGACGCTCGGTCGCCGTGGACCCGCTGGCCGTGCCCTATGGCACCGTGCTGTGGATCGACACCACCGAGCCGCTCAGCAGCCAGCCGCTGCGCCGCGCCGTCGTGGCGCAGGACACCGGCAGCGCGATCACCGGCGCGGTGCGCGTCGACTACTTCTGGGGCTGGGACCCCGAGGCCGAGCAGCAGGCCGGCCGCATGCGCCAGCCCCTACGCGCCTGGGCCCTGTGGCCGCGCCAGTAGGCGGGGCCGCGCGACGCAGTGGCCCTGAACTGAGGGCCTCAGAGCCGCCCCAGGTGCCCCAGCGGCCAGGCGGCGTCGGCCTTCACCTCGCCGAGCGAGAAGCTGGTCTGCATGTCCTTGACGTTGGGCAGCTTGAACAACGTCTCCATGGCCCAGCGCGAATAGGCCTCGAGGTCGGTGGCCACGACGTGCAGCTCGAAGGTGCCCGCGCCGCTGATGTAGTGGCAGGCCACGACCTCGGGCAGGCTGCGGATGCGGTCCTCGAGCTCGCGCGTGGCCTGGGCGTTGTTGCGTTCGGCGTCCACACGCACGAAGGCGAGCACGCCCAGGCCGACGCGGCGGCGGTCGATGACGGCGCGGTAGCCGGTGATGTAGCCGCGCTCCTCCAGGCGGCGCACGCGGCGCCAGGTCGGCGCGGCCGACAGGCCGATGCGCTCAGCCAGCTCGGCGTTGGACAGGCGCGCGTCGGCCTGCAACTCGCGCAGCAGCGCGAGGTCCCAGCGGTCGAGCCGGTCCGCGGACTCGGGGTCCGGAACGGGTGTCGCAGCCGGGGCGGCCGGGCTGCGCGTTTTCCCCAGATTCGGCTTGCTTGGCATGAAGTGAAATATTGAATTCGTCTTGACGCACGATTGTTGCGCAAACGCGCGAATCCAGGCATCGGAAAGAAAGCCTTTCCGCGTCGATGCGACCTACACTGCGCGTCATGGACGCTGCCGCCGTGGACGGCAGCACGCCGTCGCCCCGCGCGCCCCAGGCTGGGGCACGCGCCGCACCCGAGGAGAGACGCCGATGAACGCCCCCCTGCCCGACGCCGTCCGCAAGGCCCTGGAGAGCGTCACGCTCGACGACAAGTACGCGCTCGAATCGGGGCGCGCCTTCATGAGCGGCGTGCAGGCACTGGTGCGGCTGCCGATGCTGCAGCGCCAGCGCGACGCGCTCGCCGGGCTGAACACCGCCGGCTTCGTCAGCGGCTACCGCGGCAGCCCGCTCGGCGGCTACGACCAGGCCCTTTGGCAGGCGAAGAAGCACCTCGCGGGTCAGAACATCGTCTTCCAGCCCGGCGTCAACGAGGAACTGGCCGCCACCGCGGTCTGGGGCTCGCAGATGCTGGATCTGTTCCCGCAGTCACGCAAGTTCGACGGCGTCTTCGGCATCTGGTACGGCAAGGGCCCGGGTGTGGACCGCTGCTCCGACGTCTTCAAGCACGCCAACAACGCCGGCACTTCCAAGCACGGCGGCGTGATCGCGATCGCCGGAGACGACCATGTCGCCAAGAGCAGCACGGCCGCGCACCAGAGCGACCACATCTTCAAGGCCTGCGGGCTGCCGGTGTTCTTCCCGTCGGACGTGCAGGGCATCCTGGACATGGGCGTGCACGCCCTCGCGATGAGCCGCTACGCCGGGGTCTGGGCCGGCATGAAGACCATCCAGGAGGTGGTGGAGTCGTCCTCGAGCGTGGTCGTCGACCCGCAGCGCGTGCGCATCGTGCTGCCCGAGGACTTCCCCATGCCCCCGGGCGGCCTGCACATGCGCTGGCCCGACGGCGCGCTCGAGCAGGAGGCGCGGCTGTTCGACCACAAGTGGTACGCCGCGCTGGCCTATGTGCGCGCGAACCGGCTGAACCACAACGTGGTGGAAGGCCCGCACGACCGCTTCGGCCTGATCGGCAGCGGCAAGGCCTACAACGACATGCGCCAGGCCCTGGTGGACCTGGGCCTGGACGACGACACCTGCCGCCAGCTCGGCATCCGCGTGCACAAGGTCAACGTCGTCTGGCCGCTGGAAGCCTTCACCGCGCGCGAGTTCGCGCGCGGGCTGCAGGAGATCCTCGTCGTCGAGGAGAAGCGCCAGATGATCGAGTACCAGCTCAAGGAAGAGCTGTACAGCTGGCGCGACGACGTGCGCCCGAGGATCCTCGGCAAGTTCGACGAGGCCGAGGGCGACGCGAGCGGCGGCGAGTGGAGCGCGCCCAACCCGAGCAGCCGTCGGCTGCTGCGCGCCAATGCCGACCTCAACCCCTCGCTCGTCGCCCAGGCGATCGCGCGCCGGCTGTTGAAGCTGGGCGTGCCGGCCGACATCCAGGCGCGCATGCAGGCACGGCTGGCCGTGATCGAGGCCAAGGAGCGCGCGCTCGCCACGATCGACGTGCGCGGCATCGAGCGCCAGCCCTGGTTCTGCAGCGGCTGCCCGCACAACACGAGCACGCGTGTGCCCGAGGGCTCGCGCGCGGCCGCCGGCATCGGCTGCCACTTCATGGCGGTGTGGATGGGGCGCAGCACCGTCACCTTCAGCCAGATGGGCGGCGAGGGCGTGAGCTGGGTCGGCCAGGCGCCGTTCTCCAAGGACGGCCATATCTTCGCCAACCTGGGTGACGGCACCTACTACCACTCGGGCTTCCTGGCCGTGCGCCAGGCCATCGCCTCCGGCGTCAACATCACCTACAAGCTGCTCTACAACGACGCCGTCGCGATGACCGGCGGCCAGCCCATCGACGGCACGCTGCGCGTGCCCGAGATCACGCGCGAGCTGGACGCCGAGGGCGCGCGCCGCATCGTCATCGTCACCGACGAGCCGGCGAAGTACGACGACGCCGCCGTCAAGGCGCGCCTGGCCCCGGGAGTGACCGTGCGCCACCGCGACGAGCTCGACGCCGTGCAGCGCGAGCTGCGCGAGATCGAGGGCTGCACCATCCTCGTCTACGACCAGACCTGCGCCACCGAGAAGCGCCGCCGCCGCAAGCGCGGCACGATGGCCACGCCGGCGAAGACGGTGGTCATCAACGAGCTCGTGTGCGAGGGCTGCGGCGACTGCTCGGCGCAGAGCAACTGCCTGAGCGTGGAGCCGGTGGAGACCGAGTTCGGGCGCAAGCGGCGCATCAACCAGAGCACCTGCAACAAGGACTTCTCCTGCGTCAAGGGCTTCTGCCCGAGCTTCGTCACGGTCGAGGGCGGCACGCTGAAGAAGCCGCGGCGCGAGAAGCGCGGCGACCTCGACGCCCTGCCGCCGCTGCCCGAGCCGGTGCTGCCCGTGGCGGAGTCGGCCTGGGGCATCGTCGTGGGCGGCGTCGGCGGCACCGGCGTCATCACCATCGGCCAGCTGCTGGGCATGGCCGCGCACCTGGAGGGCAAGGCTGTGGTCGCGCAAGATGCGGGCGGTCTGGCGCAGAAAGGCGGCGCGACCTGGAGCCACGTGCAGATCGCCAACCGGCCGGAGGCCCTGCACACGAGCAAGGTCGACCTCGGCAAGGCCGACCTCGTGATCGGCTGCGACCCCATCGTCACCGCGAGCAAGGCCACGCTGGGCCTGGCGCTGCAGGGCCGAACCTACGTCGCGCTGAACAGCCACCGCACGCCCACGGCGGCCTTCGTCGGCAACCCCGACTGGCAGTTCCCCGAGGCCGGCTGCGAGGCCGCGATTGCCGCCACGGTCGGGCCCGAGGCGCTGGGCGCCTTCGACGCTGAGGAGACCGCGGTGCAGCTGCTCGGCGACTCGATCTACACCAACCCGCTGCTGCTGGGCTACGCCTGGCAGCGCGGCCGCATCCCGCTGTCGCGCGCGGCGGTCCGGCGCGCGATGGAGCTCAACGGCGTGCAGGTGGAGAACAACCTCGCCGCCTTCGAGTGGGGCCGGCGCTGCGCCCACGACCTGGCCGAGGTGCGCGCGCTGTTCGCGGCGCGCCAGGTGATCGAGATCGTGCGCAAGCCCTCGGTGGACGAGCTCGTCGCGCGCCGCGTCGAGTTCCTCACCGACTACCAGGACGCGGCCTACGCGCAGCGCTACCGCGCGGCGGTCGACCGCGTGCGCGCGGCCGAGGCCGCACTCGGCGGCAAGGCCACGCCGCTTTCCGAGGCCGTCGCGCGCCACCTCTTCAAGCTGATGGCGATCAAGGACGAGTACGAGGTCGCGCGTCTGCACACCGACCCCGGCTTCACGCAGAAGATCGCCTCGATGTTCGACGGCGAGGTGCGCCTCGTGCACCACCTCGCGCCGCCGGCGATCGCCAGGCGCAATGCCAAGGGCGAGCTCGTCAAGCAGCCCTTCGGCCCCTGGGTGCGCAAGCTCTTCCCCTGGCTCGCGCGCATGAAGGCGCTGCGCGGCACCGCGCTCGACCTCTTCGGCAAGACCGAAGAGCGGCGCATGGAGCGCCAACTGCTGGCCGACTACGAGGCCTGCATCGGCGAGCTGCTGCAGGGCCTCAGCGCCGAGCGGCTCGAGCTCGCCGCGCGCATCGCCCGCATCCCCGACGAGATCCGCGGCTACGGCCACGTCAAGGAACGCCACGTCAAGGCGGCGCGGGCGAAGTGGGACGGGCTGATGCAGGGGTGGCGGCAGGCGGTGGGCGGGCCCGCAAAGGCCGTGGCGAAGGCGACGGCATGAGCCCTCGCCGCAGATCGCGACGCTCCGGGTGGCGTGGGTGAATCCGTTCCGACACGATCGGGCACGACAGACCAGGCGCCGAGCCCGGCTCCGGCCTCGAGGCGCCCGCAGCCGCCTCGATCATCCGCTCTGAACCCGTCTCCTGGTCGCGCGTCGTCCAGGCCACGGCAACCGCCCGGCCCGGGCTGGACGCGCGCCAGCGTCGTGCCCACGCAGGCATGCCGAGCCTCAGCGCCGGCAGTCAGGGTCGAACGAGCGCGATGCCGTAGCCGTCCCAGCGAGCGTCCGACGACACCGCGGTGCACCGCTCGACAACGGCCTGGGCGATCAGCAGCCGGTCGAAGGGATCCTGATGGATGTCGGGCAGGGTGCCGGATGCAATCACATGCGCATCACTGATCGGCATCACGGTCGCGCCAGCCGCGAGGCACGCATCCCTGAAGGACGCCGGATCCACCGGCAGCTTGCCCAGGCGGTGCTTGATGGACACCTCCCAGATGCTTGCCACGGAGACCACGCAGGCCGTGCGTCCGATGAGATCCCGGGTCGACGCTCGCAGACGCGCATCTCCCAGCAGCCACCAGAGCATCACCTGGGTGTCGAGCAGCAGTTTCACGAGGAGGCACCGGTCGCTCCCGGGCGCCCTCGGAACTTGGGAGGCTCGGGCTGGGCACGGGTTGTGCCGAAGGCGTCGTCTGGCAGGCTGAAGAGCCGGCTGGCCTGCTCGTCGGCCTCTTCGCCGAATGCCGCATCCAGGTCGATGGAGCGGCTCGCCCAAGCCCCTGCCAGGCTCAAGCCAGGCGGTACGGTGCAAGGCACCAGCCTGACCTGGGGCCGCCCATCGCTCGCGATCACGACTTCCTCACCCGCCAGGGCAGCCTTGACCAGCCTGGACAGCTGATTCTTGGCCTCGAGCATGTTGACCTGCATGTGGAGCCTCCCGTCGAAACGCGCAGGGATGCTACCGGGTATTGTTCAACTTGGCCAGCTTGGCCAAGATGATCGCCACGGATCCTGGGCCCGGCGCCTTCCGCCGCGGTGGAAGCCGCCCGCTCGAGCGCCCACCGGGCCTTCTCGCAGCAGGGGCTGACGGGGATGGTGAGCAGGACGGGGCGCGCAGCGGCATGCGCGGTGGTGGCGGCGTCAGCACAGCAGCCTGAGCGCTTCCGCGGCAATGGTCTCGCCGTGCTCCTGCACGAAGTGCCCGGCCTGCGCCATCCGCAGGGGCGGCGGGCAGCCGCGGATACGCCCGCGCAGCGCCTCCATGACCTCGGGCGAGAAGACGGGGTCCTGCAGGCCTACGGCCATCATCGAGCGGCCCGTCCAGGCCTCGGCCCAGAAGCGCGCGGCCGCGCGCGACACGGTCACGCCGTCGGCCTGGGGATGCTCGGGCACCATCTCGGGGAAGGCGCGGGTCCCCGCGCGGAAGCCGAGGTCCGGGAAGGGCGCGTCGTAGGCGGCGCACTCCGCGGCCGTCAGGTGCGGGTTGCCGCGCGCCAGCAGCCGGCCGATGCCGAAATCGGGCCGGCTGCGGCACATGGCGCGCCATTGCCTGAAGCCCTCGGGCAGCGGCTCCTCGTCCGTCGCGAGGAATGTGTTCATCACCAGCAGCCCCTCGTAGCGCCCCGGCGCCTCCACCGGCAATGTCAGGCCGAGCAGCCCGCCCCAGTCCTGCACGACGAGGCGCACGCGCTGCAGGTCCAGGCGCTGCACGAACTCCAGCAGCACCTGACGGTGCCAGCCGAAGCTGTGCTGGGCGACGTCGACGGGCTTGTCGCTGCGCCCGAAGCCGGGCAGGTCGGGCGCCACCACCCGGTGCCCGGCAGCCAGGAACACCGGGATCATGCGCCGGTACACATAGCTCCAGGTCGGGTTGCCGTGCAGGCACAGCCAGGTCACCGGCGCGTCACGCGACCCTTCGTCCAGGTGGTGCAGGCGCAGGCCGCGCAGGGCCGGCAGGTCACTCAGGTAGCGCGGCGCCCAGGGGTGGCCGGGCAGCCCCTCGAAGCAGGCGTCGGGGGTGCGCTGGAAGGCGATGGGATCCATGGCGACTCCGCTGCGGCGCCGGTCAGCGCGCCAGGGCCCAAGCATCGCACGGTCTCGGCAGGCGCACGCAAGCCTCCTTGCAGGCGCCATGCCGGCAACTCATTGCGTTGAATCTCGGCTGGCGCCACGCCGTGCCAGGCGCGGGCCCAGCCACAGCGCGAGGCCGGCAGCGGCCACGAGCGGGAACACGACCCACTGCACGAGCGCCAGGAAGGTGGCGTTGTCGCGCAGCGCGCCGGAGTAGACGAAGGCCCCGATGACCGGCGATGCGGCCAGGTGCAGGTTGCGGATGAGCTTGTACGGGAGTGGCATGGTGGATCTCCGGAAGTCAATGAACCGAGGAGTCGCCGCAGCTGGCGGCGGGTATGCCGACAGCAGCCCGAGGCGGGCAGGGGTGCCACAGGCGCGAGCCACCCTGGTCAGCCCGCGATCAGCGGCTGGCCCCTCAGGGCCTGGATGAAGACGACGGCGACCAGGCCCGCATAGGCCAGGGCGGCGAACCTGACGGGAGCCTTCGCCTCGGGGCCGAAGAGCCGGGCGCAGGCCAGGGCCGCAAGCGGGACGGCGTGCATTGCATGGGTGGCGAAGAAGTGGGCGGCACGCAGGTCGCCACCGTCACGCGACCAGCCCATGAGCCACAGGCCGCCGGCATCGCTGGCCGTGCCACCCACCCAGTGGCTGCCCATGCCCGACAGGGTCTGCGCAGTCACCAGGGTCAGCGGCAGCGTGAGGCCGAGCCCCCAGACCAGCCCGGTGCGCACGGCAGCCGACAAGGCCCCGGCCGGGTGGCGGTGCACGGCCCAGGCCAGCGTCGCGCTGGCTGAGGTCAGCAGGATGGCCGCCACCCCCATGAACGAGTACAGCGCACCCGCGACCGGCGTGGCCTGGTTGAAGTGAGAGCCGGTCCCGAGGGTCGCCGCCCCGCCGATCCAGATCAACTCCAGGATCACGGCCACGACGACGCCGCGCTCGTGCCAGCGCCACCACGGCCGCGCCCTGAACTGCGGCAATGCGAAGCGGGCAAAGGCGGCCAGCGTGAGCAGGTAGATGACCAGGGCAGCGTGGAACTTCAGCGGCTTGATCCAGATGTTGATGCCCTGGAAGAGCCGCTCGTCGATCAAGAAGGCCCCGAACAGGGGCAGCATGGCCAGCGCGAGCAGGACCGCCAGCCCCGTGTACCGCGGCGAGTCCGCCGCCAGGCGGGCCAGGGTGAAGCGTCCGGGGGCCAGGGAGCCTGGCGCCGCGGCCGGTGGGCGGGCGCCCCTGCGATGCGCGGCCCGCAGCAATTGGAAGAGCAGGTAGCCCGCCGGCCCGAACAGGAAGGTGGCCAGCAGGCAGGGCAGCACGTGCAGGTGCGGGATGCCCTCGCGACGTGCGGTGCGCAACTGCCACGCACCCACCAGCAGGTCGAAAGCCAGGTAGTGCGCCCACCCCGCCAGCAGGAGCCAGCGGCTCTCGAACAACTGCTCCACCGACTGCAGGCTGTCGAAGCCCCCTTGGCCCGAACTCCAATGGCTCAGCACGATGGCGGCGTAGCCCCCGGAGAGCACCAGCGGGATGGCCACGCCCCCCACCACGCTCAGCACCCGCGGCGCGAGCGGGCTCAGGGAGAGCGCGATCCAACCCAGCAGCGCCAGCGAGTTGGCGGTATGGAACAGGGCCTCAGGGCTCATCGGTCAATCCCGTGACGGCGTTGCAGCAGCGCGGATCATGGCGCCGATCCGGTGCGTGTGCGCTCGGCGTCAGTGCCGACCGGCGACGCAAGGTCGAGCACGAGCCGGCCCTCGACCTGCCCCGCCTCGATCAGGCGGTGCGCCTCGACGGCCTCTTCCAGGCCGAAGACATGCTGGATGCGAGGTGCGATCCGGCCTGCCTCGAGCAGGCTGAACAGCGCGGAGAGATCGTCCTCGAAATCCTGAGGATGCCGCGTCCTTCGGCCCGAGATGTCGTAGAACGTGACCCGCCTCGACGCGCCCGATCGCAGGGACAGCGCCTTGATCCGCAGGAAGTCGAAGGCGAAGCGCAGCCGCGCGAACAAGCCTGGGCTCGCGTCGCCGGTCCTGTAGGCCTTGCGGAACGCGGCACTGAAGCCCAGCGCGACCAGACGACCGCCCGGCGCGAGGCGCGCCATGACCGAGGACAGCGCCTCCGCCCGGGCGGCGTCGAGGATGGCCTTGAAGCCGCCGTGCTCGCGCGACAGGCGGTCCAGCGTCCCGGCCGCGCCGGCCGCGTCGTAGGCGACGAAGGCCGCGCCCAGGCCGGTCACCGCAGGCTCGCGCCGTGCCGAGGCCACCCCCACCGCCGGCAGCCCGAAGGCCCGGCACAGGTCGAGCGCGGCCAGGCCCACGGCGCCGCTGGCACCGCAGACCAGCACGGGGTCGCCCGGCTTCGCCTCGGCTTCGCGAAAGAGCGCCTGATAGGCGGTCAGGTAGCTCAGGATCAAGGGCTCTGCCCGCGTCGCCTCCAGCCCTGGCGGCACGGGGACGAGCGTGGCCGCCGGGCGCACCACGTGCGTCGCGTTGCCGCCGGTCTGGCTCAGGTCGGCGACCCGGTCGCCGAGGCGCCACCGCGTGACGCCCGGGCCGACGCCGTCGATGCGGCCGATCAGGTCGTAGCCCAGGGTCAGGGGCAGGGTCAGCTTCAGGACGGGGTAGAGGTTCCTGCGGATCAGCATGTCGGTGAAGACCAGGCTCGAGGCCTCGACCCGGATGCGCACCTCGCCCGGGCCCGGCGCCGGCAGCGCCGCGTCCTCCACCACCCGGATGAGCTCGGGCCCGCCGAAGGCCCCGATCTCGAGCCGCCTGACCGCCATGACCGACGCCCTCACGCAGGCTGGCGCCAGGCGCGCCAGAGGAAGAGGCCCCCGAGCGCCATGAACCAGAGCTGGATCGCCGTCGTGGACAGCACGATCGAGACGGGCGGCGCGATGCCGAGGAGTTCGAGGGCGGGCATGGCGACCACGCCGCCGACCACAAGGCCTGTCAGGCCCGCCCAGGCCGGCAACTGCCGCTCGCGCAGGATCAGCAGGCTGGTGGCGAGGGCCCAGATCGCGGCGAAGGCCGCGACGCCCAGGTTCTCCCCGATGGCGCCGCCCCAGGCGTTGACGGCTGCCTGCACGGCCTCGATCGCGGCGCGGCCTTCCGCCGACAGGCCGGGGGCGGCATGGGCCTCGGCCAGCACCACGCTGCCGGTCAGCCAGCGCAGGATGCCGATCGCACGCGCCAGCGCCGAGACCGCGGCCGCACCGATGGCGATGAGCGCCAGCGCCCCGAGCGGGCCGCGCCGGGCCGCCAGGCGCACGGTCAGGACGCCGGTCACGAGGAAGAGCAGCGAGTAGCCCAGGTAGAGCCCGTAGCCCAGGCGCACGGCGTCGAGCTGCTCCCGCAGCAGCGGCAGCATCTTCGAAGGCGGATAGTCCAGGCTGTCCGGCCACTGGATCGCGGCGCCGAGCACGGCCATGGGCGCGAAGAGGCTGAATCCCTGGACGAGCAGGACCAGCCCGGCCGCCAGCAGCAGGCCGCGGGATGGCGTGGCGTGGTCAGGGGAAACGTCGCGTGGTGACATGAAGGGCTCCGAAGGCTGGGGAGGTCGTGCCGCGGCGGCGTCACGGCCGGCGCGGACGGGTCGCCGCCGCCTCGCGGTGGCGGCCGTCGACCCGGTTCAGGAACTCGCCGATCCGGCGCTCCAGGTCCGGGTAGTGCGGGTTGAAGGTCGCCCGGGCGCCGGCCTCGCCGGGAGGCGGCGACTGCCCGCCGACGCCGTACCAGACCTGCCGCGCCTGCTTGCAGGACCGGACCTCCTCTTCCTGGCGGAAGGGGGGGCTGCCGCAGTTGCGGTAGACGCCCGACACGCCGTAGTGCGGGTTGTCCGGCGCGATGTGCACCGCGAGGTGGGAGAGCCCGACCACGCGCAAGGCCTCATCGGCAGCGGGCAGCCAGATCACGCGGTCGCTGGATGCGTCCGCGGGCGGGTTGGAGAAATAGTTGACGAAGAGGCTGCGCGGATCCCCGGCGTACGCATCGAAGAAGCGCCGGTTGCCGGCGACATCGACGACCTCGTCGTCTTCGCTCTGCACGACCAGCCAGGGCGTGCGCACCGCGCCTTGACGTCCCACGCGAGCCTCCATCCGGCCGAGCACCGCCATGGTGGAGGCGATGCCGCGCGTCGGCATGGCTCCGTAGCGCGCGAAATCCTCGCGCGGCCCCAGGTCCAGCCACGGGCGGAAGGCCGCCACCCATCGGGCCTGCCGCGCCAGGAAGTTCGAGCGCAGCCGGTAGGCCGGCGACAAGCCGATGACCGCATCGACCTTGTCGGGCGACTCGGCGGCGACGGCAAGCGCCAGCGCGGCGCCGAGGGAGAAGCCTGCGAGCACGACCCTGTCGTTCTCGCGCCCGGCCTGCGCGACCGCCGCCTCGACGTGAGCCAGCCAGTCCTGGTGATCGACGACCCTCAGGTCCGCGGGGCGTGTGCCATGCCCCGGGAGCAGGAGCACCCGGGACTCGAAGCACAGCCTCGAGAGCGAACCCGCGAGGTCGCGCATGGCGAATGCGGTGTCGGACAAGCCGTGGACAAGGACCGCGATGCCGCGGGGCGCCCCTGCCGTGCATCCCGGGCCCGGCGGGATGCGGAAGGGCGCCACCGAGGCCAGTTCGGCGTCTGCCGCCGCGGCGTCGAAGGGCAGGCGGTGGACGCGCAGCTCCTGCGTCACCTCCGCGACATAGGCATCGAAGTCGGCACCCGGCGCCATCGCTGGCGGGTCGCTCCAGCCGCTACTCAGAAGCTCCGGCCGTGGCGCAACGCTCTCGTTCGACGCGCAGCCCTGCAGCAGCGCCATCAGCGCGACCCCGAGGACGGCCAGCGACAGGATGCGTCCGCCAGGTCGGGGATGACGACTCTCCACGGCTTGCTCCGCTCAGCGACGAGACGTCCATGGTCCCGTGCCGCCCAGGGAAGGGCAAGCCTCACCCCTGCATGGCAGCCATGCAGGTTTGCAGGGGCGTCCGCGAGATGCGGACTGGTCCGGTCTGGGCGCCGAAGACAGTCTCGGCGGTGCGAGGCTCGCGCGTCAGCGGCGCCCTGAACCGGCGTCGTCCAGCCGCTCCAGGATCTTCAGGGCGGCCGCGGGGTCGCCCTGTGTGGCCATGGCCCTGAACCGGGTTTCGGCATCGAAGCCGGCCAGGGCTTGAGCGCTGAGTTCCTCCATCAGCTTGTTCACGCTCAGCCCCCGGCTCCTTGCCAGCGATTTCAGGCGTCCGGCCGTGCTGTCCGGCAGGCGGATGGTCAAGGTGCTCATGGGCCGATCTCAGGCCGTAACCAGTCGGTCGTACTGCGCGTGGGTGCCGATCCAGAACCAATGAACGCCATCATCCGTGCGTAAACCGAGGGCTCGATGATGCAAACCGACCCTCGCGCTTCGAAGCTTTCCGCCACCGATCGCCTTGAACTGGAGCGAGGGATGACCAGGATCCTGCTTCAGGAGCTCGAAGTTCTTGTCCGCCAGTACACGCACCTAGACGGGCAGCGCCTCATAGCAGCGCCAGAACCTTGCAGACGCGGTGTGGTTCACGGCTTGCGATGGGAGCCCGCATCGAAGTCGGCCTGCGCCTCGGCCAGCAAAGCGTCCAGCTTGCCCGTGGAGAGATCATCCGCAATCTGGTGATCCCAAGCCAGAGCATCAAACTCGGCGAACCATTGACGGAACTCGGCCAGCCCGCTGGGTGGGAGCGAACGGACTGCCTCTTCGATGGCCTTGACATCAGGCATGGGAGCCCCTCATTGAATGGACAGGGAGGATTTTGCCCAAGCACGATGTTTGGCAGGTGGGAGCCCATCCCCATCGCCGAGCTGGTAGCAGCCCCGAGCGGGAACCTTTCCCCGGCAGTTCCACCCGGCTGATCGTGGCCGTTCACGCAGGTAGCGCGAGCGGCCCTGCCGCCCGGCTCATGGCCTCGGCAGCCATCCCAGGAATCTCGATCAGTCCGTCCCGCACCGCCGCGCATCGTATTGACACTAGACAGACCGGTCTATAGACTCCGGCGAGTGCGCGACGAATCCTTGCCCAACCACCCGGCCGGCACTCGCGAGCGCCTGATCGGCGCGATGCTGGAGGCCCTGGGCACCCGCGGTTTCCATGGCGTGGGCATCAGCGAGTTGCTGAGCCGTGCGCAGGCGCCCAAGGGGGTGCTCTACCACCACTTCCCCGGCGGCAAGACCGAACTGGCCGTCGTGGCCATCGACACCGTGGTCGGTCACATCACGCTCACGCTCGAGAACCTGTTCTCCCGGCATGGCGACCCCGTGCAGGCGCTGACGCTCTGGATGCAGGACGCGCAGACCACCCTCCTGGGCAGCGGCTGCCAGCGGGGCTGCCCGCTGGCCACCATCGCGCTCGAGTCCACGGCCGAGGACACGGCGATCCGTGAGGCGGTGGCCCGGGGCTTCGCCGCCATCCGGGGCACCTTGACCGGCGCCTTGGTTGCAAGCGGCGTCGATGCGCCGCTCGCCGGCAGGCTGGCCAGCCTGATCGTCTCCGCGTACGAGGGCGGGCTCATCCAGGCCCGGGTGGCGGGCAGCGGAGGGCCCCTGCAGGACACCGCCACGACACTGCTCGACACGCTCCGGGCCCTCATCCCCCCGGGTCGTTCGTGAGCCTCGGACCACGTGCCCCATGTCGACGGAACACCCCCCGCCTCAGCCCGTGCAACTCACCGCCGCGGACGGATACGGGCTCGCAGCCCTGCACTACCCCGCCGTCGGCGCCGCCCAGGCCCGCCTGTTCGTCGCGGGCGCCACCGGCGTGGCGCAGCGCTTCTACGCGCCCTTTGCGAGGTTCGTCGCGAACCAAGGCATCGACGTCTGGACGCTCGACTACCGCGGGGTTGGCCTGTCGCGCCCGCCGGATCTGCGCGGCTTCCGGATGAACTACATCGACTGGGCCCGGCTCGATCTGCCGGCCCTGCTGGACCATGTCGAGGCGCAAGGCCAGGGCCCGATCTGGATGGTGGGGCATTCCTATGGCGGACACGCCCTCGGGCTGCTGCCCGGGAACGCCCGGGTGCAGCGCATGGCCACCTTCGCCACCGGTGCCGGCTGGCACGGCTGGATGCCGCCGCTGGAGCGCGCGCGGGTGATGCTGCTGTGGCACGTGATCGGCCCGGCGCTGGTTCACTCCACGGGCTGTCTGGCCTGGAGCAGGCTGGGAATGGGCGAAGACCTGCCACGCGACGTCTTCTTCCAGTGGCGGCGCTGGTGCCGGTGGCCGCGCTACTTCTTCGAGGACCCGGAGCTGCCCGGTCTGGCCGAGGAGTTCGCCCGGGTTCGCACGCCCATCCGCGCGGTCAACGCCATCGACGACCGCTGGGCCACGCCGGCATCGCGCGATGCCTTCATGCAGGCTTATTGCAACGCGCCCTTGGAACGGGTGACGCTCGACCCCCGCAGCCGCGGGATGGGGCCGATCGGCCACATCGGCTACTTCAGGCCCCGGGCGGAGGCCTTGTGGCGCGAGACGCTGGCGTGGTTGCGCGCGCCGCTGGCGGCGGCCCCGACGCACTGACCTTCCACCCCCTCGCGCAGGGAGCGCTTCGATGAACAAGTTGGCATTGCGATTCTGGTCCCGCATGATCCAGGGGGCCGCGGCCGTGGTGCTCGCCCTGAGCGCCGTGCTGATGCTCGCGCCCCCGCTGGGCGAGACGTTCTTCCACCTCGTGTACTTCCAGCAGCCCGCCAGCCCCGTGCCGGTGCCCGCCGAGATCCAGGGCTACCTGCGCTTTGCCAACGGCATCATCGGCGCCGTCATGGCCGGCTGGATGATGGCCGTCATCGTGCTGGCGCGCGGGCCCTTCCGGGCGGGCGAGCGCTTTGCGTGGAACGCGATCGCCTGGCCGCTGCTCGGGTGGTACGTCATCGACACCACCTTCTCCATCGCGCACGGGGTCTGGGGCAACGTGCTGCTGAACACCGGGACCGCGCTGATGTTCGGGGTGCCGCTGCTGGCGTCACGGCGGCACTTGGGCTGAACCCTGGTGCCGCAGGAACTGCTGTCAGGACCTGAACGGATTCAGCAATGGAACGTCGAACGGTTCGAAGTCAGCCACGTTCCGCGTCACCACCGTGAGTCCGTGAACCTTGGCCGTCGCCGCGATCATGGCGTCCTCGTACACGGTATCCGACCGCCTGTGCATCAAGCGTGCCCACGCGCGAAAGGTTCTCGCGTCCATCGGGAGCACGTTGTATGCGCTCGCGACCATCTCCAGCCAGACCTCGATTTCCGATGCCTTGACCTCGTCCTGCTCACGCGTGATCTCGATGCCAGCCTGGATCTCGCCGATGGTCACCGCGGAGAGATGAAGCGTCGTGTCTTCGAGCCCTTCGAACCATGCCAGCACGGCGCCGTGAGGCTTGGGCCTGCGCAGTTCCGAGACAACGTTGGTGTCCAGCAGGTACATCGCATTCACCTGGCGGCTGCCGGCACCCGCCTGCGAGCGGACCCGCGAGCAGGAATGACAAGCTCCGCGCGTGCCGCGTCGGCAAGCAGAAGTTGCTTGAGCGTGGGCCGGGCGGCGGCCTGGAGTCGCCGCCATTCGTCCACCGGCACCAGTACAGCGGCCTCGGCCCCCCGTTTCGTCACCATCTGCGGGCCTTCGGCCAGGCAGGTGTCGAGGAACTCGCTGAAGCGCGCCTTCGCGTCCTGGACAGGCCATACCTGCATGGATCACCTCCAAACTGACTGGTCGGATGACTAGTTTAGCGCCGCTGGCTGCCGAACGTCGACACCGCGGACGTCGGCGTCTCCCGGCGTACGGTCAGGGTCTTGCGATCGCCCAGCCGACCTGAACCCAGGCCTCGAAAGCATCGGTTTCGAAGGTCCTTGTCCGGCGCAGCTCAGGGTGCGATCATGGTGGACCGAGAGCCACCGCCATGACCGCCAGCCCCGATTCGTTCTCTGCCCCTGCGTCGGCCTCGTCGCCGGTGGCACCGCCTTCCCCGGACCCCCAGGCCTGCGGCCAGCGGCTGTTCATCCAGCGCCGCCACATCCAGGAAGCCTTCATCGGCCCCGACCCCGATGCGCCGTCGGCACGGCCACTGCAACCCGGGCAGGCGCGCCTGGCGATCGACAGCTTTTCCCTCACGGCCAACAACGTCACCTACGCCGCCTTCGGTGAGGCGATGCAGTACTGGCAGTTCTTCCCCTCGGGGCAGGAGGGCCTGGGCTGCCTGCCCGTGTGGGGCTTTGCCACGGTCTGCGAGTCCGGGGTGGAGGGTGTGCAGGTGGGCCGGCGCGTGTGGGGCTACTGGCCTGCGGGCACGCATCTCGTGGTGCAGCCGGTGCGGGTCGGGCCTGCGGGCTTCGTCGACGCGGCGGCCCACCGGCAAGGCCTGGCAGCGGTCTACAACCAGATCCTCTTCTGCGATGCGGACCCGGGCTGGACGCCCGACGGCGAAGGCCTGCAGGCGGTGCTGCGGCCGCTGTTCATGACGGCCTGGCTGCTGGACGACTTCCTGGCCGAGCAGGGTTTCTTAGGCGCAAGGCAGGTGCTCTTGTCCAGCGCCTCCAGCAAGACCGCCCAGGCCACGGCGCATGGCCTGTCGCAGCGGCGCGCCCAGGCGGGCTCACCCCGGGTCGTGGGCCTCACCTCCCCACGCCACGCAGGCTTCGTGCAAGGCCTGGGCTGCCATGACGAGGTGGTCACCTATGGTGAGCTGGAAGGGCTGGACCCCGCTGTCCCCACGCTGTACGTCGACTTCGCCGGCGATGCCGCCCTGCGTCTTCGGGTGCATACCCACTGGGGCGACCGGTTGATGTACAGCAGTTCCATCGGCGGCACGCACTGGAGCGAACTGGGCTCGGGCAAGGGACTGCCCGGGCCGCGTCCGGTGCTGTTCTTCGCGCCCGCGCAGGCCAAGGCGCGCAGCACCGCGCCGCCTGAGGGCTGGGGCGCCGCTGAACTGCAGCGACGCATGGGGCTGGCCTGGTCGGGCTACATCGCGCGGGTGCAGGCGCAGCAGTGGATGCGGATCGTCCGGCACCGGGGAGCGGCCCAGGCCCTGCAGGCCTATCTCGACATGGTCGCAGGCCATGCGGACGCCCAGGAAGGGTGGATGCTGGACATGCACGCGAGCCCGGACGCAGGGGGATAGTGATCGCGGGCTGCCATGCCTGCGCGTGAGGATGATTCATCGATGTCCTGAAGCGACCTCACCCAGCCGACCCGGGAACCCCCACGGTGGCCGTGAGCTCGACGCGTGCTTCCGCGGCCTCGAGACGGGCCTGCATCTCAACGTCTGCCAGAGTTCGGGCGCTGAGCTCTGGCATGCAATCGTTCACGCTCAGCCCCCGTCTCCTGCTCTGTGTCTCCCCACAGCGTCTGACGGGCGTCTTCGCCGCGTTGCTGTGTCGGCTGCTCCGTACGTGCCGGCGACAACGACGATCATTTCGCGTATTTCGCCACGTCCAGCGGCCGCAGCATCCGCTTGGATACTGTCGCCACCATCGATCGCGGAACGAAGCGGTTGCCCAGGATCATCAACCGGTTCCTCCACCCCACCACGCGCGTGAGTCCGCCGCCCAGCATCAGCGCCACGCCCGCTGCGGCCACCTCGCGCGGGTCGGCCCGGCCGGCCTTTCCGAAGAAGTGGCCGCCGGAGACGCGACGCGGATCGAGGGTGTCGAAGAACGCCGTGTCGGTCGGCCCGGGCGCCAGGCAGCAGACGCTCACACCGTGGTCCTCCAGCTCCATGGCCAGCGCCTCGGAGAAGTTGAGCACGAAGGCCTTGGCGGCGCCGTAGGCGGCAAAGTAAGGCGTGGGCTGGAAAGCCGCCGTCGAGGCGACGTTGAGGATGCGGCCGGCGCGCCGCTGCTTCATCGCGCCGCCGTAGCGGTGGCACAGCTCCGCCACGGCCACCACGTCGAGCTGCAGCATGCGCTGCAGTTGCACCGCGTCGATCGCGACGTGCTCTTCGATCGCGCCAAACCCGGCGTTGTTGACCAGTGCGTCGATGTGCAGGCCCTGGCGCTGCGTGTGGTCGAACAGGCGCTGCGCCGCGCCGGGCTCGGACAGGTCGATGGCGTGCGCGTGCACCTCGGCGCCGTGCGCGCGGCGCAGTTCGTCGGCCGCCGCCTGCAGGCGGCCAGGGTCGCGGCTGGCCAGGACCAGGCGGTGGCCGCGCGCGGCCAGCAGCCGCGCCATCTCCAGGCCGATGCCACCGCTGCCGCCGGTGATCAAGGTCGTGTGGGACGGGTTCATGCTCGGCTCCTCGTCGGGTTGAAGATCGCGTGGCGTCCTGCAAACACGGTGGCTCGGACGGTCTCAGGGCAGCCTGCCCAGGCGGCCCAGGTTGGCGCGGGGTTCGGCGGACCCGTGCCCCTGCGCAGGGCGGGTGGGTGTCCGGGTGGCGCGGCTAGCTCATGCGCGCAGACGGGATGCCGCCGTGCAACTCGGCCAGGCGCGCCGCCTGGGCGTGGACGGCGGCTTCGCCGGCCGCGATCAGCCGCTCGCGGTAGGCGCGCGACCAGCCCGCCCAGTAACCGGTGTCGGGGTGGAGCAGGACATCGGCCACGCGGGCGTCGGGCTGGGTGAGGGCGCGCTTTCGCAGGTCGATGTCGCGGTAGCGCGCGGCCGCGGCGGGGGCGCGGTCCTCGTGCGCCGAGGCGTCCACCGCCAGCACGCGGGAGGCACCGAGCCCGCGCGCCAGGCGCACGGGCAGGGGCAGGCGCTGGTCGGCGTCGACGTAGCGCACACTGCCGATGCGCACCGGCGCGAGCCGCCCCACGATGGCCGAGGACGCCTGGACCGCCAGGCCGGCGTCCCCCCGGGTGAAGGCCACCGCCTCGCCGTCGTCGGCGCGCACGGCCACGCAGGCCACGGGCAGCGGCAGGTCCTCCAGGCGGCGGCCGCCCAGCACCTCGTTGACCAGCCCGGCGATGCCGCCGCCGTGCAGCCACTCCGGCCCGCGGGGGTTCCAGCGCAGCAGGTCCCAGGGCTGCAGGTCCAGGGCCAGCTGCTCCAGCCGCGGCGCGCCCAGGCCGGCCGCCCACAGCGTGGCGGCCAGCGCGCCCGCCGACGCGCCGACGACGAAGTCCGGCTGCAGCCCCAGCGCGGCCAAGCCCTTCAGCACGCCCACGTGCACGAAGCCGCGCGGCCCGCCGGAGCTGAACACCCAGGCGACGCGGGGCGTCTCGGGGGCGACGATCGGCAGCCCCAGCGGCGCGGCCTCGGGCTCGCGCAGCCTGCTCGATGCACCGTGCCCCGGGCCCGCGTCGGCCGCGCCTGCGCAAGCCAGCAGCGCGCAGCCGGCACCGAGGACGCTGCGGCGTGTCGCGCGCCTGTCCGGCACCATGGGCGTGGCCGGCACGGACTCGATCGCCTGCATGACCGCGCTCGCTCAGTGGCCGATGCTCGGCGCCGAGCGCAGGTGTTCAGCAGACGAGACCTGCTCCAGCAGGAAGCGCGCTGCCGACTCGGCGCTGATCGACAGGCCGATGCCGCGGCCGTCGGCACTCACCCGCCAGGGCTTGTCGGGTCCGTCCACGATGTTGGGCAGGCGCACCGAGACCCACTCGACGGGGCTGGCGCGCAGTGCCGCCTCCATGCGGTTCTTGTCCTCGATGATGGGCAGCAGCCACCGCAGCAGCAGCGGGATGACCAGCCGGTTGGCGACCCAGGTGCCGCTGCCGCCAGCCCCGACGTTGGACATGCACACGATGCGCGGCACGCCGTGCCGCTGCATCGCGGCCAGCACGGCCTTGACGGAATCGGAGACGAGCGTGGTGGGCCGCCCGTCACCCTTGCCGCCGATGCCCAGGCAGTGGATCACGGCATCGGCTCCCTGCACGCAGCGCTCGACATCGCTGATCGCGGTGGGGCTGCCGCCGATCACGACCAGCGCGGGGTGCTCGAGCCTCATCCTGGCGGGGTCGCGCACCAGGGCGACGACCTCGTGACTCTGCGCCAGCGCCCGCCGGACGACGAGCCCGCCGGTGAGCCCGGTGGCGCCGAAGACGGCGATCCGCGACATGGCCGTCACCACCGCTCGACCGAGGGCCGCAGGTCGAGCTCGAAGGTCCACACATCCCGGGGCTGGCGGTGCAGCCACGCGTAGGCCTCGGCGATGTGATCGGGGTTCAGGATGCCGTCGGGCCCGGCTTCGGCCACGCGCTGGGCGAAGTGCTCGCGCGCGAAGGCGGTGTCGATCAGGCCGTCGATGACCACGTGCGCGACGTGCAGGCCACGCGGGCCGAGTTCGCGCGCCATGGACTGCGCCAGGGCCCGAAGCGCCGCCTTGCCGCCGGCGAAGGCCGCGAAGCCCGCACCGCCGCGCAGGCTGGCCGTGGCCCCGGTGAACAGCAGCGTGCCGCGCCCGCGCGGCAGCATCATGCGCGCCGCCTCGCGCCCCACCAGGAAGCCGGCCAGCGCGCACATCTCCCAGACCTTGAAGTACTTCTGCGCCGTCGTCTCGAGGATGGGAAAGCGCACGTTGCCGCCCACGTTGAACACCACCACCTCGACCGGGCCGACCTCGGACTCGACCTGGTCGAAGAAGGCGCTGACCTGCTCCTCGCGCCGCGCGTCGAGCGCGAAGGCGCGCGCCTGCCCGCCCTGCGCGGCGATGCCGTCCACCAGCGGCTGCAGCGCGGCGGCGTTGCGCCGGGCCACGCACACGGTGTGGCCCTCGCGCGCGAAGCGCCGGGCCACTGCGGAGCCGGTGGCGTCGCCGGCGCCAATGACACAGCACACGCCGGGGCGGTTGAGGGTGTCGTCTTGCATGGCAGGGACCCTCAGGCTCTCAGGCGCGCGCGGTGGGCCGGGCCGAGACGGCCGCGAACCAGCGCGCAAGGTGGGGCATCTCGGCCGGCACGCGCAGGCCCACGGCCTTGCCCAGCACGAGGGCACACTGGGCCACGATGTCGGCCAGCGTGTAGTCGGCCCCGGCGATGTGGGGCCGGTCGGCCAGCTCGCGGTCGAGCCAGGCCATCGTCTGCAGCGCGCGGCGGCGCGCCCAGGCCGCGACCTCGGGCACCTGCTCGATGCGGCCGCGGTAGAACTCGCTGGTGTGCGCGAAGGCGTCGACGATGGGACGCGACAGCTCGTGGTCCATGCGCAGCGTCCACATCTCGACGTGGGCCGACTCCCGCGGCGTGCGCCCCATCAGCGGCGGCTGCGGGTGCAGCGCCTCCAGGTAGCGGCAGATCGCCAGCGACTCGGCAATCGGGCTGCCGTCGTCGAGCTCGAGCACCGGCAGCCTGCCCAGCGGGTTGAGCCGCAGGAACCCGGGCGCGGCATTGGCCCCGCCCGCGGCGTCGACCTCGCGCTTGTCGATCGACAGGCCCTTCTCGGCCAGGAAGATGCGCACACGGCGCGGGTGCATCCCGGGGGTGAGGTCGTGAAGGATCATCGCGGGTCTCCTGGGGGGTGAGGGCTCGGTGGGACGGGTGGGGCGGCTCGGGAACCGTTCAGGTCGCCGCCAGCGGCGCGCGCAGCGACTGGATGACGCGCGAGGCCACCTCGCGCGCCAGTTCGGGCAGGGGCACGAGCGCCGCCGGCACGCGCCCGCTGCGCAGCGCGGCCGCGCCGTGGATGGCGCTCCAGGCGAACAAGGCGTCGCGCTCGCCGGGAGGCTGCGCGGTCAGGCCCGTCAGGTGCAGGCCCAGCAGCGCGGCGGGCAGGTGGTCGTAGCTGTTGCGGCGCCCCGGCGGAGCCGCGGCGGCACGGTAGCCGGCGGCCTGCGCCCCGAACATCAGGCGCCACAGCGCCGGCTCGTCGTCGGCGAACTGCAGATAGGCCTGCGCCAGGCGCAGCATGCGCGCCTGCGCCTCGGCCGCGTCCGCCGGAGGCCAGGCGATGTCGAAGGCCTGGGCGAAGCGCGCGGCCAGCCGGTCGAAGCCCACGCGCGCCACTTCGCACAGCAGGTCCTCGCGGCTGCCGAAATGCCGGTAGGCCGCGGCCGCCGTGACGCCGACGCCGGCGGCCAGCTGGCGCAGCGACAGGCCCTCGATGTCGGGGGCGGCGAGCGCGGCGTCGAGCAGGGCCTGGCGCAGGTGGCCGTGATGGAAGGCGCGGCCGGGCGCGCCGGGCCTGCGCGCGGGGCGGGTCCTCGAGGGCGGCGCCATGCGTTCCATGGGCCGATGTTATCTCTGTTTACTTTGGCGGCGCAAGGTCCCACAATGCATGTGAACACCGTTCACTCTGGAGGTTTCACATGCGACCGATGACCCTTCCGTGCCCGCTGCCGGGCCCCGCGACGCGCCCCACGCCGCCAGCGCGGCGCCACAGCACGGTCGCCGCGCTGGCCGCGGCCGCGGCGCTGGGTGCCTGCGCCGTCGCCCCGCCGGACAGGCCGGCGGTCCAGGCGCAGCCGCAGGCCCAGGCACAGCCGCAACCGCAGGCCGCCGGCGCGCCCGGCCCGCTGCTGCCCCCGGGCCGGCAGGTGCCCACCGCCGTCGGCCGGCTGGCGGTGCGCGACACGGGGCCGGCAGCCGCCGGCGGCGAGGTGATCGTGCTCTGGCCGTCGATCCTCTCCGACCACCGCATCTACCGCGCGCAGATCGAGGCCTGGCGCGGCCGCCACCGCCTAGTCGTCATCGACGGTCCCGGCCACGGCGACAGCGGCCCGGCCCCCGGCCCCTTCACGATGGCGCGCTGCGGCCAGGCCCTGGGCGAGGTGCTGGACGCGCTGGGAATCAGGCAGCCCGTCGTCGTCGTCGGCACCTCCTGGGGCGGGCTGGTCGCCGGCGAGTTCGCGCTCGCGCAGCCGGCGCGCACGCGTGCCGTGGTGATGCTGAACACCCCGGTGCACACCGCGCCCGGCGGCCCGGGCTTCGGCGACCGCTTCGTCACCTGGGGCGCGCGCTGGATCCACGCCACCGGCCTGTACCGCGACGGCGTCGCGCGCGCCTTCTTCCTGCCCGCCACGCGCGAGCGCGGCGGGCCGATGATGGAAGACTTCCACCAGCACCTGCGCCAGGCCGACGGCGCCGCGCTCGCGCGCTCGGTGCGCGCGGTGCTGATCGAGCGCGAGGCCCTGGCCCCGCGCCTGGCAGGCATCGCCGCGCCGACGCTGTTCGTCGCCGGCCGGCACGACGGGATGTACCCGCTCGAGGGCCTGCGCAGCGCCGCCGCCGCCCTGCCCCGCGGACGCTTCGAGGTACTCGACACCGGGCACATCTCGGTCGTGGACGCGCCGGCGCAGGCCACGGCGCTGGTCGACGGGTTTCTGGCGGGGCTGGCGTCGGTCGCCAGGTGAGCGCCATGCGTGCAGGGTCGAGGACGACCCCTCTCCCCAATTCCTCATCCCTCGAGGGCAGAGGGACTCGGGATCCGGGCTCCTCGGGTGTCGTGCCTGGACCAGGGCGGGAAGCGGCACCCGGCGCGCCGCCGCCCCTCACGCCGGCAGGTAGCGCTCCACCAGCCGCGTCCAGAAGGCCGCGCCGGTGGTCAGGATGGCGTCGTTGAAGTCGTACTTCGGGTGGTGCAGCATCGCGCCGTCCTCGCCGTTGCCCAGGCGGAAGAAGCAGCCCGGGCGGTGCTGCAGGTAGTAGGCGAAGTCCTCGCTGCCCGTCACCGGCGGGTAGGGCGCGATCACGCGGTCGGCGCCGACGAGTTCCTCGGCCACCTGGCGCGTGAAGTCGGTCTCGGCCTCGGTGTTGACGACCACCGGGTAGCCGCGCTCGTAGTCGATCTCGGCCTCGCCGCCGTAGCCGGCCGCGTGCGCGGTGACCAGGGCGCGGATGCGCTGCTCGAGCAGCTCGCGCACGCCGGGGTCGAAGGAGCGGATCGACAGCGCCATCGTCGCGCTGTCGGGGATGACGTTGGCCACCGTGCCGGCGTGCAGCGCGCCCACGGTGACGATGGCGGTCTGGCGCGGGTCGACATTGCGCGAGACCACGCTCTGCAGCGCCACCACCAGGCTGCCGGCGATCAGCACCGGGTCCACCGCCTGGTGCGGGCGCGCCGCGTGCCCGCCGCGCCCGCGCACGGTGATGCGCGCCGTGTCCGAGGCCGACATGAAGGGCCCGTGGCCGAAGCCGAAGCGCCCCGCCGCCAGGCCCGGGGTGTTGTGCAGGCCGAAGATCGCGTCGCACGGGAAGCGCTCGAACAGGCCGTCGGCGATCATGCGCTGCGCCCCGCTGCCCGCGCCCGCCTCCTCGGCGGGCTGGAAGACCAGGTGCACGGTGCCGCGGAACTGGCGTGTGCGCGCGATCTGCTGCGCCGCCCCGAGCAGCATCGTCGTGTGCCCGTCGTGGCCGCAGGCGTGCATCACGCCGTCATGCACGCTCTGCCAGGGCCGGCCCGAGGTCTCCTGGATCGGCAGCGCGTCCATGTCGGCGCGCAACGCCACGCTGCGGCCCGAGCCCGGCACGCGCAGCGTGCCGACCACGCCATGCCCGCCCACGCCGCGCGTGACCTCCCAGCCCCAGGCCTGCAGCCGCCCGGCCACCAGCTCGGCCGTGGCAGCCTCCTGGAAGGACAGCTCGGGATGGCGGTGCAGGTGGCGCCGCGTCTGGGCCAGGAAGCCGGCGTCGGCGTCCAGGTCGTCGATGCGGCACAGGCAGCGCAGGGGGGCGTTCATGGTGCGGGTTACCGGGTCAGGGCAGGAAAGATGACCTTTGGACTGTAGCAAGCGGGGATCCGGGCACAGCGGGTGGCACGGGATCGTCGGCCCGAACCTCGGCCAGGAGCCTTCCGCTTTTTACCTTGAAAATCCCGCACTTCAAGCGGGATTTTCAAGGTAATATGATTGCCCCGATGATCATTCGAACAATCCTGCTGAACGAGGTCCTGGGCGCTCTCGGTCGCGCGCCTGCCGTCATCCTGCTCGGGCCGCGGCAGGTGGGCAAGACCACGCTCGCGCGCTCGCTGGTGGCGCCCGGCTCCCCGCAGTACCTCGACCTGGAAGACCCGGTCGTCGAGTCCCGCCTGGATGACCCCATGACCCTGCTGTCCGGCCTGCGGGGGCTCGTCGTCATCGACGAGGTGCAGAGAGCCCCCAGGCTCTTCCAGACGCTGCGGGTGCTGCTGGACCGAGAGGATGCCCCGGCAAAGTTCCTGCTGCTGGGCAGCGCCTCGCCCGCGCTGCTGCGACAGAGCAGCGAATCGCTTGCCGGCCGCGTCGAGATCGTCGAGATGGGCGGCTTCACGCTGGACGAGACGGGCTTCGACGAGCAGACGGCGCTCTGGCTCAAAGGCGGCTTCCCACGCGCCCACCTGGCGCCCGACGAGCCCGCCAGCATGGTCTGGCGCCGGGACTTCATCCGTACCGTGATCGAGCGCGACCTGCCGCAGCTCGGTGCCGCCGTCTCTTCGCCCGCGCTAATGCGCTTCTGGGCCATGCTGGCGCACCTGCACGGCCAGGCCTGGAATGCCGCCGAGCCGGCACGCGCGCTCGGCGTGAACGAGAGCACGGTGCGCCGCTACCTCGACCTGCTGACGCAGCTGTACCTCGTGCGCCAACTCCAACCCTGGCACGCCAACCTCGCCAAGCGTCAGGTCAAGGCGCCCAAGGTCTACATCCGCGACAGCGGGCTGCTGCACCAGGCGCTGGGCATTGCAGATCCGGTCTCGCTGCTCCTGCACCCGCGCTGCGGCGCCTCCTGGGAGGGCTTCGTGATCGAGCAGATCCTGCGCATCGCCCGTCCCGACCACGCGTGGTTCTGGGCGACGCACGCCGGCGCCGAACTCGACCTGCTCATCGAGAAGGGCGGTCGCCGCGTGGGCGTCGAGGTCAAGCGCACCGACGCGCCTCGCCTGACGCCCTCGATGAGGACGGCCTTGTCGGACCTGGCGCTGGACGCGCTGTACGTCGTCTATCCCGGCACGCAACGTTACCGGATGGCCGCGCGCGTCGAGGCGGTTCCGCTCCAGGCCCTGGCCCCGCTGCCCAGGGACGCGCCGGAGCCCGCGCCCGCGCTCAATCCGCCTTGATGCCGTTGTCGCGGATCACCCTGCCCCAGACGTCGACCTGCGCCTCGAGGAAGCTGCGCGCGGCCTCGGGCGGGCCGGTGAAGACCTCGATGCCCTGGCCGGCCAGGCGCTGCGCCACGTCGGGCTGGCGCAGCACGGTGTTCAGCGCCTCGTTCATCTGGCGCACCACCTCCGGCGGCGTGCGCGCCGGCGCCAGCACCGCCCACCAGGCCGGCGCGTCGAAGCCGGCGAAGCCGCTCTCGGCGATCGTCGGCACCTCGGGCAGGGCCGCCGAGCGCTGGCTGGTCGTCACGGCCAGCGGGCGCAGGCGCCGGCTGTCCAGGTGCGGCTTGATCAGGAAGATGGAGCCGATGCTCACCGGCACGTGCCCGGCCAGCGCGTCGTTCATCAGCGGGCCGCCGCCCTTGTAGGGCACGTGCACGAAGTTCAGGCCGCTGCCCTTGGCCAGCAGCGCCATCGACAGGTGGCCGAGGCTGCCCGAGCCGATGGTGCCGTAGCTGAGGCCGCGGGCCGCGCGCGCCGCGGCCACGGCGTCGCCGAAGGTCTTGTAGGGCGAGTCGGGGTGCGCGGCGATGACCATCGCGCTCGTGCCCAGCAGCGCCACGGGCGGCAGGTCGCGCTTGGTGTCGTAGGGCAAGCCGGGCAGCAGCGCCGGCAGCGAGGCGTGGCTGTCGAAGACGACAGCGAAGGTGTAGCCGTCGGGCGGCGCGGCCGCCACCGCCGCGGCGCCGATCGAGCCCGAGGCGCCGCCCCGGTTCTCCACCACCACGGTCTGCCCGAGCAGGCGCTGCAGTGCCGGCTGCAGGATGCGCGCGACCTGGTCCACCGAGCCGCCGGGCGGGAACACGGCGACGAGCTTGATGGGCTGCGCGCGCGGCCAGGGGGCGGGCTGGGCGGTGGCCGGCAGCAGGGGCGCCAGCAACCCGGCAGCGAGGGTCAGGGCGGCAAGTGCATGGCGTCGGGACATCTCTGACTCCGGGGAGGGCTTGCAACGCGACAGGGCCAGTGTGCGCCACGTTCGCCGACCCGGCGGCCAGCGCGCCACGATCCCGACTGGGTGGCACGGCCATGGCGGCGCCGGCGGGCCGGGCTGCGCCAGGAGCTAAACAGTGGCCGGCGACACCTCTGCCGGCCTGCCGGATACGCGCCACCACCGCGTCGGCCGCCGCCTCGTTGGCCAGGTGGTTGACCGTGACGCGCCAGCCGCGCTGCGCCGCGAGCACCGCCGTGGCCGCGCCGATGTGGCCGCGCCGATGCCGCGCCAATACACCGGCGCCTATGGGCCGAATCGGGAGTGCCGATGCGCCGTCTGGCCGACGACCCGGAGGACGCGCCGGCGGCCGTTAGCATCGGCTCTCCGCCAGCGTCTGCCTGACCCGTGCCGCCATGATCCTGACCCCGCCCTGGCCCGCGCTGGCTGCCGCCCGGCAGCGCGCGCGCCCGCGCCGCGCCTTCGTCGTCGACGACGAGGTCGTCGGCAGCATCGACGAGGCCCACCTGCCCGCGATCGCGCGCTGGCCGGCGGCGCTGGCCGTGGCACCGGACGCGGTGCGGCTGCGCCTGCCGCGCGAGGAGCGTGATGCCTGGTTCGCCGAGGCCAACGCCGCCCTGCGCGCCGAAGACCTGGTGCGGGCCTGGCGCGACGAGCCTTTCGCGCTGCCCTCGCCCGCCAGCGGCCGCACGCTCGCCGTCATCGAGCGCGCCGCCTCCCGCTTCTGGGGCACGCTCACGCTGGGCGCGCACTGCAACGGCTGGGTGGCGGGGCCGGACGGCCGGCCGGCACAGATGTGGATCGCGCGCCGCTCGCCGCACAAGCCCACCGACCCCGGCAAGCTCGACAACCTGGTGGGCGGCGGCGTCCCGTTCGGGCAGACCCCCTGGGAAGCCCTGCTGCGCGAGGGCTGGGAGGAGGCCGGCCTGCCACCGCAACGCATGGCGCAGGCCACCTCCGGCCGCGTGCTCGAGCTGCGGCGGGACATTCCCGAGGGCCTGCAGTTCGAGCGCCTGCACGTGTACGACCTCGAGCTGCTGCCCGGCGAGGAGCCCGTCAACCAGGACGGCGAGGTCGCGAGCGTGGAGCTGCTGCCCTGCGCCCGGGCGGCCGAGGCCGCCGCCGGGCACGAGATGACGGTGGACGCGGCGCTCGTGGCGCTGGACTTCCTGCTGCGGCAAGCCCTGCTGGCCGGCAGCGACACCGCGCTGCAGGCGGCCTTCGCCGCCTGTCTGGCAGGCGTCGACACGCAGCGGCCGCCCGCGTGTTGAGCCGCCGCAAGGCGGCGGCAGCTGACACCCTGGCGCCATCAGGGGACTCGGGTTTACCCACTTGCCTTTCGGACGCGAGCGCGCGATAGTCGCGCGCTCGCGCTTGTCCTGGACAAAATCAGGAATGTCCAGGCCCGCGCGAGGCCGATTTCGCCCCCACCCTCTCCACAGGAGAACCCCATGACCGTGACGACCCAGACCGCGCCGCAGCGCCGCGGCTTCCTGAAGACCGCCTCCGCCGGTGCCATCGGCGCCGCCGCCGCCGCCGCCCCGATGGTCAGCAGGGCGCAGACCGTGAACCTGCGCTTCCAGAGCACCTGGCCGGCGAAAGACATCTTCCACGAGTTCGCCAACGACTTCGCGAAGAAGGTCAACGACATGGCCGGCGGCCGCCTCAAGATCGAGGTGCTGCCCGCCGGCGCCGTCGTGCCGGCCTTCCAGCTGCTCGAGGGCGTGTCCAAGGGCACGCTGGACGGCGGCCACGGCGTGCTGGTCTACCACTACGGCAAGAACTCCGCCCTGGCCCTGTGGGGCTCGGGCCCGTCCTTCGGCATGGACGCCAACATGCTGCTGGCCTGGCACAAGTACGGCGGTGGCGAGGCCCTGCTGCAGGAGGTCTACAAGAGCATCAACGTCGACGTCAAGTCCTACGTCTACGGCCCGATGCCCACCCAGCCGCTGGGCTGGTTCAAGAAGCCGATCGCGAAGTCGGCCGACCTCAAGGGCGTGAAGTTCCGCACCGTCGGCATCGCGGTGGACGTCTTCACCGACATGGGCGCGGCCGTCAATCCGCTGCCCGGCGGTGAGATCGTGCCGGCGCTGGACCGTGGCCTGATCGATGGCGCCGAGTTCAACAACGCCACCTCCGACCGCCTCCTGGGCTTCCCGGACGTGGTCAAGAATTGCATGCTCCAGAGCTTCCACCAGAGCAGCGAGCAGTTCGAGATCATGTTCAACGGGCCGAAGTACCGTGAGCTGCCGGCCGAGCTGCGCGCCATCATCGATCACGCCGTCGAGGCCTCGAGCGCCGAGATGAGCTGGAAGATGATCGACCGCAACTCCAAGGACTACATCGACCTGAAGGCCGGCGGCATCAAGTTCTACAAGACGCCCGACGCCATCCTGCGCGAACAGCTCGTCGCTTACGACAAGGTCGTGGCCAAGAAGTCTGCGGAGAACGCACTGTTCAAGAAGGTCATCGATTCGCAGCGCGCCTTCGCGCAGCGCGCCGGCGCCTGGCAGAACGACTACACGGTCGACATGAAGATGGCGTGGAACCACTACTTCCGCGCCCCGGCCGGCCAGGGCAAGGCGCCCGCCAAGAAGGCCTGACGACACAGCCCTCTGATCCGGGCCACCGCTGCCGCAAGGCCGGTGGCCCCTTTCTTTGCCGATGCCCTCGGGCATGTCCGGCTGGACCGCACCATGCAAAGCTTGCTGCTCAGGATCGACCGCCTGTCCACGTGGCTCGGGCAGGCCTTCGCCTGGCTGATCGTGCTGCTGACGCTGCAGATCACCGCCGAGGTCTTCGCCCGCTACGTCCTGAACAGCCCGCACGACTGGGCCCTGAACGTGCAGATCATGATGTACGGCACGATCTTCATGATGGGCGGCGCCTACACGCTCAGCAAGAACGGGCACGTGCGCGGCGACGTGCTCTACGGCTTCTTCCGTCCGCGCACCCAGGCCACCCTGGACCTGTTGCTCTACGGCCTGTTCTTCCTGCCGGGCATCGTCGCCCTCACCTGGGCCGGCTGGACTTACGCCAACGAGGCGCTCGCCATCCGCGAGAAGACCTTCTCGGCCACGCCGCTGCCGCTGTACCCCTTCAAGTTCGTCATCCCCGTGGCCGGCGGCATGCTGCTGCTGCAGGGGCTGGTGGAGATGGTGCGCTGCGTGCAGTGCATCCGCACGGGCGAATGGCCGTCGCGCGAACAGGACGTCGAGGAAGTCGACGTCGACAAGCTCAAGCAGATGGTCCACGTCAGTGATGCGGACATCGCCGCCCTGGACCAGAGCGCCGCGCGCGCCGGAGGCTCCAAGTGAAGCTGCAGATCCGCAAGGAACTCTGGTTCGGTTTCTCGCTGATGGCGCTCATCATCGCGGGCACCGCGGTGATGCTGCTGTCGGCCGACAAGCTCACCACAGGCCACCTCGGGCTGATGATGCTCGCGCTGGTCGTCGTGGCCATCATGCTGGGCTTCCCGACCGCCTTCACGCTGATGGGCATGGGCATGATCTTCACCTGGCTCGCCTATCAGCGCGACGCCACGAAGACCCTGGACCTGATGGTGCAGTCGGCCTTCAAGGTGATGAGCAACGACGTGCTCATCTCGATCCCGCTGTTCGTCTTCATGGGCTACCTGGTCGAGCGCGCCAACCTGATCGAGAAGCTCTTCAAGAGCCTGCACCTGGCGCTGGCGCGGGTGCCGGGCTCGCTGGCCGTGGCCACGCTGTTCACCTGCGCGGTCTTCGCCACGGCCACCGGCATCGTCGGCGCCGTGGTCACGCTGATGGGCCTGCTGGCGCTGCCGCAGATGCTGCGCGGCGGCTACGACGTGCGCGTCTCGGCCGGGGCCATCACCGCCGGCGGCTGCCTGGGCATCCTGATCCCGCCGAGCGTGATGCTGATCGTCTACGGCGCCACGGCCGGGGTGTCGGTGGTGCAGCTGTACGCGGGCGCCTTCTTCCCCGGGCTGATGCTGGCAGGGCTGTACATCGTCTACGTCATCATCCTGGCCAAGCTCAAGCCCAAGCTGATGCCGCCGTTGTCGGCCGAGCAGCGCTTCGTGCCGCTGCCGCCGCTGACGCAACGCGTCTCGGACGCGGTCTCGAACACGGCGTTGCCGGCGCTGCTGCGCGCGCTCAAGGGCGGGCGCAACGTCGACGTCCCCACCGGCTACCTGCTGCGCCAGCTCGGCGTCGCGCTGCTGCCAGCGGCGGTCTTCCTGGCCGCGCTGGGCCTGAGCTGGCATGTGAACACCGCCCCGCGCGAAGACCAGGTGGTGGCGGCACCGGCGGCCGGCGGCGTGGCCGAGCCCGCGGGCGCGACCCCCGGGGTACAGGCGCCTGCCGGCAGCGGCGGGGTCCAGGAGCCCCCAGGGGCCGGCGGGGGGGTACAGGAGCCTCCCGGCGCCGGCGGCGTGCAGGAGCCCCCGGGGGCCACGGGCGGCGTGCAGGAGCCGCCCGGTGCGGGCGGCGTCCAGGAGCCCCCCGGGTCCGGCGCCAGCGTGCAGGAGCCCCCGGGCGCCGGTGGCGTCCAGGAGCCTCCCGGCGCGGCCGGCGGGGTCCAGGAGCCGCCCGGGGCTGCCACGGGCACGGCGACGGCCGGGGCCTCGGCTCCTGCCGCAGGCGAAGCGACGGCCGCGGCCGAGCGCAACCCGCCCACGCGCGGCTGGTGGATCGGCGCGGCGGTCGGCGCGCTCGCGCTCGTCGCCTTCTACGGCCTGCTGAGCTTCCAGCGCCTCGAGGTCTTCAAGATGCTGCTGGCGAGCTTCTTCCCGCTGCTGATCCTGATCCTCGCGGTGCTGGGCTCCATCGTCTTCGGCCTGGCCACGCCCACCGAGGCCGCGGCGGTGGGAGCCTTCGGTGGCTTCCTGCTTGCGGTGGCCTACCGCCAGTTCAACATGACCGTGCTGAAGGAGTCGGTCTTCCTCACCGCCAAGACCAGCGCGATGGTGTGCTGGCTCTTCGTCGGCTCGGCCATCTTCTCGGCCGCCTTCGCGCTGCTGGGCGGGCAGGAACTGGTGGAGAAGTGGGTGATGTCGCTCAACCTCTCCAAGACCGAGTTCCTGATCCTCAGCCAGGTCATCATCTTCATCCTCGGCTGGCCGCTGGAGTGGACCGAGATCATTGTGATCTTCATGCCCATCTTCATCCCGCTGCTGGACAACTTCGGCGTCGACCCGCTCTTCTTCGGCCTGCTCGTGGCGCTGAACCTGCAGACCGCCTTCCTGAGCCCGCCGGTGGCAATGGCGGCCTTCTACCTGAAGGGGGTGAGCCCGCCGCACGTGACGCTGAACCAGATCTTCGCCGGGATGATCCCCTTCATGGGCATCCAGATCGTGGCCATCGTGCTGCTGTACAACTTCCCGGGTATCGGGATGTGGCTGCCGCAGGTGCTGTACCGCTGAGTTGAGGCTGCGCCGACGGGCTGCGCGAAGGCGGTCCGTCGGTGCCCGCCTGCAGCCCTGCTGTCCGGTCGGGGACCGGACAGCCTGCCGCAGGCCGGTCACGGCAGGGTCAGTTCGGGTCCGTCGTAATGGTCTGCCGGCATCACCTCGCCCGCGCGCAGGCGCTCCTCCCACACGGCCAGCGTAGCGCCGTGCGCGGCTTGCAGCGCCGGGGCCACGACGAGGCGCACGCAGTCGGGTGACGCCAGCCCATGTACCCGCGTGGTGCCCGGGGCCAGGCGGTCCGCCGCAAAGTCCTCGACAGCCTCGGTCACGCCGCGTCCGGAGTCGGCGATGGCCGAGGCGACGAAGACCGCCGGGTCGCGCGCCACCCAGTCCAGCACGTTGCCGATCTGCCGCAGCCGGCCCTCGCGGCAGGCGCGGTTCACACCCTCGCGCCCGCCGTCGATCATCGCGAACACGAGGTCGGCACCCTCGCGCTCCAGCGCCCGGGCCGTGGCAAAGGCCAGGTCCACATCATGCTGGGCGCCGCAGAAGCTCGTGACGAAGCGGCAGTCGGGCGCCGCGGCGCGCACGCCGTGCGCGAAGGCGGCGCGGCCCTTCAGGCCCGGGCGCACCTTCTCGCCCGACAGGTGGCCGACGACGCGTGTCTTCGACGCCAGACCCGCCAGCACCCCGGCCAGGAAGGCCGACTGCTCCTGCAGCACCTCGTAGCACGCGACGTTCGGGGCGACGAAGCTGCCCTGGGTGATGGCGAAACGGGTGTCGGGGAACTCGGCGCTGATCGCAGCCACCGGCGCGTCACCCTGGCCGCCGTGGGCCACGAGCAGGTCCAGCCCGGGGCGGCACAGGGCGCGCAGCGCCTCGGCCCGGCCGGCGGCGTCGGGGGACGCGATCCAGTGCACGTCCAGGGCGTGGCCGGCTGCGCGTGCGCGCAGCGCGCCCTGCAGGCCGGATTCGTTGAAGCTGCCGCGGCCCTCGGGGCCGAACAGGGCCACCGCGATGCGGGCGCTCACAGCTTCGCGCCGCTGGCGCGCACCACCGGTGCCCAGCGCTCGGCCTGTTCCTGGATGAAGGCGGCAAAGGCCTCGGGGCTGCGGGTCTCGAGCTCGAAGCCCTGGGCCTCGAGCTTGCCGCGCAGGTCGGGCAGGGCCAGCACCTGGTTCAAGGCGCGCAGCAGCGCCTGCTCCACCGCGGGCGGCAGGCCGGCGGGGGCCGAGACGCCGACGAAGTTCTCGGCCACGAGCTCGGGGTGCCCGAGCTCGACCACCGTGGGCAGGTCGGCAGCCTGCGCCACCCGGCGCGCCGCCGTCACCGCCAGCAGGCGCAGCTGTCCCGACCGGCGCAGCGGCAGGTTCTGGGGCAGCGCATCGACCGCCACCTTGATCTGGCCGCCGAGCAGGTCGCTGCGCATGGGGCCCGCCCCCTTGTAGGGCACGTGCACCATCTTCAGCCCGGCCTTCTGCGCCAGCAGCTCGCCGACGATGTGGCCCACCGAGGCCTGGCCGCCGCTGCCGAAGGGCACCGGGTCCTTCTGCGCCCGCGCCCAGGCCAGGAAACCGGCGAAGTCGCTCACCGGCAGCGAGGGGTGGACGACCAGCGCCGTGGGCACGTCGCCCACGTAGGCCAGGTGCCGGAAGCTCTTCAGCGGGTCGTAGAGCGGCCGCTCGAACAGCGCCGGCGAGATCGACAGCGGCGCCGAATTCGACATCAGCAGCGTGTGGCCGTCCGGCTGCGCCCGCGCCACGGCCGCGGCGCCGATCGTGGCCGCACCGCCAGGCCGGTTGTCCACCACCACCGCCTGGCCGATGCGCTCGGCCAGCGGCGGGGCGATCAGGCGCGCCACGATGTCGCTCGCGCCCCCCGGTGGAAAGGTCACGACCAGCTTGACGGGCTGGGAAGGCCAGGACTGCGCCTGCGCCCGCAGCGGCAAGAGCGGGGCGGCAGCGAGGGCAAGCGCGCTACGACGGCGGATCATCACGGAGGTTCCTTCAAGATGACGAGGCCCCTTGCGGGGCCATGGGGGGGGACGCTGCGTCGCCGCCCGCCGCAGACGTGGCAGAGGCCTGGGCCTGCACACATCGACGGCAGATGCAGGCCCTGCCGTGCGCATCGGCCGGCAGGCGCTGGAGCAAGGCAGGCGGGAAGGTCTCCTGCGCGCACCAGCAGGCCACATCGAAGCGGCCCGCGGCAACCGCTGCACAGCCGTTGGGGCCGCCGCACAGCAGGCAGGTCGGGGCGGGGTGAGGGACGAGAATCTCGTTCGACACGGTATCAGCTTAACAGCACCGGCGCGGGAACGCGTCTTGCATGCCGCCCTGCGCAGCCTCGCATCCAAGAAAGGACTTCGGACGACCATGACCGATGACCTCGCACCCCTGGGTAGCGCCGCGGGCAACCGCTGGCGCGTTTCGCGCACGCATGCCGACCTCGTGCGGCCCGCACACACCCCTGTCATCGCCCGGCTCGACGCCGAGCCCAAGCCCGTGACGCTGGACCTCGCCCGCACGGCCATGGTCGTCATCGACATGCAGAACGACTTCTGCCACCCGCAGGGCTGGCTGGCCTCGATCGGCGTGGACGTCACCCCGGCGCGCGCGCCGATCGCGCCGCTGCAGGCCCTGCTGCCCCGCCTGCGCGCCAGCGGCGTGCCGGTGCTGTGGGTGAACTGGGGCAACCGCCCGGACCGGCTGAACCTGAGCCCGGCCCTGCTGCACGTCTACAACCCCGACGGCCGCTCCACCGGCCTGGGCGACCCGCTGCCCGGGCACGGTGCGCCGGTGCTGCAGAAGGACTCCTGGGCCGCGGAGGTGGTGCAGGAACTCCAGCCCGAGGCGGCCGACATCCGCATCGACAAGTACCGCATGAGCGGCTTCTGGGACACGCCGCTGGACTCGATCCTGCGCAACCTCGGCGTGACGACGCTGCTGTTCGGCGGCGTCAATGCCGACCAGTGCGTGCTGTGCACGCTGCAGGACGCGAACTTCCTCGGCTACGACTGCATCCTGCTGAGCGACTGCTCGGCGACGACCTCGCCGCCCTTCTGCTGGGACGCCACGCTCTACAACGTCAGGCAGTGCTTCGGCTTCGTCGCGCGCGGCACCGGTCTGCACACGCCGGGGGCCCCCGGGGCGCCGGGGCGCTGAGGCGCGCCCCGTTCAGGCCCGGGGCATCAGCGCCGGGTCCGGGCCGTCCTGCAGGAAGCGCTGCGCGTCGAAGCGGTGCACCTCCTGCAGCAGGGAGGCGAAGGCCTGCGCGGCGTTGTCGACGATCTCGGCCCCCATCGCGGGGTTGCCCAGGCGCGCGTCACCCACGGCACCGGACGGATGCAGGTCCTGCGTCTCCCAGCCGAAGGCCACGGCGCCCTCGGGCACGAGCTGCTCGAACTCCGCCTCGCGCTGCAGCCAGCGCGAGCTGAAGTCGGCGATGGCCTCCGAGCGCACCAGGTCGGGGCGCAGGTGCATCATCATCGCCGTCTCCACAGCGCCGCCGTGGATGCCATGGACACGCTCGGCCAGCGGCAGGCTGCCCTCGGCGTCCTTGCGGCCGGCCAGCTTGAACCAGCTCACCGCCAACGCGAACATGCGGTGCTCGATGCGCAGGCGGCGGCAGACGATGTCCACCACCTGGGGCTGCCCGCCGTGGCTGTTGAAGATCACGAGCTTGCGCACCCCGGCGCGGGCGACCGAGTTGCCGATGTCCGTCCACATCGCGAGCACCGTCTCGGGCTGCAGCGTGAGCGTGCCAGGGAAGCGGATGTGCTCCACCGACAAGCCGATCTTCTGGATCGGCAGCATGAGCACCGGCAGTTCCGCCGGCAGCAGCTCCAGCGTACGCGCGAGGATGCCCTCGTTCAGCGTGGAATCGACCGACACCGGCAGGTGCGGGCCGTGCTGCTCGATCGACGCCACCGGCAGGATGGCGACGGTGTCCTCGGGCAGGCGGGGGAAGTCGGTCCAGGGCAGGTCCTGCCAGTGGCGGGTGGGTAGGCTCATGGGGAAGGCTCCGGGCTCCTGAGGAAACGAGGGGTCGCTCCTGGGGTCCTCATTTCCCCCGGGGGCGACGGCGCGCTCGGGCGCAGTCTCTGGGGCGCGGTCAGCGCCGCCAGGCGTGATCAAGCCGCACGTAGCGGCCCAGCAAGGCCAGGACCAGCACCGTGGCGGCGATGATCAGGGTGCTGACGGCGTTCACGGTGTTCTCGAGGCTGAAAGTGGCCTCGGCGTAGATGCGCACCGGCAGCGTCTGGGTCTGGGCCGTCACGAGGAAGGCCGTGACGGTCACCTCGCCGAAGGAGATGAGGAAGCCGATCACGCCAGCCGCCACCAGGCCCGGGGCGAGCTGCGGCAGGATGACGCGCCACCAGGTGGTGACGGGCCGCCCGCCCAGCCCCTGCGAAGCCTCTTCGAGGCTGCGGTCCAGCGCGCCCACCGAGGCGCGCAGCATCGCCAGCATGAAGGGGGCGACCATCACCACGTGCACCAGCAGCAGGCCGAGGAAGGGCGGGATCTGGTTGAACCACTGCAGCAGCTTGAGCATGCCCACCGCCTTGGCGATGCCGGGCAGCGCCAGCGGCAGCATCAGCAGCGCGACGACGAGCTCCGGCCGCCACAGGCGCTGGCGCGCGAGCGCGAACGCGGCCGGCACGGACAGCAGGAGCGCCACCAGCACCGTGGCCGCGGCCAGCTGCGCCGAGATCAGCAGCGCCTCGAGGTAGCGCTCGTTGTCCAGCACCATTGCGTACCAGCGCAGCGTGAATCCGCGGAAGCCGGCCACCGTGGCCTGCGGCACGTCGTTGAAGGAGGCCACGACCACGAGCACCATCGGGAACAGCAGCAGGCCCAGCGCCAGGGCGAGCAGGCCGCGATGGAGCCAGGGTCCGAGCCGGTCGGCCACGCGCCAGGCCACGGCCGACAGCGCGGGCCAGCGGCTGCCCCGCAGCGGCCCGGGGGGCCGCAGGGCCAGCCAGGGCGTCAGGCGCGAGACCGACAAGTTGACGGCGAGAGTCGCCAGCACGGAGCAGGCCAGCATCACCATCGCCAGCGCCGCCGCGAACGGGTAGTTCAGCAGCGCCATGGCCTCCTGCATCACCAGCATGCCGCTGACGACCACCTTCTTGCCGCCGAGCAGCGTGGCCGAGACGTAGGCGGTCGAGGACAGCAGGAAGACGACGACGATGCCCCCGCGCAGGGCCGGCAGCGTCATCGGCAGGGTCACGCCCAGGAAGGCCCGCGCCGGCCCTGCGCCCAGACCATGGGCCGCCTCCAGCAGGCGGCGGTCCTGCCCCTGCAGGCCGTCGTACAGCGCCATGATCATGAAGGGCAGGAAGACCTGCGTCAGGGCCACCCCCACTGCGAACCAGGTGAACAGCAGGCGGACGTCCCCCAGCCCCACCAGGGACAGCAGGCCCGCGACCGCGCCTCCCGGCGCCAGCAGCAGCATCACGCCCAGTGAGCGGACGACCACATTGGTCAGCAAGGGCACGAGCACCACGGCGATCGCGACCGACTTCCACCGCCCCGGCACCGCCGCCAGCCACGCCGCCACCGGGTAGCCCAGCAGGACGCAGGCCGTGGTCACGCCCGCCGCCAGCAGCAGGGTGCGGCCGAGGATGCCCAGGTAGTAGCCGTCGCCCAGGATCTGCTGGAAGTGGGCCGCCGTGAGGTCCAGCCCGATGGGCGCGAAGACCTCGCCCGCCGGTTGCAGCGACAGCAGGGCGACCACCGCCATCGGCAGCGCGAACCCCGCGGCCAGCCACAGCACCAGCGGCGACAGCGACAGCAGCGGCCGGCCGCGCGTAGGCTCCCAGGACGACGCCGCGGCGACGCCCGGCACCGCGGTACCTGCCGATGCCTGCGCCCCCGTCACGCGCCCGCCCCTGCCCCGGCCGGACGCATCAGCCCGCGATCTCGCGCGCGAAGCGCTGCGTCCACTGCGGCTGCATGCGGATGACGTGGTCCCAGTCGAAGTCGATCAGCTTCTTCACCTGCTCGTCGCCGATGATCAGCTTGGCGCGCAGGTCCGCAGGCAGGTTCACGTTGCGCACCGTCGGGCTGTAGTAGATCTGCTCGGCATAAGCCTTCTGGCAGGCCGGCGACAGGTGCAGGTTGATCCACTCCTCGGCCAGGGCCTGGTTGCGCGTGCCCACCGTGATGCAGGCGAAGTTGGCCGCGATCGCCTGCCCCTCGACCGGAGTGGCCACCACGATGCGCGGGTTGCGGCTCTCGGCATAGCTGCGTGTGAAGCTGCCGAACTCTGCCGAGGCCGCGGCCACGCGCTGGTCGAACATGCCGAAGAGCTGGTCCTGGCTGGACTGGATGGCGGCGAAGGGCTTGAGCTCGGCGATCTTGCGGAAGGCCACATCGACGTTGGTCTCGCTGCCGCCGAAGACCTTGGCCGTCATCAGCAGCGCCGCCGTGCCCTGGGCGCCGGGATAGGAAGGCCAGGCGATGCGGCCCTTGACGTCGGGGCGCCAGAAATCGGCCCAGCTGGTCATCGGACGCGTGATGACCTCCTTGTCGTAGACCACGGTCACGGGGTTGAAGGCGACCCCGTAACCGCCGACGCGCGCGATGTCGTAGAGGTTGGCGAACTGCGGCACGGCCGCGGTCGGCGCCTGGGTAACGCCGTCCTTGACCGCCTGGCGGCTCTCGAAGATGTTGAGGTAGAGGACGTCGAAGCTGGGCCGCCCGCGCTCGGCGTAGGCCCTGGCCCGGCGGTCGGGCGTGCCGCCGAGGACGAAGTTGATCTTGACCCCGTACTTCTCCTCCAGCGGCTTGGCGCAGTGCTCGCGCGTGATGCGCTCCTGGGCACCGCCCCAGATGCCGACGGTCAGCGTGTCGCCGCGCTTGATCTGGGCGCGCGCCGAATTCAGCATCAATGCGGGCGCCGCGCCGACCGCGGCGGCGGACAGCAGGAGCCTGCCTGCGCGACGGCGCGCGGGATCGGTGATGGCGAGGGGGGCGGGACTGCGCTTCATCGAGGGACTCCAGGCTGGGGTGGCGAAGTGGGCCGGGGGATCACGGCCCGCTGGCAGCGGGAGAGGCCGGCCCGGGGGACGGACCGGCGGCGGCTCCCGCCGCGGGATCGGCGATCAGGCTGATGGCGTCGGCATCGGCCAGCAGGCGCACGCGCGTGCCGACCGCAGGCAGGCTTTCGGCCGAGGGCCGCACCACGCGGATGCTCGGGCCGGCGTCGAGGACGACGTCGCAGGCCACGTGGTCACCAAGGTAGCTGCAGGCGCTCAGCACGCCGGGCGCCGCCCAGCGCGCCGCCGGTCCGAACTCGTCCTGCGTCACGCGTAGCCGCGTGCTGCGCAGGATCAGGTGGGTGGCGCCGGACGGGTCCTGCGGCTGCAGCGGCAGCTCGGGCAGGCCCTCGGGGACGAAGCGCCCGTGCCGCACCTGGCCCGGCAGCACGCTGCGCGAGCCCAGGAAGGAGGCGCTGAACAGGCGTTGCGGCCGCTCCGACAGCTCGCGCGGCGGTGCGGCCTCGACCGCCTCGCCGCGTGCCATCACGACCACGCGGTCGGACATCGACAAGGCCTCTTCCTGGTCGTGCGTCACGAACAGCGTCGTGATGCCGAGCCGGCGCTGCACGCGCACGATCTCCTCCCGGACCTCGGAGCGCAGCCGCGCGTCCAGGTTGGACAGCGGCTCGTCGAGCAGCAGCAGGCGCGGCTCGATGACGAGGGCCCGCGCCAGCGCCACGCGCTGCTGCTGCCCACCGGACAACTGGGACGGGTACCGGTCACCGTACCCCGAGAGGTCCACGAGGGCCAGCGCCTCCCGGACCCGGCGCTCGACCTCGCCGCCGCCCACGTGCCGCACCTTCAGCCCGAAGGCGACGTTCTCGCCCGCGCTGAGGTGGGGGAACAGGGCATAGCTCTGGAACACCATGCCGATCTCGCGCTGCCACGGCGGCAAGGTGTCGATGCGCCGGCCGTCGAGTTCGATGCGACCCCCCGTGGGCGCGACGTAGCCGGCGATCATGCGCAGGGTCGTCGTCTTGCCGCAGCCCGACGGGCCGAGCAGCGAGACGAACTCGCCCTGGCGCAGCGTCAGGTTCAGGTCCCGCACGACCACCGTGCTGTCGTAGCGCTTCTCGAGGTCGCACAGGCGCAGTTCGCTCACCGCGTCCCTCCCGCTGTCGGCCGCGTGCGCACGACGGTCCGCCAGGTCTCGAGCCCGGTCGGCGTCGCCGTCATCACGCGCCCCTGCCCATGCCCTCGAGCACGAGCCGGTCGGCCGCGTCCAGGGTCACCGGGATGCCGCGCCGGATCAGCGCCGCGAAGTCGTCGTCGGGCACCATGACAGTCAGGCAGTAGAGCTTGCCCGGCCCGGTGTTGCGCACCACATGCTCGCCCCCCGGCCGCACCAGCAGCGCGTCGCCGCGCCGCAGCGCAAGCTCCCGGCCCGCGGCCACCGCCACGCCTTCGCCCTCGAGGACGAAGAACAGCTCGTGCGCGCGCGGGTGGCTGTTCGGCGGCGTCGCGCCGCCCGGCTCGAAGATCTCGACCACGGCGACGAGGTCGCAGCCGTCGGCGTGGCCGTCGAAGATGAGCGCGAAGTAGTTCGTGTCGTGCTCGGAGATGCGGAAGGCCTCGCAGCGGCTCATGCGCCGCAGCACCGCGGCGGCCGGCGCCGGCGCGCTCAAGGCCGGGCCCCCGCGCCCGCGCCGTCGGTGCCGACGCCGGCAGGGAAAATGCCGAGCGCCTGGTCAGGTGAAGACGATGCCATCCGTGCTCCTTGCGTGGAGCCGGAGTCTAGGAAGGCCATCCTGACGGGAGAAGTCCGGATCGCGCATGCCGGACATACCACGCGCGGTATGGTCGGCTACATCGCCTGGCTCACCTCGAGCACCTGGCGCCGCAGCCAGCGGTTGGCCGCGCTCGTGTGGTCACGCTCGTGCCAGAGCTGGTAGAAGCGCATCGGCGGGAACTCCGGCGGCGCGGGCAGCAGCACCAGCGGCATCAGGCGGGCGCAATGCTCGGCGAAGCGCCGCCCGGTGGTGAACAGCAGGTCGGTGCGCGCCAGCACGTAGGGCACCTGGTTGAACTCGGGCACCGTGGCGACGATCTGCCGGCGGTAGCCGGCGCGCGCGAGTTCCCCGTCCACCGGGCCGAGCTCGCTCATCGAGCTCGGCTGCGGCGCGAGGTGCCGCGCCTCCAGGTAGCGCCCCAGCGTGACGCGCTTCCCGCGCGCCAGCGGGTGGGTCGCGCGCATCAGGCACACCACCTCGTCGGTGTAGAGAGCGCCGATGCGCAGGTCCTCGCGCGGGCGCGGGCTGTTGTTGACGACGAGGTCGAGCCTGCCTTCCTCGAGCGCCTGCCCGACGTCGAAGGCCGGGTCGATGAGGCGCAGCCGCACCCGGATGCGCGGCCCGGCCGCAGCGAGCCGCTCGATCAGCATCGGCAGGAACACCGGCGGCAGGCAGTCGGCGCAGGCGATCGTGAACGTGCGCTCGTCGCGGACGGGGTCGAAGGCCGTGGCGGCGTCGATGCGCGCCACCTGGGCCAGGATCTCGCGCAGCGGTGCGCGCAGCGCGGCCGCCCGCTCGGTGGGCGCCAGCCTGCGCCCGCTGCGCACGAACAGCGGGTCGTCCAGCACCTCGCGCAGGCGCCTGAGGGTGCGGCTGACCGCGGGCTGCGACTGGCCCATGCGCTCGGCCGCCTTGGTCACGCTGCCGTCCTGCAGCAGCGCGCTGAGCACGTTCAGGTCGTGCAGGTTCAGGGACTGCAGGGTCTCGCGCATGCGGCCGAAGGACAGGAACGGTGCGCGAGTATGGAGCCAAGCCGAGCCCTTGGCCAGGGCTCCAGCCCGGGCGGGGAGGATGCCCTCCCCGCGCGGGCCTCACCCCGTCGCCCGCGCCGCGCTGCCCAGCAGGTAGTCCCCCTTGCCCACCTCCACCCCGTTATGGCGCAGGATGTTGTAGGCCGTGGTGACGTGGAAGAACAGGTTGGGCAGCATCCAGCCGGTCAGGTAGTCGAAGCCCGCCATCGTGCGCGTGGCGTCCTTGCCCACCGGGAAGGTGATCGGCTTGTCCTCGGTGCCGTCCAGCCGCGCGGCAGGCACGATGTCGACGAAGGCCAGGGTCCGGCGGATGCGCTCGCGCAGTTCCTCGAAGCCGGTCTCGCTGTCCTCGAACTTCGGCGCCTCGACGCCCGCGATGCGCGCCAGGCCGTTCTTGACCGCGTCGCAGGCGATCTGCACCTGGCGCCGCAGCGGGAACATGTCCGGCGCGAGGCGATCGCCGGTCAGCACCAGCGGGTCGATCCTGCGCGCCGCGGCGTGCGCCTGGCCGAGGTCGAGGATGTGGTCCAGGTTGGCCAGCATGCGGCGGCTGGTGCCGAGGGCGGTCGAGGACATCGAGATCTGCATCGGGGGCTCCGGTTCGGGGGGACGGGTTTGCAGCAAGGGCGGGCCGGCGCGGGATCAATCCGGGTGGATGCCGGTGGCCACCAGGAAGCGCGAGACCATGTTGTAGGCCGCGGTGACGGCGATCAGCTCCACGACCTCGCGCTCCGAGAGGTGCTGCCGCAGCGCGGTGAAGGTGGCGTCGGCCACGGCCACGTGGCGCGTCATCTCGATCACCAGACCGAGCGCGGCGCGCTCGCGCGCGTCGAACAGCGCCGCGTCGGCGCGCGCGACGTCGGGGTCGCGCAGGGCCTGGGCCTGCTGCGGGCTGGCCCCGGCGGCGATGTACAGCGGCGCGTGCTGCACATACTCGTACTCCGCGCCGTTGAGCACCGCCACCGTGCACATGGCCAGCTCGCGCAGCCGGCGCTCTACCAGCAGCCCGTTGCGCACCGCGCCGAGGAAGGTGTTCCAGCCGGCGGCCAGCGGCGGGCTGTGCAGCAGCATGCGGTCCAGGGCCAGCAGCTCGCCCCCGCGCCGCGCGCGGATGGCCGCCACCACCTCGGCCGGCTCGGCGATGTCGGCGGCAACGTAGGGGATGCGGGGCTGGGTGGTGCTCATGGGCTCGCGGGGTAGGGAGGGCAAGAGGGAACGGCCGGCTGAAAGGGCGGCCAGAGCCAGATGGTAGCGCCCACAACGGCGCCCTCCGATCGCTTCGACCGGGCTGCCGCCGCCCGCGCCGCGGCTACCATCGCAGCGATGCCGTTGTACCTGCGCTTGATCCCCCTCCTGCCGGGACGCCCCCGCGCCGCCAACGCGGCCGGCCACCCGATGCGTGCGGGCGCGTCTGCGGCCATGACCGGGTTCGCCATGGCCGCACTGCTGTGCCTGGCCGGCCCCGCCGCAGCCTGCCCCGGCGGCACCGTGCGCCTGGTCGTGCCAGTGGTCGCTGGCGGGCCGATGGACCGGCTGGCGCGCGCGCTGGCCGAGCAGCTGGCGCGCGCGAGCGGCCAGCCGCACGTGGTGGAGAACCGCTCCGGCGGCATGACGATCCCGGCCTGGGACGCGGTGGCCAAGGCGCCGGCCGACGGCTGCACGCTGTTGGTGGCCAGCACGAGCGGACGCACCGTGCTGCCCTGGCAGGCGACAGGCCGCCTGCCCTTCGACGCGGCGCGCGACCTGCTGCCCGTCACGCCGCTGGCGGACGTACCGCAGCTCTTCGTCGCCCACCCCGGCGCGGGCATCCGCTCGCTGCCCGAGCTGGTTCGGCGCGCGCGCGAGCAGCCCGCAGGGATCTCGATCGCGATCCCGACGCCGGGCGCGATGACGCACCTGGCGGCCGTCGCGCTGCAGCGCGAGGGCGGCATCCGGCTCAACGAGATCCCCTACCGCGGCGGTGCGCCGGCAGCGCTGGCGGTGCGTGCCGGCGAGGTGGCGGTGATGTCGGCCGATGTCGGCGCCGTGCTGCCCCTGGTGCGCAGCGGCGAGCTCGTCGCGCTGGCGACCGCCAGCGCGCGGCGCCTGCCGCAACTGCCCGAGGTGCCCACCGTCGCCGAGGCCGGCTTCGGCACGCTGGAGGCCGTGCACGCCTATGCCCTCTTCGCGCCGGCCGGCCTGCCGCCAGCCCTGCTGCAGCGCCTGCACGAACGCGTCGAGGCCGCGCTGCGCCGGCCCGAGATCGCCGAGCCGCTGCGCCAGGCCGGCATGGTGCCGCGCATCATCCCGCCCGTGGCCTTCGAGGCCGAGCTGCGCGAGCAGGAGCGCCGCATCGAGCCGCTGGCGCGCGCGGCGGTGCAGATGGGGCAGTGAGCTGCCGAAGGGCTGCCGATCCGCTCACACTGGCCGTCCATTTACCGCGGCGACACACCGCGGCTCGGCCATCAGCCCACCGCTTCACCCGTCGCGCCGCGGCGACGCGCGAAGCGCACCACCGTGACGCCGCGTCGCGCGTGGCGCGTCGACGGCATCACGAGCACGCAGTCGTCATGGGGCGTGGCCACGGGCTCGCCGTCGTTGTCGCCGATCACGGTGCCGGCCCGCGCGATGAGCTCCAGCCCCTGGAACGGGGCCAGGAAGCGGAAGCGCTCGCTGCGCGCGACCACGCCGCCGGTGACCTCGAGCACGGGCGGCGCGGCGGCGTCGGCCTGGCGCCACCCCGCCAGAGCCTGCCCCACCGCGGCCGCATCGAGGACACCCGCCGCGACCAGGAAGCGCGCGCACAGGTCCTGGGCCACCGTGCGGCTCGCCGGGTCGGCGTGATGGCCGCATTCGACCAGCAGCGACTGGCCGTCGCCGGCCTGCGCGTCCGGCAGGCCGAAGCGGCCGAAGTCGCGCAGGCGCACGCCCTCGCCATGACCGCCGTCCACCACCACGTGCGCCCCGCTGCGCAGGGCCAGGGCCAGCGCCACGTTGCGGGGCTGCAGGCCGGTCAGCAGCAGCGGCGCGCAGGGCTCGTGCATGGAGTGCAGGTCCAGCAGCCAGTCGGCGCCCTCGACGAAGGGCCGCAGGGCCGCCGCGCGCCGGCCTTCGAGGCTGCGCGGCGCCTCCAGGCGCCCGGGCTGCCACTGCCGGTTCAGGTCCTCCTCCACGAAGCGCGCGGCCCCGGGCCGCGCCGGGTCATGGCGGTCGAAGGCGGCCAGGTTGCACAGCGCGAGCGTCAGGCGGCCGTGGCGCGGGCGCAGGCGAGCCTCGAGCAGGCCCGTCACGGCCCAGGCGCCGCACCACTCGTTGCCATGCACGAGCGCGCACAGCATCACGCTGCGGCCCGGCCGGCCGCTGTCGAAGACCCAGACCCCTTCGGTGCCGGTGTTGCCGGCGCGCCAGGGGGCCAGGTCCGGGCGCTCGAGGGTGGCCTGGGCGCTCACTGCGCCTCGATCCGCGCGAACTCGACGATCCTGCGGAAGCGCTCGACCTCCTCGCGAACGAAGCGCGGCCCGTCCAGCTCGGGCGTCAAGGTCAGGCCCGCGGCCTCGAGCTTGCCCGCCACCTCGCCCTGCCGCAGCACCTCGCGCAGCTCGCGCTGCAGGCGCGCGACCACCGGGGCCGGGGTCCGGGCCGGCGCGAACAGGCCGAACCACACCCCGAGGTCGACCGCCGCGAAGCGCGGCGTCTCGGCCAGCGCCGGGATCTCGCGCGCCACCGCGGCCCGCTGCCGCGTGGTCAGGCCGATCGCCTTCATGCGGCCCTCGCGGATGTGAGGCAGCGCGCTCGACAGCACGAACACCGCGAAGTCGACCTGCCCACCCAGCAGGTCGGTCGCCATCTGGGGGGCGCCGCGGTAGGGCACGTGGACCATGTCCACGCCGCCCTCGCGCTTGATGAGCTCGCCGGCCAGGTGCAGCGGCGTGCCGATGCCGGACGTCGCGTAGCTCAGCTTGCCCGGCTGCTGCGCCAGCAGCGCGCGGAATGCGTTCGCATCGGTCGCCGCCGTCCGCGGGCCGGCCACCAGCACCAGGGGCTGCGCCCCGATCATGCCCACTGCTGCCAGGTCCTGCAGCCCGTCGTAGCGCGCCTGCCGGGTGATCAGCTGGTTGATCCCGACCTCGCTGGGCGATCCCAGCAGCAGCGTGTAGCCGTCGGGCCGCGCCGCCGCCACCTTGGCCGCGCCCAGGGTGCCGCCGGCGCCGGCAACGTTCTCCACCACGACCTGCTGGCCCAGCCGGCGCGCCAGCTCCGGCGCCACCGCGCGCGCGACCAGGTCGACGCTGCCGCCGGCGGAATAGCCCACCACCAGCGTCACCGGCCGGGTCGGGTAAGGGGCGTCCTGGGCGAGGGCGTTACCCGCGCCGATTGCGGCCAGGCCGGCGAGAAGGGTGGCGACGAGCGTGCGACGCGGCAGGGACGTCATGGCGAGGGCTCCGGCAGATACGGCAACAGCGCCGCACCGCCATTCTTCGGGCCGGCCGCGCCCGGAGGCTTGCCGTTTCGGCCTGAAGAATTGCCGGATCAGGCGCGTGGGACGAAGGCGTCCCAGACGCGCTGCAGCGCCGGCGTCGCGTGACGCTTGCGCCTGAACAGGCGGATCTCGAAGCCGATGGCCAGCCCGGGCTCGCTCCACGTCGCCAGGCGCGCGGCCTTCAGGTCGGCCGCGACCATCGACTGCGGCAGCCAGGCCACCCCGAGGCCGCGCAGCACGTACTCGCGCAGCGAATCGACCGAGTCACAGCGCAGCAGCACCGGCAGCGGCGGGGCGCTGTCCAGGTGGGCGAGGTGGTCGTCGAGGAGCCGTCCCAGCGCCTGCGCCGGGTCGTAGGCCAGCAGCCGGGCCCGCCCCGGGGCCAGCGCCGGCGCGCCGCCCGCGCGGGCCCGGACGACGGGCACCAGGCGGTCCTCGGCCACCCGGGCGCTGAGGTAGCGGCGCCCGTCCAGGCGCAAGGCCAGCGCCGGATGCTGGTAGCCCAGCATCAGGTCGGCCGCGTCGCGCTCCAGAAGGTCGCCCGCCTCGGCCATCAGGCGCGTCAGCACCTGCACCTGCGGCGGATCGGGCTGGCGCGCAATCCGGGCCAGCGCGTCGGCGACCACGCCGTGCGCCAGCGCGCGCCCGGTCACGAGCCGCACCACGGCGGCGCCGGCGCCCGCCTGCAAGGCCAGGCGCAGGCGTCCGACGTCGGCCGTGGCCGCGCGCGCGTGCTGGGCCAGCTGCTCGCCGGCGGGCGTCAGCTGCAGCGGCTGGCTGCCGCGCACGAACAGCGGCACGCCGAACCAGGCCTCGAGGGCGCGGATGCGGCGGCCGAAGGCCGGCGCCGTCACGTGCCGCTGCTCGGCGGCGTTCTTGAAGCTGCGCGTGGCCGCCAGCGCCAGCCAGTCTTCGAGCCACTTGAACTGCATGTTGCTGTCGAGGTCGGGACGGCTGCATTGTGGCGATCAGCGGGCCCGGGGCCCGGCCGCCCGCGGCATCGGGCGCCACCGGCTCCTGACTTCAGCCGACGCAGGTGCGGTTGCGGCCGGTGCGCTTGGCCTCGTAAAGCGCCTCGTCGGCACGGGAGAGCGTGGCCTCGAGGCTCTCGCCGTCGCGCCACAGTGTCACGCCGGCCGAGAAGGTGACGAAGACGTCCTCGCCCTCGTGCATGAACAGCGCTTCGCTCAGGCTGCGCTGCAGGCGCACGAGCGCTTGCTGTGCCGCCTGCACGGGGGTGCCGGGCAAGAGCACGACGAACTCCTCGCCGCCGTAGCGCGCCACGTGGTCCACGGGGCGCAGCCGTGTGCGGATGGCGGACGCCAGCGAGCGCAGGGTATGGTCACCGGCCAGGTGACCGAGCCGGTCGTTGAGTTGCTTGAAATGGTCGACGTCGATCACGGCCACCGCCAGCGCAGCGGCGCTGCCGGTGGCGCGGCGGCTGCGTGCAACCTCGATCGCGAAGGCCTGCTCGAGCCCGCGCCGGTTCGCGACCTGGGTCAGCGTGTCGGTGACGACCTGGTCGGACAGCTCGCGCAGTTCGGCCTCGAGCGCGCGCACGCGATCCTCGAGCTCGTGCGCGCGCGCCTGTTGCTCCTGCATCCGCTGCCGGGCCCCGCTGACGGCGCGCCCGACCTCACGGCTGTCCTCGAGCATCGACTGCACCACGGCGGCCAGGCTCTCGACGCTGTCGGCGCCGGCCACCACCTCGGCATGGCGCTCGACCGCGAGCTCGAAAACGCCGGCATGGGCGCCCAGGGCACCGACCTCCTCCATCATCCGCGCCAGGAGCTGCCTCAGGGCGTCGCGCGCAGCACCGCGCTCGTCCCGCAGGCGGGCCTGCTGTGCCCGGGTCCGGTCGAGCATCTGGCCCGCGGCGCGCAGCGCGAGCAGGCTCGGCCCGCTGCCGAGGCTGGCCTGGAGCGCGGCGCACTGGCCCTGGGTCCAACTGTCGTCCTCAGCGAGTTCGACCAGGCTGCCGCTCATCTGGCGGCAAAGGGCCAGAAGCTCGGCCACGACCAGGTGCCGATGACCGAGCCAGCTCGCGGCCTCTGCGCACAGCGCCTCGACCTGGGCCACCGGCAGCGCGGGGGGCTCGGGCTGCGCCAGCTCCTGCGCGAGCACACGCCATCGGGCCGCCAGCCCCGACGCCCGCTCATCCTCGGCGGCGAGCGCGGCGGCGCAGACCTGGGACAGGGCCGCGACGACGCGCAGCCCGTCGGTGCCGGCCTGCGCGGCCTGTTGCACCGGCGCCTGGGGCCCGGCGCCAGCCTGCTCGGCCCAGGCCCGCGCGTAATTGTCCGGCGTCGGCTCCAGGCGCCGCTGTGCCAGGGAGCGCAGCGCCGCACGCGCCACGTCGACCGGGGACGGAATCGAAGGCGGGGCGGTCGGGTCCATGTCGTCGATTCAAGATGGGTTTGGTGTGCAACATGGCCCTGCGGGCCTGTGACCGCAAGCGCTTTCCATTGTCCTTCAGCACCTTCGTGCGGGGTGGGGCAGGGTTCGGGAAAGTCAGTGGACACGCTGCGGCGTGTCTTCGACCGACCCGCCGAAGGGCTGCGAAAGCTGTCCTTCGAGATCGCGGGCGAGTCGCCGGCAGAATGCGCCGCCATCGTGAAGAGCGAGCTCGAGCGCTGGGGCTCGATCGTCAAGGTCTCGGGCTTCTCGCTGGACGAATGAACGACCGCGCCCCGGACGAGCGCCGACCTCAGCCTGACCTCCCCCACCGACGATGTCCCGCCCATGACGCCTTCGACCCTGGACGCCCCCGCCGAAGCCGAGGTGCTGTGGCGACCCACGCCGCAGCAGGTAGCCGCCTCGCGCCTGGCCGCCTACCAGAGCTGGCTGCAGGCCACGCGCGGCCTGCGCCATGAGGACTACCCGGCGCTGTGGCGCTGGTCGGTGCAGGAGATCGAGCCCTTCTGGCGCTCCATCTGGGACTTCTTCGACATCCAGGCCAACGGCTCGTGCGAGCCGGTGCTGGGCGCGCGCCACATGCCCGGGGCGACGTGGTTCCCGAACGCCAGGCTGAACTATGCGGAGCATGTGTTCCGCAACGCCACCGACGCGCGGCCGGCGCTGGTGGCCCGGCGCGAGGGCGCGCCGGTGCAGGAGGTCTCGTGGGCGGTTCTGCGCCGTGACACCGCGGCGCTGGCGGTCCGCCTGCGCGCCCTGGGCGTGGGGCCGGGCGACCGCGTGGCGGCCTACCTGCCCAACCGCGCCGAGACGGTGGTGGCCTTCCTGGCCTGCGCCAGCATCGGCGCCATCTGGTCGGGCTGCGCCCCCGACATGGGCCCCACCGTGGTCCTGGACCGGCTGCGCCAGATCGAGCCCCGCCTGCTGCTGGCCACCGACAGCCACGGCCACAACGGCAAGGTCCACGACCGGCGCGCGGTGGTGGACGAGCTGCTGCGCGAGCTGCCCAGCATCCGCACCGTGATCCACGTGCCCGGCCCTGCCGCAGCCGAACGGCCCGTAGGCTGGCGCGACCGCCTGCCCTGGGCCGAGGCCGTCGCCGAGCCGGCCGAGCTGCGCTTCGAGCGCCTGCCCTTCGACCACCCGCTGTGGATCGTCTACTCCTCGGGCACCACCGGCCTGCCCAAGGCCATGGTCCACGGCCACGGCGGCATCGTGCTCACGCACCTGAAGACGCTGGCGCTGCAGCACGACCTGCGGCCGGGCGACCGGCTGCTCTTCCTTGGCGGCACCGGCTGGATCGTGTGGAACCTGCAGGTGGGCGCCCTGCTGACGGGCGCCTCCATCGTGCTGTACGACGGCAGCCCGACCTGGCCCGACGCGCAGGCGCTGTGGCGTTTCGTCGACGCGCAGGGCGTGACGCTGCTGGGCTGCGGCGCGGCCTTCCTCGTCAACGCGATGAAGGACGGCCTGCGCCCGCGCGACTTCGCGCCCATGCCGGCGCTGCGCGCGATCAACGCCACCGGCTCGCCGCTGCCCGTCGAGGCCTTCGGCTGGGTCTACGCGGCCGTCAAGCCCGACGTCTGGCTCGCCTCCATCAGCGGCGGCACCGACATCGCCTCGGGCTTCGTCGCCTGCGCGCCGGGCCTGCCGGTGACGGCCGGCGAGATCCAGCACGCCGAGCTCGGCGTCGCCGCCTGCGCCTGCGACGACGCCGGGCGGCCGGTGGTCGGCGAGGTGGGCGAGCTCGTGATCACCCAGCCCATGCCCTCGATGCCGCTGCGCTTCTGGAACGACCCGGGCGACCGGCGCTACCGCGAGAGCTACTTCGAGACCTTCCCCGGCGTGTGGCGCCACGGCGACTGGATCCGCTTCACGCCGCGGGGCACCTCGGTGATCTACGGCCGCTCCGACAGCACCATCAACCGCTTCGGCATCCGCATGGGCACGGCCGAGATCTACCGCGTGGTGGAGGAGCTGCCCGAGGTACGCGACAGCCTGGTAGTCGACCTGGAATACCTGGGCCGGCCGTCCTACCTGCCGCTGTTCGTGGTGCTGCAGCCCGGCTGCGAGCTGGATGCCGCGCTGAAGGCGCGCATCGTGCACGAGATCCGCACCAAGGCCTCGGCCCGGCACGTGCCCGACGAGGTGATGGCCGTGGCCGAGATCCCGCGCACCCTCACCGGCAAGAAGATGGAGGTGCCGGTGCGCAGGCTGCTGCTGGGCCAGCCGCGCGACAAGGTCGCGAGCCCCGACGCGATGCTGAACCCGGCGAGCCTGGACTTCTTCGTCGCGCTGGCGGCGCGGCTCGACCTGGCCGTCTTCCTGGCCAACCCGGCCGGCAGCTCCATCTCGGGCCAGATCCTGCCCATCGACGGGGACTCGAAGAGCGCGGCTTGAGAACGCCCCCAGGGCCGGGCTGCGCCCGGCCCGCCCCCCGAGGGGGTCAAGAAAACTTGGGGCGGCCCGGCGTTTTCTTGAGAGCGCCCCCAGGGCCGGGCTGCGCCCGGCCCGCCCCCCGAGGGGGTCAAGAAAACTTGGGGCGGCCCGGCGTTTTCTTGAGAGGCGGGCCCGTCGATCTCTCGGCGCAGCGGGGCAGGCTCGGGACGAACCGATGCGCGTCGACGCCTCCATCACCAGGGGCAGTCCTGCGAACCCCGAATCAGTCATCCTGGATCCGGCAGTTGGGCGCGCCCGAGCGGGCCGTCATCGGCCGTGCCGGCAAGGCGCGCACCGCAGCCATGGCCGGTGCCATGGCGAGGATCCGCAACGCCGCTGGCGTGGTCGAGGGCGACTCGATCGGGTGTGCAGCGGCCTCACCCCGGGGTGAAGCAGGCCGTGGGCGGAATCTTCAGCGTGGTCGAGCACTTGCCAGCGGAGACGAGCGGTCAACTGCCGGATCTAGGGTCATTGGACAGGCCGGCCCCGGTAGAGCACCATCGGCTCTTGCCAGAGGTCTTCAGACCTTGGAAGATCCGGCCAGCAACCGATCCACCCCGCGCCTCTCGACATGACGCATGCACCTGAAGACCACGCCGAGATCCGTGATGCCGTGCGCGCCCTGTGCGCCCAGTTTCCCGACGAATACCACCGCAAGATCGACCAGGAGCGCGCCTATCCGGAAGCCTTCGTCGACGCCTTGACCCAAGCCGGCTGGATGGCCGCGCTCATACCGCAGGAATACGGCGGCGCAGGCCTGTCCATGGCCGAGGCCTCGGTCATCATGGAGGAGATCAACCGCTCGGGCGGCAATTCCGGCGCCTGTCACGGCCAGATGTACGTGATGAACGCCATCGTGCGGGGCGGCTCGCCCGCCCAGAAGGCCCGCTACCTGCCCCGGATCGCCGCGGGCGAACTGCGCGTCCAGTCCATGGGCGTGACGGAGCCGAGCACCGGCAGCGACACCACCCAGCTCAAGACCAGCGCCGTGCGTAGGGACGGCCGCTGGGTCGTCAACGGGCAGAAGGTCTGGACCTCGCGCGTGCAGCACAGCGACCTGATGATCCTGCTGGCGCGCACCACGCCCGTCGATCAGGTGAGGAAACGCTCCGAAGGCCTGTCCTGTTTCCTGATCGACCTCGAACACGCCACCGCCAACGGCCTGAGCGTGCGCCCCATCCTCAACATGGTCAACCACGAGACCAACGAGCTGTTCTTCGACAACCTGGAGATCCCCGAGGACGCCCTTCTGGGCGTGGAGGGTCAGGGCTTCAGGACCCTGCTCGACGGCCTGAACGCAGAGCGCACGCTGATCGCCGCCGAATGCATCGGCGACGGCCACTGGTTCATCGAGCGGGCCCGGAAGTACGCCAACGAGCGCGTGGTGTTCGGCCGCCCGATCGGCCAGAACCAGGGTGTGCAGTTCCCGATCGCCGAGGCCTACATCGAGCTCGAAGCCGCGAACCTCATGCGCTGGAAGGCCTGCGCAAGGATCGACGCGATGCAGAACGCCGGCGCCGAAGCCAACATGGCCAAGTACCTGGCGGCCAAGGCCTCCTGGGAGGCGGCCAACGTCTGCCTGCAGACCCACGGCGGCTTCGGCTTCGCCTGCGAATACGACATCGAGCGCAAGTTCCGTGAGACGCGCCTGTACCAGGTGGCGCCGATCTCGACGAACATGATCTTCAGCTATGTGGCAGAGCACGTCCTGGGCCTGCCCAGGTCTTACTGATCGGACCCGACGATGACCCGCCCCCTCGACGGCATCACGGTGGTGTCGCTCGAACACGCGATCGCCGCTCCCTTCTGCACCCGGCAACTGGCCGACCTGGGCGCACGCGTGATCAAGGTGGAGCGCCCCGGGACGGGCGACTTCGCGCGCGCCTACGACACCCGCGTCCGCGGCCTGGCTTCGCACTTCGTCTGGACCAACCGCTCGAAGGAGAGCCTCGCGCTCGACCTCAAGCAGCCCGAGGCGAAGGCCGTGCTCGGGCGCCTGCTGCGGGACGCCGACGTGCTGGTGCAGAACCTCGCGCCCGGTGCCGCGGCACGCATGGGCCTGTCGTTCGAGGCCCTCAGCCCCAGCCACCCCAGGCTGATCGTTTGCGACATCTCGGGCTACGGGGGCGACGGCCCCTACCGCGACAAGAAGGCCTACGACCTGCTGATCCAGAGCGAGGCCGGCATGCTGTCCATCACGGGCACCCCCGAGCAACCGTCCAAGGCCGGCAGCTCGATCGCCGACATCGCGGCAGGCATGTATGCCTACAGCCACATCCTGTCGGCCCTGCTGCTTCGCGGCAAGACCGGCCAGGGCAGCCACATCGACCTCTCCATGCTCGAGAGCCTGGCCGAGTGGATGGGCTACCCGCTGTACTACGCCTTCGAGGGCGCGGCCCCGCCGCCGCGCACCGCCGCCTCGCACGCCAGCATCTACCCCTACGGCCCGTTTGCCGCCGGGGATGGCGGCGTCGTGATGCTGGGCCTGCAGAACGAGCGCGAGTGGCGCGTGTTCTGCGACAAGGTGTTGCAGGCTCCGCAGCTGTGCACCGACCCGCGCTTTGCCAGCAACGCCCAGCGCAGCCAGAACCGGCAGGCCCTGGAGGCCCTGATCCTGCAGACCTTTGCCGCCCTCAGCACTGCAGAGGTGATCGGGCGGCTCGACGACGCGCAGATCGCGAACGCCCGCATGAACGACATGGCCGGCGTCTGGGCACACCCGCAACTCCAGGCGCGCGAACGCTGGCAGCCTGTGGACTCCCCCGCAGGCCGCATTCCTGCCCTGCTGCCGCCAGGGCGCAACAACCGCTACGGCTACCGCATGGACGCGGTGCCCGCCGTGGGCCAGCACACCGAGGCCATCCTGCGCGAACTGGGCATGGACGAGACGGCCATCCAGGCGCTGCGCGACGCCCAGGCCATTTGAGCCGCGGGCGCGGCGCCGCCGCAGCGCCCGCACCGCATCCCCTACCCCTCCACCACCCCCGCCCCCCGCAGCACGAAGGCCGTCACCTCCGCGATCAGCCGCTCGCGGTCGGCCTCGTCGCCGAGGCTGCGGCCGCGGAAGAAGGCGATCTGGTGCTCGTAGTCGGCGTAGTGCTGGGTCACGGCCCAGATGTGGAACAGCAGCAGCAGCGGGTCCACGGGGCGCATCAGCCCGGCGTCGACCCAGGCGGTGATCACGGCCGCGGCCTGCGCCGTGCGGCGCTGGCTCGTGCCCATCAGCGGGCGCAGCAGCGGCGCGCCGCGCATGGTCTCGGCCGCGAAGATGCGTGAACGCGCCGGGTGCTCGAAGCTGTAGAGCATCTTGCGCCGGATGTAGTCACCCAGCACCTTGCGAGGGCCCTGGGGCGCGTCGGCGAAGCCGAACACGGCGATCCAGTCGTCGACGATGTCCTGCAGGATGCGCTGGTACAGCGCCTCCTTGCTGCCGATGTAGTAGTGCAGCTGCGCCTTGCTCAGGCCCGCGGCGTCGGCGATCGCCTGCGTCGTCGCACCCTGGTAGCCGTCGCGCGCGAAGATCTCGATGGCGGCGGCGTCGATGGCCGCGAGCATGCGCGCACGGATGCGCCCGGGCGGGCGTGCCACGGCCGAGTCGTCATGCACCGGTGCGGCCGCTTCCACGCTCACCGGGGCGCGCTCCGTGATGCTTGCTCCGAGCGGCCCGCGACACTCACAAGTCCACCTCCAGCACCGCCGACTTCGCGCGCGAGCAGCACAGCGCCAGCTTGTGGCGGCGCTCGGTGGCGCTCAGGCAGTGGTCGCGGTGCTCGGGTTCGCCGGCCGTCCACGGCACGACGCAGGTGCCGCACACGCCCTGGGCGCAGGAGGTGGGCACGTCGATGCCCAGGTCGTGCAACGCGTCGACGGCGCTCGCGTCGGCCGGCACCGGCACCTCGATGCCGCGGCGCGCCAGCCTGAGCACGAAGGGCTGGTCCTCGGCCTCGCCGCCAGCCTGCACGGGCGGGGCGAAGTACTCGAGGTGGATGCGGTCCTCGTCCCAATGCCGGGCCGCGTCGAGCGCGGCCTGCATGAAGCCGGCCGGCCCGCAAAGGTAGAGGTGGGTGCCGGGCGCCGGCGCGGGCGGGGCGAGCAGCGCGCCCAGGTCCAGCTTCTCGGGCGCTGCCGGGTCGTCCAGGTGCAGCTGCACCGCGGAGCCGAGGGCGGCCAGCTCGTCGGCGAAGGGCAGCAGCGCGCGGCTGCGCGCGAACACGCACAGCGTGAAGGCGGCGCCCTCGGCGGCGAGCTGCTGCGCCATCGCCAGCAGCGGTGTCAGGCCGATGCCGCCGGCCAGCAGCAGGTGATGCCGCGCGCCGGCGTGCAGCGGGAAAGTGTTGCGCGGGCTGCCGATGGGCAGCAGGTCGCCCGCGCGCACGCGCTCGTGCAGCGCCGCCGAGCCGCCGCGGCTGGCCGGCTCGCGCTTGACGCCGATCAGGTACCGCGCCGGGGTGGCGCCGGCCTGCGGCGCTTGCGCCAGCGAGTAGGTGCGCGTGTAGCCGCCGGGCAGGTGCACGTCGATGTGGGCCCCGGCCTCGTAGGCCGGCAGCGGCCGCCCGGCCGGGTGGACGAGCTCGAAGGACGAGACCTCGGGGGTCAGGCGCGTGATGCGGTCCACGCGCACGGTCAGGATGCGGTCGAGCATGGTTCTCGTTCAGCGGGGACGGCGGGCCCGGTGTCCGGGCCGACGCCGCCGGGACAGGCCGGCGGGGCGCGCGCCGGGCGGCACGCGTCCCGCCCGGCCGCGTCACTTGCCGGTCAGGCGCTTGCGCACATCCAGGCCGATGCCCTTGTTGACGAACTGCGTGGTCGCGACCTTGGAGATGTCCACCTCGCCCGCCTTGTACAGGCCAGCCTTGACCATCTTGTTGTAGAAGTCCTGCACGCGCGCCATGTCCATGGCACCGATGCCCTTGGTGAGCGCGTCGCCGCTGTCGACGATGTTCAGGTCCTTCATCAGCTTGACCGAGGCCTCGATGTACTCCTCGCTCATGTCCGGGTTGTGCTGGCGGATCAGCGCGTTGGCGGCCTTGCGGTCGCCGTACATGTAGTTGTACCAGCCAATGATGCTGCCCTCCATGAAGCGGCGCACGAGGTCGGGCTTCTCGCGCACGAGCTGGGTGCGCGTCTCGATCGTCGTCGAGTAGGTGCTGAAGCCCTGGTCGGCCAGCAGGTGCACCACCGGGTCGAAGCCGGCCTGGCGCTTGACGTTGATGGGCTCGCTGATCGAGTAGCCCTGCTGCACCGTGCGCTTGTCGGCCAGGAAGGGGCCGAGGTTGAAGGTGTAGGGCTTGAGCTGCTCGTCGCGGAAGCCGTGGTCGGCCTTCATCCACTGCCAGAAGCTGAACTGCCCGTCCTTGCTGACGAGCACGGTGGGGGCCTTCTTCAGGTCGTCCCACTTGTCGTAGCCCTGGCCCGGGTGCGCGATGATGGCCTGCGGGTCCTTCTGGAAGATGGCGCCGACCACGGTGACCGGCACGCCGTTCTTCACCTGGTCGAAGGTCAGCAGCAGGTTGCCCGTCATCAGGAAGTCGATTCGGCCCGCCGGCAGCATCGGCCGGTTGTTGACCTGCGGGCCGCCCTGCTGGATCTCGACGTCCAGGCCCAGGCGCTTGTAGGTGCCGTCGGCCACGGCCTGGTAGAAGCCGCCATGGCCGGCCTGGGCGCGCCAGTTGGTGGCGAAGACCACCTTCTCCTGCGCCAGCGCGGGCAGCGCGGCAGCGGCCAGCGCGCTGGCCATCAGCACCTTGGTCATCACCGCGCGGCGGGTCAGGGTCGTGCGTGCGTTCTTCATCGGGAGTCTCCTCGGTCAGGGGGTTGAAGGTTCAGGGGCGGGAAATCGGAGGGCGGTGCGGGCCAGGGGCCGTCAAGGACGTCGCGCCATCGAGGGCGACCAGCCCCGGGTCTTGCCCGGGTTCATCAGGCCCATCGGGTCGGCGCGCTTCTTGAACTCGATCTGCGCGTTGTCGATGGTCTTCATGCCGCCGTCCTCGATCGTGATGACGTGCGGGTTGAAGATCGCGCAGCCGTCGGACTCGATGCTGCGGATGAGCTCGTACTGGTGCTCCACCCCGCGCCAGCGCGTCAGCACGAGGCCGAAGGTCGCGTGGCGGCCGTACATCATCGCGAACTCCTGGTGCTGCCAGACCTCGTCGCCAAAGCGCGCCATCTGGCGCTCGACGATGGCGGGGTCGAAGGGCTGCGGGTAGGCCACCTGCAGGTAGCTGAAACCGCGGTCGACCTTCAGCACCTGCAGCGTGGTGTGGTTGTAGGCACATTCGTAGGCCGGCGGCAGGCCGGCGGCCTCGGCCTCGGGTTCGGTCATCGTCATCGACACCGTGCCCCCGAGCCCGGCGACGAGGGCGCGGAAGTCGGCCAGTGCCTCGGGCGAGATCATCGCGAACATCGCATGCCGGTCGGCGGGGAAGCGCGCACCCAGGGCCGGGTAGTAGGGCGCGAAGCGCGCGTCCACGGCCGACAGCAGGAAGCTGCGCAGGTGCTGCGCGCTGGCGGCCATGCCCAGGTCCAGCACCTGGCGGTAGCGCGGGAACAGCGCGATCACGTGCACCCAGTCCACGGCTGGCGACAGCGCCACCTCGACCTCGGTGATGACGCCGTTGGTGCCGTAGGCGTGGTGCACCTGCTGGATCTCGTCGCCCTCGAGCACGATCACGCGCGGCTCGGGCTCGACGGTGACGACGCGGCAGCGCAGCAGGTTGCCGCTGTCGCGCAGCACGCCGTGCAGGGTCGAGCCGACACCACCGAAGCCGCCGGCGATGAAGCCGGCGATCGTGGCCACGCGCCAGGTGCTGGGCCAGATGCGCAGCGCCTGGCCGGTCTCGCGCGCGGCGAGCTCGATGTCGTGCATGCGCGCCCCGCCCTGCACGCGCACGCGCCCGGGGGCGACGTCGAGCACGCGCTGCATGCCGGTGATGTCGAGCACGAGCCCGCCCGTGAGCGGCACGCACTGCCCGTAGTTGCCGGTGCCGCCGCCCCGCACCGTCAACGCGAGCCGGTGGCGCGCCGCGACCGCCGCCGCCTGGATCACGTCGTCCTCGGTGCTCACGCGCACGACGAGGTCGGCCACGCAGTCGTGCAGCGCCTCGCTCAGCGCCGGGCTGTACCAGTAGAAGTCCTTGGACAGTGCCTTGCGCTGGCGCGTCGTGGTGATCAGGTTCAGGCCCTGAAGCTCGTGCGCGATGCGCGCCCAGTCGGGCACGGGGTTGACGCCATGGTCGGCGGCCCGGCGCGAGGGGACCGCGGGAATCTCGAGGGTGGGGGTGAAGGCGGCGGTCATGGCGTGGACAGCTTGTCGACGAGGCAGGGACGTGCCGCAGCGCAGAGCAGTCCCGCAGAGGCGGCCCAAGGTGACGAGGTCATCACGAGCGTCATCCAGGTCTCTCGAGAAAACGTTGTTGCGGCGCGCTCGTACCCGATCGCACTGAGCCCTTCGACGAAGGGCTCAGCCCGAACGGACTCTTCGTGAACGCCGGGCGCGGTCATGGGCCTGGGATGCTCTCAGCGCCGCAGCCCGTCGAGCTCGCGGAAATCCGGCGGCACTGCCTCGGCCCCGGCCAGCAGGCGCCCGGCGCGGACGACGCGGCGGCCGTGGGCAGCGCGGCCGACGACCTCGACGCTGTCGCGCCCGGGGTGGATGACCAGGTCGGCCGGCGCGCCGGGCCGCAGCACGCCGTCCCAGCCCAGGCCGAGCAAGGCCGCGCCCTGGCGGGTGACGGTGTCGGCCCAGTCGCGCACGGGGTCGTCCAGGTGCGCGGCCATCGCGGCCAGCGCCAGGGTCTGCAGCGGGTCGAGGTCGCCGCCGGGGAAGAAGGGGTCGCGGTGGTTGTCGGACGCAAAAGCCAGCGGGATGCCGCGCGCGCGCGCCTCGTGCACGGGCAGCAGCCCGCGCCGCCGCGGCGTGCGCCGGCCGCCGTGCGCGGGGTCGCTGGCGTTGTCCTGCAGGTAGAGGTTGGTCCAGGGCAGGCTCACGAGGCCCAGGCCCGAGGCCGCCACCTCGTCCAGCAACGCGTCGCGCTCGCCGGTCTCGAGCACGCCCAGCACGCAGCAGTGGCCGCAGACGGTGCGCGCGCCCCAGCCGCGCTCGCTCGCGAGGCGCGCCACGTGCGGCAGGTTGGGCCGCGGCGGCTCGAGGTGTTCGTCGACGTGGAAGTCCAGGCGCAGCCCGTGCCGCTCAGCCAGGTCGAAGGCGCGCGGCAGCAGGTGCACGGGCGCGCCGGGGTAGACGAACCAGCCGAGCACGCCGCCGCCTTCGGCCACGGCGGCGGCGATGGTCGCCGCGCGCGCAGGATCCTCGAGCTCGGCGACCGAGGCCAGCGAGGTGATGACCAGTTCGATCCGCCCCGCCCAGCGCGTGCGCAGGTCCTGCAGCACGCGCCAGGCCGTGGGGCCCGCGGGCTGCGACCAGTCGCAGTAGCTGTTGAGCGCGCGCGTGCCGTGCGCGTAGGCGCTGCGCAGCGCGAAGTCGATGCGGCGCGAGAGCTCGGCCGCGGACCAGTGCACGTAGTCGCCGCGCACGCGCGCGATCGCGTCGAACAGGTCACGCTCGGGCGCGAGCCCGGCGGCGCACAGGTCGCCCTTGTCGAGGTGGGTATGCGGGTCGACGAAGGCGGGCAGCACGGTCGAGCCGTCGAGGTCGAGCACGGGCACCCCATCGGCCGGCAGCGCTTCGAACTCACCTTGCGGCAACACCTGCGAGATCTTCCCGTCCAGCAACTGCAAGGCCACGAGCCCGGGTGTGGAGGTATCGCGCAGGGAGGGGGGGACGTTGGCGCGGGACAGCCAGACCTGTGGGGGCAGCGGGGGCTGGCCGATCTCACCCTGGAACGGAAACTTGCTCATTCGGTACCCGTGCGGATGCTGTCGACATGGTTCCGGCAGCAAGGAAGTTGCTGAGGCGGACATGCCCGCACCTCGCGAGCCAGCGGGCGGGGGTGACCCCCTCCGCTCATGTCCTCCGCCCTGGGCTGCGCCCAGGGCTCCCCCTTTACTTCGCTGCGGGGGTCACCCCCACCCGCTGGCAGCCCGCATTTGTTCCTTCGGGGCATACCCACAGGCAGCGTGCCCGATGGGGTGCGGCGCCGTCCGTAGCGAAGTAAAGGAGGAGCCGGCGGCCGCCAGGCCGGCGGCGGGGGACATGAGCGTAGGACGGCGCCGCGCCCCATCGGGCCAGAAGCAATGCAGGCGAGCAGCCGAACGAACGAACACCCCCTCACCCTAAACCTCCCGCCGCAATTCACTCTCGTGCCAATGCCCCAGCAGCAGCTTGGCCAGCGCGGCGAAGACGATGAAGATCACGATGCCCAGCAGCGACACCAGCAGCAGCGCGGCAAACATCATCGGGATCTCGGTGCGGAAGCTCGACTCCAGGATGCGTGAGGCCAGTCCCGTCTCGCGGCCGGCGGCGCCGGCGGTGAACTCCGCCACCACCGCGCCGATCAGGCTCAGGCCGCCAGCGATCTTCAGGCCGCCCAGGAAATAGGGCAGCGCGCTGGGCACCAGCAGCAGCCGGAAGCGCTGCCACGGCGTGGCGCCGTAGAGCTGGTACAGGTCGCGCAGGTTGCTGTCGGCGCTCTTCAGCCCGATCACCGTGTTCGACAGGATGGGGAAGAAGGCCACGATCCAGGCGCAGATCAGCAGCGCCGAGGTGGTGGAGTCGACGTAGATCAGGATCAGCGGCGCGATCGCCACGATGGGCGTCACCTGCAGCACCACCGCGATCGGGAACAGCGCGATCTCGACCCACTTCGACAGCGCGAAGGCCATCGCGATCAGCACCCCGCCCAGCACCGCGGCGCCCAGCGCCATCAGCGTGAGCTCGACCGTGAACCACAGCGAGGGCGCCAGATTGCCCCAGTTCTTGGCCAGCGTCTGCAGCACCAGGCTGGGGGCCGGCAGGATGTAGTGCGGGATCTCGTTCACGCGCACCAGCGCCTCCCAGCCCAGCAACAGCAGCGAGACGATGACCACCGGCAAGGCGATGCGGCCGACGGACTCGCGCCGCTGGGCGCGCACGAGGCGTTCGGCCGCCGGGTTGGGCTCGGCAGGGGCGACGGCAAGGGGTGGGGTGTCCATCGGTGCGGAGCGGGGTGTGGGTCGGGGATGAAGGGGGCCGGTTCGGGCAGGCGCGCAGGCTCGGGCAGAGACTCAGTGATCGACGGCCACGCCGTCCATCGTGCCGTGCAGCGCCTGTTGCACCCGCTTGACGTGCTCGTTGTAGCGCGTGGACACCTGGAACCCGCTGCTCTGGCGCGGGTAGGGCTCGTCGATGCGCAGCTCGGCGATCACGCGCCCCGGGCGCGGCGCCATCACGACGATGCGGTCGGACAGGTAGACCGACTCGTAGACGCTGTGCGTGACGAAGACGACGGTGAAGCGGTGCTCGCGCCAGATCGCCAGCAGGTCGTTGTTGAGCTTGCTGCGCGTCATCTCGTCCAGCGCCGCGAAGGGCTCGTCCATCAGCAGCAGGCGCGGGTGCGTGACGAGCGCGCGCGCGATCGACACGCGCATCTTCATGCCGCCCGACAGCTCGCGCGGGTAGACGGTGGCGAACTTCGACAGCCCCACCATCGCAAGCGCCTCGCGCACCGTGGCGTCGGCCGCGTCGCGCGAAATGCCCGCCAGGCGCAGCGGCAGCCAGACGTTGTCGAACACCGTGGACCAGGGCATCAGCGTGGGTTCCTGGAACACGAAACCGAGGTCGCGATCGGTCTTCGGCGCCTGCGCGCTGCGCTGCTGGTGCCAGGTCAGCGCGCCCGCCGTGGGGGACGACAGGCCGGCGATCAGACGCAGCGCCGTGCTCTTGCCGCAGCCCGAGGGGCCGAGGAAACTGACGAAGTCGTGCGCGCCGATGGCCAGGCTCATGTCCTGCAGCGCCAGCGTGCCGTTGGCGAAGCGCTTGCTCACGCGATCCAGCGTGACCAGGGGTGCCGAAGGCGGCGCCGCGTTCGCGTTCGCGGAGGAGCCTGCAGCATCGGGGGCCGTGGACGTCATCGTGGCGAATTCCATGCTCAGCGCCAGGGCGGTTGGTTGTCCAGGCGCGCGAGGTCGAAGCGCTGCACCTCGCGCAGGAGTTCGATGAATCGGTCGCTGACGAAGTCCAGCACCGCGCGGCCCTTGTCGGCGGTCGCGAGCGTCGCGTCGCCGCAGGCGCCCTCGGGGTTCAGGTCCTGCGTCTGCCAGCCGAGCTTGCCGGTGGGCGTGATGCTCAGGAAGCGGTTCTCCTCGGCCAGGCGCTCGGTCAGCGAGCGGAAGTGGCGCGCGTGCTGCATCTGCACAGAGTGCGGTGCGAGCGCCAGCATCACCGAGGTCTCCAGGTCCCCGGCGTGGATGCCGTGGCGCAGCTCGTGCTCGGTGAACATCCCCGGCGGCAGGCCCAGCGTGTACCAGTTCGCCGCCACCACCATCATCGCGTGGCGCTCGCGCAGGTCGCGCGTGACGATGTCCATCACGTTCATCTGCCCGCCGTGGGCGTTGAAGAACATGAGCTTGCGCACGCCCGCGCGCGCCACGCTCGCGCCGATGTCCATCCACAGCGCCATCAGCGTGGGCGCCGAGAGCGTCACCGTGCCCGGGTACAGCGAGTGCTCGTTGCTCTTGCCGTAGGCCGTGGGCGGCAGGAAGAGCACCGGCAGGTCGTCAGGCAGCTTGGGCGCCGTGGTCGCGACCACGCCCTCGATCGTGGCGATGTCGGTGGAGATCGGCATGTGCGGGCCGTGCTGCTCCACCGCGCCGACCGGCAGCACGGCAATGAGCTCGCCGCGCGGCAGGCGCGAGAACTGCTCGCTCGTGTAGTCGATCCAGCGGCGGCTGTGCCAGGTGCTCACGATCACTCCCAGGACGGATGCTCAGTGGCTTGCGGTCAGGTATGGGACGCTACCGGAACCTGACCGATTGGTCAGTATCGAAAACACCTAGTGTTGGCCTGCGTAGCACCAAAACTCTCGGCATCCCTCCTGTCCCCATGGTTTTCCTGACCATTCGATCAAGTTCAAGGTGTATTTGGAGGACCAAGGCGGTCCACGCCGCGCACATGTCGGCCCACCCTGCATCACCCCGCGCCCGGGCCGGCGTCCGCGAAGGGCGCCGACACGCCGCGCGGCCATGGCGGACACTTGCAAGCCGCGTGCCCGGCGTGCCTGTCCGCCCGATGCCCGGCTCACCTTCGGCGCCATGACGGCGCCCCGCACCATGACCCCCACCGCCGCCTTCCACTTCGACAACAGCTACGCGCGCGAGCTGCCCGGCTTCTACGTGGCCTGCCAGCCGGCGCCCGCGCCCGAGCCCCGGCTGCTGTTCCTCAACCCCGCGTTGGCGCAGGAGCTCGGGATCGACGCGGGCGCGCTGGACGGCCCGGCCGGCGCGGCGCTGTTCGCCGGCAACGCCCTGCCGGAGGGCGCGCAGCCCATCGCCCAGGCCTATGCCGGGCACCAGTTCGGGGGCTTCTCGCCCCAGCTCGGTGACGGGCGGGCGCTGCTGGTGGGCGAGCTCGTGGACCGCCAGGGACAGCGCCGTGACATCGCCTTCAAGGGCTCGGGGCGCACGCCCTTCTCGCGCGGCGGCGACGGCAAGGCCGCCGTCGGGCCGATGCTGCGCGAGGTGCTGGTCGGCGAGGCGATGCACGCGCTGGGCATCCCGACGACGCGCGCGCTCGCCGTCGCCGCCACCGGCGAGCCGGTCTACCGCGACCGCGTGCTGCCGGGCGCGGTGCTGACGCGCGTGGCCGCGAGCCACCTGCGCGTGGGCACCTTCCAGTACTTCGCCGCCCGCGACGATGCCGCGCGGCTGCGGCAGCTGCTGGACTACGCGATCGCGCGCCACGACCCGGCGCTGGCCGACGCGCCGCAGCCGGCGCTGGCGCTGCTGGACGCGGTGGCGCAGCGCCAGGCCCGGCTGATCGCGCAGTGGATGAACGTCGGCTTCATCCACGGCGTCATGAATACCGACAACATGACGATCTCGGGCGAGACCATCGACTACGGCCCCTGTGCCTTCATGGAGACCTTCGACCCCGACACCGTCTTCAGTTCGATCGACCACCAGGGCCGCTACGCCTACGGCAACCAGCCGCGCATTGCGCAGTGGAACCTCGCGCGCCTGGCCGAGGCCCTGCTGCCGCTGATCGTGCCCGAGGGCCGGGCCGACGACGAGGCCGCGGTCGAGCGCGCGGTCGCGGACGCGACGGCGGTGCTCGAAACCTTCCCCGCCCGCTTCGATGCCGCGCTGCGAGAGGGCCGGCGCGCCAAGCTCGGGCTGCGGCCCCAGCCGGCGGGGCCGGACGCGTCTTCGCACGCGACTGGGGACGACCCCGCTGCAGCCCTGGCCGACGACTGGCTCGCGCTGCTGCAGCGGCAGCAGGTGGACCACACGCTGGCCTGGCGCCATCTGGCCGACGCTGCCGCGGGCGACGAGACACCGCTGAATGCGCTGTTCGCGGACCCCGCCGCGCTGCAGCCCTGGCTGGCGCGCTGGCGCGCCCTGTGCGCCGCCGAGGCCCCCGTGCCCGCCCCCGCGCGCGCCGCGGCCCTGCGCGCGGCCAACCCCCGGATCATCCCGCGCAACCACCGGGTCGAGGAGGCGCTCGCCGCCGCCAGCGACCACGGCGACCTCGGCCCCTTCGAGCGCCTGCTGGCCGCGCTGCGACAGCCCTTCGGCGACGACGCCGCGCTCGCCCGCTACGCCGAGCCTGCGGCGCGCGAGATCACCGCGCGCTACCGGACGTTCTGCGGCACCTGAGCGCCCCCAGGGACAGGCTGCGACCGACGCCCCTCAGCCCGGCTGCGCCTCGCCCCAGCCCCCGCCCCCCGGCAGGTCCACGCACAGCAACCCGCCAGCCGGCACCTCGATCGTGCCCTTGCCCTCGTAGACGCTCAGCGCGCCGTCGGGGGCCTGCACCTCCACGCGGCCGGGCGCGCCGGGCTGGCCGCCCTGGCGCCCGCGCGCCGGGTTGGCGCGGCGGTCGAAGGTGGCGGCCGAGCAGGCAAACGGCGCGCCGTCGCGCGCGCCCACGACGATGCGCTGCGCGCGCCCGCCGCGCCAGCGCCCGGCGCCGCCCGAGCCGTCTAGGTACTCCTTGTGCCAGAACACCAGCGGCGCCTGCGACTCGGTCACCTCCACCGGGATGCCGCCCACGCCGCTGGGGAAGGCCGTCGTCGACAGGCCGTCCTTGGTGGGGCGCGCGCCGGTGCCGCCCAGACCGACGGCCATGACGTTGAAGGGCGCGCCCGCGCGCGCGTCGCGGTTCATCGCCAGCACCCAGATGCTGCCGGCGGACTCGGCCGGCACGCGGCCGCCGAGCGCCTGCTCCAGGCAGCCGAACATCAGGTCGGGCAGCATCTGGCCGACGACGTGGCGCGCCGTCACCGGCGCCGGACGCAGGGGATGGACCACGCTGCCCTCGGGCGCGCACACCTCGAAGCAGGCCAGCGAGCCGGCGTTGTTGGGCACGTCGGGCGCGATCAGGCACTTCAGGCCGAAGACCGAGTAGGCGTCCGTGTAGCACTTGGGCGAGTTGATGCCGCGGCCCGAGGCCGGCGAGGAGCCGGCGTAGTCCACCGTCAGGTGCCCCCCGGCCACACGCAGCTCGGCCTGCAGGTGCAGCGGCTCGTCGTAGCCGTCCAGCGTCATCGTCGCGCGCCAGCAGCCCTCGGGCAGGCGCGCGATCGCCGCGCGCGCGGCGCGCTCGGACTGGCCGAGGATGTGCGCCGCGAGCGCGTCGATGTCCTGGAGCGCGAACTCGTCCATCAGCGCGAGCAGGCGGCGCGCGCCCACCTCGTTGCAGCTCACCAGCGAGAGGATGTCGCCGCGCGCCTCGACCGGGTTGCGCGAGTTGGCCTGCACGATGGCCAGCAGGTCCTCGTTCAGCACCCCGGCGCGCTTGAGGTGCAGGTGCGGGATGCAGGTGCCCTCCTCGTAGACCGAGCGCGCCTGGGCCGAGAAGCCGATGCCGCCGACGTCGATGGTGTGGCAGGTCGAGGCGAACAGCGCCACCGGCCGGCCGGCGCGGAAGACGGGCGTCACGACGACGTAGTCGAACAGGTGGCCGGTGCCGAGCCAGGGGTCGTTCGTGACGAGCACGTCGCCCTCGCGCAGCCCGGACAGCGGGTGCCGGTCCAGGAAGTGCCGCACCGCCACGGCCATCGTGTTGACGTGGCCGGGCGTGCCCGTCACCGCCTGCGCCAGCATGCGGCCGGCCGTGTCGTAGACGCCGGCGGAGAGGTCGCCGGCCTCGCGCGCGACAGAGCCGAAGGCCGTGCGCAGCAGCGCCTGCGCCTGCTCCTCGACCACCGAGACCAGGCGGTTCCACATGACCTGGGTGCGGATGGCGCCGAGCATCGAAGGCGCTGGCGCGGCGGCCGTCCCCCTCTCCCCCAGCCCCTCCCCCGCCAGGGGGGAGGGGGGCTGAAATCCGGGCGCCTCGGGTGAGGTTCCCGAGCAAGCGGGAGGAACCCGCGACTCTGGGCCGTTGCTCATGCCGCCTCCATCCACAGGTGCCCGTGGCTGTCCAGCCGCGCCTGCCAGCCAGCGGGCACGACGACCGTGGTCTCGTGCTCGGCCACCAGGGCCGGGCCGTCGACGCGCTCGCCCGGGGCGAGGTCGAAGCGCCAGTGCAGGCCGAAGGGCTGGCGTTCGCCGCGCCCGGGCTCCCAGGCCTCGCGCTGCCCCTGCGCCATCCGCACCCGCCCGGCCGCAGGCAGCACGGCGGGCTGCGCGGGCGGCGGCGCCGTGGAGACCGTGACCGACCAGGTCACGACCTCGACCGCCGAGCCGGGGATGCGCAGGCCGTAGACCTGCTCGTAGGCCTGCTCGAAGCGCTCGGCCAGCGCCGCGAGCGCCGCCGCGTCCAGCGGCCCCTCGCCGGGCCCGGGCAGGCGCACGCGCAGCTCGTGGCCCTGGCCGGCGTAGCGCAGCTCGGCCAGGCGCGTCTCGTGCAGTGTCTGCCCGACGGCGGCGGGCTCGACGACGGCGCGCGCCTGCGCCGCCATTGCCGCCAGCCGCGCCTGCACCGCCGCCGGCTCGGCCTGCTGCAGCAGCGCCAGGTCGCTGCGCACGACCTCGAAGGCGATCGGCGCGCGCAGGAAGCCGATGGCCGAGCCCACGCCGGCGCCCGCGGGCACGAGCACGCGCCGGATGCCCAGCTTCTGCGCCAGGCGCCCGGCGTGCAGCGGCGCGGCGCCGCCGAAGGCGATCATCGTGTGCTCCTCGGGCGCGCGGCCGCGCTCGATCGCGTGCACGCGCGCGGCGTTGGCCATGTTCTCCTCGACGATCTCGCTCACGCCGGCCGCGGCCCAGAAGGCGTCCATGCCGAGCGCGGCGCCGACGCCGGCCTGCAGCGCCTGCGCGGCGCGGGCTGGATCCAGCGGCAGGCGGCCGGCGGCGAAGCGCGCCGCGTCGATGCGGCCGAGCACGAGGTTGGCGTCGGTCACCGCCGGCAGCGTGCCGCCGCGGCCGTAGCAGGCCGGGCCGGGCTCGGCGCCGCAGGAATCGGGGCCGACGGTGATGCGGCCCATCGCGTCCACGCGCCCGATCGAGCCGCCGCCGGCGCCGATCTCGACGAGCTCGATCACCGGCACGCGCACCGGCAGGCCGCTGCCCTTGAGGTTGCGCCAGGCGCGCGCCACCTCGAAGCGGCGCGAGCGCTCGGGCTCGCCGTCCTCGATGAGGCAGATCTTGGCCGTGGTGCCGCCCATGTCGAAGGCGAGCACGTCGCTCAGCCCGCACTCGCGCGCCAGGTGCGCGGCCAGGATGGCGCCGCCCGCGGGCCCCGACTCGACGAGCCGGATCGGGAAGCGCGCCGCCTGCTCCAGCGTCGTCAGCCCGCCGCCGGACATCATCAGCAGCAGCGGGCAAGCCAGCCCGCGCTGGCGCGCGCCTTCGCGCAGGCGCTGCAGGTAGCTGCTCATCAGCGGTCGCACGCAGGCGTTGGCCACGGTGGTCGAGAAGCGCTCGTACTCGCGCATCTCGGGGCAGACCTCGCTCGACAGGCAGATGGTGACGCCCTCGCCCAGCAGCGGCTGCAGCAGCTCGCGCGCGCGCACCTCGTGCGCCGGGTGCGCCCAGGCATGCAGGAAGCCCACCGCGACGGCCTCGACCCCGGCGGCGCGCATCGCCAGCCCGGCGCGGCGCACGCCCTCCTCGTCGAGCGGGCGCAGCACCGCGCCGTCGGCGGCGATGCGCTCGCGCACGGTGTGGCGCAGCGCGCGCGGCACCAGCACCGGGGCGGCCTCGACGTCGATGTCGTAGGCGTCGCAGCGCTTCTCGTAGCCCATCTCGAGCACGTCGCGGAAGCCCTCGGTGGTCAGCAGCGCGGTGCGCGCGCCCTTGCGCTCTATCAGCGCGTTGGTCGCGAGCGTGGTGCCGTGGATGAACAGCCCCACCTCCGATGCGCTCACGCCGGACTCGGCCAGCAGGCGCTCCACCCCTTCCAGCACCGCGAGCTCGGGCGCGCGCGGCGTCGTCAGCACCTTGCAGGTGTGGCGGCGCGCGGGCGTCTCGAGGACGACGTCGGTGAAGGTGCCGCCGATGTCGGCGGCCAGGCGCACCGCGGCGCCTTGGCTCTGGCTCATACGGAAGATCCCTGGTAGCGCGGCTCGCGCCAAGCGCCCGAGTCGAGCAGGCCGCGCAGCACCTGCACGGCCTGCCACAGCTCGGCGTGCGTCGTCGTCAGCGGGTGCACGCCCAGGCGCAGCGCGTCGGGCTTGCGCGCCGAGACGACGACGCCGTGCGCCACCAGCGCCTGCGCCAGCGCGCCCGCGTGCGCGAAGCGCAACGCCACGTGCCCGCCGCGGCGTACGTGCTCGCGCGGGCTCGACACCTCGACCCCGAGCGCGCCGCACTCCTGGGCGACCAGCGCACCCAGGGTGTCGGTCAGCGAGCGGTGGCGCGCGTCCAGCAGCACCGGATCGACGCCGCGCCAGAGCTCGGCCGCAGCCGAGAACGCGGCGTTGGCCAGCACCGCCGGGGTGCCGACGAGGAAGCGATCCATGCCCGGGGCGGGCCGGAAATCAGGCTCGAAGGCGAAGGTGTCGGCGTGGCCCATCCAGCCGCAGACCGCCGGCCAGGCGGCGGCCTGCCAGCGCGGGTGGGCGTAGACGAAGGACGGCGCGCCGGGCCCGCCGCACAGGTACTTGTAGCCGCAGCCCAGGGCGAGATCGGCCTGGCTGCCGCGCAGATCGACCGCGACCGCGCCGGCCGAGTGCGACAGGTCCCACAGCACGAGCGCGCCGGCGGCCTGCACCTGCGCCGTCAGCGCCGCCATGTCCAGCCGCAGGCTGTGCCGGTAGTCCACGTGCGACAGCGCGACGACGGCCACATCGCCCGGCGCCAGGGCCTGCGCCAGCGCCGCGGCGTCGGCCTGCGGCACGAAGCGCAGTTCCGCCAGCCCGGCGTGGGCGATGCCCTGCGCCGCGTAGCGGTTGGACGGGAAGACCTCGCGTTCGACAACGATGACGCGCCGCGGCGCCTTCAAGGCCAGCGCCAGGCGCAGCAGGCGGTACTGGTTGACGGTGGTCGATTCGCCCACGCGCACGTCGTCGGGGCCGGCTCCGAGCACGGGGGCCAGCCCGGCGCCCAGCGCGCGCGGCTGCTCGAGCCAGTCGAACTCGTTCCACGAGCGGCGCCGCGCCACGCGCCAGCCGGCGTCCAGCGCCGCCTGCACCCGCGCCGGGGCGGCCAGCGGCATCGGGCCGATGGAGTTTGCGTCCAGGTAGACCGTGCCGGGCGCGCCCGCGGCGAAGCGCGCGCGCCAGGCGGCGAAGGCGGGGGCCTCGGGGCCGGCGTCGAGGCGGTCGCAATCGGCGGCGGTCAGGGACAAGGGTGGAACGGACCGGAAGGGCGGGGGGGCAGCAGGAGCGGCCGGCGCCGCGGTGCGCGGCAGCCGGAGAAGGACGCGATCCTACCGCCGGGCGCGGCGGCCGCGGCCGTGCGAGACCGCAGACGCGGCGAGCGTGCCACCCAAGACCGCAATTCCCGCCCGGAAACCGGGCAATTCGGGTTCACAACGGCAGTCGTCCGACCCACAATCAACTCATGATCTCCTCGCCATCCCCCTGCCCCGGAGCCCGCGTCGGCAGCCCGGCCCGGACACTGGCACTGGCCGGTGCGGCCCTGCTGGGCGCCGCAGCCCAGGCCCAGGGTCTGAAGCCAGTCGAGCCGCTCTGGGAGGTCGGCGCGGTCGGCTTCGGCGTCAGCCAGCAGGCTTGGCCGGGCGCAGCCGAGGACGTGCGGCGCGCGCTGGCGGTGCCCTACGTCCTCTACCGCGGCCCGGTGCTGCGCATCGACCGCGGCTCGGCAGGCTTGCGCGCCGTGCGTCGGGACGACTTCGAGCTCGACATCGGCGTGGCCGGCGCCTTCGGCTCGGGCAGCAAGGACACGGCCGCGCGCCAGGGCATGCCGCGCCTGGGCACGCTGGTGGAGTTCGGCCCGCGCGGCATCTGGCAGCTCGGCGCCGCCCCGGGCGGCGGGCGCTGGCGCGCGGAGCTGCCGCTGCGCGGCGTGTTCGACACGGACGACCGGCTGGCCGGGCGCGGCTGGGCCCTGGAGCCCGAGCTGCAGTACCGGCATGACGGCCTGGCCGGCTGGCGCCTGTCGGCCAGCGTCGGTGCGCTGCTCGGCGACCGGCGCCTGAACGGCACCTTCTACGATGTGGGCAGCGCCTACGCCACCGCCGCGCGGCCCGCCTACGAGGCGCGCGCCGGCCTGATCGCCTGGCGCCTGGGCCTGACGGCCTCGCACCGCCTGTCGCCGGAGTGGCGCGTCTTCGGCTTCGGCCGTTTCGACCTGGTGTCGGGCGCGGCCAATGCCGACAGCCCGCTGGTCTCGCGCCAGACCGGCTTCACCGGCGGCATCGGCCTGCAGTGGACCTGGATGCAGTCGTCGCAGCCGGCCGCTGATTGACCGACCGCGACAGCCGGGCGGCGCACCGTCTGGCGCTGGCCGAGCCGATGCTCCCCGCGAGCAGGTAGAGCAGCCAGGCCTCGAGACTCACCGCGCGCCCCTGCTGGTTTGACCCAGCACAAGCGGTGCGCGCAAACCTCCGCCGGCACCCCCCACGCGCTGGCTGAGACAGGCCATCATCGGACGGGCTGCGCGGCCTGCGCGCCCCCCTTGCCAGCACCCCAACCCCGTGAGCAACGCACCATGAAACCATGCTACCCCGCCCCCCGTGCCCGCCGCACCGCCGGCGCCTGGGCCGCCGCAGCCCTGCTCGCCACGGCCGTCGGACCGGCGGCCGCACAGGCCTCAGGCACCTATGCCGTGCGCCTGATGTCCCCCGAGACGGCGCTGAAGGCGGCCGAAGCCGCCATCGCCCGCTGCCGCCAGAACGGCCATCAGGTGGCCGTGGCCGTGACCGACCGCAGCGGCGTGCTCCAGGCGCTGCTGCGCGACCGCTTCGCCGGCGCGCACACGGTCGAGGTCGCCACGCGCAAGGCGTGGACGGCAGCGAGCTTCCGCATCCCGACCAAGGACCTTGGCGCCGAGACCCAGCCCGGGCAGCCGATGAGCGGCCTGCGCGGCGCCTCGCAGGTGCTGGCCATCGGCGGCGGCCTGCCGGTGGAGGCCGGGGGCGCCACGCTCGGCGGCATCGGCGTCTCGGGCGCACCGGGCGGCGACGCCGACGACGCGTGCGCCAAGGCCGGCCTGCGGGCGATCGAGGATCAGATCGAGTTCTGATGAAGCGCGCGACGGGCGTCGCACCCGTCTGCACTGGCGCCGTCCGCGCGGCGAGGCAAGGGACATCCCGGTGGTCGGGCGGACACGGGCTGGCGCAGAATTCCGCAGGCGGCACCGGGGGCATGCGCCACCCGGCGTGCGTGCCTCCAGGGCTTCAGCCGCTGCCCGCACGCCTCACGGAGATCCCGATGCGAACCCTGTCCCGCGCCACCGCCCCGATGCTCTGCCTCCTCGCCCTGCAAGCGGCTTCCAGCGCGCAGGCCGAGATCCGCGTGGTGCAGAAGATCGCCACCGTCCCGCTCGTGGCCGCCAGCTTCGACGAGGCCGCGACGCAGTTCGACCGCCAGCGCGCGACGAGTTTCGGCACGGTGCAGGCGCGCTTCGACGCGAGCTACACGCTGCGCTTCTTCCCCGGCTGGTGCCAGGTGACGGGGGCCGTCGTCGAGGCCACGGTCAGCGGCACCTTGCCGCAGTGGACGGGCGAGGCGTCGGCCGACGCCGCGACGCGCCAGCGCTGGGGGGCTCTCACGGCCGACCCGCGCGAGCGCATCGCCCAGATGGAACGCGACGCCCGCACCGCCGCGCTCGAGATGGACACGCTCATCCAGGGCATGCCGTCCAAGGGCGACTGCGATGCCGTCAAGGCCGAGGTCGGACGCATCGTCGACCAGGTCAAGGCGCGCCACCTGGGCGGCCGCTGAGCCAGGGAAACACCGATTGACGCCACTGCGGCGCCTGCGCAAACTTCGAACGATGCCCGGCCCCCTGACGCTCCGTCCCTGACCCGATGGCCCCCATGCCAGACGGGCAGGTCGTGACTGCGCCCGCGCCCCCCGCCGCAGCCACCCCCGCCCCGCCCGCCGCCCTGCTGCGCGTGAGAGACGTGCGCCTGTCCTTCGGCGGCCTGCGCGCGCTCGACGGCGTGGGCTTCGACGTCCGCCCGGGCCTGATCACGAGCCTGATCGGCCCGAACGGCGCAGGAAAGACCACGCTGTTCAACGTCATTTCGGGCCTGTTGCGCGCAGATGCCGGAGAGATCACCCTCGAAGACCGCTCGCTGGCCGGCCTGGCGCCCGAGCGCATCAGCGCCCTCGGGCTCACCCGCTCCTTCCAGATCGCGCGCGGTTTCCCCAAGCTGACGGTGTTCGAGCACCTGATGGTCTACGGCCGGGCCCAACCCGGCGAGCGCTGGCTCGCGGCGCTCTTCGGCGCCGCGGCCGTGCGCCGGCGCGAGCAGGCGCTGGCCGAGGCCGCGCTCGCGGTTGCGCGCCGGCTCAAGCTCGATCGCGTCATCGACCACCTGGTCGGCGAGCTCTCGGGCGGGCAGAAGAAGCTGCTGGAGATCGGGCGCGCGCTGATGGCCGAGCCGCGGCTGCTTCTGCTGGACGAACCCGCGGCCGGCGTCAACCCGACGCTGGCCGAGGAGATCGGCGATCATCTGCGCAAGATCGTCGCGGAAGGCCGCACGATCCTGCTCGTCGAGCACGACATGGCGCTCGTGCAGCGCATCTCGGACCACGTCGTCGTCATGGCGGCCGGCCGCCTGCTCGCCGAAGGCCGCTTCGACGCCGTGCGCGACGACCCGGCGGTGCAGGACGCCTACCTGGGGGCGCGCCGGTGACCGCCACCGAGGCCCGCCCCGTGCTCGAGATCGACGCCCTGGTCGGCGGCTATGCCGCGGCCGACCATGTCGTCAAGGGCGTGTCGGTCGCGGTGGCGCCGGGCGAGCTGGTGACGGTGATCGGCCCCAACGGCGCCGGCAAGTCCACGCTGCTCAAGCTGGCCTGCGGCCTGCTCACGCCGCGCCAGGGCCGCGTGCAGCTGGCCAGCCGAGACGTCACCGGCGCCTCGCCGCAGCAGCTCATCCAGGCCGGGCTGGTCATGGTGCCGCAGGAAAAGAACGTCTTCGGCGCGCTCACGGTCGAGGAGAACCTCGCCATGGGCTGCATGCTCGCACCGCGCGCGCTGAAGGCCCGGCGCGAGGCCGTTCACGCCCGCTTCCCGCTGCTGGCGCAGCGCCGCCGGCAGTTCGCGCGCACGCTGTCGGGCGGGCAGCGCCAGTTGCTCGCGCTGGGCCAGGCGCTGATGGCGCAGCCCAGCGTCCTCTTCCTCGACGAGCCCACCGCCGGGCTCGCGCCCAAGGCGGCGAGCGAGCTGTTCGACACGATCCGCGGGCTGGCCGCCTCGGGCGTGGGCATCCTGATGGTCGAGCAGAACGCGCTCGAGGCCATGCTCGTCTCCGACCGCGCAGTGGTGCTCGTCGACGGCCACAAGGAACGCGAGGGCCCGGCCCCGGCGCTGGCGCGCGACCCGGCCATCCGCAAGCTCTTCCTCGGCGGTCGCGAGGCCGCCGCACCATGAATTCCCGCGCGCTGCAGGCCGGGCCGCCGAGCGCGACACTGCCGCCCGATCTTTTCCCCACCCCGGCCGCCAGGCCTTCCCCGAGGAGACCACGATGACGATCCAGCAACGCCGCCGCACCCTGCTCCAGGGCGCCTCCGCGCTCGCCGCGGGCGCGCTGTTCGCGCCTGCCTATGTGCGCGCGCAGGCCGGCGCCCCCATCAAGCTCGGCACCCTGACGCCGTTGACGGGCGCCGGCGGGCCCTACGGCCCTGTCATGGCCAACACCGTCAAGGCCGTGGTTGACGCCGTGAACGCCGCCGGCGGCGTGCGCGGGCGCCGCGTCGAGCTCGTCTCGGAGGACGACCAGACCAACCCCGAGGCCGGCGTGCGCGCCGCGCGCAAGCTGATCGACGTCGACAAGGTCTCGGCCATCATGGGCACCTGGGCTTCGTCGGTGACGACCGCCGTCGCGCCGCTGTGCTGGGAGTCCAAGACCTTCCTGTGCACCGTCTCGGGCGCCGACTCCATCACCCAGCTGCCGCACCAGGGCTACCTGGTCCGCACCCAGCCCAACACCACGCTGCAGGGGCGCAAGTTCGGCGAGTTCGCGCTCGAGCTCGGCGCCAAGCGCATGTTCTACATGTCGCCGCAGACGCCGTTCACGCAGTCGGTGTTCGCCAACATCAAGGCCGCGCTCGAGAAGGGCGGCGGCACCGCCGAGCTGCTGATCTACGACGACAAGAAGCCCTCGCTGCGCACCGAGGTCGACCAGGCGCTGCGCTTCCGCCCCGACATCATCTTCATGGGCGGCTACGCGCCCGACACCACGGTGCTGGTCAAGGACATCTTCCGCGCCAACTTCCGCGGCAAGCTGCTGACCCTGGGCTACGCGGTGAACCAGAAGGTGGCCGAGGCCAACCCCGAGGCCACCGAGGGTGTCTACACCATGGCGCCGTCGCCGGCCGAGGGCTCGGGCGCCTTCAAGCGCGTGGCCGAGATCGTCAAGAACGCCAACCCCGACCCCTACAGCTGCCAGGTCTACGACCACGTCTCGATGGTGCTGATGGCCATCGCCCAGGGCCGCGACAGCTCGGGCGCGGCCATCCGCGAGAACATCCGCCGCGTCAGCCAGGGCGGCGGCCGCGCAGTGGACAACGCGGTCGACGGCATCCGCGCCATCGTCGCCGGCGAGAAGGTGGACTACAACGGTGCCTCCGGCCCCTGCGACTTCACCGACATCGGCGACATCCAGGACTGCAAGTTCCGCTACGAGCAGGCGCGCAAGGGCAAGATCGAGCTGATCCGCGTGGCCTGACCGGCCCCTGCCGAGAAGCCGCCCCCACCCCATCGCTCCCGATGATCGAAGCCCTCGTCCAGGCCCTGATCAACGGCGTGATCGCCGGCACCATCCTCGCGGTGCCGGCGATCGGCTTCTCGGCCATCTTCGCCGTCCTGAACTACCCGAACTTCACGATCGGCTCGCTCGCCGCCGCAGGGGCCTACGCCGGCTACCTGGCCAACACTCAGCTCGGCTGGCCACTGGCGCTGGCGCTCGGCGCGGCCTTCGCCGGCGCGGCGGTGGTGGGCGTGGCGCACGAGTGGGCCGCGGTGCGCCCGCTGCAGAAGGCGGGGGCGCTGATCATGGCGATCGCCTCGCTGGCCGGCGGCATCGTGATCGAGAACCTGCTGCGCTTCGCCTTCGGCAACGAGCAGCGCGGCTACGAGCTGCCGCTGGCGCGCGACATCGTCTTCGCCGAGGTCTACCGCATCGGGCCACAGCAGATGAAGAACTTCGCCATGGCGCTGTGCATCATGGCGGCGATCTGGGCCTTCCTGCGCTGGACGCGCACCGGGCGCTCGATGCGGGCCGTGGCCGACAACCGCGACCTCGCCCGCCTGCGCGGCATCGATCCCGAGCGCGTGGCCGTGGTCACCGTGGCCGTCGGCGCGGGCCTGGCCGGCTTCGGCGGCATGCTGATCGGCCTGGACACCACGCTCGAGCCCTTCATGGGGCAGCGCCTGCTGCTGTCGATCTTCGCCGCGGCCGTGCTGGGCGGGCTGGGGTCCATCCCGGGCGCGGTGGCCGGCGCGCTGCTGATCGGCGTGGTCGAAGAGGTCTCGGTGCTGTTCATCAACCCGGCCTACAAGAGCGCGGTGGCCTTCGCCGCCATCCTGCTCGTGCTGACCTTCCGGCCGGCCGGGCTGTTCGGCACGCGCCAGGGCTGAGGGGTCGGGACAAGCCATGGAGAACTACCTCGTCGCGATGCTGGTGACCGCCGGCATCTACGCGCTGCTGGCGCAGTCGGTCACGCTGGCCTGGGGCATGACCGGGCTGGTCAATCTCGGGCTGGCGGGCTTCTGGGCCATCGGTGCCTACGCCTCGGCCCTGGCCACGCAGGGCGGGGCGCTGCCGGTGCCCGTGGGGCTGCTGCTGGCGCTGGCCGCCGGCGCGCTGGCCGGGCTCGTCGTCACCTTCTCGACGCTGCGCCTGCGCGACGACTACCTGGCCATCGTGACGCTCGGATTCGCCGAGGTCGTGCGCCTCGTGGCCGCCAACGAGATCTGGCTCACGCGCGGCAGCGACGGCATCTCCAACATCCCCGGCCACTTCGCGCGCACGCCGACCTTCGGCTTCAACCTCGCGTGGTTGGCGGTGGTGACGGTGCTGGTGTTCGCCGTGTGGTGGGCGCTGCGGCGCCTGGCCGCCGCCCCCTGGGGCCGGGCGCTGCGCTCGATCCGCGAGGACCAGACCGTGGCCAGCGTCGCCGGCAAGCCGGTGGTGCGCATGAAGGCCGAGGCCTTCGCGATCTCGGCCGCCATCGCCGGCCTGGCCGGGGCGCTGTACGGGCACTACAGCTCCTACATCGCGCCCGACCTGTTCCAGCCGCTCGTGACGATCTACGTCTTCCTCGCCGTCACCGCCGGCGGCAACGGCCGCGCCACCGGCGCCGTGGTCGGCGCCTACCTGCTGATCGCCTTCCTCGAAGGCACGCGCTTCGTCGCCGACGCGGTGCCCGGGGTCACGCCGCTGCAGGCCGCCGCGCTGCGCGAGATGGCCGTGGGCGTGGCCCTGATCCTGGTGCTGAGGCTGCGGCCCCAGGGCCTGTTCCCCGAACGCAACCAGCGCGCGCCCGCCGGCGCCGCCCCCTTGGAGTCGAGCCGATGAGTGCTGCCGCCCCGCCCCTGCCTGCCAACACCCCCGGCACCGAGCCCGTTGCCCGGCTCGCCCGGCTGGCCGAGGCCGCCGCCGCGGCGACCACGCCACAGGCCGTCTTCGCCGCGGCCGACGCGGCGATGCGCGAGCTCATCGGCCACCGCCTGTTCACGCTGCTGTTCGTCGTGCCCGGCGGGGCCGAGGTCGAGCGCATCTACTCCTCGGACCCTGCCGCCTACCCGCTGACCGGGCGCAAGCCCATGGGCCCCACCCCCTGGGGCGAGCACGTGATCGTCGGGCGCAGGGCCTGGCTGGGCCGCAACATGGAGGCCATCCGCTGGGCCTTCTTCGACCATGCGCTGATCGCGGGCCTGGGCTGCGGCGCCTGCATCAACGTGCCGGTGTGCGCGCTCGGCGAGGTCGTCGGCACGATGAACATCCTCGATCGCGAGCACGCCTACGACGAGCGCCACGTCGCGCTGGCACAGGCCGCGGCGCCGGCGCTCGTGCCGGCCTTCCTGGCGGTGATGGGGCGGCTGAAAGGCTGAGCGAGCCCTCCCGCCGCGGCGCGCTCACTCGTAGCGGTAGAAGCCCTGGCCGCTCTTGCGGCCCAGGCGGCCTGCGGCCACCATGTCCACCAGCAGCGGTGCCGGGCGGTACTTGGGGTCGCCGAAACCGTCGTGGAACACCTTCATCACCGCCAGCAGCGTGTCCAGGCCGATCATGTCGGCCAGCGCCAGCGGCCCGATCGGGTGGTTGCAGCCCAAACGCATGCCGGTGTCGATGTCATCGGCCGTGGCCAGGCCCTCGTCGAGCACGAAGATGGCCTCGTTGATCATCGGGCACAGGATGCGGTTGACGACGAAGCCCGGGCGGTTGCGCACCGTGATCGGCGTCTTGCCCACCTGGCGCGCGAAGGCCATCGCGAGCGCGTGCGCCGCGTCCGAGGTCTGCAGGCCTCGGATGATCTCCAGCAGCGCCATCATCGGCACCGGGTTGAAGAAGTGCGTACCGATCAGGCGCTCGGGCCGCTGCAGCACCGCGGCCAGCTGGGTGATCGAGATCGATGAGGTGTTGCTCGCGATCACCGCACCCGCGTCAGCCAGGCGGTCGACCTCGCGCAGGATGCGCAGCTTGAGCTCGATGTTCTCGGTCGCCGCCTCGATCACGAGGCCGGCGCCGGCGATGTCGGCATAGGCCGTGCTGCCGCGCACGCGCGCCTGCGCCGCCTGGCTGTCGGCCGCCGCGAGGGTGCCCTTCTTCACCAGGCGCTCCAGGCTGCGCGCCAGCGTGGCCTTGCCGCGCTGCACCGCCTCGTCACTGATGTCGATCATCGTCACCTGCAGCCCGGCCATCGCCGCCACCTGCGCGATGCCGTTGCCCATGGTGCCGGCGCCGATGACGGCGATGGCGTGAAGGGGGGTACCTTGGGGTTCCATGCGGGTCCTCTCGTGAGTTTGATGACGGATTCGGTTCGGTTCGAAGATGGCGTGTGCCGATGACGCGGAACTGTCCCGCGCCCGTGCGCGGGCACGACGGCGCCGCCGTCAGGGCGCCACAGGCCCGCCATGATCTCAGCAAGCCGCCAGGAAGCCGCGCAGCGCCGCGGTGAAGGCCTCGGGCTGTTCCAGGTTGGCCAGGTGCGCGGCCTCGGGCAGCACCACGAGGCGCGAGCCCGGGATGTGCGCGTGGATCTCCTCGGACATCGCCAACGGCGTGCCCGGGTCGTCGGCGCCGCAGATGACGAGCACGGGGCAGTCGATCGCGTGCAGGCGCGCCGTGAGGTCGATCCGCGGGATCGCCTGGCTGCAGCCCACGTAGCCGGCCACCGGCGTGGCGAGGATGAGCTGGCGCACCGATGCCACGACCTCGGGACAGCGGGCGTGGAAGGCGGGCGTGAACCAGCGTTGCAATGTCGGCTCGGCCAGCGGGCCCATGCCCTGAGCACGCGCCACCTCGATGCGCTGCGCCCACACCGCCGCGGCCTCGGCCGGGTAGCGGCTCGTCGTGTCGGCCAGCGTCAGGCTGCGCAACCTTCCGGGGTACTTCAGCGCATAGGTCTGGCCGATCATGCCGCCCATCGACAGGCCGCAGTAGTGCGGCCGCTCGACGCCGAGCGCGCCCAGCAGCGCGTGCAGGTCGTCGGCAAGCTGCTCCAGCGTGTAGGGCCCGGGCGGCGCCTCGGTGCCGCCGTGGCCGCGCGTGTCGTAGGCCAGGATGCGGTAATCGCCCTTCAGGGCCTCGACCTGGGGCGCCCACATCGCGGAGCTGCAGGCCAGCGAGTGCGACAGCACCAGCCAGGGCGCGCCCTCGGGGCCGTGGAGCTCGTAGTTCGTCGTCAGTCCGTTGAGTTGCAGCTTCATCATGGGGGCTTTCGAAGGGGCCGGAGCGGGCGGCGCCACATCGTCAATGTAGCGCCGTCCCGGCCCGAGGCTGACGCGGTTTTCGCCAGGCTCCTGGGTGGGTTTGTGGCTCCAGCCGGGCCTGGCGGCCCTTCACATCGCTGCGCGATGTGAGCCTGCGCCGCAAACCGCGCCCCCTGGCGCGCCTACGGCGCCGCCGCTGCGCGGCTGATCCGACCAAATACAGTCGAAAACAGCACCCCCCGCAAAGCCTAGCGATCCGGCGTGACAAATTGGCCACCTGGTGCCGAGAAGTCGTAAACAGCGCGGGCCAAGCAAGCCCTGAGTGCGTCGACTTTGACAAACATAGTCGTAAACAGCTTCTCCGGACCCTACGAGGCGGAGGCCGTGGCGTGCCGAAGCGGGTCTGGATCAACTGCCACCGCGGTCAGTGCTGCCCGCGGCGGCAGCTCTGCAGCGGAACCGGTCTGTCGCGCATTCAGACCGGATGGCTGTTACCGGCCAGTAGCTGCCCTTGATCGCGGAGCGCCAGAGCAGCCATTCGCGGCTTGACAACCGCATCGAGGCACCAGACACTCTAGTCCTCTAGAGGACTAGATATGTGCGCTGTTCGCCTCGTCGACTCCGAACCCGGGCAGAGCCGCTATGCCGCGCTAGCGGCGGCCATGCGGGCGCGCATCGTCGCCGGCGAATGGCCACCGGGCAGCGCGATTCCGGCCGAACAGACGCTGGCGGGTGAGCATGGCGTTGCGTTGGGCACGATGCGCCGGGCCCTCGACCTGCTGGCCGAGCAGGGCCTGGTCGAGCGCATCCACGGCCGCGGCACCTTCGTCAGGCAGGGGCTGGGCGGGGCGCCGATGCTGCGCTTCTTCCGCTTCGGCGCCTCCGGCCACGATGCGCCCAAGTCACGCATCTTGGCTCGCGAGATGGTGGCGGCCACCGGGGAGGTCGCGCGCGCCCTCGCCTGCGGCCCGGGAGAGCAGGCCTTGAGGCTGAAGCGCCTGCGTTCGGTCGGCGGGCAGCCGGCGCTGTACGAGGAGATATGGCTGCCGCTTCCCTTGTTCGCGCCCCTGACCGATGGTGACCCCGCCGGCTGGGGTGATTTGCTCTACCCGGCCTTTGCCGAACGCTGTGGTGTGCACGTGCACCGCGCCGTCGACACGATCGGCTTCGGCAGCCTCGCCGCCGCGCCTGCGCGAGCGCTGCGCCTGCCCGCCGGTCACCCCGGTGTGCGCGTGCAGCGGCAGGCCTTCGACCTGGCGGGGCGCTGTGTCGAGTGGCGCAACACCCTCGGCGATGCCAACGCCTTCCACTACACGGTCTCGATCACTTGAGGACACCCATGCAGAGCACCCGAAACCTGAATCGCCGCGGAGTACTGGCCGCAGGCACCGCCTTCTTGGCAGCTCCGATGGGCCGCGCGCTGGCGGCCAGCGACATTGCCGGCGGCAAGCCCATCACGCTGGTGGTCAGCTACCCTGCCGGTGGTGGTGCCGATGTGATGGCACGGCTGATCGCACCACGTATGGCCGAAGCGCTTGGCCAGCCAGTGGTCGTCGACAACAAGCCCGGCGCCAGCGGCACCATTGCAGCGGGGCAGGTGGCGCGCGCCACACCCGACGGCTCCACCTTGTTGCTGGATGCTTCGTCGTTCGCCGTCAACCCAGCGTTGTTCGACAAGCTGCCCTACGACCCCGCGGCGAGCTTTGCACCGCTGGCCGTGCTGGCGCTGTACCCGAACGTGCTGGTGTGTACGCCGAGCTTCGAGGCCAAGACGGTGGCCGACGTGCTGCGTTTGGCCCGGGCGAAGCCGGGCGTGCTGGCCTATGCCTCCTCCGGCAACGGCTCGGCGCAGCATCTGGCCGGCGCGCTGTTCGAGGCGCTGGCCCAGGTCGACATGAAGCACATCCCGTACCGTGGCGGCGGGCCGGCTCTGAATGACGTGATGGGCGGGCAGGTGCCGCTGTTCTTCGCCAACGTGGCGTCGTCGCTCGGACACATCCAGTCGGGCCGCCTGCGGGCGCTGGCGGTGACATCGAAGCCGCGATCGCGGGCGCTGCCCGACCTGCCATCGATGGAGGAAGCCGGTCTCAAGGGCTACGAGGTGCTCGAGTGGAACCCGGTGCTCGCCCCGGCTGGTGTGCCGGCAGCGGTGCGCGCCAAGGTGGCGGCTGCCATCCGCAAGGCGATGGCCGACCCCGAGGTTCTGGGCCGCGTGCGCACGCTCGGTGGCGAGGCCTTCGCCGGCGGTGAGGTCGAAGCCGCCGCTTTCCTCAAGGAGCAGCAGACTCAATGGGGCACGGTGGTGCGCGAGCGCCGCATCACGCGTGAGTGATCGAGTAGCGCCGCCGACATCGGCGCTCTGCTCCGGTTGGGACTGCCATGTCCATGTCTTTGAGGCCGCGGCACCGGTACGACCCGGCCACTACACGCCTGCGCATCGCCCGCTGTCCGAGATCGAAAAACTGGCACGTCGGCATGGCATCGAACATCTGGTGCTCGTCCAGCCGAGCGTCTACGGTACCGACAACTCGGTGATGCTGCAGGCGCTGGAGGCAGCGCACGGCAGACATCGCGGCGTCGCGGTGATCGACTCGGAAGTCGGAGACGCTGAGCTGAACCGCATGCACGACGCGGGAGTACGCGGCGTGCGCTTCAACCTCGTCTCACCGGCTGGGCACGCCGGCGACGTGATGTCTGATCTGCTGCGAATCGCGCCTCGGCTGCGCGCTCGCGGCTGGCATGTTCAATGGTACGCAAGCGCCGAAGCGTTGCCGCAACTGCTGGCGTGGCAGGCCCAGACAGGGCTGTGCTTCGTTCTCGATCACTTGGCGGGTCTTGATGCCGGCCTGCCTGACGCACACCCGGCCTGGGCTGCGGCAAAGGCTCTCGCCAGCGGTGGGGCTTGGATCAAGCTGTCGGGTTGGTACCGGCTCGGTTCGTCCGCCCCATACACCGAGTTGTGGCCCCGCATCCGCCGCGCCGCAAAGCTGTTCGGATCGCACACGGTCTGGGGCTCGGACTGGCCTCACACGAGCTTCGCGGCTGACCGCATGCCCGTCTACGAGTCGACCCTGGCGCCCGTGCGCGAATGCCTGGAAGCTGCACAGTTCGGTTCACTTCTGGTCAGGCACCCAGACGATCTGTACCGATGAATGGACGCCTTTGCCGCGGCTCACCATCCGGCGGCCACGCCCTCGAACGACCGCTTCAGACTGGGCGGTATGTCGCTTGAGGGTCGGCAGCCGCCGGTGACGCGCGCTGGGTGGACCGACTGCAAGCAGTCTGCAGCAGCCCAAGTCCCTCGGGAGCTCAGACCAAGACTTGATCTCAGTATCAGTCCCAATCCACCCAAGTTCGACACTTTTCCGCCCGCCTGCCCGCTGCCAGCGCCCGCAGCGTGTTACGGATCAGGTAGTTAGCGCTCTGAAGATCTCGATTTCCGAAAAATCTTGTAGTGGCAGAATAATAGATCA
>JBILNB010000175.1:0-16371 GCA_044375195.1 Rubrivivax sp. | reverse complement strand
ACGTCAGCATCACGGTCAAGCTGATCGCGCCGATCGCGATGGAAGAGGGTCTGCGCTTTGCGATCCGCGAGGGCGGCCGCACCGTGGGCGCTGGCGTCGTCGCCAAGATCATCGAGTGAGTGTTCTGACGCAGGGGCATAGCTCAACTGGCAGAGCGTCGGTCTCCAAAACCGAAGGTCGGGGGTTCGATCCCCTCTGCCCCTGCCACCACATGAGGCTGCGGCGCTGCCGCAGCCATCCCGGCCCCGCGTGGGCCTCGTCGTGTCGGCCTGCTGCCGGCAAGCCATTGCGGGCGCATGCCCGCCGGATGTCCTGACGATGAGCTCACCCTCCACGGTCGAGACGGTGTCCAGCGGCGCCGACAAGGCCAAGCTGGCCGCTGCGGCGCTTCTCGTCATCGGCGCTGTGGTGGCTTTCTATCTGCTGGGCAAGCAGGGTTTGTGGACGCGCGTGGGCGTGCTGTTCGCTCTGCTGGCCGCCGGTGTGGCTGTGTTCTTCGTCACCGAGCCCGGCCGGCAACTCATCGCGTACGGCCGCGACTCCGTGCGCGAGGTCAAGAAAGTCGTCTGGCCTACGCGCAACGAGGCGCTGCAGATGACAGGCTACGTCTTCGCCTTCGTCTTCGTGATGGCGCTGTTCCTGTGGCTCACCGACAAGACGCTCGAGTGGCTGCTGTACGACCTGATCCTGGGCTGGCGTCGCTGAGCCGGGCCCCGAGGAGTTGGCTATGAGCGAGACCCAAGCCGAGATCGCAACGCCCGCTGCGGCGACGCCGCTGCGCTGGTATGTCGTCCATGCGTATTCGGGCATGGAGAAGGCGGTCGAGCGCAACCTGCGCGAGCGCATCGACCGCGCCGGGATGCAGTCCAAGTTCGGCCGCATCCTCGTCCCCACCGAGGAAGTGGTCGAACTCAAGAACGGCAAGAAGGCGGTGACCGAGCGCCGCTTCTTCCCGGGTTACGTGCTCGTCGAGATGCTGATGGACGACGAGAGCTGGCATCTCGTGAAGCACACGAACAAGGTGACCGGTTTCGTCGGCGGCGCGCGCAATCGCCCGGCGCCGATTTCCGAGGCCGAGGTCATGAAGATCGTCAGCCAGATGCAGGAGGGCGTGGACAAGCCGCGGCCCAAGGTGCAGTGGACGGTCGGCGAGTTCGTGCGGGTCAAGGAAGGCCCGTTCACCGACTTCAACGGTGCGGTCGAGGAAGTCAACTACGAGAAATCCAAGGTCCGCGTGTCGGTCACCATCTTCGGGCGTGCCACACCGGTCGAACTCGACTTCTCGCAGGTCGAGAAGGTCTGACGGAAATCACCACCGCCACAGCCCCGGTGAGTCTCGGTTCCAAGGGCTGGTAGACGAGGAGACCGCTTCGGCGGTCGTTTGAACTCGAGGAGCCATTCATGGCAAAGAAGATCGTCGGCTTCATCAAGCTGCAAGTCCCGGCGGGCAAGGCCAACCCTTCGCCTCCGATCGGCCCGGCGCTCGGCCAGCGCGGCCTGAACATCATGGCCTTCTGCAAGGAGTTCAATGCCCAGACGCAGGGCTATGAACCCGGGCTGAAGCTGCCGGTGGTGATCACCGCCTTTGCCGACAAGTCCTTCACCTTCATCCTGAAGTCGCCGCCGGCGACCGTCCTGCTGAAGAAGGCCGCCAAGATCGAGAAGGGTTCTGGCAAGGCGCACCTGGACAAGGTGGGCAAGGTCACCCGCGCGCAGCTCGAGGAGATCGCCAAGACCAAGATCAAGGACCTTACCGCGGCCGACATGGACGCCGCGGTGCGCACGATCGCCGGTTCGGCCCGCTCGATGGGCCTCGTGGTGGAGGGTGTCTGACATGGCCAAGCTGACCAAGAAAGCCAAGGCCCTGCAGGGCAAGGTCGACAGCATGAAGCTGTATCCGATCGACGCCGCGCTGGCGCTCGTCAAGGAGTGCGCGACGGCCAAGTTCGACGAATCCATCGACGTGGCCGTGCAGCTCGGCGTCGATGCGAAGAAGTCCGACCAGGTCGTCCGTGGCGCCGTCGTCATGCCCAACGGCACCGGCAAGACCAAGCGTGTGGCCGTGTTCGCCCAGGGCGCCAAGGCCGACGAGGCCCGTGCCGCGGGCGCCGACATCGTCGGCATGGACGACCTCGCTGCCGAGATCAAGGGCGGCAACCTGAATTTCGACGTGGTGATCGCCTCGCCTGACACGATGCGCGTGGTCGGCACGCTGGGCCAGATCCTGGGTCCGCGCGGGCTGATGCCCAACCCCAAGGTCGGCACTGTCACCCCCGACGTGGCCACCGCGGTGCGCAATGCCAAGGCCGGCCAGGTGCAGTTCCGCGTCGACAAGGCCGGGATCATCCACGCCACGATCGGCCGCCGGTCGTTCGAGCCCGACAAGCTGACCGGCAACCTGCGTGCCTTGCTGGACGCGCTGAACAAGTCCAAGCCGGCCAGTTCCAAGGGCGTGTACCTGCGCAAGGTGGCCGTGTCCTCGACCATGGGGGTCGGGGTCCGCGTGGACACATCGACGCTCACGGCGGTGGCGGCCTGAGTGCCGACGCTGCCCACAGGTGAAAGGGCCCCGCGCGAGTCTGGCGCGGAGCAGAGTTTGGTGGGCTGGAGCCTGCCCTGGGGAAGACTGCGCAGCATGCTGCGCCCGACCCCAAGGCTTGGCTCCAGGCCATCGAAGACCGCTGGCGGCGCCGTAGGGCGCCTTAATCGACCCGACCGCCCGACCCGGCGTGTCGGAGCGGCCAGCGCAGATGGCGGTCCCGCTGTGAGAGACGGGTTTCTCGAGCAGAAGGTCGCTGAACCAGGGTGCGGTGCGGTCCGGCGCGAGCCGGGCACCCGCGATGTGCAAGGAGTAGACCTTTGAGTCTCAATCGCAACGAGAAGGCAGCCGTGGTGGCTGACGTGTCGGCCCAGGTCGCGCGTTCGCAGACCCTCGCGCTGGCCGAGTACCGTGGAATGACGGTGGCTCACCTCGACGCGCTGCGCCGGCAGGCGCGGGAGAAGGGTGTGTATCTTCACGTGCTGAAGAACACGCTCGCCCGCCGCGCCGTGGCCGGCACGCCGTTCGAGGTGGCCCAGACCACGATGGTCGGCCCGCTGATCTACGGCTTTTCCGAGGATGCGGTCGCTGCGGCGAAAGTCGTGGCCGACTTCGCCAAGGGCAACGACAGACTTGTCATCAAGGGCGGCGCGTATGCCGGCCGGGCCCTCGACGCCGACGGCGTCAAGGCGCTGGCCGCGATCCCGTCGCGCGAGGTGCTGATCTCGCAGGTCGCCGGCCTGCTGATGTCGCCTGTCCAGCGCCTGGCTGGCGTTTTGGCTGCCGTGGCCGAGCAGAAGGGCGGTGGCGCGCAAGAAGCCGCCGCCTGACCCGACGACCTCACCTTCATTGAATCTTTCCCTTTCGAGGAACCCCAAATGGCATTCGACAAAGACGCATTCCTGACCGCCATGGACAGCATGTCCGTGATGGAACTCAACGACCTGGTCAAGGCCATCGAGCAGAAGTTCGGTGTGTCCGCAGCGGCGATGGCGGCTCCGGCTGGCGGCGCCGGCGGCGCGGCTGCGGCCCCGGCCGTCGAAGAGAAGACCGAGTTCACGGTCATGCTGATGGAAGCCGGCGCCAACAAGGTGTCGGTCATCAAGGCCGTGCGCGAGATCACTGGCCTGGGCCTGAAGGAGGCCAAGGATCTCGTCGACGGCGCACCCAAGCCCGTCAAGGAGGGCATCTCCAAGGCCGACGCCGAGGCCGCGCAGAAGAAGCTGGCCGACGCCGGCGCGAAGGTCGAGCTCAAGTAAGCGCGCCTGGCGCGCAGGCAGGGCCTGCCCCGCGGGGGGGCCCTGTCGGCGAGAACAGCGCGAAGCCCGCGAGGCTTCGCAGTGTTCTCTGATCCGACTGCAGGGAACGGGTTTGGTCGGACTCCGGTGCAACGCCGGGGTTGTCCGCCAGCGGCAGGTAGTGGCCTGCCACCAAGCTATCAGGCACCAGTCCGGGGCGGTGGCGGATGAGTTCGCTCCGCCCGCCCCCGTGCCGGGGCAGGGCCCGCAAGGGGGCCTGCGGAGGGCCTGTGCAGCCAGTCGCCGACTTCCACGCCCGACCCGGCCAGGCGGGCTGGGTCGACACGGAGAGTTTCATGGCGCAAGCATCCCCCAGCTACAGCTACACCGAGCGCAAGCGGATCCGCAAGAGCTTCGGCAAGCGCGAGAGCGTCCTCAAGGTGCCCTACCTGCTGACGATGCAGCGGGAGTCCTACGTGGCCTTCCTGCAGAAGGACCTGCCTCCCGCCAAGCGCAAGCCCGAGGGCCTGCAGGCGGCCTTCCTGTCCGCGTTCCCGATCGTCTCGCACAACGGGTTCGTGGAGATGCGCTTCATCGAATACAACATGGCCAAGCCCGCCTTCGACGTGCGGGAGTGCCAGCAGCGCGGCCTGACCTTCGCAGCGGCGGTGCGCGCGCGGCTGCAGATGATCATCTACGACCGCGAGTCGCACCCGCAGAAGGCGGTCAAGGAGATCAAGGAGCAGGAGGTCTACATGGGCGAGGTTCCGCTCATGACCGACTACGGCTCCTTCGTCATCAACGGCACCGAGCGCGTGATCGTCAGCCAGCTGCACCGGTCCCCCGGCGTGTTCTTCGAGCACGACAAGGGCAAGACGCACAGCTCGGGCAAGCTTCTGTTCTCGGCCCGGATCATTCCCTACCGGGGCTCCTGGCTCGACTTCGAGTTCGACCCGAAGGACATCCTGTACTTCCGCGTCGACCGGCGCCGCAAGATGCCGGTGACGATCCTGCTGAAGGCCATCGGCCTGAAGCCCGAGGCCATCCTCGGCCACTTCTTCGTCAACGACAACTTCATCCTGATGGATGCGGGCGCGCAGATGGAGCTCGTGCCCGACCGCTTGCGCGGCGAGGTCGCGCGCTTCGACATCACCGACAAGACCGGTGCCGTCGTCGTCGAGAAGGACAAGCGCATCACCGTGCGCCACCTGCGCCAGCTCGAGCAGACCGGTACGACCCACCTGTCGGTGCCCGAGGACCTGCTCGTGGGCCGCGTGGTCGCGCGCAACATGGTCGATCCGGACACCGGCGAGATCGTGGCCAAGGCCAATGAGGAGCTGACCGAGACGCTGCTGAAGAAGCTGCGCACGGCCGGCATCCGCGACCTGCCCTGCCTGTTCACGAACGAGCTGAACCAGGGCGCCTACATCAGCCAGACGCTGGCCATCGACGAGACGGCCGACCAGCTCGCGGCGCGTGTGGCCATCTACCGCATGATGCGCCCTGGCGAGCCGCCCACCGAGGACGCGGTGGAGGCCCTGTTCAACCGCCTGTTCTACAGCGCCGACACCTACGACCTCTCGCGGGTGGGGCGCATGAAGTTCAACGCCCGCGTCGGCCGCGAAGTGCCCGAGGGCCCGATGACGCTGTCCAACGAGGACATCCTGGACGTCGTCAAGATCCTGGTCGACCTGCGCAACGGCAACGGTGACGTCGACGACATCGACCACCTCGGCAACCGGCGCGTGCGCTGCGTGGGCGAGCTGGCCGAGAACCAGTACCGCTCGGGCCTGGCACGCATCGAGAAGGCCGTCAAGGAGCGCCTGGGTCAGGCCGAGACCGAGGCTCTGATGCCGCACGACCTGATCAATTCCAAGCCGATCTCCGCGGCGCTGAAGGAGTTCTTCGGGGCGAGCCAGCTCAGCCAGTTCATGGACCAGACGAACCCGCTGTCGGAGATCACGCACAAGCGTCGCGTCTCCGCCCTGGGCCCGGGCGGCCTGACGCGTGAACGCGCGGGCTTCGAGGTGCGCGACGTGCACCCGACACACTATGGCCGCGTCTGCCCGATCGAGACCCCGGAAGGCCCGAACATCGGCCTGATCAACTCGCTGGCCCTCTTTGCGCGACTCAACGAGTACGGCTTCCTCGAGACGCCGTACCGGCGCGTGGTCGACGGGCAGGTGACCGACCAGATCGACTACCTGTCCGCCATCGAGGAGGGCAAGTACGTAATCGCGCAGGCCAACGCCTCGCTCGACGATGCAGGCAGCCTGGTCGATGAACTCGTCAGCGCGCGCGAGAAGGGCGAGTCGGTGCTCTTGTCCCCTGAGCGCGTGCAGTACATGGACGTGGCGCCGGCGCAGATCGTCTCCGTAGCGGCCTCCCTCGTGCCCTTCCTCGAGCACGATGACGCCAACCGCGCACTGATGGGCGCGAACATGCAGCGCCAGGCCGTGCCGACGCTGCGGCCCGAGAAGGCCCTGGTCGGCACCGGCGTCGAGCGGGTGTCGGCGGTTGACTCCGGCACCGTGGTGACGGCGCGTCGCGGCGGGGTCGTGGATTACGTCGACACCAACCGCATCGTCATCCGCGTCAACGACGCCGAGACGGTGGCGGGTGAGGTGGGTGTGGATATCTACAACCTCATCAAGTACCAGCGCAGCAACCAGAACACCAACATCCACCAGCGCCCGATCGTCAAGCGCGGCGACCGCGTCGAGTCCGGTGACGTGGTGGCCGACGGCGCGTCGACCGACCTGGGCGAGCTGGCCCTAGGGCAGAACATGCTCGTGGCCTTCATGCCCTGGAACGGCTACAACTTCGAGGATTCGATCCTGATCTCGGAGCGCGTGGTCGGCGAAGACCGCTACACCTCGATCCACATCGAGGAGTTGGTGGTCATGGCACGTGACACTAAGCTCGGCGCTGAGGAGATCACGCGCGACATCCCCAACCTGTCGGAGCAGCAGCTCGCCCGCCTGGATGAGTCCGGCATCGTCTACATCGGCGCCGAGGTCAACCCCGGCGACGTGTTGGTGGGCAAGGTCACGCCCAAGGGCGAGACCACGCTCACGCCCGAGGAGAAGCTGCTGCGCGCGATCTTCGGCGAGAAGGCTTCCGACGTGAAGGACACCTCCCTGCGTGTGGACCAGGGCACGAATGGGACCGTCATCGACGTGCAGGTCTTCACGCGCGAGGGCATCCCGCGCGACAAGCGTGCGCAGCAGATCATCGACGACGAGCTCAAGCGCTTCCGCCTGGACCTCAATGACCAGCTCCGCATCGTCGAGGCGGACGCGTTCGATCGCATCGAGAAGCTGCTCGCGGGCAAGGTCGCCAACGGCGGGCCGAACAAGCTCCCGCGCGGTTCCACGATCGACAAGGCCTACCTTTCGACGGTGGACCGCTACCACTGGTTCGATGTGCGCCCTGCCGACGAGGAGGTGGCCAACCAGCTCGAGAGCATCAAGAACTCTCTCGAGCAGACGCGCCACAGCTTCGACCTCGCCTTCGAGGAGAAGCGCAAGAAGCTGACTCAGGGTGACGAGCTGCCCGCGGGTGTGCTGAAGATGGTCAAGGTCTACCTGGCCGTCAAGCGCCGCCTGCAGCCGGGCGACAAGATGGCCGGCCGCCACGGCAACAAGGGCGTGGTGTCGAAGATCGTGCCGGTGGAGGACATGCCCTACATGGCCGACGGCACGCCGATGGACATCGTGCTGAACCCGCTGGGTGTGCCCTCGCGCATGAACGTCGGCCAGGTGCTGGAGGTGCACTTGGGCTGGGCGGGCAAGGGGATCGGTCTGCGCATCGGCGACATGCTGCAGGCGCAGGCCAAGGTGGCCGAGCTGCGTAGCTTCCTGGACGCCCTGTACAACCGCTCCGGCGGCAAGGGCGAGCGCATCGACGAGCTCGGCGACGCCGAGGTGCTCGAGATGGCGGGCAACCTGGCCAAGGGCGTGCCCTTCGCCACCCCGGTGTTCGACGGCGCCTCCGAGGACGAGATCCGGGCCATGCTGCAGATCGCCTACCCGGAGGAGATCGCGCGCGTCAAGGGCCTCACGGCCACGCGCACGCAGGCCACGCTGCACGACGGTCGCACCGGTGAGGCCTTCGAGCGCCCGGTGACGGTGGGCTACATGCACGTGCTGAAGCTGCATCACCTGGTCGACGACAAGATGCACGCGCGCTCCACCGGCCCCTACAGCCTGGTCACCCAGCAGCCGCTGGGCGGCAAGGCACAGTTCGGCGGCCAGCGCTTCGGCGAGATGGAGGTCTGGGCGCTCGAGGCCTATGGCGCGAGCTACGTCCTGCAGGAGATGCTGACGGTCAAGTCCGACGACGTCAACGGCCGCACCAAGGTCTACGAGAACATCGTCAAGGGCGAGCACGCCATCGACGCCGGCATGCCGGAGTCGTTCAACGTGCTGGTCAAGGAAATCCGGTCGCTGGGTATCGACATCGAGCTGGAGAAGAACTGACGCGGCCCGCCCCCGTCGTTTCTCGCTCCCACACGCTCTACGACTCCAAGGAGAAAGCATGAAAGGCTTGCTGGACCTCTTCAAGCAGTTCACCCCTGATGAGCATTTCGATGCCATCAAGATCGGCCTGGCCTCGCCCGAGAAGATCCGCTCGTGGTCTTTCGGCGAGGTCAAGAAGCCCGAGACCATCAACTACCGCACCTTCAAGCCCGAGCGTGACGGCCTGTTCTGCGCCAAGATCTTCGGGCCGATCAAGGACTACGAGTGCCTGTGCGGCAAGTACAAGCGCCTGAAGCACCGCGGCGTGATCTGCGAGAAGTGCGGTGTGGAGGTGACGCAGACCAAGGTGCGGCGCGACCGCATGGGTCACATCGACCTGGCCGCACCGTGTGCCCACATCTGGTTCCTCAAGAGCCTGCCGTCGCGTCTGGGCCTGGTGCTCGACATGACGCTGCGCGACATCGAGCGCGTGCTGTACTTCGAGGCCTACGTCGTGGTCGACCCGGGCATGACGCCGCTGAAGAAGTTCGCGATCATGACCGAGGACGAGTACGAGGCCAAGGCGGGCGAGTACGGCGACGGTGAGTTCACCGCGCTGATGGGCGCCGAGGGCGTCAAGAAACTGCTGGAAGAACTCGACATCGATGCGGAGATCGAGAAGATCCGCAACGACTTGACGGGCTCGGAGCTCAAGATCAAGAAGAACGCCAAGCGCCTGAAGGTGCTGGAGGCGTTCAAGAAGTCGGGCATCAAGCCGCAGTGGATGGTGATGGACGTGCTGCCGGTGCTGCCGCCGGACCTGCGCCCTCTCGTGCCGCTGGACGGCGGTCGTTTCGCGACTTCCGACCTCAACGACCTGTACCGCCGCGTCATCAACCGCAACAACCGGCTGGCACGCCTGCTGGAGCTGAAGGCGCCCGAGATCATCGTGCGCAACGAGAAGCGAATGCTGCAGGAAGCGGTGGACTCGCTGTTGGACAACGGCCGCCGCGGCAAGGCGATGACGGGTGCGAACAAGCGCGCGCTGAAGTCGCTGGCCGACATGATCAAGGGCAAGGGCGGCCGCTTCCGCCAGAACCTGCTGGGCAAGCGCGTCGACTACTCCGGCCGCTCGGTCATCACGGTGGGCCCGACGCTCAAGCTGCACCAGTGCGGCCTGCCCAAGCTGATGGCGCTGGAGCTGTTCAAGCCCTTCATCTTCAGTCGCCTCGAGGCGATGGGGATCGCCAACACGATCAAGGCCGCCAAGAAGGAGGTCGAGTCCGGCACGCCGATCGTCTGGGACATCCTCGAGGAGGTGATCCGCGAGCACCCGGTGCTGCTGAATCGCGCGCCGACGCTGCACCGCCTGGGTATCCAGGCCTTCGAGCCGGTGCTGATCGAGGGCAAGGCGATCCAGCTGCACCCGCTGGTTTGCTCGGCCTTCAACGCCGACTTTGACGGCGATCAGATGGCCGTGCACGTGCCGCTGTCCATCGAGGCGCAGATGGAGGCCCGTACCTTGATGCTGGCCTCGAACAACGTGCTCTTCCCGGCCTCGGGCGAGCCGTCCATCGTGCCCAGCCAGGACGTCGTGCTGGGCCTGTACTACGCTACGCGCGAACGCACCAACGGCAAGGGCGAGGGCATGGTCTTCGCCGACGTCGGCGAGGTGCAACGCGCGCTGGACAACGACCAGGTCGAACTCACGGCGCGCGTCAGCGTGCGCCTGACCGAGCAGGTGCGCCAGGCCGACGGCAGCTTCACGCCCCACACCGCTGTGGTCGAGACCACCGCCGGCCGTGCCCTGCTGTCGGAGATCCTGCCGCGCGGCCTGCCCTTCAGCAACCTGAACAAGGCGCTGAAGAAGAAGGAGATCTCGCGTCTGATCAACGTGAGCTTCCGCAAGTGCGGCCTGAAGGAGACCGTGGTCTTCGCCGACAAGCTGCTGCAGTCGGGCTTCCGCCTGGCCACGCGCGCCGGCATCTCGATCGCGATCGACGACATGCTCGTGCCCAAGGAGAAGCACGATGTCATCGAGCGCGCCGAGAAGGAGGTCAAGGAGATCGAGCAGCAGTACGTTTCGGGCTTGGTCACCGCCGGGGAGCGCTACAACAAGGTCGTCGACATCTGGGGCAAGGCCGGTGACGACATCGGCAAGAAGATGATGGAGCAGTTGCGCGTGGAGAAGGTCGTCGACCGCCACGGCAAGACCGTCGATCAGGAGTCGTTCAACTCCATCTACATGATGGCGGACTCCGGCGCGCGGGGCTCGGCGGCGCAGATCCGCCAGCTCGCCGGCATGCGCGGCCTGATGGCCAAACCCGACGGCTCGATCATCGAGACGCCGATCACTGCGAACTTCCGCGAGGGCCTGAACGTCCTCCAATACTTCATCTCGACGCACGGCGCGCGCAAGGGCTTGGCCGACACGGCCCTGAAGACCGCCAACTCGGGCTACCTGACGCGACGCCTGGTCGACGTGACGCAGGACCTGGTCGTGACGCAGGATGACTGCGGCACGCAGAACGGCATCCCGATGCGCGCGCTCGTCGAGGGCGGCGAGGTGATCGAGAGCCTGCGTGACCGCATCCTCGGCCGCGTCGCGGCGGTGGAGGTCATCCACCCCGAGACGCAGGAGGTCCTGGTGCCGCCCGGCGGCATGCTGGACGAGGACGTGCTCGACATGCTCGAACTCGCCGGCGTGGACGAGGTGAAGGTTCGCACGCCTCTGACCTGCGACACGCGCTTCGGTCTGTGCTCGAAGTGCTACGGGCGTGACCTGGGTCGCGGCGGCCTGGTCAACGTGGGCGAGGCTGTGGGCGTGATCGCGGCGCAGTCCATCGGCGAGCCCGGCACGCAGCTGACGATGCGCACCTTCCACATCGGCGGCGCCGCCTCGCGCGCGGCGGTGGCCTCCAGCGTTGACGCCAAGAGCGACGGCATCATCGGCTTCAATGCCACGATGCGCTACGTCACCAACGGCAAGAGCGAACTGGTGGTCATCTCGCGCTCGGGCGAAATCGTCGTGCTCGACCCGCACGGGCGTGAGCGCGAGCGTCACAAGGTTCCCTACGGAGCGACGCTGAACGTGAAGGCCGACCAGCACATCAAGGCTGGCACCGTGCTGGCCAACTGGGACCCGCTGACCCGTCCGATCATCACCGAGTTCGCCGGTCGTGCGAGGTTCGAGAACGTCGAGGAAGGCGTCACGGTGGCCAAGCAGGTCGATGAGATCACGGGTCTGTCGACCCTGGTCGTGATCGATCCGAAGCGCCGGGGCTCGACCAAGGTGGTACGTCCGCTGGTCAAGCTCCTCGACGCCTCGGCGCAGGAGGTCAAGATCCCCGGCACCGACCATTCGGTGACCATCGGCTTCCCGGTGGGCTCGCTGATCCAGGTTCGCGACGGCCAGGAGTTGACGCCCGGCGAGGTGCTCGCGCGCATCCCGGTGGAAGGCCAGAAGACGCGTGACATCACCGGCGGCTTGCCGCGCGTGGCCGAACTCTTCGAGGCGCGCAGCCCGAAGGACAAGGGCACGCTGGCCGAGATCACCGGCACGATCAGCTTCGGCAAGGAGACCAAGGGCAAGGTGCGCCTGCAGATCACCGACCCCGACGGCAAGATCTACGAAGAGCTCGTCCCGAAGGAGAAGAACATCCTCGTGCACGAAGGCCAGGTCGTGAACAAGGGCGAGTTGATCGTCGACGGCCCGGCCGATCCGCAGGACATCCTGCGTCTGCTGGGCATCGAGGAGCTGGCGCGCTACATCGTCGACGAGGTGCAGGACGTCTACCGCTTGCAGGGCGTGAAGATCAACGACAAGCACATCGAGGTGATCGTGCGCCAGATGCTGCGGCGCGTGCAGATCGTCGACACTGGTGACAGCGGCTACATCGCCGGCGAGCAGATTGAGCGCAGCGAGTTGCTCGAGACCAACGACAGGCTGCGCGGCGAAGGCAAGGTGCCGGCCACGCATGCCGATGTGCTGCTGGGCATCACGAAGGCCAGCCTGTCGACCGATTCCTTCATCTCCGCGGCGTCCTTCCAGGAAACCACGCGTGTGCTCACCGAGGCGGCCATCATGGGCAAGCGCGACGAGTTGCGCGGCCTGAAGGAGAACGTCATCGTGGGTCGCCTGATCCCAGCGGGAACCGGCATGGCCTTCCACGGTGCGCGCAAGGCCAAGGAGGAGATGGACGAGACCGAGCGCCGAGCGATCGCCCTGCAGGAGGCCGAAGAGCTGGCGGCTGCGCAGCTGGCGAGCCTCGACGCGGCGTCGGCCGGCTGAACGCACGGCGCGCACTGACCCACTGACCCAAGGCGGCCCGCGGGCCGCCTTTTTTGTCCGCGGCCCGCGGGCCGCCTGCGCTTTCCGTGCTCGTCGGGGCCGGATTCGATGGTCCCGACCGGTGCGCTCAGGCGGCCCTTGCGGGACGTCGCGCTTAGGCCCTATAATTTCGGGTTCTTTGGCACGCCGTGCCCCGCTCTTTGCCGAGCGGTCGCCCCAGCGCCCTTCGAAGGCCACTGCAGTTGCAGGCATGAGTGAGCATGCCGCCTGCCATGGTCGCGGGGTATGCGCCAGCGGGTGGCCCCCGCGCGTGAGCGCTCGGCACTCAGCGTCGCCCCACAGATCGACATCACACAGTCCAGACGGGAACTGCAAGCATGCCCACCATCAACCAGCTCGTGCGCCTGGGTCGCCAGACCGAGACGGCGAAGTCGAAATCGCCGGCCCTCCAGGGCAACCCGCAGCGCCGCGGCGTGTGCACCCGCGTCTACACGACCACCCCGAAGAAGCCCAACTCCGCTCTGCGCAAGGTCGCCAAGGTGCGCTTGACCAACCAGCAGGAGGTGATCTCCTACATCGGCGGTGAAGGCCACAACCTGCAGGAGCACAGCGTGGTCCTGGTGCGCGGTGGCCGGGTCAAGGACCTTCCGGGCGTGCGCTACCACATCGTGCGCGGCTCGCTGGACCTGCAGGGCGTGAAGGATCGCAAGCAGTCGCGCTCGAAGTACGGCGCCAAGCGCCCGAAGAAGGCCTGAACGGCCTGACGAATACGCCGCCTGCGCTGACGCCGGCGGCAGTGTCGGGCAGCCTGAAGGCTGCCCCGTCCGAGGTGGCTGTGCCCAGGGGTACGGCCGTCTAGTAAGCGAAGGTCCGGATTGGGTCTTCGGGTCGCCGGCTCCCCGGCCGCGTCCAGCTGAAACTGAAGAAGGAAGTGTGTCATGCCCCGTCGTCGCGAAGTCCCCAAGCGGGAGATCCTGCCCGATCCCAAGTTCGGTTCGGTGGACCTGTCCAAGTTCATGAACGTCGTCATGGAGTCCGGCAAGAAGGCCGTGGCCGAGCGCATCATCTATGGTGCCCTCGACCAGGTCGAGAAGAAGGCCAGCAAGGATCCGCTGGAGATCTTCATGATCGCGCTCAACAACGTCAAGCCGATGGTCGAGGTCAAGTCCCGCCGTGTCGGCGGCGCGAACTACCAGGTGCCTGTCGAGGTGCGTCCCATCCGGCGGCAGGCGCTGGCCATGCGCTGGCTGAAGGAGGCCGCGCGCAAGCGGGGCGAGAAGTCTATGGCGGCCCGGCTGGCCAATGAGCTGCTTGAGGCCAGCGAGGGCCGCGGCGGTGCGATGAAGAAGCGCGACGAAGTGCACCGCATGGCCGAGGCGAACAAGGCGTTCTCGCACTTCCGGTTCTGAACGTCCCCTCTTTTCCCCGCCTCTTCCGGCCGCCCCAGGGTGAATACTGAGCCCGAGGCGGCCCCTGTGTCTGGAGTTTGACCATGGCCCGCAAGACCCCCATCGAGCGCTACCGCAATATCGGCATCTCGGCGCACATCGATGCCGGCAAGACGACGACGACCGAGCGCATCCTGTACTACACCGGCGTCAACCACAAGATCGGGGAGGTGCACGACGGCGCCGCGACGATGGACTGGATGGAGCAGGAACAGGAGCGTGGCATCACGATCACTTCCGCGGCGACCACCTGCTTCTGGAAGGGCATGGACCTGACGCTTCCCGAGCACCGCTTCAACATCATCGACACCCCCGGGCACGTGGATTTCACGATCGAAGTCGAGCGCTCCATGCGTGTGTTGGACGGGGCTTGCATGGTGTACTGCGCCGTCGGTGGTGTCCAGCCTCAGTCCGAGACGGTCTGGCGCCAGGCCAACAAGTACAAGGTGCCGCGCCTGGCCTTCGTCAACAAGATGGATCGCACCGGAGCCAACTTCTTCAAGGTCTACGACCAGATGAAGGTGCGCCTGAAGGCCAACCCCGTGCCCATCGTCGTGCCCATCGGTTCTGAAGAGAACTTCAAGGGCGTGGTCGACCTGTTCAAGATGAAGGCCATCATCTGGGACGAGGCCAGCCAAGGGATGAAGTTCGAGTACCTCCCGATCCCAGCTGAACTCGAGGCTGAATGCCAGAAGTGGCGCGAGAACATGATCGAGGCCGCCGCCGAGGCCAACGAGGATCTGATGAACAAGTACCTCGAGACGGGTGAGCTGTCCGAGGAAGAGATCAAGCAGGGCCTGCGCACGCGCACGATCGCAACCGAGATCCAGCCCATGCTGTGCGGCACCGCCTTCAAGAACAAGGGCGTGCAACGCATGCTCGATGCGGTCATCGAATTCCTGCCTTCGCCGGTGGACATCCCGCCCGTCGCGGGAACGGACGACGACGAGAAGGATGTCGTCCGCAAGGCCGACGACAACGAGAAGTTCGCGGCGCTCGCCTTCAAGCTGATGACCGACCCCTATGTCGGCCAGCTGACCTTCGTCCGCGTGTATTCCGGTGTGTTGAAGTCCGGCGACTCGGTCTACAACCCGATCCGCGGCAAGAAGGAGCGCATCGGTCGTATCCTGCAGATGCATGCTAACCAGCGCGAAGAGATCAAGGAGATCCTGGCCGGCGACATCGCCGCCTGCGTGGGCCTGAAGGACGTGACCACGGGTGAGACGCTGTGCGATCCCGAAGCCATCGTCACGCTCGAGAAGATGATCTTCCCCGAGCCGGTGATCAGCCAGGCCGTGGAGCCCAAGACCAAGGCAGACCAGGAGAAGATGGGCGTCGCGCTGGGCCGTCTGGCCGCCGAGGACCCCTCTTTCCGCCTGCGCACGGACGAGGAGTCCGGCCAGACCATCATCTCCGGCATGGGCGAACTGCACCTGGAGATCATCGTCGACCGCATGAAGCGCGAGTTCGGCGTCGAGGCCAACGTGGGCAAGCCGCAAGTTGCCTACCGCGAGACCATCCGCAAGCCCGTGGCCGACGTCGAAGGCAAGTTCGTGCGGCAGTCGGGCGGCAAGGGCCAGTACGGTCACGTGGTTCTCAAGGTCGAGCCGCAGGAGCCGGGCAAGGGCTTCGAGTTCGTCGATGCCATCAAGGGCGGTGTCGTGCCGCGCGAGTTCATCCCTGCGGTGCAGAAGGGCGTCGAGGACACCCTGCCAAACGGCGTGCTTGCCGGTTATCCGGTGGTCGATGTCAAGGTCACGCTGACTTTCGGCTCCTACCACGAGGTCGATTCCAACGAGAACGCGTTCAAGATGGCCGCCTCCATCGGCTTCAAGGACGCCTGCCGCAAGGCCAGCCCCGTCATCCTCGAGCCCATGATGGCGGTCGAGGTCGAGACCCCCGAGGATTACGCCGGCTCCGTGATGGGTGACCTGTCGTCGCGTCGTGGCATGGTCCAGGGCATGGACGACATGGCCGGCGGCGGCAAGGTCATCAAGGCTGAGGTTCCGCTGTCCGAGATGTTCGGCTACTCGACGACTCTGCGCTCGATGTCGCAGGGGCGTGCCACGTACACGATGGAGTTCAAGCATTACGCCGAGGCGCCGAAGAACGTCGCCGACGCGATCATCACCGCGCGCGCCAAGTAAGGCCGCGCGTCGGTTCACCACGGTCTTCGAGCGGGGGCCGTCCGCTGCCGGTGGCGGACGAAACTGCGCCCTGCTGGAGACCCTAAACCCTCCACCGGCACTGCTCTTTTCTCAGGAGAGATTTCAATGGCAAAAGGCAAGTTCGAGCGCACGAAGCCGCACGTGAACGTGGGGACGATCGGGCACGTGGACCATGGCAAGACGACGCTGACGGCGGCGATCACGACGGTGCTGTCGGCGAAGTTCGG
>JBILNB010000003.1:0-156669 GCA_044375195.1 Rubrivivax sp. | reverse complement strand
CCAGCAGGCGCTGACGCTCCTGGGGCGTCAGCGCGTGCGCCGGGGTGGGGCGTACTGCTGCGGGCCGGCCGTCGCCCGCCTGCAGGCCATCCCCAGCCTTCCAGCGCTGCAGCGTGCGCACGTCGATGCCGGCCACCTCGCAGGCCTTGTCCAGCCGCGCGCCGCTGCGGTGCGCCACCTCGATGCCCTGGGCGATGTTGCGGCGATCTTCGAGTCCGATCATTCGTCCTCGCCCTTTTTGAAGATCGCCTCGACTTTTTTGACAGTACCAGCAGGGCGGCAGTCTCGGCCAGGGCCTTGTCCTTGCGTCGCAACTCGCGCTCGAGCTCTCGGATACGACGATGGTCCTGCTTGGTCTGCTGCGGGCTGGCGCGCGCCTCCTCGGGCTGGGCAAGCGCCTGTGTAGCGCTGTGGCGCCACTGCTGCAGTTGCTGTGGGAACACGCCGTGCTCGCGGCACCAGGCACCGCGGGCCGTCTCGTCCAGCGCCGCAGTGCTGATCACCGCTTCAAGCCGAGCGGTAGCCGTCCACGCGCGCTCCGTCATGGGCCTGGCCAGTGCCTCGGCGCGCCAGCGCTCGAGCGTGTCCGTCGAGATGCCCACATCGTGCGCCACCGCGTCCAGCGGGGCGCTCTCTGGCGGCAGCAGCCTGGCCACCGCGCGGTCCTTGAATGCTTGTCCGTATCGAGCCAATTCGTCCTCTGTCATCGCCCCCGGGTCCACGAAGTGCGGTAGCGTGCCAGGCTGTGGATTTGTGGACGATGCGCTTCGCGCACCGGTCAGCTTGCCGTGGACAACGCTGCCGCGTTGCCCACCGCGCCGACCTTCGCCCACAAGCTCCACAGCCTCCCACCACCATTTGGATGAACTTGGAAGTCAAAGACCAAGTTCTATCGGGGCGACAACTATTCTGACGCGAGGGGGGGGTGCTGCGTGCTCATGGCCAGGCCGGCCACAGAGGCCGCGCCAAGCCGCCGCGCAAGACCAGGCCACCGACAACGCACGTGGCCACGGCACCGCGGCAGGTGTGGTCGTGGGACATGACCTACCTGCCCGCGGAGGTGGCCGGGCGCTGGTACTACCTGTACCTGATCCTTGACATCTTCAGCCGCAAGATCGTCGGCTTCGAGGTGCACGACGCCGACAGCGCCGATCACGCGGTGGACCTGCTCAGGCGCACCTCGCTGGCCGAGGGCATCCACGCGATGAAGGCCAAGCCCGTGCTGCACGGCGACAACGGCGCGACGCTGAAGGCCACCACGGTGCTGGCGATGCTGCACTGGTTGAAGGTCAAGCCCTCTTACTCGCGCCCTCGCGTCAGCGACGACAACGCCTTCGTCGAAAGCCTGTTCCGCACCGCCAAGTACCGGCCGGAGTTCCCCGAGCGCGGGTTCGCAAACCTCAATGCCGCGCGGGACTGGGCTTCGCGGTTCGTGCACTGGTACAACCATGATCACAAACACAGCGGCATCCGCTACGTCAGCCCGGCACAGCGCCACGCCGGCCTGGACGGTGGCATCCTGGCCGCGCGGCACGAGGTGTACCAGCGAGCGCGTGAGCGCAACCCGCAGCGCTGGTCGGGCGCAACCAGGAACTGGACACCCGAGAAGATCGTGACACTGAACCCTGAGCGCAAGGACGTGGCCGCGGAGCAAGCGGCGGCGGCGGTGAAAGGCGCACTCGCGGCATGAATCGTGCGACAACTACCTTGACACGCACCGCTCTCGGATGCGGCGATGGTCCTGCTTGGTTTGCTGCGGGCTGGCGCGCGCCTCTTCGGGCTGGGCTAGCGCCTGTGTGGCGCTCTGGCGCCACTGCTGCAGTTGCTGCGGGTACACGCCATGTTCACGGCACCAGGCGCCGCGCGCGGTCTCGTCCAGCGCCGCCGTGCTGATCACGGCTTCAAGCCGAGCGGCAGCCGTCCACGCGCGATCCGTCAGGGGCTTGGCCAGTGCCTCGGCACGCCAGCGCTCGAGCGTGTCCGTCGAGATGCCCACATCGTGCGCCACCGCGTCCAGCGGGGCGCTCTGCGGCGGCAGCAGCTTGGCCACCGCGCGGTCCTTGAATGCTTGTCCGTATCGAGCCAATTCGTCCTCTGTCATCGCCCCCGGGTCCACGAAGTACGGTAGCGCGCCAGGCTGTGGATTTGTGGACGATGCGCTTCGCGCACCGGTCAGCTTGCCGTGGACAACGCTGCCGCGTTGCCCACCGCGCCGACCTTCGCCCACAAGCTCCACAGCCTCACACCACAATTTGGATGAACTTGGAAGTCAAAGACCAAGTTCTATCGGGGCGACAACTATTCTGACGCGGGGGGCCTGCAAGGCGGCGGGGGTGGATGTGCAGCTGCGGGGTGCAACTGCAGGGGCAGGGCGGGGAGGTGCGATGCGGGTGTGGGCGGGGGTATCGGGTGGGGGATACAGGCTTGACATTCGTACCGTAGCCCGATGCCTCGGTCAAGGTGTTGGCCCTACCCGTAGCTCCGCGGTAACCTCGGCGTTGACTTCGTCGGCGGGCCGGTATTCAGGCACCAGAGTGCGGACGTGGTGGAGCATCCGGTCAACGTCATCGTCGTTACAGGCCTGCTCGAGCGATGCAAGCATCCTGTCGAGAAGCGCAGGATCGATATGGCGCTCTCGCGCGCACAGGATGCGAGGATGGCCGCTGGGCACGGTGTCATCGCCGATGAGCAGTTCTTCGTAGAGCTTCTCTCCGGGGCGCAGGCCAATCGGGCGAATTTCGATATCGCCATCGGGATGGCCGGAGGTCTTCTCAGTCAAGCCCGAAAGCGTGATCATCGTCCGGGCGAGATCGATCACCCGAACCGGCTCGCCCATATCCAGTACGAAGACCTCTCCCCCACGGGCCATGGCACCCGCCTGCACCACGAGTTGTGCCGCCTCGGGGATCAGCATGAAGTAGCGCACCACTTCGGGGTGGGTGATCGTGACAGGGCCCCCTGCGCGTATTTGGCGGCGGAACAGCGGCACTACCGAACCTGACGAGCCCAGCACATTGCCAAAGCGCACCATGGCGAACACCGTACCGGGATGGCGCAGCGCGGCCGCCTGGAACACCAACTCGGCGATGCGTTTGGAGGCTCCCATCAGGTTGGTCGGTCGGACCGCCTTATCGGTAGAAACCAGCACACAGGTTCGCACCCCGGCACGAGCCGCAGCCTGAGCCACTGCAAGGCTGCCGAAGACGTTGTTGCGCAGGCCCGCCCGAACGTTCTCTTCAACGATGGGTACATGCTTGTACGCCGCGGCGTGGTAGACGGTCGCCACTTGTTCGGCTTGCATAACCTGCACGAGCGTTTCCGTGTCCAGTACCGATGCCAACACGGCGCGCCGAGGTAATTGCGGCGCTGCGCGAGCCAGTTCCTGGTCGATCTCGTACAGCGCAATTTCCGAGTGTTCCAGCACCACCAGCCGAGCCGGACGCTGAGAAACGATCTGGCGGCACAGCTCGCTGCCGATCGAGCCGCCAGCACCGGTGACCATCACACTCAGCCCCTGGATGCATCGCGCAAACAACGCTGGGTTGGGTGCCACCGGATCGCGACCCAGCAGATCGGCGACGTCGACTTCGCGGATTTCGTCGACTCCGGCTTGGCCTTCGACCAGCTCACCCAAGCCCGGAAGCGTCTTGATGGGCAGACCCGCAGGCTCGATGCGGCGGATCAGTTCTCGCCGACGTGCAGGGCTGGCAGAAGGGATGGCGATCACCACTTGCGCGACCTGGTGCCGGTTGATGGCTTCCGTCAAGCGGTCCAGACCATAGACAGGCAGACCCGAGACCGTGCGCCTGTGGTGGCTGACATCATCGTCCAGAAAGCAAACGGGCAGGTATTCACGGCTGAACTGCATAGCGCGGGCAAACTGAACCCCCGCGTCGCCTGCGCCGTAGAGCGCCAGCCGGATGCGCGGCGCCTCGGGCCGGCGGTGGCTGGTACGCATCAGAGCGCTGGCCCCGATGCGGGAGGCAAACAGATAGACCGAGACCACGAACCAAAAGATCAGCACGCCGCTGCCAGGTGGCAGCGGCCGATAGTCCAGCCCCTTGAGTACTGCAAAGGTGATGGACAGGGCGAGAAACAGCACCGCGCAGGCCCGTGCAGGCGCTCGCAAGTCGGCATACCGAATGACCGTGCTGTACAGCCCCGACACGGCAAAGATCGGCACGGTCATCAGCGCGATCGTCGTCTGCACCCAGGGGGCTGCGGCCATAGCCTGCTCGAAGGAGCCATAGCGCATGGCGATCGACGCGAACATGCAAAGCGGCACGAAGACGGCATCGGCCGTCATCATGATGGCTTGCTTCCATTGCTGTGGCAGTGCGCCGAGAGCGCGGCTGGTGCGTGCCAGCGTAGACGTAGCGTGGTTCACGTTCAAATGCGAACTCATACTGCTGGGTGCTGTGAGCTTATGCCGCTCGCGGGGACGCCAGCGCCAGAAGCAATCTACTCATATTGAGCGATAAGTTTGTCCAATGACAGAAGGCTTTGTATCCTCATTGCGAACCGCCTGCGTGGCGTAAGCGCGCGTCGCGTAGCAGCATGCCAAGCACAAGCGCGAAAGCACCACCGAACACCGCGCCAGCGAGCGCGTACAGCAATTTTCTCGGATGGATCGGGCGCTCTGGTACGTAGGTTGTCTCGTAGGCACTGGTCGGAAACGTGAACTCTGGCCCGAGTTGAACCTCAAGCGCGCGCACGTTGTCGGTAGCGCGTCGTACCTGATCGTCGCGTGTAGAGAGTACCTCGGCGGCAAGCACGCCCTCGGAGAAGTGTGTGGTGCTGCGCGCGATCGCTCGCGAGAACTGCGTACGGGCGGCATCCCGTTCGGCCTCTGCAGCCTGAAGCGCCGCGCGCGCTTCTGACAGCGCGCCCTTAAGGCGCTCGACCGAGTGCGCACCGAGCCTGGCGTGGATGCCGGCGAGCTCGGCGATTACCGCCTCGAGCGATCGTGCTGCCTCCTCGGGCGACTGTCCGCGGACCGCGATCGAGACTAGGTTTGCGCGCTCGAGCAGACGGGCGCGCAGCGAGTCGCGCAAGAGCTCAGAGCGCGGGTCTTCGTAGTCATTCGGCAGTCCAAGGCGGACGAGAACAGCCCCCTCGAAGCTTGCAAGGCCGATCCGCTCGACCACGCGCGCTGGCGGCTCAATCGGGCGTGGAGCGCGTATTGACATCTGCGGGGAGGGCAGCGCTTCGCCTATTTGCCCGATCTGCACGAGTACCGAGGCCTCCCACAGCTTTGGGACAAACGCCACCGCATAGCCGTAGGCAATGGCGCCACCGACGATCACGCCGCCGAGCGTGCGCGACAGGGACAATAGAGACGCCAGCGAAGGAGAAAGTCCGGTCGATGATTCGATGGGCATGGGGGGAGATACCTAAAGGTTCGCAGGCGAGGCCGGCGCCTCGGGGGCGCCGGCGCCAAGCCTCAGAGCGAGCGCGCACAGCCCAACGTAGACGAGGGCGACCAGCCCGGCAGCAGCCTGCGGCATCCGGACTGCCAGCAGCGCCAGAACTGCCAGAAGCACGTTCAGCCCAAGCGCTGCGCTGGTCACCGGCGCGTGGCCGTACCGGCGTGCCGCGTGCTGGTATGCGTGCTGCCGATGCGCAGCGTACCACCGCTCGCCGCGCTTCATTCGATGCAGTAGGGTCACGGTCGCGTCGGCGACAAACACGCCCAGCAGCAGCAGCCACGCCCAAGCGAGCTCAGGGGACTCGGCCTGCTGCTGCAGAGCGATCGCGCCGAGCGCGAATCCGAGCCAGCCGCTGCCGCCGTCGCCCATGAACAGCCGCGCCGGCGGCCAGTTGAAGACGAGGAACCCGAGTGATGCAGCTGCGATCACCGCTAGCCAAGGCGCTCTCGCACTCACCGCCGCGGCGAGCATCAGTCCTGCCCCGCAGGCGAACACTGCTTGGCTGCCGGCTAGCCCGTCGATTCCGTCCATGAAGTTGTACAGGTTTAGCATCCACACTAGGCCGACCACGGTCAGCGGCCATCCAATCCAGCCGATCGATAGTGACCACGGACCGATCGCGAGCCGCTCTACTGGGCCGATCAGCCAAGTCGCAATGACCGCCGCGGCGAAGTGACCGACTATCCGCACGTGTACCGGCAGTGACTTATGGTCGTCGACGAAGCCGATCGCGGCCACCAGCGTGCCGCCGCCAGCCAGTGTGGCGTACAGCGACCAGGGCATCGCCCCGATCCCCCAGAGCGCGGTGCAGCCGCCGATCGAGGCGGCCACGATCGCCATTCCACCGCCGCGCGGCACCGGTACGGTGTGCGAGCTGCGCTCGTTCGGCACGTCCATCAGGTGCTTCAGCCCGTACAGACGGATGCCCCAGGCCATCGCGCAAGAGGCGGCGAACACCGCCGCGAGCAGGATCCCCAGCGAGCCGCCGCTCATCGCGAGGTCCCAGCGGCGTAGGCGGCAGCGGTACGCAGCAGGCCCTCGCGCTGCGCGATCGGCGAGGCCCAGCCGAGCAGCCGGCGCGCCTTGCACGCGTCGACCCGCAGCGGGGCGGTAAGCCGGTCGATGTCGGCGGCGCGGCCAACGAGCCCGGCCAGCGTGCGCAGCAGCCCCGGCGGCACCGGCAGCAGGCGGGCGCGACGGCCCATGCCCTCCGCCAGCGTCACGATCAGTTCGCGCAGCGTCGGAGCCTCGACGTCGGCCGCGACGAAGGTCTCGCCCTCAGCGCGCGGGTCGTGCACGCAGGCCTCGATCAGCGCGACGAGCGGGTCGATGCCGACCATCGCCCGGCGCGTGGTCACCGAGCCGAAGGGCAGCGGCAGTCCGGTCGCGACCAGCCGCATCAGCCGCTGCAGGTTGCCGGGGCAGCCTGGACCATAGACGAGCGCGGGGCGCAGCACCACCGGCCGCATCGGCGCGCCCTCACACAGCGCGGCGAGCCGGCGCTCGGCCTCAAGCTTGGAGTGCGCATACGGCTCGACCGGGGCGGGCGCATCGGCCTCGGTCAGCGGCCGGTCGCTGCGGTGGCCGTGCACGCCGATCGATGACACGAAGACGAAGCGGCGTACGCCGGCCTCCAGCGCGGCGTGCGCGAGCCGCAGCGTGCCCTCGACGTTCGTGTGGTCGAAGGCGGCGCGGTCGGCGGCCGCCGCGCCGCCGCGGTGCGCGAGCCCTGCGAGATGTACGACTGCGGATGCGCCCTCCAGGGCGGCGCGCCAGTCGGTGCCGGGGCCGACTTCGCCGACGGCGACATCCGCGACGCCCTTCGGCGCGCGGGGGCCGAGCCCGGCACGCGACGCGGCGCGCACGCGCAGGCCGCGCGCAGCGAGGTACGCGCAGGTGGCGGCGCCGACGAAGCCCGCAGCGCCGGTGACCAGAACGGACGGCAGGCCGGCGGACGGATCGATGACGGGCGGGGTGCTCGCGGTCGGAGGGTTAAAGGTCGGATCGCTCACGATGCGCGTGGTCAGAAGCGGCGGTACTTGAGCCAGCCGCGCGCCGCGTAGTTCGCGAAGCACCAGGCCGAACGCAGCGGACCGAGGCCCTCGACCTCGCGGTAGGTTTTCCAGACCATCATCGACGAGTTACGCTTGTTGCGCGACACCGACTGGCCGACCACGCGGTAGCGCATCAGGTCGCGGTGCAGGCCAAGCGCGATGCCGCCGGGGCGCAGCAGCTCGAGCCAGCACGCGAAGTCGTCGTAGTAGGTCTTCTTCATCCGGAACGGACCGGTCGCCTCGCGGTCTACGATCACCGTCGAGGTGGCGATCGCCGTGTTGCACAGCAGGGCAGCATAGTCGAGCCGGTCGGGGACCTCGATCAGCCGTCCCGTCGATGCGCCGTCCTCGGTAATTCGGCGGAACTCGGTGAAGCTGATCCGGCAGCCGGCCGCGCGATGAAAGTCGAGCTGCGCCTGCAGCTTGTCGGGCAGCCACAGGTCGTCGCTGTCGAGGAACGCGATCCAGCGTCCGCGCGCTGCCTCAAGCGCCGCGTTGCGAGCGGCCGCGGGGCCACCGTTACGGGGCTGGCGGATCAGCTTCACGCGCGGATCGCCGGCTGCGGCGCGCTCCACGGTTGCGGCCGTGTCATCGGGGGAGCAGTCGTCGACCACCCACAGCTCCCAGTCGGTCCAGGTCTGCGCCTGGACCGAGCGGATCGTGTCGGTGACGAAGCGCGCAGCCTTCCAGGCCGGCGTGACGATGGAGATGGGGGCGGAGTTCATCGCAGCTCGGCGGCGAGCGCCCGCCGCTTGAAGGTCCAGGGCACCGGGGGCACGCCGCGCCGCGCGTGCCATGCGCTCTCGAAGGCGGAAGCGCCGAGGAACGCCGCGAGCTTCACCCAGAAGGTCCAGGCCACGATCCAGTTCATCATCCCGCCGATGAACAGCAGCGCGGCGGTGAAGAGCACGTAGGTGCCGAGCAGCGCGGTCAGCACGTGCCCGTCGAGCACCGCGTCGGCGATCCGGCGCAGCGCCAGCCCGTACAGCAGCGACGCGCCGGCGAGCACCACCCAGCCCAGGCCCGGGCCGAACACCTCGAACAGCACCTCGGGGTAGCCCCCGGCAAACTGCATGCCCTGCTGCACCACGATCTCCTGCGTGCGCGTCTCGCCCAGGATCATCAGCATCAGATACTGGATACCGGTGTTGCGCGAGCCGTCGACTGGGTCCACGAACATTGCGCGCAGCGCGAGCGACGGGTCGTCCCCGCGCTGCACGAACACCCGCTCCCAGGTCGGCCACCACATCTCGACCGGCTGCACCGCGATCCGCTCGACGATCTTGGAGAGGGCGTCCTCGTCGCCCGCCCGCACGTTCAGGTAGGAGTTCAGCAGGGCCGCCGCCGCCGTCGCCGCGGCCAGCGTGCCCACCGCCGCGAGCGCGGGGCCCGACAGCATCCGCTGCTGCCGGGCCGGGAGCCGTGGCAGCAGCGGCTCGCCGCGGCGCGCCGACAGCGGCAGGGCAGCGAACGGCATCGCGAAGTAGGTGCCGAACAGGTAGAAGGCCGACACCCGGTGCCCGGTGAGCAGCGCGTAGGCGTAGAGCGCGCCCAGCAGCCCGACGAAGCGCAGGTCGAGCCGGCCCTCCGCGCGCAGGCGCATCACGCAGAACAGCCCGAGCGCAAACGCGAACATGCCGCCGTACTCGAACAGCCACGCGTGCAGCGGTCCGGCGTGGTCGCGCGCGTAGTCGTAGCGCTCCATGCCCACCAGCAGCGGGACGACGCCTCGCTGCAGCATGTCGGCGAACAGCGCCGCGACGAACAGCAGCGCGCCCGCGAACGCCAGATTCCCCAGCGTCGGCCCGGGGCCCAGCGGCGGGGGCGGCGCGAAGCGCCAGACCGGCCGGCGCGCCGCGAACGGCAGCATGGCGAGCAGGCCGGTCATGGCCCACGCGATCGTGTAGACCGCCCCCCCGCCGTCGCCGCCGACGTGGCGCTCGAGTTGCGACGACCAGAACGGGCCGTGGGCGTCGACTGCCGTGGCCGCGATCATCCGCCAGACAACCGTCACGTAGACGAAGCAGCCGGCTACCAGCGCCTCGGGGCGCGCGCGCGCCGCCAGCCCCAGCAGCGCGAGCAATCCGGCGAGCAGCAGCCAGTCGAGCCCCGACACCCGTCAGCCCCCGGTTGCGGCGAGCATTGATTCGGTGAACGTGCGCACGTTGTCCAGCTGTGGCACGTACAGCTCGCCGGGCACCGTGTGGCGCCAGACCCGCTCGAAGTACCGCTCGATCGCGTCACGGCCGTGCGCGGGCGCGTCCGCGCCAGCGACCGCCCGCGCCACCGCGGACTCGAGCGCGTCGAGCGAGCCGACCGCCTCGACCAGCGGCGAGTCGCGGTAGAACGCGTCGCCCATCACCAGCACCCGTTTGCCGAGCAGGGCCGCCTCGGCGCCCGACTTGGAGTTGACGGTGATCACGGCGTCGGCGCGGCGCAGCACGTCGTAGTTGTTCGTCGTGGGCGGCAGCAGCGCGACCGTGTCGTAGCGCGCAAGCAGCCCCAGCACGCGGCGCGCGTCGATCGCTCCGACCATCGCCGGATGCTCCTTGATCGCCACGCAGTGGGTGCGCGGCACGGTCCGCGCGAGGTAGTCGACGAACGCGATCTGGTCGAGGAACTGTGGCGAGCGCAGCGTGAGCGCCATGTCGCCGGGCACGTGCAGCGGGTAGTAGACGAAGCGCCCGAGCCCGGCGAGCGGCATGTAGGCGCCGGACAGCCGCCGACTGTCGAGCAGCATCCGCGCGTGCGTCGAGACGTACTGTCCGATATGCCCGAACTCCTGGCGCTTTCCGTGCACGTGCTTGTCGACAACCTTCTGCACGAATCGCTTCGCGTTACGGACGTTGACGATCTTGCGGAAGGCCGACGCGTACTGGTGCGCGTCCTTCTTCGGGATCACGATCGCCTGCGTCTGCAGCGTCCGGTCGAGGTAGTCGCGGACCTCCGGCGACACCGGGCCGTCGAGCGCCGGATCGAGCTTGAGCGCGGCGAACGAGTCGCGCAGGAAGAACATCCGGCCGCGGAAGAACGACGGCTCGACGTACCAGTGGGGCATGCCGCAGGCGCGCGCGGCGAAGAAGCTCGCGACCACCGACACGAAGCCACCGAGCTCCTGAATCATCCTCGCGCGTGGATCCCGGGCCTGCACCGAATCGCAGGCACGCCGGGCTAGGGACAGGCAGCCGAGCAGCTTCGACTGCAGCGCCTGCGTGTCGCGCACCCCGAATGCGAAGCGCTCATGCGCGAACCAGTGGTTCAGGTTACCCATCCGGTACCCGGCCTCGGCCGCCCGCACCGAGGCCTCGTCGGCGAGGATCGCGCGCTCGCGCTCGTCGAGAGAGAAGACCTCGAAGCCGTCGGCCGAGAGCATCTCTGTGCTGCGGTCGTCGAACGATACGAACGCGACCGCGCGGCCGCGCGCGCGTAGCTCGCGGCCCACCGCCGCCCAGAAGACCGACTGGTACTCGGCCAACGTCGTGATCAGCAGCATCGGCGCGGAACTCATCGGGGAAGGACCTCGACGGACGCGAGCGGTAGCCCGGAGAGTGGGTGCCGCGCGTAGGCTACAAACGGCGCGGGCCGACCGACGTGGGCTGCAAGCGCGGCTAGGTCGCGGTCGAGTTGGACCGGGTCGATCCGCTTCTCGCGGCGCACCGGATCGAGCCAGTCGCGTAAGCGCGAGCTGGCACGCGACCCGACGACGTTGGCGGCGAGCGCCTGTGCGCGCTGAGCGGGCCTACTGCTCGCGCGGCTGGAGGCCAGCGATGCGGCGAGCGAGGGCCCCCTGCGCGGCCGGTCACGGACCGCGTCGACCACCACGCGCGCCACACGCTCGGCGGCGTTGCCGTCGTCTAGATGGAACCAGGGCTTGATGAAGCGATCGTAGGGGCCGGCGAAGTCAAACGATGCGGCGATCTCGTCGGCGCGGCGCACCACGTCGAGCAGCGCCTCGGGCGAATTCGCCTTATAGCTGATCATCGAGGGTAGAGTGCTGTGCCCCGAGAGGTGCGGCGTGTTAAGGTACTCGACCGATACCGGCAGCCGGCCAAGCATCACCGACTCGACCGAGGTGCCACAGTTCAGGTGCAGCACGCAGCGCGCCGGCCGGATCGCGTTGAGCACGCTGCCCGCGCCGTCTACAGTCACGTTCGGCATCGATGAATAGCGGCTGTGGTAGGGGTTGGGGTTCTCGAACGGGTGGGGGCGGACCACGAAAGATTGCGAGGGCAGTGCTTGCGCGAGAGCCTCGACCGCCTCTAGCATCCCGAGGTGGGTGTGCTTCATTTCGCGCAACAGCCCCTCTATGTATTCGGCCCTCCAGCCAGCCATCAGCAACGCTGCGCGCTCCTCTTCTGGCGACCGAGAAAACAGTGGGTTGACCAGCGTGAAGTTCATGTTGACTAGCACATGGCCCGACTGGGGGAAGGCGAGCAACTCGCGCCACTGGGGCCCCGTATAGTCGAAGCGCGGACAGCCGGTCACATGCAGCCGATCGGCCGGCATCCCGCCGTCTCTGAGGAAGGCTGTGTGCAGCCGCGAGCCCCAGAAGAAGTAGCCTGCTAGCAGGTCGCAAAAACCGCTCTCGCGGATGTAGCGCGCGAGCACTGGTGGCGCGTTCGCACCGTTCTCGGCGAGTATGCCGCCCTCGGTGTCGAGCACGAACACCGGCAGTCCTTGCGTCGCGTAGCCGCGGACCAGCTCGATGTTCACCGGCCGCGCGAAGTTGACGACCAGTGCGTTGAGCCCGAGCAGCGGTACATCGACCGCCTGGTCGTACAGCGGCACGAGCACCGAGGCCGCGCCCATCGCGGCGAGGCGGTGCGCGAGCATGGCGCCGCCGGGCAGGTCGCGCTTCGGGTGGTCGACGACGAGACCGACCCGGATCGGCGAGCCGGCGCTCATCGGGCCGGCGTGAGCACGCAGCGGGTCGGCGCGTCCTCGGTCCCGGTCGTGGCGAAGCGCAGCGGCGGCTCGGGGAACAGCCGCGGCACGCTGATGTACGACGCGGTGTATAGCAGCCGGCTGTGGCCCGGTTTCACGCGGCTGCCCATGTGCAGACAGCGCGAGGTCTCGACCGCGAACGTGGAGAGCCGCGGAGCGGTGACCGAGACAATCTCCTCGGGGCGCGCGCGCCGCAGAATCGCGTCGTCGCGCCGGTGGCTCTTCACCGAGAAGCCGAAGCGGTCCGAGACGGGGCCGGGGAGGAAGGTGAACGGGCCGTCGCCGAGGTCGGCGACGTCGGTCAGGTAGACGAAAACCTTGATCGTGCGGACGTCGTCGTGGTCGAGATGCCAGAGCTGCGAGTACGACAGCGGCGCGTCGGTCGGCCGCGATAGCGTGAGCAGCACATCGTCGAGCTGGGGCAGCTCGCCGAGCGCGCGGCCGACCGCGGCGAGCACGTTCGGCTGCAGGGCGAAGCGCACGAAGGGGTTGTCGGTCGGCAGCCTGCCGTCGAGCTTGTCCTCGTCGAGCAGTCGCGTCCAGAAGGCCTTGTGGCCCGACTGCTGGGCGCGCTGCGCGTCGTCGGCGCGCGCGAGCTTCGCGCGGCCCGCCTCGTCGAGCGCCGTCAGGACCGCCGGGTCGACGATCGAGTCGAACGACGCGTGGCCGTCGCGTGCGAGCGCGGCGCCGGCCTCCAGGGTGCGCGGGTCGGCGCGCAGTTCGGAGAGCAGCCGGCGTCGCTCGCCGACCGCGCCCCGGTGGCGTGCCCGCAGCACGGTCTTGATCGCGGGGGCGACCGGCGAGCGGTTGACGTGCCACAGCAGGCGCCGCCACTGCGAGATGCTGCGGGCCGGAGCGGGGCTGGCGGCGGGTGCGTTCATCGGAGCTTCCGTGTCGTGGGTTCTCGAAGGGCCAGCGCCCGGCTCATGGCCGGCTCGGCAGCAGGCTGCCGGCGATGCCCCGAACCCGTGCCCGGTCGGCGTCGTCGAGCACCAATCGGTAGGCGACGACCCACTGCGCCAACACCAGCGCCGCGACAGCTACTGACAGCAGCGCAATCGGCGAGTTCCCTAGCGGATCGGAGGGTACGAGCCTTGCCACGGCAGGGAGCGAGGCCAACGCAACAATTGCCCCGACCTTGAAGAACATCTTGTCGGGCAGGCTGAAGGTGCTCGATACCATCCTCGCCTGCCAGGGCATGACCGCCAGCGAACCGATCAGTTGACCCAGCACGAAGCTCATACCCCCATTTGAGTTTAGCGTAAGCACCGCGACCCCATACATGAGCGCGACCTGGATCATCGCTGCCCGGTTCATCGCAATGAACGCGTCGCGCCGTACCATCATCGACACTGCGACGAAGCCCACCAGCGATGTCAGCGAAGTCAGCGCGAACAGCCCGCCTGTCCACGGCCCGAAACGCCCGAACTCGGCGCCGAGCCACAGCCCGAGCACGCGGTCGGAGACAGCGGCCACCGCGAAAATCGGCGGCACGACCGCGATCGCGACCATGAGCATCCCCGAGCCCACGAGTACGCCCATCCGACGCTGGTCGCCGGCCTGGTCGAGCGCCGCGGCGGCCGGCAGCACGCCGGAGTTCAGCAGGCCGAGCACTGACTTCGCGAACCTCGGCAGCCGGGTGACAACGTCGTACAGGCCGACGGCGGCCGGCCCGAGCAGCAGGCCCACGGCGACCTGAGGCAGCGGCCCCTGTGCGACGCCGATCTGCTTGTTCAAGAGCATCCGGCGGCAGTCGGCCGTGAAGGCTCGGCGCGCATCGCCGCGCGGAAACGAGAGCCGGGGTGCCCGTGTCGCGAGCAGCCGCCGCGCCAGTTCGCCGGCGACGAAGGCGCGCAGCACCACCGACGCGAGGAACGCGTAGCAGACCGTTTCGTAGCCGGCACCGGCCGCTACCGCGGCCCAGGCGGCGGCGGCGTACCCGAGGGCGGCCCAGACCTCCAGCGCCCGCAGCCGCCGGTACGCCTCGAAGCCCTTCAGAATCCCCTCGGCGAGCAGGCCCGGGAACAACGCGAGTAGCGCTACCCCGCTCGCGCGCACGACTGCTACGAAGCCGTCGCGGTGCGCGGGGGACACGCCGAACCGGTCGGCGAGCCACGGTGCTGCTCCGACGATCGTCGCCGCGCAGGCAATCGACACCACGGCTGCCAGCGCGAACAGTCCGCCCACGGTGACCGCCACTGGCTCCCAGTCGGAAGACGCACGTGAGCGCGCGACTGCCTGCGTCGCCTGTTCGCCGAAGCCGACATCGACGATTGACAGCGCGGCGAGCGGCGTCAGAAGCCGCAGCACGGTGATCAGCCCGAACTCCTCGATGCCGTAGGCGCCAATCAGCAGCGGCACCAGCAGCAGGCCGACGACGCTGACGACCAGGAACGCGGCCGCCGAGACGGCCGTGTTGCCGGCGAGCCTGCGCAGCATCGGTCGGGAGACGGGCGTGCCGGCCGGTTCAGGCCGGGCGCAGCGCCGCGCGGATCACGTCGATCGCGCGCGCCTGCTGTTCGGCGCTCATGTTCGAGCCCGAGGGCAGGCACACCCCGCGCGCGAACAGGTCGGCCGAGATGTCGGCGCCCGGCTCGTGCGGCCAGTACGCCGCGCCTGCGTACAGCGGCTGCAGGTGCATAGGCTTCCACACGCGGCGCGCTTCGATTCGGTGCTCGGCGAGTGCGGCGATCAGCGCCTGCGGGTCGTGCGGAGCGGCGAGCGCGCAGGCGGTCAGCCAGCGGTTGCTGCGGCCGAACGGGGCCTCGGGCATCCAATCAATCGCGGCGACATCGGCGAGGCCCTCGGCGTATCGGCGAAACACCTCGCGGCGCGCGGTGACTCGATCCTCCAGTACGCGCAGTTGGCCACGCCCGATACCCGCGAGAATATTGCTCATCCGGTAGTTGTAGCCGAGCACCTTGTGCTCGTACCAGTCTGCCGGCTCGCGTGCCTGGGTCGAAAGGAAGCGGACTCGCTCTACCAGTTCAGCGTCGTCCGATACCAGCATGCCGCCGCCCGACGTGGTGATGATCTTGTTTCCGTTGAATGAGTAGATGCCAATGCGGCCGATCGAGCCGCTTGGCCGACCCTTGTAGGTCGCCCCGAGCGACTCGGCCGCGTCTTCGACGATCGGCACGCCGTGGTGCGCGCATATTTCAACGATAGGGTCGTAGTCGGCGCTCTGGCCATACAGGTTGACCACAATCACAGCCCGTGGCGTGCGTCCGCCGTGCTGGGCATCCTCGAGCGCACGCTTGAGCGCGCTTGGCGACATATTCCAAGTCTGCGGTTCCGAGTCGATGAATACCGGCTCTGCGCCTTCGTAGAGGATAGGGTTCGCGCTCGCGGCGAAGGTCAGTGACGAGCAGAAAACCTTGTCGCCGCGGCCCACGCCGAGCACCCGAAGCGCCAGGTGCAGTGCGGCGGTGCCCGACGACAGCGCGGCCGCGTGCCCCACGCCGACGTGTTCTGCGAGCTCGCGCTCGAACGCGTTGACGTTTGGGCCGAGCGGCGCGATCCAGTTGCTGCGGAACGCCTCCTCAACGAAGCCCATCTCATGCTCACCAAGGTGGGGCGTCGACAGCAAGATCTGTGAATCGACGTCGCGGCGCCGCAGCAGATCGATCGGTCGGCCGGCGTCGTCGAGGATCGGCAGTTGGTCGACCTTCGCGTCGTTCATCGCCGTTAGAGCACGCGCGGGCGTCGCCGGTGCGCGAAGCGTCACTGGCGATTGCTCTGGCAGCGCCTCGAGACGGTCGGACAGCTCGCGACCAGCCAGCATCAGCCGGCGTAGGTCGCCGTCGGTGACGGTGCGCCGCAGTCGACCCTGGTCGTCGACGAGCAGCAAGATCCCGCAGGCACTTCGGGTCAAGCGCTCCAGAGCATCGCGCAGGGTTGCGTCTGTGCAGACAGAGATGTCTCGGAGTGTGTCGGGGGTCATCGAAGCCTCGCAGGAATGCCGGTCACAGTGCAGCCGTCGGGCAGATCGGTCGTGACGACCGCGCCGGCGCCCACGGTGCAGTCGCGCCCGATCCTCCGGCCCGGCAGTACGATCGAGCCGGCGCCCAGCAGCGTGCGGTCGCCGACGATGACGCCGCCGCCGAGCGTGCAGTTCGGGGCGACGTGGACCGAGTCGCCGAGCCGGCAGTCGTGATCGACGACCGCGCTGTGGTTGACGATCGCCGCCGGCCCGAGGACAGCGGCCGGGGCGATCACCGCGCCCGCGGCGACGAAGCCGCCCTCGCCGAGCCCGGCGAGCGAGGAGACGGTGGCGGCCGGATGCACGACGGTCGCCGCCGTTGCGCCGAGCCGCTGCAGTTCGCGCAGCAGTTCCAGGCGCAGGCGGTTCGGTCCGATGGCGACGTGTACGCGCGCGCCCGGCGCCATCGGCGCGCGGATCGGCGAGCGCACGGTACGACCGAGCCACAGCGGGTCGCCGGCTGGCCGCTCGCGGTCGTCGCGCACCTCAATCGGGTCGGCGAAGCCCGCGGCCAGCAGCGCGTCGAGGACCACCTTCGCGTGGCCGCCGGCGCCCGCGAGCACCAGCGGCGCGCCGGTAGCGGCGGGTACCCCTTCAGTAGGCATTGAGCTTCTCCAGCAGGTCGCGCTCCGCGGGCAGCGTCGCGAGCAACTCGACAATTCGCTCGCCGGCCCGGCCATCGCCCCACGGATTACCCGCGCGCGGGCGCGGGCCGAAGAGTGCCGCGCGGATCGCACCGGCGATCGCGTCACGCCGGGCGGGCACGTCGACAACGTTCGGGCCGCGCTCGCGGCCCCGCTGGCGGTCGCCGACGTTGACCACCGGCAGCCTAAAGGTGGCCGCCTCGATGATCCCGGATGACGAGTTGCCGAGCATCAGGTCGGCCGCCGCCATCCACGACACGAAGCGCGCACGGGGCAGGTGGGTCGCGATCGAGCGTGCGCCCGCGCAGTCGCCGCGCCGCGCAATCGACGCGCGTATCGCGTCGCCGCCGGCATCGGCGTTGGGCAGCAGCACCATCGCCTGCACGCCAGTGTCGTCGAGCGCGTCGAGCAGCGCATCTGCTTGCTCGCCGGCCTCGCCCATCTGCTGCACGACCGGATGGAACACGGCGAGCGCCACTGGACGAGAGGCGTCCAGGCCGGCCTCGCGGCACAGCCTCGCGCGGTCTATGCAGGCCAGCGAGGCGAGGCCGTCGAGGCCGGGCGCGCCGGTGACGAAGACGCGGTCGGCGCGCTCGCCCATGCGCACCAGCCGCTGCCGGGCGCACTCGGTCGCCGCGAAGTGCCAGTGCGCGAGCTTGGAGATCGCGTGGCGCAGCGACTCGTCGATCGTGCCCGAGCGCTCGCCTCCGTGCAGGTGCGCAACCGGCAGGTTCAGGTGCACCGCGGCGATCGCGGCCGCGAGCATCTCACCGCGGTCGCCAAGCAGCAGCAGCACGTCGGGCGGGTCGTGGGCGAGCTCGCGCGCCAGGGCCGCGAGCAGCGTGCCCACCGACTCGGCCATGTGCAGGCCGTCGCTGCGCGACATGTCGACCGGGATCCGCGCCCGGATCGGCAACCTGCTCGCCTCGACCTCGGCGACCGTCGAGCCGAAGCGCGGCTCGAGGTGCATGCCGGTGACTACGAGCTCGACCGACAGCCGGCGATCGGCGTGCGCGCGCTCGAGCGTCGAGCGCATCAGGCCGAAGTCGGCGCGGGTGCCGGTCAGGTAGCAGACGCGCCGGGTCATTCCAGGGCGTCCCGGTCCAGCAACTGCCCGGCCTCGACTGCGCGTGCGAGGCTCCGACCGACTAGGGCGTCGAGCTCGGCAGGCGGGATGCCGGTGCCCGGCCGCATGGTGGTCAGGTCAGCGGCGGCGAGCACGGTGCCGGCCGGCAGTGCGCGCGCGGTCGCAACGCTGCGGCGGACCAGCGCGCGCACCGGGATCTCGACCGGCCGCGGCGCCTTGGTGCCGTCGCCGAGCGCGTGCTCGACGCTGCGGATCGAGCGGACCATGGCGGCCAGCTCCGCCGGCTCGAGCGAGGCCGCGTGGTCGGGGCCCGGAAGCGAGCGCGAGACGGTGAAGTGCTTCTCGACGACCGTCGCGCCCAGCGCCACCGCTGCGATCGACACCTCGATGCCGCGGGTGTGGTCGGAGTAGCCGACCGGCCGGCCGAAGGCCTCGGCCATGGTCCGCATCGCGTTTAGGTTCACGTCCTGCGGCTCGGCCGGGTACGAGGACGTGCAGTGCAGGACGGTGAGGTCGGCGCGCCCGCCGGGCGAGGCCTCGTCAAGCCAGCCGATCGAGGCCGTGACCTCGTCGAGCGAGCACATCCCGGTCGACAGGATCAGCGGTCGGCCGTAGGCGGCGAGCGCCCGCAGGAACGGCCGGTTGGTCACCTCGCCCGAGGGCACCTTGATGCGGCGCATGCCCAGGCGTGCGAGCATTGCCATCGACGGCTCGTCGAACGCGGTCGACATGAACTCGATGCCGAGTTCCGCGCAGCGCGCCGCGATCGCGACGTGGGCCGCCTCGGAGAGTTCGAGCGCGGCGAGCATCGAGCGCTGGTCGCCGTTGCCGGTTGCCCGCTTCTGGTACTCGGCGCGCCCCGCGCCGGCCACCACGAGCGCGTCGGCGCGGAAGGTCTGAAACTTGACCGCGTCCGCGCCCGCGCGGTGCGCGATCGCGACCAGCTCGAGCGCACGCTCGAGCGAGCCGTCGTGGTTGACGCCGGCCTCGGCGATGACGAAGGTGCCCATGGCGTGTTCCCTCACCAGACGGTCAGGCCGCCGTCGACCACCAGGTTGTGGCCAGTCACGTAGGTCGACGCGTCGGAGGCGAGGAACACGAACGCGCCGGTCAACTCGTCAGAGCGCGCCATCCGGCCCAGCGGCACGCGCGCGCCATAACGCTGCTGGAAGGTGTCGTTCTGGCCGCTGAAGACGCCGCCCGGCGTCACCGCGTTCACCCGCACGCCGCGCGCGCCCCAGTACGACGCGAGGTACTGGGTCAGGCCCCAGAGCCCGGCCTTGCTCGCGCTGTAGACCGCCGGCGTGTTGATGGCGCGGCCCTCGTACATCGAGCCCTCGTAGATCCGCTGATCGGGCGCGACGATGCCGTAGACCGACAGGGTGTTCACGATGCTGCCGCAGCCGCGCTCGGCCATCGGCGTGCCGAAGACCTGGCAGGCGAGCATCGCGCCGGTGAGGTTCACCCGCAGCACCTGGTCCCAGTCCTCGACCGGGAAGCTCGCGAAGGGCTCGAAGAAGTTCGGGCTCTTGGCCGCCGCGTTGTTCAGCAGCACGTCGACCGGGCCGAGCGTCGTCTCGACCTCCGCGCGCAGCGCCTCGAGCGACGCGCGCTGGGTGATGTCGGCGTTGAAGGTGCGCATCGCCGCGTCGGGGTGCGTGCGGCGGATCGTCGCGAGCCGGCCGTCGTCGGCGTCGACCACCGCGACCTTCGCGCCGCGGCGCAGCAGCGCCTCGGTGATCCGCGTGCCGAGGATGCCGGCACCGCCGGTGATCAGCACGGTGCTTCCGTCCAGGGAGAAGTCTTCGGGGGCGGTGCTCATCGTCGGGCCTCTGCCATCAGCATCTCGACCAGCCGGAAGTCGAGCTCGGAGTCGATGTCGATCGAGCGCTCGCGCGGCATCACGTGCAGCCGCACGCGGCCGTCCCACAGCCCCAGCGCCAGCGTGCGACGGTGCCAGACGTAGACCGACGCGTTCATCGACCAGACAGCGGGCGCGGCCTGCCGGCCGGCGGCCCCGTGGCCGGGCACGACCAGCCCTATGTTGCCGTCGGGCTTGCTCTCGACCATGTTGAAGTACGGGTTCTTCTCGGACGGGTAGCCGGTGATAACAACGTCGGTGGCGCCGTCGAGCAGCGCGAGGCAGTCGACCACGTCCTGCACCGTGCGCAGCGGCGACGTGGGGTCGAGGTCGACGACGCGGTCGACCGTCATGCCCAGCGACTCCATGGTCTCGACCGCGTGCCGGATCACCGGTACCTTCGGCGCGCTCGAGGTCGCGAGCTCGGCGGGGCGCCGGAAGGGCACCTCGGCGCCGTGCGCGCGCGCGACCGCGGCGATCTCGTCGTCGTCGGTCGACACCACCACGCGGTCAATGCCAGGGGTGGCGAGCGCCTGCGCGATGGTGTGCGCGATCAGCGGCCGCCCGGCCAGCGGCTTGACGTTCTTGCGAGGCAGGCCGGTCGAGCCGCCGCGGGCGCAGATGGTGCAGAGGGTGCTCATGGGGCGGCTCGCAGGGACTCGTTCGCGCGGATCGCGAGCTCGGCGCTCGCCAGCCCGTCCGCGAGGTCGGGGGTCGCGGCGCGGCGCCCACCGATCGCCTCGACCAACTCGGCCATCGCCGCCGGGTAGGTGGCGGCGACGTCGAAGTCGGCGCCTGACGCGAGCGGCTCCTCGCGGCCGCCTGGCGCTCGCAGCACGAGGCGCCGGGCGATCAGGTCCCACTCGAGGCTCGCCTCGTCGCCGATCACCTCCCAGCGGCGCATCGGCGTGCGGCTCGCATAGTCGAGGCCGACCGCGACCGCCGGGCCGCCGCGGCGCCCGAGCACGATCGCCGCCGCATCCTCGGTGCCGATCTCCAGGCGGCTGTAGTGGCCGCCGACCGCGTGCGCCGCGTCGAACTCGCCGAACAGCCAGCGCGCGGCGTCGAGCTCGTGGACGAGGTCGAGCACCACGCCGCCGCCCAGCGCCGCGCTCGCGCCGTAGCCGTGGCGGTAGTCGGTCCCGGGACGCCAGTCAGGCAGCCACTGGCCGACCTGCAGGCTCGCGCGCACCGGTCGGCCGATCGCGCCGCCGGCGATCGCCTCGCGCAGCCGGCGCGCCGCGGGTAGGAAGCGCAGGTTGCAGCCCGACAGCGTCGGCGGCGGCGAGGCGAGCGACGCGAGCCGCGACCGCACGCGATCGAGCTGCGCACGGTCGGTGACCGCGGGCTTCTCGACGTAGCACGCGACGCCCGCGGCGAGCAGCGCGTCGAGCGCGTCGGCGTGCAGCGCAGACGGCGTGGCGACTACGGCGAGGTCGGGGTCGGCTGCGATCGCAGCGGCGAGGTCGGGCACGACGCGCGCGCCCACCGAGTCGCTCCAGGCGTCCGCCGCGCCCCCTCGGCGCACCACGGTCAGCGCTGCGCCGGGCCAGCGGGCGCGGACAACGTTGGCGTGGCGGCGTCCGATCGACCCCGACCCGACGAACGCGACGTGCATCAGCGCTGTCCCAGCCAGAGCTCGAGCCGCTCAAGCGCGAGCCAGAAGCCTGCACCGTTGTCCTTGTGGCCCTGCCAGATCTCGGGGATGAACGAGGCGCGCGGCGCGACCCGGTCGAGTACCTCGCCGACCATCGCGAAATCGATGTCGCCCTCGCCGATCTGCAGGCCCTCGCCGTCGACCCCGGCCGCGTCGACCACGTGCATGTGCGCGGTCAGCGGTCCCACCTGCTCGAGGAAGGTCTTGAACGACGCGTGCCGGTGGTTGCAGGCGAGCTTGGAGTGCGAGATGTCGAGGCAGATCCGGTGGCCCGTGCGCGCGCAGAACGCGACGATGTCCTCGGCGTCGACGAACAGGTTGTGGAAGCGCTGGCCACCGAAGTGCCACGGGAAGGGTGGCATCGTCTGCGGGATGATCTCCACGCCCTCGGTATCGACCCGCGCGAGCGACTCGGCGATCCGGTCGTACAGCGCGGGGCGGCGCGAGACCGGTAGCGGGCCGTCCATGCTGAAGCCGCCGGCGTTGATGATGATCATCGGCCGCGTCGCCTTCGCGAAGCGCGGCTTCAGCGAGCGGGTGATGTCGACGACCCGCTGCAGCTCGGCGATCGAGCGCCTGCGGTAGTCCTCGTCGTCCGAGCACAGGTCCATCACGTGGTCGCCGGCGAACAGTTCGGGCGCGTGCACCACGAAGTCGAGGTCGTGGCGCTCGTCGAGGAAGCGGCCCGGGTCGACCTCCATGTCCTTGTAGGACAGGTGGAACTCGAGCAGGTCGAAGTTCGACGTCGGCAGCATCCGGCGCGCGTCGTGGTAGCGCACGGGGATGCCGAAGGGGCGGCGGAACCGATAGTGGCGCGCGCCCGTGCCGCCGTCGTCGAGGTCGGATGGGAAGAAGAAGTCACCGGCCGACAGCGCTCGCGTCGCGCGCCGACCGATCAGCTCGTGCCTGCGATAGGGAGACAGCCCCTGGCCGGGGCTGCGGATGCTCACCGAGTCCTCGTGGATCACGTCGCCGGCGGCGATCGCGCGGGCCGCCACGAGGCTCTTGCCGAGGACCTCGCGGTTCATCAGCTCGCCCTGCGTGATCCGCCGCTCCTCGCCCGAGCCGAGCGCCTCCTCGACCTCGCGGATGCCCTGGACCATCGCTGCGAACTCGGCGGGCAGCAGGCTCACCCGGTGGTCGTTCCCCTCCATCGAGCGGTCGATCGTCAGGTGCTTCTCGATCACCTTCGCGCCGCGCGCGACGGCTGCGATCGGCACCGCGATACCGCGCTCGTGGCCGGAGTAACCGACCGGGCACTCGCCGATCTGTGCGAGCCGGCCCATGTACTTCAGGTGGATGTCCTTGAACGGGGCCGGGTAGGTCGAGTTGACGTGCAGCAGCATGTACTGCGCCTTCAGTCGCTTGAGCAGCCGAACCGAGTCGCGGATTTCGGACTCGCTCGACATGCCGGTCGAGACGATCAGTGGCTTGCGCGTCGCGGCGAGGGCCTCGATTAGCTCGTGGTTCGTGAGGTCGGCCGAGGCCACCTTGTAGGCCACCATACCGTAGCGCTCGAGCGCCGCGAGGCTGTCCCGGTCCCACGGAGTGCACAACGGCAGGATGCCACGCGTCTTGCAGTGGTCAAAGGCTGCGAACATCTGCTCGTCGGTGAGCTGGAAGCGGGCGAGCAGGTCGAGCGTGTACTGAGCGCCGAGGTCGGCCGAGACGTCGTCCGCGTCGCCCGCGTTGCGGTAGAGCGCGTCCATCCGGCGCATCTGGAACTTCGCGCAGTCCGCGCCGGCAGCGATCGCCTCGTCGATCAGCCGGATCGCGAGCTCGAGGCTCCCGTTGTGGTTGTTGCCGATCTCGGCGATCACGAACGCCGGCGAATCGGCGTCGATGGTGAACTCTCCGATCCGGATCTGCGCGGGCCGCCGGCTCGCCACCGCGACCAGCCGGATCTGGCGGTCCACCAGCGGCACGAACGCGATCCGCTCGGACATCCGCTCCTCGATTCTCTCGGCGGGCTCGTTCTCGGAGCAACTTACGAACGCTCTGTTCATCGCCGCTGACACCGGGCGGTTCAGGTCGATGTTGGACTGCTCGACGAGCCAGCGTCTGAAGTCGCCGTCGGTGAGCACCCCCTCGAGGATGCCGCTGTCGGTGATCGCGAAGACGATACCGCCCTTGTTTTCGCTGATCTTGCGCAGCGCCGTCAGCAGCGACTCCTCGGTGAACACCGCGTACTTGGCGATGGCGCGGTCTACGATCATGGCGTGGGGAACGTCCTCATAAGGGCTTCGACGACAGCGAAGTCGGCGAGGGAGTCGATCTCCCAGCTCTCCTCCTCGCTCATCACGTGCATCGCGATCCGGCCGCCGAGCCGGTTGCCAGTGGACAGCAGCACGTCGGTGCGGGTCAGGTAGATCGAGCCGTTCTCGCGGTAGCGCCGGTCCTCCGGGTGGATGTCCTGGCGTCGCGGGCGGTTCATGTAGTCGTACAGCGCGCGCGGGTTCTCCGGGTCCTGCCAGAAGAAGGCGTGGCTCTCGCAGGTGCTCATCAGCGAGTCGGCGCCGCTGCGCTCGAAGGTCTCGATGGCGCGGTCGAGCGAGCCAGGGTGGCGTAGCGGCGAGGTCGGCTGCAGCAGCATCACGACGTCGGGAGAGAAGCCCTCGGCCTGCACGTGCCGCAGCACGTCGATCAGCACCGGCTCGGTGGCCGTCGTGTCACGGGCGAGCTCGGCCGGTCGCAGCCAGGGCACCTCTGCGCCGGCCTCGAGGGCGACGCGGGCGATCTCCTCGCCATCGGTGGAGACGATCGTGCGCGTGACGCGTCGGCACGCGAGCGCTTGGCCGATCGACCAGGCAATCAGCGGCCGGCCCGCAATCGGCCTGACGTTCTTCCCGGGGACGCCCTTCGAGCCCGCGCGCGCCGGGATGATCGCGAGGTAGGTCGACGCGCCGGACATCAGGCGATCGCACCCTTGAAGTACTCGATCGTCCGGTCCAGGCCGGCGTCGAGCGGCACGGTGGGTGCCCAGTCGAGCTTCGCCCTGGCGAGCGAGATGTCGGGGCAGCGGCGCACCGGGTCGTCGGAGGGCAGCGGGCGGAACACCAGCTTCGACTTCGAGCCGGTCTTGGCGAGCACCTTCTCGGCGAGTTCGCGGATCGTGAACTCGCCGGGATTGCCGATGTTGACCGGGCCGGTGAAGTCGTCGCCGGTGGCCATCAGCCGCATCAGGCCATCGACGAGGTCGTCGACGTAGCAGAACGAGCGGGTCTGCTGGCCCTCGCCGTAGATGGTGATGTCGTCGCCGCGCAGCGCCTGGACGATGAAATTCGAGACCACCCGGCCGTCATTGGGGTGCATCCGCGGGCCGTAGGTGTTGAAGATCCGCGCCACCTTGATCCGCAGGCTGTGCTGGCGGTGGTAGTCGAAGAACAGGGTTTCGGCGCAGCGCTTGCCCTCGTCGTAGCAGGAGCGCAGCCCGACCGGGTTCACGTTGCCCCAGTACGACTCGACCTGCGGGTGCATTGCCGGATCGCCATAGACCTCGCTGGTCGACGCCTGCAAGATCTTCGCGTGCACGCGCTTGGCAAGCCCGAGCATGTTGATCGCGCCGTGGACGCTTGTCTTCGTGGTCTGGACTGGGTCGAACTGGTAGTGGACTGGCGAGGCAGGGCACGCGAGGTTGTAGATCTCGTCGACCTCGACGTAAAGCGGGAATGTCACATCGTGTCGCATCAGCTCGAAGCTAGGATGCGGTAGCAGGTGCGCCACGTTGCTGCGACGACCGGTGAAGAAGTTGTCGACGCACAGGACCTCGTGGCCTTGGTCTAGGAGCCGCTCGCAGAGATGTGAACCGAGAAAGCCTGCGCCCCCGGTAACAAGAACCCGTTTCAACACAAAGTTGTCATGCATCCAAAGGCTTCTGCGAAGTTTGGGGATCCGAGCAGGTCGATTTCGTGAAAAAGGAGCCGGCCAAGTAAGCTTAAGTCACCCGCGTGACAGCCGAGAAGAGCTTAACCAACACAAACTTGATCTCAATAGTGTAGCAAAGGCGATTTCAGCCAAAATCCGCCTGATGCGTTCGGCTTCGAACCTTTGGAAGCCCTTGGTCCGCGCCCTCGGCCGCGGGGGCCTTGCGGCCACTGCTCTGGCCGTGGCCGCCGACGCCCTGGCCCTGGCCGCCTGCTGGCACCTGGGCTACCTGTTCCGCATGGGTGTGGAGCGCTGGCAGCCGGCGCGGCCCTGGTACGACGACTACGTGCTCGCGGCGGTGGTGGCGGCCAACCTGCTGGGCCTGGCCTGGGCGGGCCTGTACCGCATGCCCTGGCGCTTCTTCGGCTTTGCAGAGCTCTCGCGCATCGTCGGCGTGGTGGGCGTGGTGGGCGTCGTCAGCGGGGTGGCGGTGGTGAGCGCGGAGCTTTCCAAGGTGGCGCGCTCGGTGCTGGTGCTGCACCCGGTGTTCTCCATCCTCGCCTTGTGCCTGATGCGCATGGTGGTGCGTGTGGTCTGGGAGCATGCGCAGCGTCAGGCGGCCGCCGCGCAGCCGGGGGCGGTGAGGCGCGCGCTGTTGTTGGGGGCGGGGCCATCGGCCCAGGTGCTGGTGCAGCGCCTGCGGGGGCAAGGGGGCTGGCTGGTGGTGGCCGCCTTCGACGACGCGCCCGCGCTGCAGGGCCGCAGTGTGTTGGGTATCCCGGTGAAGGGGCGGCTGGGCGCGGTGGCAGAGTCCAAGCTGCTGCCCAAGGTGGATTACGTCATCGTGGCCATCCCACCGGCGCAGGAGGCTGAGCACGCCCGGGCGATGGAACTGGCGTACCGCACGGGCAAGACGGTGGTGCCCTGGGAGCCTGCTTCTGTCTGACGAACGATTGTCCTGCGCATGAAGATCAAAGGCCTTGATGTTTTGAGTATTTGTCCTGGGACCGCCTCGAAGGCGATCCTTCCGTGTTGAACACTCAGCAGTGGCTGGACTGGTTCCGGCGAGGGCCAGGCCTTCTCGTCGATCTTGGGCTCGTGAGCGTGTTCTTCGGTGTGCCCACGTCCCGCGTCCTGATCAACGTGGGTCTGGCGCTGCTTCTTGTTGGACTGGTTCTAGGGGGGGGCTACCGCACGTTGTTCGAGCGAGTGCGGAGCTACGCGCTGCTATGGCCAACTTTGCTGGTGTTGGGGCTGGTGCTGGCTGGGTCGGCATGGAGCGTTGGTTCGCCTGCCGTTGTCAGTCTTCACCTGTCGCTGTACGGGAAGCTGCCGTACTTCTTGCTCGTCCTGGTCGCGCTGGACTCTCACCGGCGCGTAACTTATTCATGGGGGGCATTCTCCGCCGGGTGTCTGCTCATGGTCTCGCTCCTGTATTACCGCTACATGGCTTTGCGCCTCGGTTGGGAGGCCCCACCATCCGCAGGACACAGCGCCTACTCGGTACTTAGGAACTACGCGGTCCAGAGTCTCCTCACCGTCTTCTGCTGCCTGGCCCTGGCCATCACTTTGCAGCGCGCCCATGCATTTGGCGCACGCGTGGTCGCCGTCCTGGGGCTGGTAGCTTGCCTCGCATCGCTCGTTTTCCTGCTGGAGAGCAAGACTGGGCTGGTGGGGCTCTTGCTGGTGTTGGTGCTTGTTGCGTTCAACCACGGCAAGCGCGCCGGACTCCTCGCCTGTATCGCTGCGATGGCTTTGCTGGCGCTTGCGTTCAAGTTCTCGCCCGTGCTGACCGGCAAACTGGGGTCATTGGCTGCCGACCTGTCGGCCCTGGTCTCAGGCGGCCCGGTCGAACGTACTTCCTCAGGCGGCTACCGTCTGGCCATGTGGTCTACCGCTCTGCAGTTGATGGCTCGATCGTGGTGGTTCGGCCACGGCACGGGCTCTTATGCGGCGCTGTCGCCGCAGTTCTTCAACGCGGCGGAGTGCGCGGTGGCCTGTGTCCACCCGCACAACCAGTGGCTCTTCTTCGGGGTGGAGTACGGGCTGCTCGGCGTGGCAGTGATCTCGTTCCTCGTCTACCGCATGGCCGCGCTGGGGCTGTCTGCGCCCGCCCACCTGCGCCAGCTCGTCTGGGGCCTGACGCTGCTCTTCGTGGTGGATGCGATGTTCAACGCCCCGCTGTGGCTGCCGGGTGAGCGCGTGTTCTTCTTCTCGATGTTCGCGCTGCTGGCGGCGCAGATACGCCTGGCTTCACCCCCGGCGCGCAACCCACTGCCTTAGCTCCCTTTCCACCACCTCGGGCATCTCCAGCATGCCCGGGTGTGCGTCCAGTGCGGTCACCAGGCGCCGCAGGCCCTTGGCGTTGGGCACGTCGCCTGCCTTCTTGATGAAGGGGATGTGAAAGTCGCGCAGGGTGCTGATCGGGGCGCTGGAGAAGATGTTGACCCGGCTCGTGGCCGTGATCAAGAGGCCCTCCATGCGCGGCCTGAGGCTGGGCTGCTCCTGGGGCGGGGCCTGGTCGTGGAGCGTCATCACCTGGCGCCGCTCGGCGTCCAGCCTGCTGTCGATGATGACCACTTCGTCGAGCATCCGGCGCAGGGCCGGCAGGCTGGCGGCCTGTACGAAGCCGTGGAAGTGTTCCTTGCCGAACACGCTGGCCCAGCTCAGGCTCGCGCCGCGCATGGCGGCAGAGATGCCGCGCTCGCCGCGGCGGATCGTCTTGTACTTGTTGCCGGTGCACTGGTAACTTGCCCAGAATTGCTGGAACGCCGCCGATGCCAGAGCCTGTTGCTTGAACATCAGGAAGAACGAGCCCAGGAAGGCGGGTCGCCGGCGGCGGCCGGTTCGTTCGTGGTCGTCGCCAAGACGAAGGATGCCGCAGAAGTCTTCGGGCATCGCTTCCATGCGCTCGACGGTGCGGTCGTCCCGTCGGGCCGGGTACCAGATGCTGTCGTTCATCAGGATCAGGTGTGTGGGGCTCACCTGCCACTGCTGCAGCAGCCAGATGCCGTCACGGTACCCGCCGAAGTCATAGCCGAAGTTGGGGCGTTCCACTACGCGCCAGGCGCTCTGTTGCAGCCGGCGCCGGTCTTCGGCTGACAAGGGCGCGTTGCTCACCACCATGGGCGCATAGCCGCACGCACGAAGGTGCTCGCACGCCAGCAGGGTGGAGCCGGCCAGGCCCTGGGGCTGGTAGACAAGGTACACCGCCACCTTCCCGCCAAGCGGTGCATCGCCGGCGCTCGTTTTCAGGCGGTGGGCGCGCCTGCGGTCGTGCCACCAGCGCGTGGCCGGCTCGAAGAAGAACTCCGGGACGGCCTGTAGTTGCTGCCCCAGGCGGCGCAACTCTCGTTCGATCTTCCAGAGTTCCAAGGGCGTGGGGTGCCGGTCGGATGTGACCGGTCGTTCACAATCAAGAATGAAGAAAGTGCGAAACCGAGGTGGCGTCGAACCACCCAAGTCGATGACCAGCATAGCAGACGTGAAGGGAATCCCGGGGCCCGGGCAAGGGCTGCAAGCCTGCCATTGACTTGATCTTCGTCAGTGACGTGGTTACTGATGCACCGTGTGCGCCCCGCCCGTGTCAGGCGGCAGACCGCGGGTCTTTTCACATTGAGAAAGGTTATGCTGCGGGCCTTTTGGCGGCAGCGGCCTGCACACAGGCTCTTTGCAGATGGACATGCCGCCTGGTCCAACTTCCTCTGCCATGGACACACAGATCTCCCGCGCGTTCGCCGAGGTCAAGGGCTTGCTGCAGGCTTACTGCTTGGCATCCTTCCACGACCCCGCGCAGGTGGAAAGCTACGCCCGCCACTTCGCGCTGCGTCAGGTCTGCCGCGAGCTTGAAGCCGATCGGGCGGCCATCCGCAGTGCCGAAGGCAAACGCCCGGTCTCGGTGACCGACGACAAGCCCTTCGAACCCGAGTTCGCCGACCTGTGCCGGCTGCACTACCTGGTGCTCAGCCGCAAGGCGATCAACGTGCTGGAGTTTGGCAGCGGCTACAGCACGGCGATCATGGCCGACGCCATGCGCCTGCTGAGCCCGCACTTCGCAGCTTGGGCGCACGCCCAGATCCGCGCGGACGCGCCTTTCCACGTCTACTCGGTCGAGGAGGAGCAGCGCTTCCTCGAGATCTCTCGTCGGCGTCTGGGGGACGAACTGCAACCCTACGCCACGATCAGCCGCAGTTCGGTGGACGTGATGCTGCACGACAACCGCATTGCGACCGTCTACACACGGCTGCCCGACATCTCGCCCGATCTGATCTACCTGGACGGGCCTTCCCAGTTTGCAACCACGCAAGAGATCAACGGCATCTCCTTCAACCGGCAGGCGCGGATGCCGATGTCCGCAGACCTGCTGCGCCTTGAGTTCTTCCTGGAGCCCGGAACGCTGGTGGTCGTGGATGGCAGGACGGCCAACGCGCGCTTCCTGAAGGCCTACTTCAAGCGCCAGTGGGCCTATCTGCACGATCCCGTGGGCGACATCCACTACTTTGAACTGCAGGAAGAGCCCCTGGGGCCCTTCAACCGCCGCAAGCTGGATTTCTGCCTGGGCGGCCGCTGGCTGCTGGGTTGAGCGGCTCGAAGGCCGGGCCGCCGGGCGATCCTGGCTCATCGGGGCAGGCGGCGCAGGATCTCGTCAGCCACCAGCCCCGCCCCGGCCACCGACAGGTGGTCGTCGTCGAAGTACAGACCCACCCCCTTGCGGGCGGCCCAGCAGCGCTGCGTGTCGCAGAGCAAGGCTGTCGGGTCGACGACAGTGACCTCGGCGGGCAGTTCCCGCAGGCGCGAGATGACGTAGCGGTTGCGCTGGTCCCACCAACTGCGTTGCGCGCCGGGGACGTCGGTCCCCTCGCCCCCGGTCTGGAACAGCAGGGTGTCGATGCGGCGCGGCAGCTCGGGCGCTTGCAGCACGAGCACCACCTGCTTGCCCTGGGCGACAAGGTGCTTCAGCAGGTTTGTGTAGGCTTTCCAGCGCAGCTCACGCTCTTGCGGGCCGACGTCGTCGGGCCATGCCGGGTAGGCCTGTTCATGCCCGCCGAAAAGCCACGCGTTGATGCGGTAGACGACCACCACCCTTTGCACCTCGGCCCGCTGCTCCAACTGCGCCACGGCCTGCCGCGTCCAGGTGCGACAGGCGTCATGCTCGGGCGTCTGGCGTTCATCGAATGCCGGGATGCAGCGGCTGAAGGACAGGTGCAGGAGCTTCTCGCCGCGCGGGCCGATGCGCTGCGCCAGCGCCTGGGCAAGCTCGACCGCGTGGCTGTCCCCCAGCACGGCCCAGTGCAGTTGGCCTGCGGCCGGGTAGCTGCAGGCTTGGGCCGGCGGCAGGAATTCGGCCCCTTCGGTGTGGCACGCCTTCCGCCGGGGGCTGGCCTTCGCGCTGTCGAGTACGGCGCGCTGGCTGTCCGTTGCCTTCACGTTCATGAAGCCCTGGGTCACCTGCCCCGCCAGACCCACGGCCAGGAACAGCGTGCTGCCGGCGATGGCAAGCCCGAAGATCCGGCGCCGCTCCAGGTGGCCCCGTTGCCTGAAGGGCCTCTCGACGTACCGCCAGGTCCACCAGGCCAGTGCCAGCGTGGCCAGTGCGAGCGTCAGCATCAGCGCCGCCGGCGGCGGCCCTCCCAGAGCATGGCGGGCAAAGGCGAAGAGCGGCTGGTGCCACAGGTAGGCGCTGTAGCTGACCAGGCCTGTGGACACCAGCGCCGGATGACCCAGCCAGCGGCCCACGTGCGTGGTCTCGGTGGCATGGAGGATCAGCAGCGCAGTACCCAGCGTGGGCACCAGGGCGTGCAGGCCGGGCATCGGCGTCTGCGCGTCGAAGCACGCGATGGAGATGGCCAGCAGGACGAGCCCGGTCGCTGCGCCGGCCTCGGCGGCGAGGCCCGGGCGCTCGCCTGCGGGCTGCGGGCTGGGGCGGGTTGCGATCCATGCGCCCAGCAGCAACTCCCACCCGCGCGTGTGCATGGCGTAGAACACCTGGTCGGGGCTGCTGTGCAGGCCCCACAGCGCGCTGCCGAGGCTGGCCATGGCCAAGGCGCCGATGAGGGCGCGGGTGCGGCCTGGCGACCATCGCCTCAGCCCCAGCAACAGCAGCGGGAACAGCAGGTAGAACTGCTCCTCGACGGCGAGGCTCCAGGTGTGCAGCAGCGGCTGGGATTCGGCCTCGGTCGCGAAATAGCCGCTCGATCGCGCAAAGTGGACGTTGGACGCGAACACCGTCACGCCGATCAGGCTCTGGGCGAAGGCCTTGAGCTCCGGCGGTGTGAGCAGAAACCACGCGCAGGGCAGGCTGACCAGCAGCACGAGGAAGAGCGCAGGCAGGAGGCGGCGAGCCCGCCTTTCGTAGAAGCCAGCCAGCGTGAAGGTGCCGGCGGCCTGCTCGGCCAGGATGATCGAGGTGATCAGGTAGCCGCTGATCACGAAGAACACGTCCACGCCGACGAAGCCGCCGGCGAAGCCTGGCAGGCCGGCATGGAACAGGATCACCGGCAGGACGGCCAGGGCCCGCAGGCCATCTATCTCCCGGCGGTGCTGCATTCCCGCGATGCCCGGTCAGGCGTCAGTTCCAGAACGGCCGTCCGCCGTGGCGAAGCCAGTACTCCAGCATCCAGGGCACGCGGCCGTGGCCCAGGTGCGGAAAACGGTCCCAGAAGAGCTTCCTGCCGCTCATCAGGTCCACGGGGCGCGGGGTTCCGTGGAAGGCCAGCACCTTGGCGCTTGGTGGGGGTGGCGCGGGCTTGAGGAACAGATCGATCCCCAGCGGCCTGCGCACCTTGCGCTTGAAGCTGATGACCCAGCCCTCAGGCCAGTACTGGATGTTGGGCAGGCGGCTCGCGACGAAGGCCTGCTCGGTGCGGAAGCTCTTCAGGATGGCTGGCTTGTCGCGCCTGAACTCTTCGACAAGTTGGGCATGCGTGCCGAGATCGAACGCGATGATGCCCGTGCCAAGTTGCGGCGGGGCGGCGTTTCCGGGTCGTCCCCAGGCGGGGCCGGCGTCGATACCGACGTAGGGCGCGTCGACAGTGAAGAAACTGTCCAGGTCGCGCAGCACCACCATGTCCAGGTCGATGAACAGGCAGCGCCCGCGCAGGCCGTGCAGATCGGCCACGTAGAGGGCGAGCTTGGGCCAGACGCCGCCGATGGTCCACTCGCGCGCGGTCAGGCCGAAGTCCGGCACCGGCAGCGCCTCGATGCCCGGGGCGAGACCGGCGGCGTCGTCGGTGAGACAGACAAAACGGAAGGGCTCGCGCGCGGCCGCACGGCAGGCGTTGAACAGCACGTTGACGTAGTCGGCGGGGTAGAGCCGACCCCACCGCATGCAGACGACAAGTCGTTCGGCCACGCCGTTCAAGGCAGGTCTCCGAATGTCGGCGCACGGCTCCCCTCCAGCAGTTCCAGGCACGTGCGCGCCACGGCTTCGAGGTTGCGCTGGCGGTCCAGGCCGGGCACCAGGTCCAGGTAGACCGGTTCGACGATGCCCTCGTGGCAGCGCGACATCACCTGACCGTAGGCGAGTTCGAGCGCGGCATGGTCCACTGTTGTCGCTGCGATCTGCTCCAGGTGCATCGGCTCGCCATAGCGGTACACGCCGGGCAGGGACTTGTACCAGGGGTTGCCGAAGACCAGCACGGGGCGACCCTTGCGCAGGGACTCCCAGCCCGGGGTGCCGGACACGGTGGCGGTGAGCCGCGCCCGCGCCGAGAGCTCGAAGGTGTTGGCGTCCGAGGGCACCAGCCTCACGCCGCGGATGCGCGACAGGCGATGGAAGAACATGGGCCCGCGCGCATAGGCCCCCTGGCGCGGGTTTTCCTTGACGTAGATCTGCCAACCCTCGGGCAGCACGCGGGCCACGGCCTCGATCATCAGCAACTGGTCCCGGAACAGGCCGCCCAGCGCGGAGGTCGACATCTCAGGCTGGTTGTGCAGGGGGGCGTACACATAGGGCACACCGTAGTCGACGGGACGGTCCTCGTGCTCGGCCAGGTGCTCGAAGTAGGCGAGCTCGTTGACGTGGAAGAACTTTGCGAACGGGTCGCGCCAGTCAGGCAGGCGCCCGTGGATGCGGGACATGCGCCGAAGGTTCCCGGCGATGTAGCCGGGGTCCAGCAGCCGGGCGGGCTGCCTGAGCGCGAGGTGCCTCAGCAGGTTCCACACCGCGCGCGGCCCCAGGCGGCCGCGTGGGCTGCGCTGCTGCCAGCGGTCCTCCATGTAGTAGAGATCGGGCGCGGTGCCTTTCTCGATCGTGAGCGGCGCGACTTCACTGCCGTCGTGGACGAAGCGGCCCATGTCGTCGATGGACCGCATCGAGAAGTAGTGCTGTGGAAAGATGGTCTGACAAAGCACGAAGGTCTTGAGTCCCATCGCCTGCGCCACCTGGTAGAGCACCGTGTCATACGCCAGGTGGGGCATGTTCAGGAACAGGGCATGCGTGGCGCCGGTGCGCTCGATCTCCTGGCCGTAGGCGTCTGCAAGGATGTGGTAGTAATCCAGGTAGTCCTGCAGGTTGCGCAGGTTGTGCGCACGGTACTGGTAGGTCGCGGAGGTGCGCTGCAGCTGATCGATGCCGCGCTCGACCATCTCTCGGTACGCCTCGCTGGCCAGCAGGGAGATGTTGGCCCCTGTGCGTATGCGGCGGTCCATCAGGTGGCCCAGCCGCCCCGAGCGCACCTCCATGCGTTGCAGGCAGGGGGCGTGATAGTCAGCCTCGCGATCACCGAAGTGCAGGGCCAGCTCGACCCGGCCCGCCGACTGAGCGACCAGATGCTCTGTCACCTGCTTCTTGAAGGGGTGGCGGCCATCGACCAGCAGGCGTATCGTCATCGCATGGGTCTCGCTCAGGCGGAATGCTCGCCTGCGTCCTGGGGGGTGGTGCGCGAGGACACCAACTGCCGCGCGCTGCCGGTCAGCATGCCATGGCGCAGCAGCCAGGCAGCGCGGCGCAGGTAATTGCCCGCCTTCAAGCGGTAGTGCGGCAGCCGGCGGTACCACTTGAACTTGTGCACGTCCGCGAAGCCGACACCGGTGATGGTGCTGACATTGCCGTCGTCGACATGGCTCGAGAACGGTTCCAGGCCCAGTTGCCGGTATCCGTGCACGAAGAAGCGGTTCAGCTCGTGGTCGAGCGCCCGGGTCTGGGGCCAGAGGCCTGGCAGCAGCCGGGCGGCGACCTCCCGTTGTATCAGGTAGGTGGCGTTCCCCGTGAACGGGCCGACATAGGCGTTGAGCCTGTAGCGGCCCAGCAGACCCTGGCTCACCGGTATCTTGGCGCGGATGCAGTTGAAGCGCACCAGGTCCCAGTGGTCGGCGCCGGCGAGCGCCGTGTCGAGGCTCTCGAGAAAGTCGTCGTGGAACTGGACGTCGTCTTCCAGCACCAGCGCGGCCTGGTGCGGTGAAGCCAGCAGCTCCTGCCAAACGGCCAGGTGCGATGCATACACGCCCAGCTTGCCCGGCAGGATGGGGCTTCCCATGTGGCGCGCATACGCGCGGGGGTCAGCCCGCTGCATCAGGCGCTCCTGCTCAGCCCGTCCGTCAATGGCCGGGAACAGCCGGTACGCCAGGCCGAGCGCCCGGAGTTGCTGCTCCATGCGCTGGCGTCGCCCGACGTCCCTAGGCAGGTTGATCATCCAGATACCGATGTCGTCCCGGCTCAGCACGATGGAAGCTCCGTACGTGCTGCCGGCGCAAGCGCGACAAGGCGCTGCGGTGGGCAGGCGGCGTCTGTGCGCGACGCAGCCGTGCAGTGGGTCTTCTCAGCGCGCCAGAAGCGCATTGACCCCCACCAGATCCTCAACCCTCAACTGCCCCGAAGCCAGCCGCAGCCGCAGGCCCCCCATCAGCACGTCGTAGCGTGCCTTGGCCAGGTCGCGGCGGGTCTGGAAGAGCTGGGTCTGGGCGTTGAGCACGTCGAGGTTGACGCGCACGCCCACGCGGTAGCCCACCTGGGTGGCCTCCAGCGCCAGGCGGGAGGAGGCCTCGGCGGCTTCGAGGGCCCTGACCTGGGCCAGGCCGGACTGCACGCCGAAGTAGGCCTGGCGGGTGGATTGCGACACAGTACGCCGGGCGGCTTCGAGGTCGTTGCGCGACTTGATCTCGAGCTCGGCCGTCTCCTTCATGCGGTTCTGGGTGGAGCCGCCGTTGTAGAGCGTCCAGTTCAGTTGCACGCCCAAGGTGGCGGCCGAGACGGTGCCCGGGCTCGCGGGGCGGCTGCCCAGGGCCTTGTTGGCCGAGTAGGCGCCCACGGCGTCCACGGTGGGCAGCTCGGCCGCGCCCGCCTTGGCGGACTCCAGGCGCGCGATGTCCACGCCCAGGGCGGCTTTGCGCACGCTCGGGTGTGCGCTCACTGCAAAGCCCACCCAGGCCTCGGGGTCGGCCGGCTCGGTGGCGGGCAGGCGGGCGGCAGGCGGCAGCGGGCTCGGCGTCACGCCGGCGCGGCCCACCAACTGGTCCAGCGCGATGCTCTTGGTGCGCAGGTCGTTCTCGGCCGCGATCTCCTGCGCGGAGACGAGGTCGAAGCGCGCCTGGGCCTCGCGCGTGTCGGTGATGGTGGCCGTGCCGACCTCGAAGTTGCGCCGTGCCGAGGCGAGCTGCTCGGTGATGGCGGTCTTGCTGGCGCGCGTGGTGGCCAGCGCGTCCTGCGAGGCCAGCACGTCGAAGTAGGCCTGGCTCAGGCGCACCATCAGGTCCTGCTCGGCGGCGCTCAGGTCGGCCTGGGCCGATTCCAGCGTCTTGCGCGCCTGCTGCAGGGTGGCGGCGTTGCCGCGGTTGAACAGCGGGTAGCGCGCGTCGGCGCGGGCGTTCAGGTTGTTGTCGGTGCCGTCCACGCCGATGGACCGTTCGCGGTTGGTCATGTCGCCGCGGCCGGTGGCTGTGACGGAGGGCCGCAGCAGGGCGTCGCTCTGCGCGGCGCGGAACTCGGCCGATCGCGCCTGCGCGCGCGCCGCCAGCACGGTGGCGTCGTAGTTCTTCGCGGCCTCGTACAGCTCCAGCAGGCTCTGCGCTTGGGCGCCGGCGCTGCCAAGCGCCAAGGTCAGCGCCAGGGCCAGGCCGGTCAGGCCCGCGGGGCGGGGCAGGGGGTGGGGGCGCTGCATGCGGCTGTTCCTCGCTGGGGCCAGGGGGAGGATTCTCCGCCCAAAGGCATTAGAAGCGGAAGCGGCTCGGCTCGCCGAAGTTCAGCAGCCGGGGCGCGACGGTGTCGAACAGGTCGACGTGGGACCATGATGCGCCCGCGCCGCGGGTGTGCAGCCGGGCGCGCATGATGGGCAGCTCGCCGACGACAGCCACCAGGCGGCCGCCGGGCTTGAGTTGCTGCAGCAGCGTCTGGGGCACCGCCGCCACCGAGCCCGAGAGCACGATGGCGTCGTAGGGGCCCTGGGCCGCCAGGCCGTCGTGGCCGTCGGCGTGGACGACGCGCGCGTTGGTGATGCCGGCGTGGCAGAGCTTCTCCTCGGCCTGTCGGGCGAGCGCGGCGTCGATCTCGAGCGTGATCACCTGCCCGGCCAGGCCGGCCAGCAGCGCGGCCATGAAGCCCGAGCCGGTGCCGACTTCGAGCACGCGGTCGCCGGGCTGCAGGCGCAGCTCTTGCAGCAGCCGGGCCTCTACCTTGGGCTCGAGCATGCAGGCGCCGTCGGCGCGGTCGGTCAGCGGCACCTGCGTGTCCACGAAGGCCAGCGCGCGGTGCGCGGCAGGGACGAAGTCTTCGCGCCGCAGGCGCCCCAGCAGGGCCAGCACCGCGGGGTCGAGCACGTCCCAGGGGCGGATCTGCTGCTCGATCATGTTGAAGCGGGCTTGTTCGACGTTCATGGCAGGGCAGGGCGGGGCGGGGCGGCTGGGGTGGGGCGGTTCGGCTGGCGTCGCGTGGAGCGGCACTGATTCTAGGAGGGGGCCTGTCCTGCGCCTGACGCACCCGCCGCAGCGCGCCAGCGCCGGCCAGCCCAGGCGACGAGGTCGTCGATGTAGACGTAGATCACCGGCACCACCACCAGCGTCAGCAGCGAGGAGGTGATGACCCCGCCGATGACGGCCTGGCCCATGGGCGCGCGCTGCTCGCTGCCCTCGGTCAGCGCGAAGGCCAGGGGCACCATGCCGAAGATCATTGCCAGCGTCGTCATGAGGATGGGCCGCAGCCGCACTCGCGCGGCCTCCAGCAGGGCGTGGGTGCGCTCCATGCCCGCTTCCCGCGCCCGGTTGGCAAAGTCCACCAGCAGGATGGCGTTCTTGGTCACCAGACCCATCAGCATGATGATGCCGATGACCGAGAACATGTTGAGTGTGCTGCGCCACATCAGCAGTGCGAGCACGACGCCGATCAAGGTGAGTGGCAGCGAGGCCATCAGCGCCACCGGCTGCAGGAAGCTTCGGAACTGGGAGGCCAGGATCATGTAGATGAAGATCACCGCCATCGCCAGCGCCGACAGCGCATAGGCGAAGCTGTCCTGCATGTCCTTGGTGGAGCCGCCGAAGCGGTAGCTGTAGCCCGGCGGCAGCGGGGTCGCCTCGAGCACGCGCCGCACCTCGGCCGAAACCTCGCCCAGCGAGCGCCCGGCGGTGTTGGCGGTGATCTCCACCTCGCGGTTCATGTCGCGGCGGTTGACCTGGTTGGGCCCGAGCGCGGGTTTCAGCTCGGCCACCTGCGACAGCCGCACGATGCGTGCCGAGCCGTCGGCCTGGGTGCCGGCGGCGATGCCCAGGCGCTCGAGCTGCTCCGGGCCCTGCCGGTCCTGCGGGGCGAGGCGCACCTTGATGTCGTGCGTCTGGTCGCTGCCCGAGCGCCACTGGCCCACAGTCTCGCCGGCCACCATGCTGCGCAGTGTTGCGGTGACGGCGCCCACCGAGAGCCCGGCGTCGGCGGCGGCGTCGCGCTTGACTTCGACCGAGACGATCGGCTTGCTCGCCTTCATGCTGGTGTCGATGTCGATCAACCCGGGCACCTGGCGCAGCTGTCCGAGCAGCCGGTCGGTGATGCGCTGCAGCTCGGCGAGGTCGGCGCCCTGGACGGACAGCGAGACGGGCTTGGAGCCGCTCACCCCGTCCAGCAGGCCCACGTGCGTGACCGTGATGCCAGGCACCGCGGCCAGGCGCTGGCGCAGCGGCACCGACATCTGGTCGACGCTGCGCGCGCGGTCCTTGCGATCCACCAGGCGCACGTAGACGCTGGCGTAGATGCGCCCCTGGGCCTGGCCGCTGTTGATGGTGGTGACGGTGTAGCGCACCTCGGGCAGTTCGCGCAGGATGGCGTCGACCTGGCGCGCGCGCGCTTCGGTCACCTCGATCGACGAGCCCACCGGGGTGTAGAAGCTGACGGAGGTCTCCGAATAGTCGGCCTTGGGCACGAACTCGGTGCCCAGCAGCGGCACCAGCGCCACGCTGCCCACGAGCGTGGCCGCCGCCAGCCCCAGCGTGGCGAGCTTGTGCCGCAGCGACCAGCCCAGCACGCCCACGTAGCCCTCGCCCAGGCGGTGCTGGAAGCGGTCGAAGGCGTGCGTGAGGCGGCCGAGCGTGCGGTCGTACAGCGTGCGCGGCTCGAAGGGCTGGCCTTCGCGGTCGATGGCCGGGTCGTGCCAGACCGAGCTGAGCATGGGGTCGAGCGTGAAGCTGACGAACATCGAGATCAGCACCGCGGCGACGATGGTGATGCCGAACTCGTGGAAGAACTTGCCGATGATGCCGCCCATGAAGCCGATGGGCAGGAACACGGCGACGATGGACAGCGTGGTGGCCAGCACGGCCAGGCCGATCTCCTGCGTGCCGTCCAGCGCGGCTGCGTGCGGGCTCTTGCCCATCTGCACGTGGCGCACGATGTTCTCGCGCACGACGATGGCGTCGTCGATCAGCAGGCCCACGCACAGGCTCAGCGCCATCAGCGTGACCATGTTGAGCGAGAAGCCGAACACCTCCATGAAGAAGAAGGTGCCCACCAGCGCGATCGGCAGCGTCAGCCCGGTGATGACGGTGGAGCGCCAGGAGTTCAGGAACAGGAAGACGATGCCGATGGTGAGCAGCGCGCCTTCCACCAGCGTGCGCTGCACGTTGGCCACGGCCACGCGGATGGGGCGGGAGTTGTCGCGCACCACCTGGGCAGCCATGCCGGGCGGCAGCTCGCGCTGCAGGGCCTGGGCGGCCTTCTGCAGGCCGTCGACGACCTCGATCGTGTTCTCGCCCTGGTTCTTGACGACGTCGAGCGCGACCATGCGCACGCCGTTGTACAGCGCGAGCGACTCCACCTCCTCGGGGCCGTCGACGACGTCGGCCACCTGGCCCAGGCGCACCGGCTGCGGCGGGTTGCCGCGGCGCGCGACGACGATGTCGCGCAGCTCGGCGGGCGTCTTGACGGCGCCCTCGACCTGCACCACGCGCTCGGCCTCACGCGTGCGCAGCGCGCCGGCGGGCAGGTCACGGTTCTCGGTGCGCAGGGCGGAGACGACCTGGTCGACGCCGATGCCGAAGGCCTCCATCGCCGCGGGCTTGAGGTAGACGTTGATCTCGCGCTTGCGCGCGCCCACCACCGCCACCGAGCCGACGCCGCGCACGTTCTCCAGCCGCTTCTTCACCAGCTGCTCGGCGGTGTTGCTGAGCTCGGTGGGCGAGCGTGAGCCGTCGGGCGAGGTCAGCGCCAGCGTGAACACCGGGCGCGAGGTGGGGTCGAAGCGCTGCACGCGCGACTCTTTCACCTCGGCGCGCAGCAGCGGGCGCACCAGGGCCACCTTCTCGCGCACGTCGTCGGCGGCCTTGCGCCCGTCGACGTCGAGGTTGAATTGCACGATGACGACCGATGCGCCCTCGTAGCTGCGCGAGAAGAGCTGGCTGATGCCGGCGATGGTGTTGACGGCCTCCTCGACGCGGCGAGTGACCTCGATCTCGACGATCTCGGGCGAGGCGCCGGGGTACTCGGTGGAGACGACGACGGTCGGGAACTCGATGTTCGGGAACTGGTCGACCTTGAGCCGCTGCACCGCGAACAGGCCCAGCACCACGAAGGCGAGCATTACCATCACCGCCATGACGGGGTTGCCGATGGAGACGCGGGTGAACCACATGGGGTGGCGGGCGGTCAGGGGCGCAGGCCGGGGCCGGGGCGGGCGCGGGGCTCAGCGCGGGGCGGCGGGGGCGGGGGCAGCCGTCGCAGCCGGCGCGGCAGCCGGCGCGGCCGGCGGGGCGCCGCCCGCTGCCGGCGCGCGGGCCGCCAGGCGCCAGCGGCTGCCCTCGGCCACGGCGCCCACGCTGCCGGCGAGCACACGCGTGCCGGGCGCCAGGCCTTCGAGCACTTCCACCGCTTCCAGATCGCCGGCGCGGCCGCGCACCCCGGTGCGCACGGTGCGCGCGACGACGCGCTCGCCCTCGAGCGCCAGCACGTAGGGCAGAGCGCGGTCGGCGCGCACGGCCGAGGGTGGCAGCACCAGGGCCTCACGCTCGTCCAGCAGCACGCGGCCACGCGCGAACAGGCCCTGGCGCAGCCCGGGCCGGCCCTCGAGGGCCAGGTAGACGGCCACGGTGCGGGCGCCGGCCTGGGCGCTGGGGTTGATGCGCGCCACACGCGCGGGGATGTCGCCCTCGATGCCGTCCACCCGCAGCGTGGCCGGCCGGCCGGGCTGCAGGACGACCACGTCCTCGGGCGGCAGGGCGGCCTCGACCTCCAGGCGCGAGAGGTCGACGATTTCGAGGATGCGCGCGTCCACCGAGACGCGCTCGCCCGGCTGGGCCAGGCGCTGCGCCACCAGCCCGGCGATCGGCGCGGCCAGCGTGGCGTCGGCGCGCGCCTTGCGCGCCAGGTCCACGGCGGCCTGGGCCACCAGCTGGCTGGCCTGGGCGGCGGCCTCGTTGCTGACCGAGGTCTCGAGCGCCGTGGGCGAGATGAAGCCCTGCGTCACCAGTGCGCGGTTGTTGGCCAGGGTGCGCTGTGCGATCTCGAGCTGCGCGCGCGCCGAGGCGGCCTGCTGCTCGGCCTGGCGCAGGCGCAGGTCGAGTTCGGTCGTGTCCTGCTCCACCAGCACCTGCCCGGCGCGCACCGGCTCACCCTCGCGCACGCGGATGCGCACGATCTCGCCGGCTACCCGCGCCTTCACGAAGGCGCTCTGCACGGCGCGCACCGTGCCGGAGACGTCCACCGCGCGGCTGAGGGCGCCGGGCGTGGCGGTGAGGATGTCGGAGTCGGTCAGCTCCAGCGCCGGTGCCTGGGCGGGGGCCGCGGCGGTGTGGGCGGCGCTGGCAGCAGACCGGCGCTCGATCACGAGCCTGAAGACGGCGGCGCCGAGCGCGGCAAAGAGGGCAAAGGCGATCAGCCAGCGGAATCTGCGGGTCATCGAGTCGGGGCGGTGGAGAGCGTGGCCGGAAGGTCACTCACCTCGACCGAACCTGCTGAAACTCAATGTAGCACGCGCGTTCGGCGCGAATGTTGCGCGGGCGTAAACCGCGTCGCCGCGCCAGGCGCCACCGCCGGGCCCCTGGCCCGTATCATCGCGGCCTCGCTCCGGCGCTCCCGAGAAGGCCCCGTTTGGACCCGCTGCTGCTCGTCAAGGCCGCCCTGATGGGCATCGTCGAAGGCCTGACCGAATTCCTGCCCATCTCCTCCACCGGGCACCTGATCCTGGCCGGATCGCTGCTGAACTTCACCGGCGAGACGGTCAAGGTCTTCGAGATCGCCATCCAGACCGGCGCCATGCTGGCGGTGATCTGGGAATACCGGGCGCGGCTGGCCCGCACCGTGACGGGGCTCGGGCACGACCCGGTCGCGCAGCGCTTCGCGCTGAACGTGCTCATCGCCTTCGTGCCGGCCGTGGTGCTGGGCCTGGCCTTCGGCGGCTGGGTCAAGCAGCACCTGTTCCATCCGGTGCCGGTGGCCACCGCCTTCATCGTCGGCGGCTTCGTCATCCTGTGGGTGGAGCGGCGCCACCGGCGCCTGTTCGGGGCGCGCGACCTGCAGGGCGGCCGCCGGGCGCGCGTCGAGTCGGTGGACGACATGGGTCCGCTGGACGCGCTGAAGGTGGGCCTGGTGCAGTGCCTGGCGCTGATCCCGGGCACCAGCCGCTCGGGGGCCACCATCATCGGCGGCATGGTCTTCGGCTTTTCGCGCCGCTGCGCCACCGAGTTCAGCTTCTACCTGGGCATCCCCACGCTGATGGGGGCCGGCGCCTACTCGGTGTGGAAGCAGCGCGCGCTGCTGAGCTGGAGCGACCTGCCCATGTTCGCCGTAGGCACGGTGTTCGCGTTCTTCAGCGCCTGGCTGTGCATTCGCTGGCTGGTGCGCTACGTGTCCACGCACGATTTCACGGTCTTCGCCTGGTACCGCATCGCCTTCGGCGCGGTGGTGTTGCTCACCGCCTGGGGCGGGTGGGTGGAGTGGAAGGCTTGACCTTGGCGCGCCACGCCGGGCTCAGGCGCGGCTGAACACCAGGTCCCACACGCCGTGGCCGAGCCGCAGGCCGCGCTGCTCGAACTTGGTGAGCGGGCGCCACGGCGGCCGGGGGGCGAAGCCGGGCGCGTTGTTGCGCAGCGCCGGTTCGGCGCCCAGCACCTCCAGCATCTGCTGGGCGTAGGGCTCCCAGTCGGTGGCGCAGTGCAGGTAGCCCCCGGGGGCCAGGCGCGAGGCGAGCAGGGCCACGAAGGGCGGCTGGATCAGGCGGCGCTTGTGGTGGCGCTTCTTGTGCCAGGGGTCGGGGAAGTACACGTGCACCCCGGCCAGCGACTGCGGTGCGACCATGCGCTCCAGCACCGCGACAGCGTCGTGCCGGACGATGCGCAGGTTGTCCAGGTCCTGCTCGCCGATCAGGCGCAGCAGCGCGCCGACGCCGGGCTCGTGCACCTCGACGCCGATGAAGTCGGTCTCGGGCCGGGCGGCGGCGATGGCGGCAGTGGCCGCGCCCATGCCGAAGCCGATCTCCAGCACCCGGGGCGCGGCCCGGCCGAAGACGGCGTCCCAGTCGGGCGGGCTGTCCTGGAAGGGCAGCACGTAGCGCGGCCCGAGCTCCTGCAGCGCGCGCACCTGGCCACTGCCCATGCGGCCGGCTCGCAGAACGTAGCTGCGGATGGGCGCGCGCGGGCGTTCGCTACAATTCATTCCGTTGCGGGTGTAGTTCAATGGTAGAACGGCAGCTTCCCAAGCTTCATACGAGGGTTCGATTCCCTTCACCCGCTCCAGACACTGCAACGGCCACCTTCGGGTGGCCGTTGTTCATTCAGGCCCTGGGGCAGGGGAGGGCTGCGCCCCTCACTGGAAGGCCTGGATGCCCGTGATCGCGCGCCCGAGGATGAGCGCGTGAACGTCGTGCGTGCCCTCGTAGGTGTTGACCACCTCAAGGTTGACCAGGTGGCGCGCGACGCCGTACTCGTCGCTGATGCCGTTGCCGCCCATCATGTCGCGTGCCATGCGGGCGATGTCCAGCGCCTTGCCGCAGGAGTTGCGCTTGAGGATGGAGGTGATCTCCACCGCAGCCACGCCCTCGTCCTTCATGCGGCCCAGGCGCAGGCAGCCCTGCAGCCCGAGGCTGATCTCGGTCAGCATGTCGGCCAGCTTCTTCTGGATGAGCTGGTTGGCGGCGAGCGGGCGGCCGAACTGCTTGCGGTCCAGCACGTACTGGCGCGCTCGGGTGAAGCAGTCCTCGGCCGCGCCGAGCGCGCCCCAGGCGATGCCGTAGCGCGCGCTGTTCAGGCAGGTGAAGGGGCCCTTCAGGCCGCGCACCTCGGGGAAGGCGTTCTCCTCGGGGCAGAAGACCTCGTCCATGACGATCTCACCCGTGGTCGAGGCGCGCAGGCCCACCTTGCCGTGGATCGCCGGCGCCGAAAGACCCTTCCAGCCCTTTTCGAGCACGAAGCCGCGGATCGAGCCCTCGTCGTCCTTGGCCCAGACGACGAAGACGTCGGCGAACGGCGAGTTGGAGATCCACATCTTGGCGCCGCTGAGGCTGTAGCCGCCGGCCACCTTGCGCGCCCGGGTGATCATGCTGCCGGGGTCGGAGCCGTGGTTCGGCTCGGTGAGGCCGAAGCAGCCGATCCACTCGCCGCTTGCCAGCTTGGGCAGGTACTTCTGCCGTTGCGCCTCGGTGCCGAACTCGAAGATCGGCAGCATCACGAGCGAGCTCTGCACGCTCATCATCGAGCGGTAGCCCGAGTCCACGCGCTCGACCTCGCGCGCGATCAGGCCGTAGCTGACGTAGTTGAGTCCGGCGCCGCCGTACTGCTCGGGGATGGTGGGGCCGAGCAGGCCGAGCTCGCCCATCTCGCGGAAGATGGCGATGTCGGTGTGCTCGTTGCGGAAGGCCATCTGCACACGCGGGGCGAGTTTGTCCTGGCAGTAGGCGTGCGCGGCTTCGCGCACGGCGCGCTCGTCGTCGCTCAACTGGGCGTCGAGGTGGAAGGGGTCGTCCCACTGGAAGCGGGCGGAGGTCTTCGAGTCGGAGGCCATGCAGGTGTCCCGGTCTGGAAAACCCTTGATCGTACGCGGTCGGCGCAAGCCCGGTGGCTCAGGGGGTGCAGTCCGAGGTGGGTCCAGGTAGAATCTGGTTGAATCAACTAATGCTGCGGGGGCTTGTCGAAGGCCCGTTCATCCCATGGAAACCATCGGCCTGTTCGAAGCCAAGACTCACCTGTCAGCGCTGGTGGCCCGAGCCGAGCGCGGCGAAGAGGTGATCATCACCCGCCACAACAAGCCGGTGGCCAAGCTGGTGCCGGTGGATGGCGTGCCGGCCGGGGTGGTGGCGCGGCGCCGGCAGGCGCTGGCCGAGCTCGAGGCCATCGGCCGTGGGGTGGGCGGCCGGGGCGGCGGCATCACGCGCGAGGAGATCCTCGAGTGGGTGCGTGAGGGCCGCAAGTGATCGTGCTGGACTGCTCGTACACGCTGGCGATGGTGATGCCCGACGAGACCCGGCCGCGCCGGCTGGGGGAGGTCATCGACGCCCGCCTGTTCGCGCCCACCCTCTGGCCCGTGGAAGTGGCCAACGCCCTACGCAACGGATTGCGCCGCGGGCGCCTGGTGGAAGCCGAGGTGCAGGCTGTATGCGCCCAGGTCGAGGCCTTCGCGGTGGAGACCTCGGCCACGCCCGACGTCGGCGTGCGCCAGCGCTACCTGGCGGCGCACGCCCATGACCTGACGGCGTATGACGCCGCTTACCTCGACCTCGCTTTGCAGCGCCACTGCGCCCTGGCCACCCTGGACCACCAACTGGCCGAGGCGGCGCGCCGCGTCGGCGTTCCCGTTCTCGATTGACAGAGTTCCGCATGAAAGCCGCCGACATTCGCTCCACCTTCCTGAAGTTCTTCGAGTCCAAGGGTCACCAGGTCGTGGCCTCGAGCCCGGTGGTGCCTGGCGACGACCCGACGCTGCTGTTCACCAACGCCGGGATGAACCAGTTCAAGGACGTCTTCCTCGGCTTCGACAAGCGCGCCTACACGCGCGCGGCCACGGCGCAGAAGTGCATCCGCGCCGGCGGCAAGCACAACGACCTCGAGAACGTGGGCTACACGGCGCGTCACCACACCTTCTTCGAGATGCTGGGCAACTTCAGCTTCGGTGATTACTTCAAGCACGACGCCATCACCTACGCCTGGGAACTGCTGACCGAGCATTTCAAGCTGCCCAAGGACAAGCTCTGGGCCACCGTCTACGCCGAGGACGACGAGGCCTACGACATCTGGCTCAAGGTCATCGGCCTGCCCGCCGAGCGCATCGTGCGCATCGGTGACAACAAGGGTGGGCGCTACATGTCCGACAACTTCTGGATGATGGGCGACACCGGCCCCTGCGGCCCCTGCTCCGAGATCTTCTACGACCACGGCCCCGAGGTGGCGGGCGGCCCGCCGGGCAGCCCCGAGCAGGACGGCGACCGCTACATCGAGATCTGGAACAACGTCTTCATGCAGTTCAACCGCACCGAAGACGGCACGATGCACCGGCTGCCCAAGCCCAGCGTGGACACCGGCATGGGCCTGGAGCGCCTGGCGGCGGTGCTGCAGCACGTGCACAGCAACTACGAGATCGACCTCTTCGCGAATTTGCTCGCCCACACGCGCGACGCGGTGGCGGCCTCGGGCGGCAGCGCCGCGATCGAGCTGCAGACGCCGAGCCTGAAGGTGATCGCCGATCACATCCGCGCCTGCACCTTCACCGTCACCGACGGCGTGATCCCGGGCAACGAGGGCCGCGGCTACGTGCTGCGCCGCATCGCCCGCCGCGCCATCCGCCACGGCTACAAGCTGGGCGCGCGGCGGCCCTTCTTCCACAAGCTGGTGGCACCGCTGGCCGCCGAGATGGGCGAGGCCTACCCCGAGCTGCGGCGCGAATCGGTGCGCGTGACCGAGGTGCTGAAGCAGGAGGAGGAGCGCTTCTTCCAGACCATTGCCAACGGCATGGAGATCCTGGAATCGGCGCTGGCGGCCGGGCAGGGCATCGACGGCGAGACGGCCTTCAAGCTGCACGACACCTTCGGCTTCCCGCTCGACCTGACGGCCGACGTCTGCCGCGAGCGCGGCGTGGCCGTCGACGAGGCCGGCTTCAACGCCGCGATGGCGCGCCAGCGCGAGCAGGCGCGCTCGGCGGCCAAGTTCAAGATGGCCGCGGGCCTGGAATACCGCGGCGACGACACCGCCTTCCACGGCTACGAGCACCTGGTGTGCGAGCACTCGAAGGTGACGGCGCTGTACGTCGACGGCACTGCGGTGACCAAGGCGCGCGCCGGCGATGACGTGGTCGTCGTGCTCGACCACACGCCCTTCTACGCCGAGAGCGGCGGGCAGGTCGGCGACACCGGCGAATTGCGCAACCCGCGCGCGCGCATCGTCGTGGAGGACACGGTCAAGGTGCAGGCGGCGGTGCACGGCCACCAGGGCCGCATCGTCGAGGGCGAGGTGGAACTGGGCGACGTCTTCGTGGCCCGAGTTGACGCCGAGCGCCGCGCACGCACCATGCGCAACCACAGCGTCACCCACCTGATGCACAAGGCGCTGCGCGAGGTGCTGGGCGCGCATGTGCAGCAGAAGGGCTCGCTGGTCAACGCCGAGCGCACGCGCTTCGATTTCTCGCACCACGCGCCGATCAGCGATGCGCAGATCGCGCAGGTCGAGGCGATCGTCAACGCCGAGATCCTGGCCAACGCCGCCACGCAGGCGCGCGTGATGCCGATCGACGAAGCGCAGAAGGTGGGCGCGATGATGCTCTTCGGCGAGAAGTATGGCGACGAGGTGCGCGTGCTCGACATCGGCTCCACGCGCGAGCTGTGCGGCGGCACCCACGTGGCGCGCACCGGCGACATCGGGCTGTTCAAGATCGTCGCCGAAGGCGGTGTGGCGGCCGGCGTGCGCCGCGTCGAGGCGGTGACCGGCGACAACGCGCTGGCCTACCTGCAGCAGGTCGAAGGCACGCTGGGCGGCGTGGCGCAGGCCCTGAAGGTGACGCCGGCCGAGGCGCCGGCGCGCGTGACCGCGGTGCTGGAACAGGTGCGCGCGCTCGAGCGCGAGATCGCGGCGCTGAAGGGCCGGCTGGCATCGGCCCAGGGCGACGAACTGCTGGCGCGCGCGGTCGACGTCAAGGGCTTGAAGGTGCTGGCCGCCACGCTGGAAGGCGCCGACGCGAAGACGCTGCGCGAGACGCTGGACAAGCTGAAGGACAAGCTGAAGACCGCCGCCATCGTGCTGGCCGCAGTGGAAGGCGGCAAGGTGCAATTGGCCGCCGGCGTCACGGCCGATGCCATTGGGCGCGTGAAGGCTGGTGATCTGGTTAACTTTGTTGCGCAGCAGGTGGGTGGCAAGGGCGGCGGCAAGCCTGACCTGGCGATGGCCGGCGGCACCGACGCCGCGGCGCTGCCCAAGGCACTGGCCTCGGTGGCCGGGTGGGTGGGCGAGCGGGCGTGAACCCCGGCGAGCGGCGCCCCTGCGCCCTCTGCCGCCCGCGCCGTGGCAGACTGCGCGGCCATGCCACGCATTCCTGACGTCATCGAGCTGACGAAGCGCCTGCTGCGCTTCGACACCATCAACCCGCCCGGCCGGGAGCGCGACTGCGCTCACCTGCTGGGGGGCCTGCTCGAGCAGGGCGGCTACGCGGTGCGCTACTGGGAGTTCGACGACACGCGCACCTGCGTGGTCGCGCGCATCGGCGGCGGCGGCGATGCGGCCGGTGGCTTCGAGCCCGGCCGCAAGCCGCTGTGCCTGACCGGCCACATCGACACCGTGCCGCTGGGCACCGTGCCCTGGACCCGCGACCCCTTCGCTGGCGAAACCGACGGCGACCGCCTGTTCGGCCGTGGCTCCACCGACATGAAGGCCGGCGTGGCCGCCATCGTCGTCGTGGCGCTGGAACTGGCCCCGCACCTGCGTCGCTCGCCGGGGCTGGAGATCGTGCTGACGGCTGGCGAGGAGCAGGGCTGTCAGGGCTCGGCCTATTTGGCGCGGCAGACCGACGCCTTGTCGCGCGCCGGCGCCATCGTGGTGGCCGAGCCGACCGCCAACTACCCCTACGTCGGCCACAAGGGCATCTTCAAGTTCCTGGGCCGCACCCGCGGCGTCGCGGCGCACGCTTCACGGCCGCACCTGGGCGACAACGCCATCCACAAGGCCGCCGATGCGGTGCAGCGGCTGCGGTGCTATGCCTTCGGCTGCCCGGAGCACCCGGTGATGGGCCTGCCGACGCTGAACATCGGCACGATCCGCGGCGGCCAGAACCTGAACTCGGTGCCCGACTTCGCCGAGATCGGCGTGGACATCCGCACCGTGCCCGGCGTCGACCACGCCGCGCTGGGGCAGAGCCTGCGCCACGCGCTCGGCCCCGAGGTGGACGTGCAGATGGTCAACGACATGCCTCCCGTGTGGACCGAGCCGCAGGACGCCTGGGTGCAGCGCGTCTTCGACATCGTCGCCGAGCACCACGCCGAGCGTCCCACGCCGCAGACCATCACCGCCTACACCGACGCCGGCTCGCTGCGGCGCTGGTACGGCGACCCGCCCACCGTCATCCTCGGCCCGGGCGAGCCCGAACTCGCCCACATGGTCGACGAGCACTGCCGCATCTCCCGCACCGAGGAGTCGGTGGCGATCATCCGCCGCATCGTGCAGGACTGGTGCGGTGCCTGAGCCGGTGGCGAGCCCGCCGGGCAGGGTCTGCGAGCCTTGACGAGCGGGCCGCGCCCGCCTAGCCTTGCGACTTTGCCGAGATCTCTCGAGAACCGAACCTGAAGAAAGCTCCGATGAACAAGAAGACCCTTCTGTCCGCCGTCGTGGCCGCGACCCTTGCGCTGGGCGCGGGCAGCGCGCTGGCCCAGACCCGCACCCTCGTGCTGTCGACCTTTGGCTTCAACGGCGCGCTGCTGAAGAAGCACGTCTTCGACCCCTTCGAGGCGCAGTGCGGCTGCAAGATCGTGCTCGAGACCGGCAACGCCGCCGAGCGCGTCACCAAGCTCGAGGCGCGGCGCAACAACCCCAACGTGGACGTCATCCAGGTGGGGGATTTCCTGGCCCAGGAGGCCTCGGCCAAGGGCCTGCTGCAGCCCATCGACCCCGCCCGGCTGAAGAACCTGGACCAGGTCTACGACTTCGGCCGCGACCCGCTGGGCAACAAGGAGGCGATCGCCTACACGGTCTACTCCATCGGGCTGGTGGTGCGCACCGACAAGCCCAGCGCTCAGGTCGCGAGCTGGAAGGATCTCTGGCGCCCTGACCTGAAGGGTCACCTGATGCTGGCCAACATCACCGGTCAGCAGGGCATGGCGCAGCTTTTCATGGCTGACCGGGCCTGGGGCGGCCCCGGGACGGGCGACATGGCGGCCGGCATGAAGAAGATCGGCGAGCTCAAGGACAACGTCGTCACCTACTACGCGCAGACGGCGCAGATGACTGCCATGTTCGCGCAGGACGAGGCCTGGGTCGCGCCCGTGGGGCGCTTCAGCTGGTCGAACCTGGTCAAGACGGGCAAGCCGCTGAAGTGGGTGGTGCCGCGCGAGGGCCAGGTCGGGGTGCTGAACACGATGTCCATCGTCAAGGGCACGAAGAACGCTGACCTCGCGCACCAGCTGATCGACTTCTGGCTCAGCAAGGACGTGCAGACCGCGCTCGCCAACGACCTGGTCGACTCCCCGATCAACCGCACCGCGCAGCCGCGCGCCGACGTGCAGGACGCCCTGACCTACGGCAAGGCGCAGATCGACTCGCTGGTCGTGATGAAGCCCGAGATGGTGGCGCGCGAGCGCGCGAACTGGGTCAACGCCTGGAACCGGGTGATCGCGAAGTGATGCCCGGGCGCTGAGCCCGCCCGCGTGCGCCAGTGCCCGTGCGCGCGCGCCGGGTTCCCGGCGCGCGGCCTGCGCGGTGCTCGCGGCGCCCACCTGCCCCCGCCCTCCCTCCTGCCTTACTGACTGTCTTCCGTGCACCGCACCCGCGTCGCCTGGTGGTTGCTCGCCCCGGCGCTGGCCTTCGTCGGCGTCTTCTTCCTGCTGCCCGTGCTGGCGCTGCTGGCGGGGGCCTTCCACGTCGACGGCGTGCCGGGGGTCGGGCGCTTCGTGCAGTTCTTCGCCGACCCGCTGCACCAGCAGGTCTACTGGCGCACGCTCAAGCTCGCCGGTCTGGCCACGCTGGTCAGCGCGCTCGTGTGCTACCCGGCGGCGATGGCCCTGGTGCGCGTGCCGCCGCCGTGGCGCGGCCTGCTCACGGGCCTGGTCATCCTGCCGCTGATGGTCTCACCGATCGCGCGCACCTATTCCTGGATCGTGCTGCTCGGGCGCAACGGTGTGGTGAATTCCACGCTGGTGGGCACGGGCGTGATCGATCAGCCGGTGCAGATGCTGTTCACCGAGGCCGCGGTCTTCGTCGGCCTGCTGCAGTTGATGATGCCGCTGATGCTGGTGTCGCTGGTGTCGGCGCTGGAGAACCTGCCCTCCGACGTGCTGGCCGCCGCGCACACGCTGGGCGCCGGCCGCTGGCAGACCTTCACCCGCGTCGTGCTGCCGCTGACACAGGAAGGCCTGATCATCGGCGGCACGCTGGTCTTCACCGGCTGCGTGACTGCCTACATCACCCCGGCGATGCTGGGCGGCCCCAAGGTGCTGATGCTCGAGACGCTGCTGTACCAGAAGGTCAACGTCGCCGGTGACCTGCCCGCGGCCAGCGTCATCGCGGTCCTGCTGCTGGTGACGACGATCGCCGTCAACCAGGGCCTGCGGAGGGTGGCGCGGTGAACCGGCTCTCGCGTGGCGCGCTGTTCGTGCTGGTGCTGGCCCTGGCCTTCCTGGTGGGGCCCTTCATCGTCATCTTCCTGGCCGGCTTCAGCGGTGGCGAGAGCCTGAAGTTCCCGCCCGAGTCCTACTCCTGGCGCTGGGTTCGCCATGTGCTCGAGGTCGAGGCCTTCCAGCGCAGCCTGGTCACGAGCCTGTGGGTGGGCTTCGGCAGCACCTTTTTGGCCCTGGCGCTCGGTGTGCCGGTGGCCTACGCGCTGTCGCGCTTCCAGGTGCCCGGTCGGGAGTGGGTGCGCACGGCGCTCACGCTGCCGCTGGTGGTGCCGGGCATCATCGTCGGCCTGGCGCTGCTGAACCACATGGTGCTGCTGTACAACCTGCCGGTGACGGCCAGTCTGCTGGTGGGCCACACGGCGCTGCTGCTGCCCTACACCGTGCGCGTGGTTTCCTCGAGCCTGGCCAACCTGCGGGTGGACATCGACGATGCCGCCATCACGCTGGGCGCGACGCGGCTGCAGGCCTTCTTCAAGGTCGTGCTGCCCAACATCCGCGCCGGCGTCGCGGCGGCCTTCGTGCTCGCCTTCATTACCTCCTTCAACCAGGTGCCCGTGTCGCTCTTCCTCACGGGGCCGGGCGTGAGCACGCTGCCGATCGAGATGATGGCCTACATGGAAACGAGCTACGACCCGTCGATCGCCGCGCTGTCGACGCTGCTCGTCGTCTTCACCATCGTGCTGGTGGCCGTCACCGAGAAGGTGCTGGGCATCAGCAAGTACGTCTGAGGCGTGCTGCCCGCGACCCCCTGTCAAGCCCCATGGCCGACCCGATGCACCACCTCGAACTCCAGGGCCTGACGCTGGCCTACGGCAAGGCCGGCGCTGCGGTCCAGGACTTGCACCTGTCCGTGGCTCAGGGCGAGCTCGTCTCGCTGCTCGGGCCCTCGGGCTGCGGCAAGACGACGACGATGCGCGCCGTGGCCGGGCTGCTCGCGCCGCTGGCCGGGCGCATCGTGCTGGCCGGGCAGGACATCACGCGCGTGCCGGCCAACCGGCGCGACATCGGGCTCGTGTTCCAGTCCTACGCGCTGTTCCCGCACCTGAGCGCCTTCGAGAACGTCGCGTTCGGCCTGCGGCTGCGCAAGGTGCCGGCGCCGGAGCTGCGCGAGCGCGTGACCGAGGCGCTGCGCTCGGTCGGCCTCGAGGACTTCGCGTCCCGGTTGCCGGCCAATCTGTCGGGCGGGCAGCAGCAGCGCGTGGCGCTGGCCCGGGCCATCGTGCTGCGGCCGCGCCTGCTGCTGCTGGACGAGCCGCTGTCCAACCTGGACGCCAAGCTGCGCGTGGAGATGCGCGCCGAGCTGCGCCGCCTGCAGCGCCAGCTCGGCATCACGATGCTTTACGTGACGCACGACCAGGACGAGGCGCTGAGCCTGTCGGACCGCATCGTCGTTATGCGCGCTGGCCGCATCGAGCAGTGCGGCACGCCCGAAGAGGTCTGGCACCGGCCGGCGACGGATTTCGTGGCCTCCTTCATGGGGTGCGACAACCTCTTCGACGCCGCGGCTGGCCTGCCTCTGGCCTGGCCCGCCGGCGCCACCTACCTGGCCTGGCGGCCGCAGGCGGTGCCGGTGCACGCGGCCGGCGAGCCCGGCCTGCCCGGCACCGTGCTCGCGCGCAGCTACCTCGGCGAGCACGTGGAGTACCTGGTGCAGACGGCGCACGGCAAGCTCAAGGGCAGCGCGCCCGCCTCGGCGCCGCCGTGGCTGGAGGGCGCGGCGGTCAGCGTGGGCCTCGATGTGGCGGCGGCAGCGGTGATCCCGCCCGCGACGCGCACCTGAGCGCGCCGGACCGCCCCAAGGTGCCCGTTCCGCAGCAGATGGCAGGCAGGGTCGTGCGGTGACCACTGAGATCTGGCTCGACACCGACCCGGGCTTCGACGACTGGATGGCCTGGGCGTTGCTCCAGGCCGAGCCAGGGCTGCGGCTCGCGGGCGTCAGCGTCGTCGCCGGCAACGCGCCGCTGCGCCACACGCTGGCCAATGCGCTGCGCATCCAGGCGCTGCACGGGTGGACGACCCCGGTGCATGCCGGCTGCGAGCGCCCCCTCGTGCAGGCGCCGGTGACGGCGCAGGACGTGCTCGGCGAGACCGCGCTGGCCACCACGGGGCGCGCGCTGCCGCAGGCGCAGGCGCAGGCCGCGCTCGGGCACGGGGTGCAGGCGCTGATCGACGCGGCACGGGCCCGGCCCGGGCAGCTGACGCTGCTGGCCCTCGGGCCGCTGACGAACGTGGCCACCGCCTTCGACGCCGCGCCCGACCTGCCGGGCCTGCTGCAGGCCATCGTGCTGATGGGCGGCTCTACCGACCGCGGCAACACCACGGCGGTGGCCGAGTTCAACATCCACGCCGACCCCGAGGCTGCGGCGCGTGTCTTCGGCGCCGGCGTGCCGCTGGTCATGTTCGGCCTGAACGTGTGCCGCCAGGTGCTGGTGGGCGACGAGCACGTGCGCGCGGTGCGCGCGCTGGGCACCGAGCGCGCCCAGCTCTTCGCCGATCACCTGCACGCCTATGTCGGCATCGCGCGCCGCCGCGGGGCCACGCACATGGCGGTGTACGACCCGACCCCGGTGGCCTGGCTGGCGCGGCCGGCGCTGTTCACCCTGGAGCCGGCGCACGTGGACGTCGAGCTCGAGGGCCGGCTGACGCGCGGCATGACGGTGTGCGAGTTCCGCGTGCCGGCCCGCGCCCGGCCCAATACCCGCGTCGCCATGGCCGCCGACGGCCCCGCGGTCATGAGCTGGGCGCTGCAGGGGCTGGCGCGGGCGCTGGCCTGAGGACTCGGCAGGCCCGGGCGCCTGCATGCGAAACTTCGCGGGTGAGTGACCTGCCGCAGCCCCCCCCGCCTGAAGCGCCCGCGCCCGAGGACCCGCCAGACCCGGTGATCCAGGCCTTCGACGAGGTCTGCGCCCGGCTCTCGGGCTTCGAGGACCATCTCGGTGCCGAATGGATCGACGGCTACCTGACCGCGGTGGCGGCGAGCTGGCGCCTGATCCCGCTCGACGAGGTGCTGCCCAGGATGTGCGGCGACGCCTTCGAGCGCGCGTTTTCCGACCCGCAGGACGAAGCGTGGGCGCGCGGGGCGCTGCAGGGGCGGCTGGGCCAGTTGCTCGAGGATCTCGACCCCGAGGCCCTACTCGAGGATCCGGATGCCCTGCGGCTGGCGCCGCTGATGGGCCTGTGGGATGACGCGGCCCGGCGCCGGCTGGTCGAGGAAGGCCACGCGGACGAGGCTCAGGCGCAGCGCCTGCACACCGGCGCCTATTGGGCCGAGGGTTTCCTGCGCGCGCTGATGGACTTCCCGGTGGACTGGCCGAGTCCTTCGCGGCGCGACGCGCAGGCGCAGTGGATGCTCCAGGCGGTCGAGGCGATCACCCTGCTGATGGCCGACCCGTCGAGCGAGGCCTACGAGGCGCACCTGCGTGCCCACTGGAAGGGTGATCCGCCCACACGTGACGAACTCCTCGACGCCGCCCTGATGGCGGTGCAGGACCTGCGCGTGTGGTGGATCGACAACCCGCCGCCGCAGCCGCCCCGGCGTGTCGAGGCCGCGCCGGGCCGCAACGACCCCTGCCCCTGCGGCAGCGGACGCAAGTACAAGAAGTGCCATGGCGCCTGAGGCCGGCGGTCCCGGGCCTGCAGCCGTGCTGGCGCGGCCACCGAAGGAGGATCGATGAGCGACACCCCCGCACCCGATGACCGCGGCGCCGCCTCCGAACTCGCCGGACGCCATATCGTGCTCGGCCTGTCCGGCGGCATCGCCTGCTACAAGGCGGCCGATTTCGCGCGCGAGCTGGTCAAGGCCGGCGCCACCGTCCAGGTGGTCATGACCGAGGCAGCGCTGCAGTTCGTGACGCCGGTGACGATGCAGGCGTTGAGCGGCCGGCCGGTCTACACCAGCCAGTGGGACGCGCGGCCGACGGCCAACATGGCGCACATCGACCTCTCGCGCGAGGCCGACGCCATCGTCGTGGCGCCGGCCAGCGCCGACTTCATCGCCCAGCTCGCGCAGGGGCGGGCGGGCGAGCTGCTGTCGCTGCTGTGCCTCGCGCGGCCGCGCAGCGAAGGGCGCGCCGTGCCGCTGCTGCTGGCGCCGGCGATGAACCGCGAGATGTGGTCGCACCCGGCCACGCAGCGCAACGTGGCGCAGGCCGTGGCCGACGGCGCCCTGCTGCTCGGCCCGGGGCACGGGGCCCAGGCCTGTGGCGAGACGGGCGACGGCCGCATGCTCGAGGCGGCCGAATTGCGCGACGCCGTCATCGCCTTCTTCCAGCCCAAGGTGCTGGCCGGCCGGCGCGTGCTCATCACCGCCGGGCCGACCTTCGAGGCCCTGGACCCGGTGCGCGGCATCACCAACCTCTCCAGCGGCAAGATGGGCTTCGCGATCGCCCGTGCCGCCGCCGAGGCGGGCGCCGAGGTGACGCTCGTGGCCGGCCCGGTGCACCTGGCGACCCCGGCCGGGGTGCGGCGCATCGACGTGCGCAGCGCGCTGCAGATGCACGATGCGGTGCTGCCGCTGGCCCCGGGGCACGACATCTTCGTGGCCACGGCGGCGGTGGCCGACTGGCGGCCGGCCGCGGCGGCCGATGAGAAGATCAAGAAGGACGGCAGCGGTCGCGTGCCGGCGTTCGAGATGACCGAGAACCCCGACATCCTGGCCGCGGTGGCGCGGCTGCCGCCGGGGCAGCGGCCCTACTGCGTGGGCTTCGCCGCCGAGAGCCACGACGTGCTGCGCCACGCGCGCGAGAAGCGCCTGCGCAAGGGCGTGCCCCTGATCGTGGCCAACCACGGCCCGGCCACCTTCGGCCGCGACGACAACGCGCTCGTGCTGGTGGACGATCGCGGCGAGCTCGAGCTGCCGCGCGCCGGCAAGCTGAGCCTGGCGCGCGCGCTGGTGGCGCAGGTCGCGCAGCGGCTGGCACCCCCCCCTGTGACACCCCGGGACAGACGATGACGACGATAGCCGTGAAGGTGCTGGACACCCGCGTGGCCGACCATCTGCCGCAATACGCCACGCCCGGCAGTGCCGGCCTGGACCTGCGCGCCTGCATCGACGCGCCGCTGCCGGTGGAGCCGGGCCAGGCGGTGCTGATTCCCACGGGCCTGGCCATCCACATCGGCGACCCCGGCCTCGCGGCGATGCTGCTGCCGCGCTCGGGCCTCGGTCACAAGCACGGTCTCGTGCTCGGCAACCTGGTCGGCCTGATCGACAGCGACTACCAGGGCCCGCTGATGGTGAGCTGCTGGAACCGCGGCAGCCAGGCCTACACGGTGCAGCCGCTCGAGCGCATCGCGCAGATGGTCATCGTGCCGGTGGTGCAGGCGGCCTTCCGCCGCGTCGAGGACTTCGGCGCCTCGGCGCGGGGCGAGGGCGGTTTCGGCTCGACCGGGCGGGGCTGAAGCGCCTCGCGCCCGGGCGCTCGTTCGCCCGGTGTGACCTCAATGCAGCGGCGAGCCTGGCGGCGCGACATCCATCACGGCGATGATGTCGCTGCCGACGCTGCCGGCGGCGGCCTCCTCCTCGGTGGCCTCGCGCACGTCGCGCACGGTCAGGGCCAGGCGCAGGGCCATGCCCGCAAGCGGGTGGTTGCCGTCGAGGACGACGTGCGAGGGGTAGACCTCGGTGACGGTGTAGAGGGTGTCGGCCGGCATGTCGGGGGTGACGCTGCCGGGCGGCAGGCCCTCGAAGCGCATGCCCGGCTCGACGCCCTCGGGGAAGAGCCGGCGGTCCTCGAAGCACACGAGCTGCGGGTCGTAGTCGCCGAAGGCGTGCTCGGGCTCCAGGTGCAGGTGGGTCTCGAAGCCGGACTCCTGGCCCTCGAGCGCCTCCTCGACCTTGGGCAGCAGGTCCTCGCCGCCGAAGTAGAACTCGGTGGGTTCTTCCAGCGCGTCCAGGCGGTGGTTCTGGCCGTCGCTCAGAACCCAGGTCAGCGTGACGACGCAGGGCTTGGTGATGATCATGCAGTCATGATCGCACAGGCCACAATCGGGCATGGACGTCCACGAACCGATGGCCTTGCTCAGCGGGCTCTCGCCGGCGCGCTTCATGCGCCGGCACTGGCAGAAGACGCCGCTGCTCGTGCGTCAGGCCTGGCCCGGTGTGCGGTCGCCGCTGGCACGTGCCGACCTGTTCGCGCTGGCCGCGGGCGACGATGTGGAGTCGCGACTGGTGGTGCGACAGGGCAGCGCCTGGCGACTGCGGCACGGTCCGCTGCCGCGCCGCGTGTTGCCGCCGCTGGGCCAGCCCGGCTGGACGCTGCTGGTACAGGGGTTGGACCTGCACGTGCCGGCTGCCCGAGCCATGCTCGAGCGCTTCCGCTTCGTGCCCGACGCGCGCCTGGACGATCTGATGTTGTCCTACGCCACCGACCAGGGTGGCGTCGGCCCGCACCTGGACTCCTACGACGTGTTCCTGCTGCAGGTGCACGGGCGGCGGCGCTGGCGCATCGCCCGGCCGGGCGACGACACCCTCGTCGAGGGCCTGCCGCTGAAGATCCTGCGTCATTTCGAGCCCGAGGCCGAGTGGGTGCTCGAGCCCGGCGACATGCTGTACCTGCCGCCCCGATGGGCGCACGATGGCGTGGCCGAAGGCGAGTGCATGACCTGCTCGGTAGGCTTTCGCGCGCCGTCGGGCGCGGAGCTGGCAGCTGATCTGTTGTCGCGGCTGGTTGCCGGTGACGGGCCAGGGAGCGCGGCCCTCTACCGCGACCCGGGGCAGGCGGCCACCGAGGAGCCCGCGCGCGTGCCCGCGGCGCTACGAACCTTTGCCCGGCGCGCGGTGGAACGCGCCCTGAGGGCCCCGCAGGCGCTGGAGGTGGCGCTGGGCGAGGCCCTGACCGAACCCAAGCCGCGGGTCTGGTTCGAGGCCGGTTCCCCTGTTGCGCTGGCAGAAGGGCAGGCGGTCCGGCTCGATGCCCGCTCGCGCATGATGTACGACGACAGGTGCATCTACCTGAACGGCGAGTCGTTCCGGGCCTCCGGGCGTGACGGGCGGCTGATGCGTCGGCTCGCCGACACGCGCTGCCTCGAGCCGCGGGTGCTGAGCCTGCTCAGCGATGGTGCGCGCGACCTCGTGCACGATTGGCTCGCGGCGGGTTGGCTCCACGCGGCGGGCGATGGCGCGGGGCCCTAGGGTATTTCCTAGGACGCTCTATAATCGAAGGCTGACGCGGGGCATTCGCCTGCAGTCATCGCAAGCCCGACAGCGAAAGCTTCGGGGCCTTGCGAGCCAGAAACCCATCACCCTTCCAAACTCCTGAGGACACAAGATGAAGAAGTCGCTTCTGCTCGCATCCCTGGTGGCTGCCGTTTCGCTGGCTGCCTGCGGCAAGAAGGAGCAACCCGCTCCGGCTCCGGCCCCCGCGCCCGCCGCTGCGCCCGCGCCCGCTCCGGCCGCCTCGCCCGCTGACGCTGGCGCCTCGGCTGCCGCGCCTGCTGCTGCTCCCGCGTCGAAGTGATCGCTTGAGCCTCCAAGAAGAAGCCGCCCTCGGGCGGCTTTTTCATGGGCGCTTGCTTTCGCAGCGCGGCCCGAAGGCCGATGCCCGCGGGCCAGAAGATGAGTCTCAGCGCAGTTCGGTGGCCAGCAGGCCCAGGATCCGGCGCGCGGTCGGGCCGGCCTCCTCGGTGCCTTGGGCGTTCTGCAGCGTCACCACGGTGGCCGTGCCCGAGGTCTCGAGCTTGAGACGGTAGCGCTCGATCTTGGGGTCGCGCGAGCGGCCGAGCAGGCGATCAACCACGCCCGGATCTTCCTTCGCGGCCACCGTGGCAGGGTCGATGTAGCGCACGAAGAAGAGACCCGCGGCGCGGTCGCGGTCTTCGACCGTGAAACCGCTGCGGTCCAGCGCGAGCGCGACGCGGCGCCATGCGCGGTCGAAGGGCTCCTCGAGCTTGAGCGTCGAGATCTCGCCGGTCGGCTGCACCTGGGCCACGGGCGGCCTCTCGGGGGCCTGGTTCACGGCCTGACGGGCCGCGGGTTCCGGCGCACCGAGCGCCACCATGAGCCGGGTCAGGAACTCTGCCTCGAGCTGAGGATCCGAGGGGCGCGGCTGCCAGCCCGTGCGGTCCTGCGCGGCGCTGGTGAAAACCTCCTGTGCGCCGCGATGGCTGATGAAGATCTCGGTGCCGCCGCCAGGGACGCGCTCAAGCCGGGTGCGGAAGCGATCCCGCTCACCGGTGGAGTACAGGCCGTCGAGAGCCCGACCTATCGTGCGGCGGATGAAGTCCTCGGGGATCTTGGCCCGGTTCTCGGCCCATCCGGTCTCCATCACGCCGGTCTGGGCGTTGTCGACCTCCAGCGTGAAGCCGCGTTCGGTCCAGAAGGCCTTGACGGGCTCCCAGAGCTGCTCCGGGCTGCGGGACGTCACGAGCCAGCGCTGCTGGCCCTGGCGCTCGATGCGGAAATCGCCCACCGCAGTTGGCGCCATCGTGCCTGCCGCAGGCTGGCTGCTGGAGGCGGGCGTGGCCAGCGTGCTGGCGCTGACGGTGCCCGAAGGCGTGGGCTGGAAGCGCCCGTCGCGGCTCATGCGCGTCAGGTCGGGCGGAACGTCCAGCCCCGCCGTCTGGCCAGCCTGGGTGCGGTAGTCGATCCGGCGCTCTTCGGCCTGCTGCACCGAGGAGCAGCCTGCGGCCAGCGCGGCGAGTGCGCAAGCCAGCGCGACGCGGCGCATACGGCGCACACACGCCGTCCGGGCAGCAGGCCCCGGCCGCCTCATGCCGACAACCCGCTTTCGCGCAGGGCTGCGCCCACGGCGGCCTGCCCAGCGGGCGTGAGCTCGGTCAGCGGCAGGCGCACAGTGGGCCGGCAGCGGCCAAGCTGGGCCAGCGCCCACTTGGCGGGCGCCGGGCTCGGCTCGCAGAAGAGCTGGCGGTGCAGAGGGAGCAGTTGCAGGTGCAGCGCGCGGGCGCGCTGAAGGTCGCCGGCGATCGCTGCCATGCACATCTCGTGCATCTGCCGCGGGGCGACGTTGGCCGTGACGCTGACGTTGCCGTGGCCGCCCAGCAGCATCAGGGCCACCGCGGTGCCATCATCGCCGGAGTAGATGGAGAAGCCCGACGGCGCGTGCTTGACCAGCCAGGCCGCGCGCTCGATGTTGCCCGTGGCGTCCTTGATGCCGACGATGCCGGGCACCTGCGCGAGGCGGACGGCGGTGTCGTGCTGCAGGTCGGCCACCGTGCGCCCGGGCACGTTGTAGAGCACCACCGGCAGGTCCACGGCCTCGGCCACGGCGCGGAAGTGGCGGTACAGGCCCTCCTGTGAGGGCTTGTTGTAGTAAGGCACGACCTGCAGCGAGCAATCCGCGCCGACCTTGCACGCGTAGCGCGTCAGCTCGATCGCCTCGGCGGTGGAGTTGGCGCCGGCCCCGGCCATGATGGGCACGCGTCCCTGGGCGTGCTCGACCGAGACGCGGATGATCTCGCAGTGTTCTTCCACCGAGATGGTGGGCGACTCGCCGGTCGTGCCGACGACGCCGATGCAGTCGGTGCCCTCGGCGATGTGCCAGTCGATCAGGCGACGCAGGCCGTCGTAGTCGACGCTGCCGTCCTCGTGCATGGGCGTGACGAGCGCCACGATGCTGCCAACGATGGGTTTCATGCGGGAATCCCTACGGTGAGCCCGCAAGTGTAGCGGCCGGGGTCGTGGTGGGTGCTGCTCAAGCGCGATCGCCCGGCCGCGCCACGGGGCCGACAGACCCGTGCAGCAGGGGCACTTCTTCGACGCGGGCGGGCTCGCCGTGCCAGGCGCACAGCCGCTGCATACGGCGCCGCGGCGACTGCAGCAGGCCGTCCTCGTAGCCCAGCACGTGCAGTCCGGCCGCTGCGCGCAGCAGTTCGCCCGGCTCGAGCAGGAACTCCGGCCGCGACGGGCGGCCAAGGAGTTCCTGACCCCGCGCGAAGGTCTCGTAGACCAGCAGGCCGCCGGGCGCGACGCTGGCGACGATGCGCGGCAGCAGCGGGCGCCACAGGTAGTTCGTGACGACCACGGCGTCGAACGCGCGCCCCTCGAGCGGCCAGGGCCCGGCCTCGAGGTCGGCGACGACGATCTCGGCGCAGGCGCGCAGCGGTTCGACGGTCGCGGCGTCGCGGTCGACCCCGGTGACGCGGACGCCGCGCTCGGCGAGCCAGCGCAGGTGCCTGCCGCTGCCGCACGCCAGGTCGAGCACCCGGCTGCCAGACGGCAGTGTGCCGGCCCAGCGGACCACCCAGTCGGACGGCACCTGCTGCAAGGGCGGGGCGGCGGGCGTCAGAAACAGCTCCAGACGCGGTTGGCCAGGTCCACGGCCAGGTGCGGGTCGAGATAGGCGAGGAAGACCGCGCCCAGGGCCAGCGCCGCGGCCGCCAAGCCGAAGGCGCGTCGGGCGCGCGGGGCGTGCAGAGAGCTCATGCCGCCCTCGGCACCGGGCGCACCAGCGGCGCCTCCCGGACCGGCAGGTTGACCAGCGCCGCGAAGAGGCCCAGCGCGATCGACAGGCCCCAGACCCAGTCGTAGCTTCCGAGCGCGACATACAGCCTGCCGCCCAGCCAGGCCCCGAGGAAGGAGCCGACCTGGTGGCTCAGGAAGGCGAAGCCGCTGAGCATGGACATGTACTGCACGCCGAAGATCTGGGCGATCACCGCGTTCGTCGGCGGGACCGTGGACAGCCACAGCAGGCCCATCGCGGCCGCGAACAGGTACACGCTCCAGGGCGTGAGCGGCGCGGCCAGGAAGACGGCGATGACGACCGAGCGCAGTCCGTAGATCGCGCTCAGGATGTAGCGCTTGGGCAGGCGCTGCCCCAGCGAGCCGGCGGCATAGGTGCCGATGACATTGAACAGGCCGACGATGGCCAGCGCCGTCGTCGCCACGCCGGGGCTCATGCCGTGGTCCTTGAGGTAGCTCGGCAGGTGCACGCCGATGAAGACCACCTGGAAGCCGCACACGAAGTAGCCGGCGGTGACGAGCTGGTAGCTGCGGTTGCCGAAGGCCTCGCGCAGCGCCGCGCCCACGCTCTGGCCGCCCGGGCCGGCCGGCCGCATGGCCGCGGCGGGCTCGCGCAGCAGCAGCGCCAGCGGCAGCATCAGCAGCACCAGCACGGACAGGACCCACAGGGCGCCCTGCCAGCCCAGGTTGCCGATGAGCGCGTTCTCCACCGGCACCATCAGGAACTGGCCGAAGGATCCGGCGGCACCGGCCACCCCCATGGCCCAGGAGCGCCGCTCGGCCGGCAGGTTGCGGCCGATGATGCCGTAGATCACCGCGTAGGTGCTGCCCGCCTGGGCCACGCCGATCATGAGCCCGGCGCTGAGCACGAGGCCGGTGCCCGTGGTGCTGAAGGCCATGCCCGCCAGGCCGGCGGCGTAGGCGAGGGCGGCGACCAGCAGCACGCGCGCCGCGCCATGGCGGTCGGCCAGGCCGCCGGCCAGCGGTGCGGCCAGGCCCCAGGCCAGGTTCTGCACCGCCATGGCGAAGGCGAAGGCCTCGCGCGTCCAGCCGCGATCCATGGTCATCGGCTGCAGCCACAGACCGAAGCCGTGGCGGATGCCCATCGACAGCGTGAGCACGATGGCGCCGCACAGCAAGACGCGCGTCATCGTCAGGCGCGCGCCATCTCCGAGAGGGGCAGTCATGCACATATTGTCGGGGACAATCCTGGACCATGCCGACCGCGAAGCCCGCGCCCCGATACGCCGAAGACTCCATCCGCGTGCTCAAGGGCCTCGAGCCCGTCAAGCAACGGCCGGGGATGTATACCCGTACCGACAACCCCCTGCACATCGTGCAGGAGGTGATCGACAACGCCGCTGACGAGGCCTTGGCCGGGCACGGCCGGCGCATCGCGCTCACGCTGCACGCCGACGGCTCGGTCAGCGTCGAGGACGACGGCCGCGGCATTCCCTTCGGCCTGCACCCTGAGGAACAGGTGCCGGTGGTCGAGATCGTCTTCACCCGCCTGCACGCCGGCGGCAAGTTCGACAAGGGCGCCGGCGGCGCGTACAGCTTCTCCGGCGGCCTGCATGGCGTGGGCGTGAGCGTGACCAACGCGCTGGCGCGCCGGCTGCAGGTGAGCGTGCACCGCGACGGTCAGGTGGCGAGCCTGGCCTTTGCCGGCGGCGACGTGGTCGAGCCGCTGTCGCTGCGCGAGCGCGCGCCGGGCGAGCGCCGCCAGGGCACGACGGTGCGCGTGTGGCCCGATGCGCGCTACTTCGACAGCTCGGAGCTGCCGCGGGGCGAGCTGCTGCACCTGCTGCGCAGCAAGGCCGTGCTGATGCCCGGTGTCACGGTCACGCTGGCGGTGGAGAAGCCCGGCGCGCGCGAGCCCGAGACCCAGGCCTGGCTCTACAAGGGCGGCTTGCGCGACTACCTGCGGCAGTCGCTCGCGGGCGAGCCCCTGATCCCGCTGTTCGAGGGCGAGCAGTACGCCAGCGGCAGCGAGGCCGAGAACGTGGCCGAGGGCGAGGGCGCGGCCTGGTGCGTGGCCTTCACCGAGGACGGCTCGACGCTGCGCGAGAGCTACGTCAACCTGATCCCCACGGTGGCCGGCGGCACGCACGAATCGGGCCTGAAGGACGGGCTGTTCGCCGCCGTCAAGGGCTTCTGCGAGCTGCACGCGCTGATGCCCAAGGGCGTGAAGCTGATGCCCGAGGACGTGTTCTCGCGCGCGAGCTTCGTGCTCTCGGCCAAGGTGCTGGACCCGCAGTTCCAGGGCCAGATCAAGGAGCGGCTGAACAGCCGTGACGCGCTGCGCCTGGTCTCGGGCTACGTGCGGCCGGCGCTGGAGCTGTGGCTGAACCAGCACGTGGAGCACGGCAAACGGCTGGCCGAGCTCGTCATCCGCCAGGCGCAGGCGCGCCAGCGCGCCGGCCAGAAGGTCGAGAAGCGCAAGGGCTCGGGCGTGGCCGTGCTGCCGGGCAAGCTCACCGACTGCGAGAGCCGCGACACCACCCTCAACGAGGTCTTCCTGGTCGAGGGCGACTCCGCTGGCGGCAGCGCCAAGATGGGCCGCGACAAGGAGACCCAGGCCGTGCTGCCCCTGCGCGGCAAGGTGCTCAACGCCTGGGAGGTCGAGCGCGACCGCCTGTTCGCCAACAACGAGATCCACGACATCGCGGTCGCGCTCGGCGTCGATCCGCACGGCCCGGGCGACGAGCCCGATTTCAGCGGTCTGCGCTACGGCAAGGTGTGCATCCTGAGTGACGCCGACGTCGATGGCTCGCACATCCAGGTGCTGCTGCTCACGCTGTTCTTCCGCCACTTCCCCCGTCTGATCGAGCGCGGGCACGTCCACGTGGCCAAGCCGCCGCTGTTTCGCGTGGACGCGCCGGCGCGCGGGCGCAAGCCGCCGGCCAAGATCTACGCGCTCGACGATGGCGAGTTGCAGGCAACGCTGGACAAGCTGCGCAAGGAGGGCGCACGCGAGGGCTCGTGGACGATCAGCCGTTTCAAGGGCCTGGGCGAGATGAGCGCCGAGCAGCTCTGGGAGACCACGCTCAATCCGGAGACGCGGCGCCTGCTCCAGATCGGGTTCGGCGGCGCCGGCGTCGACGCCGTCACGCGCAGCCTGACGCGCCTGATGGGCAAGGGCGAGGCGGCGGCGCGGCGCGAGCTGATGGAAGTGCACGGGGACGCCGTCGAGGTGGACATCTGATGCTCGCCCCGGCTCCGGCCCCCGCCTTGGCGCGCGTGCGCCTGCGCCCGACGATGTTGTCCGACCTGGACTTCGTCGTGCAGGTCGAGCAGGACGCGCGCAACCTGCCCTTCATCACGCCCTGGGAGCGCACCCAGCACGAGGGCGCGGTCCGCTTCCCGGACTTCCGGCACTTCATCGTCGAGGCCGGCGCGGCCTACGAGCGCAGCGGCTTCGTCATCCTGCAGGGCTGCCGCAACCCGCACGGCAGCATCGAGCTCAAGCGCATCGTGCTGCAGGACAAGGGCCGCGGCGTCGGCCGCGCCTGCGTGCGCCACCTGAAGGCCATGGTCTTCGGCGACCTGCGCGCGCACCGGTTCTGGCTCGACGTGAAGTCGCTCAACGCCCGCGCGCTGGCCTTGTACGCGAGCGAGGGTTTCGTCGAGGAGGGGCGCCTGCGCGAGAGTGTGCGCGTACGCCTGGACGGTGCCGACGGGTACGATACCCTCGTGGTGATGAGCATGCTGGACCGCGAATACCAGGCCCGGGTGGCCTTGGGCTGCGAGGCCGCCGTGGAGGCCCGATGAGCGACGCACGAGATCCCCGAGTTGCCGACGCCGCGGCCGCGCCGGGCCAGGCCCCCGCGCCTGCCGGCTCTGACGCCGTGCCTGCGCGCAAGCCCCGCAAGTCGGGCATCTCGGGCGCGGTCCGCAAGGCTGCGGCTCAGGCCGAGCCCCGCGCGCAGCAGGCCAAGGTCGCGAAGAGTACCAAGACGGCGAAGGGTGCCGATGCGGCCAAACCGGTGACGGCTGCCGCAGCAGGCAAGTCCGCGACGCCTGTGTCTGCGGCCAAGTCCTCCAAGGTGCCGTCGGCCAAGGGAACCAGGGCGACCCGGGCCGGCGCAGCGGCAGAGCCCGACTCCTCGGCCGAGGAAGAGCGCAAGGCCCCGGCCCGGCGCCGCCTGACGACGACGATGGCGATGGCCACCGTGGCCGGCCGCGCCGCCGGCGGCGCGGAGGCACCGGTGCCGGGCTTCATGTACCAGGGCTTCTTCGGCCTGCAGCGCGCGCCCTTCTCGATCGCGCCGGACCCGCGGGCGATGTTCATGAGCGAGCGCCACCGCGAGGCGCTGGCGCACCTGCTCTACGGCGTCCAGGGCGGCAGCGGGGGCTTCGTGCTGCTCACCGGCGAGATCGGCGCGGGCAAGACCACAGTCAGCCGTTGCCTGCTCGAGCAGATGCCCGAGCACGTGCGTGTGGCCTGGATCCTGAACCCGCGCCAGAACGCTGACGAGCTGCTGGCCTCGATCTGCGAGGAGTTCGGGATCCGGCCGGCGCCTGCCTCGCCCGAGGCCGCAACGGCCGGCGCGACTGTGACGGCGACGGCGACGGCGACTGCGCCCAACGAGGCGGCCGAGCCGGGTTTCGCGGGCGAGATCCCGCGCCAGGCGCTGGAGCCCGGGGCCGGGTCGCTCGGGGCCGGGGCCGCCGCGGCGGCCGAGCCCGCTTTCCCCGGGCACGCGATCGACGTCGCGCAGGCGGGCTCCTGGCCCGACCGGGTGGAGCCCCCGCTGCGCCGCAGCACCAAGCGTTATGTCGATGCGCTCGCACGCTTCCTGCTGCAGAACCATGCGCGCGGCCGCCACTGTGTGCTCATCGTCGACGAGGCGCAGAGCCTCGGGGCCGACGTGCTCGAGCAACTGCGGCTGCTCACCAACCTGGAGACGCACGAGCGCAAGCTGTTGCAGATCGTGTTGATCGGCCAGCCCGAGCTGCGCCGCCTGCTGTCTGGTCCCGGCATGGAGCAGTTGTCGCAGCGCGTCGTCGCGCAATACCACCTCGGCCCGCTGGCCGAGGAGGAGACCGTGCGCTACATCCGGCACCGCATGGAGTTCGCGGGCCTCGCGGGCGTGGTGCCGTTCGACGCAGAGGCGCACCGGCGCATCTTCCGCCTGACCCGCGGCGTGCCGCGGCAGGTGAACCGACTGTGCGACCGGGCCCTGCTCGGCGCCTATGCGCAACGCAAGGCGGTGGTGGACGTGGCGACTGTGCAGAAGGCCTGGGACGAGATCATCGGTGCAGACGCGGCGTCTGCCGATGGCGGCATGCCGCGCCTGGGGCGGTTGCCCGCGGCCTGGCGCCCGCACTCCGCGCGCCTGGCCTGGGCTGTGGGGGCGGGCATCGTCGTCCTGGCCGCGCTGGTGTGGTGGTTCGGCCGCGGCGACACGGGTGCTCCGGCGCCGCGGGTGTCGGTGCTTGGTCCGGCAGGGCTCGCGGCCGCTGGCTTGCCGCCGTCCGGCGAGCGCCCGCGCTGAAGGGGCCGGTGATGTCGTACATCCTCGAAGCGATGCGTCGCGCGGAGGCCGACCGCCACCGCGGGGAGGTGCCGCTGCTGAGCGAGCCCGCGACGCCGGTTCCCGAACCGGTCCGCACCGAGGCGGCCCCCTCCCGTACGGGCCTGCTGGGTTCGGCGGTCATCGGGCTGGCCATCGGGTTCGCGGGCTATGCCTTGCTCGAATTCGTGCTGCCCGGCGCCCCAGAGGGCCCCGCGGGCGGGCCGGTGATGGCGCCTGCCGCGCCTGCGGCGCCCGCTGCAGGCGTGGGGGCGGGCGGTGCCTTGCCCGCGCAGTCCTGGGGCGGCAACGGGCAGCCTGCCGGTACTGGCAAGGCGCCGGCGGATGCCGTGGCCGACGCGAAGCCGGCGGCGCGCAGCCAGGGTGAGCCGCCGGTGCGCGGGCCTGCGCCTGCGCCGGCTCCGACCGCGCGCCAGGACGTCCGGGCCACGACCGAGCCTGCGCCGCGTGGCGGTGCAGGCCCGGTGGCAGACCCATCCGGGAGCCCGACCCGGGTGGCGGTCGATCAGCGTGCGCCGGGCAGGGCTGCCGCGCCCGGCGCAGCCTCGCCGCCTGTCCCGGCGGCGGCGCCGGTTGACGCCCCTGCGCCTTCGGTCACGACGGCAGCACCGCCCGTGGCGGGGCCCACTGCGGCGGCGCCGCTGCCGCGCGTGCGAGACCTGCCGGCCGAGCTGCAGCGCGAGGTGCCGCCCTTGCTGGTCAGCGGCTGGGTGCAGTCGGCCGACCCGGGCAGCCGGCAGTTGCTCGTCAACGGCGTGCTGCTGCGCGAGGGCGACGCGCTCACGCCGGTGCTGCGGCTGGAGATGATCGGCCGCCGCACGGCCGTGTTCTCGGTGCGCGGCCAGCGTTTCGAGGTGCCGATCTCCCTGTGATCTTCCTGCCTGGGCACCGGCCGTGGCGCGCCGGGGCCCGGCGTCCTGCCGTGCGATGAGAGACCTGTTCGATCCCCCCCCGATGACCGCGTCCGAACCCGGCGACGCGGTGGCGCTCGGCGAGTACGCCGAGCGTGCCTACCTCGAGTACGCGCTCAGCGTGGTCAAGGGCCGTGCGCTGCCGGACGTCTGTGACGGCTGCAAGCCGGTGCAGCGCCGCATCCTCTACGCGATGCAGCGCATGGGCCTGGCCTTCACCGGCGCCAACGGCGCCAAGCCGGTGAAGAGCGCGCGCGTCGTGGGCGACGTGCTCGGCCGCTTCCACCCGCACGGTGATCAGGCGGCCTACGAGGCGCTCGTGCGCATGGCCCAGGATTTCAGCCAGCGCTACCCGCTGATCGACGGCCAGGGCAACTTCGGCAGCCGCGACGGCGACGGCGCCGCGGCGATGCGCTACACCGAGGCGCGGCTGGCGCCCATCGCCCGCCTGCTGCTCGACGAGCTCGACGAGGGCACGGTCGACTTCCAGCCCAACTACGACGGCTCGACCGAGGAGCCGCGGCTGCTGCCGGCGCGGCTGCCCTTCGTGCTGCTCAATGGCGCCAGCGGTATCGCTGTGGGGCTGGCCACCGAGGTGCCGAGCCACAACCTGCGTGAGGTGGCCGCGGCCGCGGTGGCGCTGATCCGCGACGAGCAGCTGCCCGACGACGCGCTCCACGCCCTGATCCCCGCGCCGGACTATCCCGGCGGCGGCCAGATCATCAGCCCGGCGGGCGACATCCGCGCCGCATACACCAGCGGGCGCGGCAGCCTGAAGGTGCGCGCGCGCTGGAAGATCGAGGACCTGGCACGCGGCCAGTGGCAGTTGGTCGTCACAGAGCTGCCGCCCGGCACGAGCGCACAGAAGGTCCTGGAGGAGGTGGAGGAGCTCACCAATCCCAAGGTCAAGGCTGGCAAGAAGGCGCTGTCGGCCGAGCAGGTGCAGCTCAAGGCCACCGTGCTGGCGGTGCTGGAGGCCGTGCGTGACGAGTCGGGCAAGGACGCACCGGTGCGTCTGGTCTTCGAGCCCAAGAGCCGCACCGTCGCGCAGCAGGACCTGATCACGACGCTGCTCGCCCATACCTGCCTGGAGACGAGCGCGCCCGTCAACCTGACGATGGTGGGGCTGGACGGCCGGCCGGTGCAGAAGAGCCTGCGCCAGATGCTGCTGGAGTGGGTGCGGTTCCGCCAGGCGACGGTGGAGCGGCGTTCGCGCCACCGGCTGCAGAAGGTGCTCGACCGCATCCACGTGCTCGAGGGCCGGCAGCTCGTGCTGCTGAACATCGACGAGGTCATCCGCATCATCCGCAATGCCGACGAGCCCCGACCGGCGCTGATGCAGCGCTTCGGCCTGAGCGAGCGCCAGGCCGACGACATCCTGGAGATCCGGCTGCGCCAGCTCGCGCGGCTGGAGGCGATCCGCATCGAGCAGGAGCTGCAGGAACTGCGCGAGGAGCGGACGCGGCTCGAGGACATCCTGGGCAGCCCGGCCACCCTTAAGCGCCTGGTCGTGCGCGAGATCGAGACCGACGCGAAGACCTTCGGCGACGACCGGCGCACGCTGGTGCAGGAGGAGCGCAAGGCGGTGGCCGAGGTGCGGGTCGTCGACGAGCCCGTGACCGTGGTCGTCAGCCAGCGCGGCTGGGTGCGCGCGCTCAAGGGGCACGAGGTCGATCCGGCAGCGCTGCAGTTCAAGCCGGGCGACGCGTTGGGCAGCGTCTTCGCCTGCCGCAGCGTGGAGACGCTGGCGGTGATGGGCAGCAACGGTCGGGCCTACAGCGTCGCGGTCGCCAGCCTGCCGGGCGGGCGTGGCGACGGCGCGCCGATCACGACCTTCATCGACCTGGAGTCCGGCACCCAGCCGGCGTGGTACCACGCCGGGCCGGCCGACACGCGCTTGCTGCTGGCCAGTTCCGGCGGCTTCGGGCTGATCGCCCTGGCGGGAGACCTGCACGGCCGCAACCGCGGCGGCAAGGCCTTCCTGACCCTCGAGCCCGGAGACCAGGTGCTGGCGCCGACGACCGTGCTGCCCTCGCATCGGCAGGTCGCCTGCCTGGCCGGCGACGGGCGTTTGCTGGTGTTCGGCCTGGAGGAGTTGAAGCTGCAGTCCGGCGGCGGCAAGGGCCTGACGTTGATGGACGTCGACGCGGGCGCGCCGCTGGTGTCGGTGGCGAGCTTCGGCGAGCACCTGCGCGTCATCGGGCAGGGCCGCGGCGGCAAGCCGAAGGAGGAAGACCTGCGGCCGTCGGCCCTGGCCGCGCACATCGGGCGGCGCGCGCGCAAGGGCCGCAGGCTCGAGGGCTTCCCCAAACCGATGAAGCTCGTCCCGTTGTGAGGATGTCCTGACCATGATCACCGTCCACGGCATCTCGAACTGCGACACCGTCAAGCGCGCCCGGGCCTGGCTGCAGGAGCGCGGTGTGCAGGCCGCCTTCCACGATTTCAAGCGCCAGGGCGTGCCGGCTGCACGCCTGGACGCCTGGCTGACAGCGCTCGGACACGAGCACCTCGTCAACCGCCAGGGCACGACCTGGCGCAAGCTCGACGAGGCGCTGCGCCTGGCGGTGGTGGACGGGGACAGTGCCCGGACACTGCTGCTCGCCCATCCGAGCGCCATCCGGCGCCCGGTGGTCGAGTGGGCCGACGGGCGCGTGAGCGCCGGCTTCGACCCGGCCGACTGGGCACGGCGCCTCGGCGCCTGAGAGCGCCCCCCAGTCCGGGCGGTCAGGTGGCCGGGTCGACGGCAGCAGTCCCGCGGCCCGACCAGCGCGTGACGGCCTCGACCAGGCGCTCGGGTTCGATCGGCTTGGTCAGCACGTCGTCCATGCCCGCGTCCAGGCAGCGCTGCCGGTCCGCTGGCAGGGCGTTGGCAGTCATCGCGATGATCGGAAGGTGCTCGCGCCCGGGCATGCTCCGGATCACGCGCGCAGCCTGCAGGCCGTCCATGACCGGCATCTGCATGTCCATCAGCACCAGGTCGAAGGGCTCGTCGCGCACGCGCCGCACCGCCTGCTCGCCGTCCTCGGCCGCGGTGACGTGCAGGCCGGCGGCGCCCAGCATCTCGGTGGCGATCAGCAGATTGACCTCGTTGTCGTCGACGAGGAGGATTCGGGAGCCAGGGGCCGGGAGCGGCGGGGCCGTCACCGCCGTAGTGCCGGGTGGCGTCGAGGGCAGGCGATCCCGTGGCGCGGGCGCGCCCGTCGCCTGTCCGGCGTCCGTCGACTGCCCCGCGGCCTCGGCGACCCGCCCGAGACGGGCCGTGAACCAGAAGGTCGAGCCCTCCCCGAGCCGGCTTCGCACCCCGACCTCGCCGCCCATGAGCAGCGCCAGCCGGCGGGCGATGGCCAGGCCGAGGCCGGTGCCGCCGTAGCGCCGGCTGGTCGATGCGTCACCCTGGTGGAAGCTCTGGAACAACTGGGCCTGCTGCGCCTCGCCGAGCCCGATGCCGGTGTCGCTGACTGCCACGCGCAGCAGCACGGACTCGGCTTCCTGCCGGTCGACTGTGACTGCGACCCGTATCTCCCCCCGGTCGGTGAACTTCACCGCGTTCTGGCCGTAGTTGATCAGCACCTGGCCCAGGCGCAGCGGGTCGCCGAGCAGTCGTGCCGGCACCTCGGGGGCGACGTCGAACACGAGCGCCAGCCCCTTGGCCGCCGCCTTGTCGGCCACGAGGCTGGCGAAGGTGTCGAGCACCTCGGACAGCGCGAACTCGATGTGTTCGAGTTCGAGCCGGTCGGCCTCGATCTTGGAGAAGTCCAGGATGTCGTTGACCAGGGCCAGCAGGTGCCGGGCCGAGGCCTGGATCTTGCCCAGGTACCCCTGGAGGCGCGCGTCGTCGGCGTGGGGCATCGCGAGGTGGGTCATGCCGATGATCGCGTTCATCGGCGTGCGGATCTCGTGGCTCATGTTGGCCAGGAAGCGGCTCTTGGCCTCGTTGGCCTGCTCGGCCTGCTCCTTGGCGCGCTGAAGCGCTTCGAGGAGCCGCGCCCGGTCGCTCACGTCGCGGACGATGCAGGTGGTGAAGGCGCGGCCGTCCTGCCACCACTGCGACAACGTGAGCTCCACCTGGAGGCGCTGGCCGTCGGCGCGGCGCGCGCTCGTCTGCAGAGGCGGGGCCGCCGGCACCGGGCGGCTCGGGGGCAGCGCCAGGGCCTCGGTCGGCAGGTCGGGCAGCAGGAGGTCGAGGGCGCAGCCCTCGATCCGGCCGGCCTCGAGGCCGAACATGCGCTGCGCCGCGGCGTTCCACAGCACGACGCGCCGCTGCTCATCCATCGAGAGCACGGCGTCGGGCATGCTGGCGATCATCGTGTCGAGCTTGTCCTTCTCGCCGCGCAGGCGCGCGCGCAGGGCCAGGCGCTCCACGTGCGTGGCCAGGCGCTGGCGCGTCGCGGCGAGGTCGAAGGGCTTCTCGATGAAGTCGATCGCGCCCTCGTTGAAGGCGCGGTCCCGCCGCGCGCGGTCGTTGTAGGAAGAGCAGTAGACGAGCTCGCAGGCCGGCAGCAGCGCGCGCAGCCGGCGCGCCACTTCGAAGCCCTCGACATCGGGCAGGTTCAGGTCCAGGATCGCGAGCTGGAAATCGGCGCGCGCGGCCAGCCGCAGCGCCTGCTCGCCCGACTTCGCGAAGGAGACCTCGACCGGCGATGAGGCGAGCAGTTCCCCCATGAGGCGCAGGTTCTCCGGCAGGTCGTCCAGCACCAGCACGCGCGTGCCCCCCTCGGGGGCGGGCCGTGGATCGGGGGTCAACGGACCCTCCTGCGCGCCTCGCGCGGCAGGGGGGTGCCGGGGAGCATCCCGGTGCGCAGCCGCGTCATGAACCGTCCATCAGCGGCGCGATGCCGTGCAGCACGAGGTCGGCGTCCTGCTCGCGCAGGGCGGTGCCGAGCAGCGAGCGCAGCGCGCGCTGCAGCGCGGGGTCGGCCACGCCCGCCAGCAGGGCCTCGATGCGAAGGATCTGGCCGAGTTCGGCCGCCGACCGGATCTGCGCCAGCACGGCCGGCGCCTGCGGGTGGGCGCGCAGCGCTGTCAGACTCGAGGCAGCATCGTCGGCGCCGGCCGGCGTGGCGGATTGCGCCTCGCGCCCATCGTCGACGTAGTCGATCCGCAGCAGCTCGGCGATCTTGTGCAGCAGCACCAGGCTGTCCACCGGCTTGGCGAGGAAGGCATTCGCGCCGATGGCCATGCTGCGCACCTGGTCGCCCGGGAACGCGCTGGCCGACAACACGATGATCGGCGTGTCGGGCGCCTTCGTGCCGCCGCGGATGCGCCTGATCAGCTCGAAGCCGTCGCTGCCGGGCATGACCAGGTCGGTCAGCACCAGGTCCCATTCACGAGCTTCATAGAGCTCCAGCGCGGCTTCGACCCCCGGGCAGCCACTGACCTCGAAGCCGCTCATGCCGAGCAGGTCGACGAGGAAGGAGACGTTGGTCGGGTTGTCGTCGACCACGAGCACGCGCGGACGACCCTGGCGCACGCCCGCGGGCAGGCCGCGCGCGGCCGGGCCGGCGTCCGCGGCGGGCGCCTCGGCACGCTCGTAGGGAAGGGCGATCCGCACCCGAGTGCCCCGGCCGGGTGCGCTGTCGATGGCCACCGTCCCGCCCATCAGCTGGGTCAGTTCCTTCACGATGGCCAGGCCCAGGCCGGCCCCCTCGGCCCCCTTGTTCACCTGCTCGAAAGGTGTGAAGGCCCGCTCGAGCTGGGCGGCGCTCATGCCCAGGCCGCCGTCGCTCACCTCGATGGCGAGGGCAGGGCGATCGCCGAGGGCGGTCTCCTGCACCGACAGCCGCACCTCCGAGCGGTTGCCGTACTTGAACGCGTTCACGACGACGTTGGTGACGATCTGCTTGAGCTTCTCGGGATCGAGCACGACAACGCGGCTGAGGTCGGCCGGCCAGTGCCACGTGAAGGCGGCGCCGAACCGGGCCTTCTCGATGTCGTAGATGCGCACCAGGTCCTGCAGCAGGCTGGGCAGGTCCACGGGCCGCGGCTCGAGCTCCACCTTCCCGGCCTCGATCTTGGACAGGTCGAGGATGCGGTTGATCAGGCTCAGCAGGTGCTGCCCGGACGACTGGATGACCTGCAGGTGGCGGCGCGCCGTGTCGTCGCGGCCTTCGCGCTGCAGCAGGATCTGGGTATAGCCCAGGATGCCGTTCAGCGGCGTCCTGAGCTCGTGGCTCATGCTGGCCAGGAAGGCGCTCTTGGCCCGGCTCTTCTCCTCGACGGCCTCGCGCTGGCGCTTCAGCGTGGCGAGCTCGAGCCGGCGGAAGCGCACCACCATCAGGGCGATCAGGCACAGCACGGCAAAGGCGGCGATGCCCAGGTAGTCGACGATGCGGATGCCTCCGCGCATGAACTGCGCGTCGGCCACCGTCGCGATGGTCCAGTTGGCCTCGGCGATCGGGGTGAAGGACGCATAGGCCTCCTGCCCGTCCACCGTGGTCAGCAACCAGCCGTTGCGGCGCTCGAGCATGGCTTCGACGATCGCCTTCAGGCCGGGGTCGCTGTCCTTGAGCAGGCTGATCTCCTTCGTGTTGATGTTGCCGCGCCGGGCCGCGTCGGGGTGGGCGATGGCGATGCCGCTGGAGTTGATGGCGAAGGCATAGCTGCGCGGGCCGTGGGAGAAGCGGCTGAGCTCCTGGACGATCGTGGACGTGTCGATCATCCCGCCGAAGACGCCGATGATGTCCGACCCCTTGGCGTCGCTGCGGTAGATCGGGCTCGTCACGGCCACGATGTCGGCGTTCAGCGTGCGCGAGTTCACCGGGTCGGAGGCGTAGACCCGGCCCGCCAGCGCGGCCTTGAAATGGGCCCGGTCGCTCAGGTTCTGGCCCTTGGCGAAATCGACCTTGGAGTTGTAGTAGCTGCCGTCCGGGTTGATGTGCGCGAAGATGTAGAACCAGGGCATCTGCTCGTGCTTGGCCTTCAGGAAGGGGCCGGCCTGGGCCCAGTCCATCGAGCGGATCAACGGCGTGTTGGCCAGGGTGGAGACCTCGGTCTTGCGCGTGACGAGCCAGCGGTCGATGCTGCGCGCCACGGCATCGGTCTTGGCGGCGTGGATCTTGATTTGTTCGTCCAGCAGCTCGGCGCGGATCTTCTGGAAAGCGAAGTAGCCGCCCAGGGCGATCACGCCGAAGACGGCGAACAGGATCAGGTTGAAGCGCAGGTCTACGCGTTCTGCAGGCTTGTCCATGAACGTCTCGCTTCCATTGGGGCCACGGGCGTGTCCTCGCGTGTCCCCCAGCCCTGCCCTATTCTGATCCGCGGCGCCGCGCTTCGGTAGTCAGGGCAGACCCGGCTCCTGGCCGGGGGGCGAGGCCATCTGCACTTGCAGGCGTTTGCGCACCAGGTTGATGTGGGCCCGCAGGTCGTACAACTCTCCGGTGAAGGGCAGCGGCACGGCGATGCGCCCGGTCTGGTGGTCGAGCCGGTCCAGGCGCTGGGCCAGATCCCGCAGATCCGTCCGAGGCTGCTCGACGGCCGCCTCGATCTGCCGGAGGTCCGCGTACCAGCGGTAGATGCGCGAGCGCAGGCGCATCGTCACGAGTGGCGGGACGAGTCGCGACAGGGGCACCAAGGCTGCGAGCAGCGGCAGCAGCACGATCCACATCCGGTCGACGAAGGTGGCCAGCCAGAAGGAGAGGTGCCGCTGCAGCCAGGGCGGTCCTTCCCGGTAGTGGCGCTCGGCGGTCTCCGCCAGGTCCCATGCGCCGCCCTCGGGGCGCGGGAACTCGCGCTCGCGCTGGAACCACCCGGACCCGCCGTGGACGGTCTGTGCGGTCTGCATCAGCAGTTGCATCAGGGCCGGGTGCAGGTCGCTCCTGACGACGAGGGAGGCGGTCGCGGCGACCATCTGCAGGTCTCGCGGCGGCCGGTCGGCGGCCGGATCGATCACGCCGCGCGGCATCACCAAAGGCTGCAGGTGGCCCAGGCGGCGGGCGGCGGCCTGCGCCTGCGCGAAGTCGAGCAACGCGACCTCGGGCGTGGCGAGCAGGTAGCGCACGAACGGGGCGTCGGCCGCGGACACCAGCGCCAGCGCGTCGACTTCACCCTGCACCAGGGCCAGCACGCGCTGGACGGCCGCGGACTCCCGGGGCACCAGGCTGGACGGCGGCAGACCCTGGTCCGAGGCCAGTTGCCGCATCAAGGTCGCCGAGCCGCCGCCCTCGGCGCCGATGTCGATGCGCCACGGGGCGAGCTGGGTCAGCCGTGTCGGCGCGGCGCGGCGGGGCAGGCGCAGGGCCGGCACGCTGGCGCGCCGGTAGAACACCCACAGCGGCTCGAGGGCCACGGTGCCGAGAGACGCCAGGGGCGGTGCCCCTTCGGGCGCTGCCATCCCGCTCTGGACGAAGGCGGCGTGCACGCCGGAGTCAGGATCACCCAGCAGTGCGAGGTTGTCCCTAGCCCCGCCCGTGGGGCGCAATTCGATCTGCACGCCCTGGGCCGCCAGCAGCGGCTGGTAGCGGCGGCCGAACGCCTCGTAGGCGCTCTGGCCCGGGCCGGTCGCCAGCACGAGGCGCCGGCTCGCGGGGATGGGTTCGAGCCAGCGCCAGGCTGCCCACAGCGCCACGGCCAACATGGTCAGCAGCAAACCGACCATCGCGAGCGCCGGGAGGCCGGCGCTGCGCAGCGCCGATGGTGTCAGCGGGACGCGCGGCAGCGGCAGGTCTTTGAGGCGTCGAGCGGCGAGGCGGAGCGTCATGACAGTCCCTGAAGCTTAGCGGGTGGTGGCCCCGGCGTGCGGCGCGCAACGTCGATCTTCGGCGAGGACACACGAAAAAAAGCCCCGCCACAGGCGGGGCTTGCTCTGCGCGACGTCCGGTGCCGGACGCCGCGAGCCAGGGCTTACTTCGATGCCGCGCTGGCGGGCGTGGCAGCTACCTCGGCAGGGCTTGCGGCCGGGGCTGCCGGGCTTGCCGCCGGGGCCGGCGCCGTGATGGCCGCGGGAGCGGCGGGAGCCTTGGCCGTGCCGGACATCGGCAGCAGCGGCACGATCAGCAGCGCCACCAGGTTGATGATCTTGATCAGCGGGTTGACAGCCGGGCCGGCGGTGTCCTTGTAGGGGTCGCCCACGGTGTCGCCGGTGACGGCGGCCTTGTGCGTGTCGCCGCCCTTCTTGTGGACCACGCCGTCGCTGTCCTTGAAGCCTTCCTCGATCAGCTTCTTGGCGTTGTCCCAGGCGCCGCCACCGGTGCACATGCTGATGGCCACGAACAGGCCGGTGACGATGGTGCCCATCAGCAGGCCGCCGAGCGCGGCCGGGCCGAGGATGAGGCCCACCAGGACGGGCACGACCACCGGCAGCAGGCTGGGGATCATCATCTCCTTGATCGCCGCCGTGGTCAGCATGTCGACCGCCTTGCCGTACTCGGGCTTGGCCTTGCCTTCCATGATGCCCTTGATGTCGCGGAACTGCCGCCGCACCTCGACGACCACGCTGCCGGCAGCGCGGCCCACGGCCTCCATCGCCATGGCGCCGAAGAGGTAGGGGATCAGGCCGCCGATGAACAGGCCGACGATGACCTTGTGGTCGGACAGGTCGAACGAGATCGACATGCCGCGCGCCTCGAGCGCGTGCGTGTAGTCGGCGAACAGCACCAGGGCCGCCAGGCCCGCGGAGCCGATGGCGTAGCCCTTGGTCACGGCCTTGGTCGTGTTGCCCACGGCGTCGAGCGGGTCGGTGACGGCGCGCACGCTGTCGGGCAACTCGCTCATCTCGGCGATACCGCCGGCGTTGTCGGTGATCGGGCCGTAGGCGTCGAGCGCGACGATGATGCCAGCCATCGACAGCATCGAGGTCGCGGCGATCGCGATGCCGTACAGGCCGGCGAGCGCGTAGGCCGCCCAGATGGCGATACACACGAAGATCACCGGCCAGGCGGTGGACTTCATACTCACGCCCAGGCCGGCGATGATGTTGGTGCCATGGCCGGTGGTCGAGGCCTGGGCGACGTGCTGCACCGGCTTGTACTGGGTGCCGGTGTAGTACTCGGTGATCCAGACCATGGCCGCGGTCAGCACGAGGCCGATCACGCAGGCACCGAACAGCGCCATCGACGAGACGGTCTTGTCGCCGCTGATCTTGACGGGCTCGGGGAACATCGCCTGCGTCACGAAGAAGAAGGCGATCAGGCTGAGCACGCCCGAGACGGCCAGGCCCTTGTACAGCGCCGGCATCACGTTGGTCATGCCCGGGCTGGCCTTGACGAAGTAGCAGCCGATGATCGAGGCAATGATCGACACGCCGCCGAGCACGAGCGGATAGACCACGCCGGTCATCGGCGCGCCGATCATCACGATCGCGCCCAGCGCCATGGTCGCGATCAGCGTCACGGCGTAGGTCTCGAACAGGTCGGCGGCCATACCGGCGCAGTCGCCCACGTTGTCGCCCACGTTGTCGGCGATCACCGCGGGGTTGCGCGGGTCGTCCTCGGGGATGCCAGCCTCGACCTTGCCCACCAGGTCGGCGCCGACGTCGGCGCCCTTGGTGAAGATGCCGCCGCCCAGGCGCGCGAAGATGGAGATCAGGCTCGAGCCGAAGGCCACACCGAGCATGGGCTTGAGCACGCTCGACAAGGTGGTGTCGCCCTGGGGCATCTGGCCGCCGCCGGTGATCCACCAGAAGAAGAGCACCACGCCGAGCAGGCCCAGGCCCACCACCAGCATGCCGGTGATGGCGCCGCCCTTGAAGGCGACGTCCAGCGCCGGGCCGATGCCCTTGGTGGCCGCCTGCGCGGTGCGCACGTTGGCGCGCACCGAGATGTTCATGCCGATGAAGCCGCAGGCACCGGACAGCACCGCGCCGAGCAGGAAGCCCACTGCCGTCTTCAGGCCCAGGCCCGGGGCGATCAGGATGAGCACGAACAGCACCGCGCCGACCATGGCGATCGTCTTGTACTGCCGTGCCAGGTAGGCTGCAGCGCCCTGCTGGATTGCGCCTGCAATCTCCTGCATGCGTGCGTTGCCGGCGTCCTGCTGCAGGATCCAGCCGCGCTGGATGAATCCGTAGATCACGGCCAGCAGGCCGCAGGCCAGCGCCAGGTACAGCGCCATCGATGTCGACATCTGGAGAACTCCTTGTTTTTCGGGGTCTTCGAACGTGCCCGACGACCCGCTCTCGGCGGAGCCGCCATCCCCCACCGAGGAACCCTCCGATGCTAAGGGAATAAGCACCCAGTCGGAGACGGTGTTTTCCTGTGGCCGGGCGATCTGTCGCCCCAGAGTGTCAGCCGATCGCAAGGGCGCGGCCTAGAATCCGGGTTTGCCCTAGGCGACCTGCGTGCCCCTTCGTCGGACGGGCCGCGGCGAGGTTGCCCTCCAGCGAGCACCGCACCCATGAGCCTGCACAACGTCTCCCCTGGCCCGAAGGCGCCCGAAGAGTTCAACGTGATCATCGAGATCCCGATGAACGCCGACCCGATCAAGTACGAGGTCGATGAGGAGAGCGGCGCGCTGTTCGTCGACCGGTTCATGGCCACCTCGATGCACTACCCGTGCAACTACGGCTACATCCCTCAGACCCTGGCCGACGACGGCGACCCGGTGGACGTGCTGGTCATCACCCCGGTACCCTTGATCCCCGGGGTGGTGGTGACCTGCCGCCCGCTGGGCGTGCTGAAGATGAACGACGAGGCTGGCGGGGACAACAAGCTGCTGGCGGTGCCGACGGACAAGATCCTGTCCATCTACACCCAGTGGAAGAATCCCGAGGACCTGAACCCGATGCGGCTGAAGACCATCCAGCACTTCTTCGAGCACTACAAGGACCTGGAGGCGGGCAAGTGGGTGCAGGTGATCGGCTGGGAAGGGCCCGACAGCGCCCGCGCCGAGGTGCGCACCGGGATGCTCAACTGGCAGGCGAAGCACCGCGCCTGAAGGGGTTGCGCTCCCCGAGTTCGTCGAGGTAGGCGTCCACCGCGCCGCCCTCGCGGGCCAGGAAGTCGGCCACGGCACCGGCGAAGCGCTCGTCGGCCAGCCAGTGGGCGGACCAGGTGCGCACCGGCAGCAGGCCGCGAGCCATCTTGTGCTCGCCCTGCGCCCCGCCTTCGAAGCGTTCCCAGCCACGCTCGATGCACCAGGCCAGCGGTTGGTAGTAGCAGGCCTCGAAGTGCAGGCAGGGTACGTGCTCGACGCAGCCCCAGTAGCGGCCGTAGGCCACCCGCTGCTGCGGGTCGATCGCGATGAGCGATGACGCCAGCGGAACGCCTTCGCGCCAGGCCACGAACATCAGCCAGTGCCCGGGCAGGGCGCGTGCGACCTCGGTGAAGAAGCTGCGCGTGAGGTAGGGCGTCGAGTGGTGCTCGGCGTAGGTGCGCTCGTAGCAACGGTGGAAGAAGTCCCACAGCGGCGTGTCGATGGCCCCGCCCTCGTGCACGGTGAAGGTGATGCCGGCCTCGGCCACCCGGCGCCGCTCCTGCAGGATGTTCTTGCGCTTGTGGCGCTGCAGGCGGCCGAGGAACTCCTCGAAGCTGTCACTCGGCTGCACGGGGTCGCGCTGCCAGTGGAACTGCACACCCTCGCGCAGCAGCCAGCCCTGGTCGCGCAGCACTGTCAGGTCGCTGTCGTCGACGAACAACAGGTGCGCCGAAGACAGCGAGGCGTCCTGCGCGAAGGCGCGCACGGCGCGCGCCAGGGCCTGGCGATCGGCGTCGTCGCATGCGAGCAGGCGGGTGCCGGGTACCGGGGTGAATGGCACGGCACCCAGCAGCTTGGGGTAGTAGCTCAGGCCGTGCCGACGGTAGGCGTCGGCCCAGGCCCAGTCGAAGACGTACTCGCCCCAGGAATGGCTCTTCAGGTACAGCGCGGCGCCGGCCCGCAGCGACCCGCCTCGCCACAGGGTGAGCAGCCGCGGCGCCCAGCCGGTTTGCGCGACGGCGCTGCCCGAACGGTGCAGCGCGGCGAGGTAGGCATGGCGCAGGAAGGGTGTGGGCTGCGGCTGGGCGGCGAGCAGCGCGTCCCAGGCGGAGCCGTCGATGGCGTCGGGGTCGTCGTCGACCCGAAGGTGATAATCGTCCACAGCGGATTCTGATGCGATGAGGCGGCGGCCGTGCCGGCCGGGCTCGGATCCTGACGGGCGCGCAGGCCCTGGAGGAAGCGGGATGTTGAGGGTGGCGATCGCCCAGGTCAACCCGGTGGTCGGTGACCTCGAGGGCAATGCGCGTCGGGTGGCCGACGCAGCGCGCCGGGCACATGCCCAGGGCGCCACCGTGTTGCTGGCGCCGGAGCTGTGCCTGACCGGCTACCCGCCCGAGGATCTGCTGCTGCGTCCGGCCTTCATGGATGCCTGCGAACGCGTGCTGGGCGCGCTCGCGCAAGGTCTGGGCGACCTGCCGGGGATGCGCGTCGTCGTCGGCCACCCGATGCGGCAGGCCGGCGCGCCGGACCTCCGATCGCGGTCGCTGTCGGTGCCGCGGCGCTTCAACGCCGCGTCCGCGCTGGGCGATGGACGCATCCTGGGTACCTACTGCAAGCGCGAGCTGCCGAACTACCAGGTCTTCGACGAGCGGCGCTACTTCGTCTCGGGGCGCGATGCCGGTGCGCCGGCGCTGGTCTTCGAGGCCGGCGGCGCCCGCCTGGGCGTGCTGATCTGCGAGGACGCCTGGTTCGACGAGCCCGCGGCGCTGGCGCACGCCGCCGGCGCGCAGGTGCTGTGCGTGCTCAACGCATCGCCCTTCCACCTCGACAAGGCCTGCGAGCGCGAGGAACGCATGGCCGAGCGCGCGCGCGCCACCGGGCTGCCGCTGCTGTACGCCCACCTCGTGGGCGGGCAGGACGAGGTCGTCTTCGACGGTGCCTCGTTCGCGGTCGACGCGCACGGGCGCCTGGGCGCCCGTGCGCCCATGTTCGAGCCCGATCTCCTGCTCGTGGACGTCGAGCCCGGCGGGGCCGTGAGCGGGCCCGTGGCTGCGGTGCCCGAGCCCGAGGCGCAGGCCTGGCAGGCCCTGGTCACCGGGGTGCGGGACTATGTCGGCAAGAACGGCTTCCCGGGCGTGCTGATCGGCCTGTCCGGCGGCATCGATTCGGCACTGGTCCTGGCCGTGGCCGTGGATGCGCTGGGGGCGCAGCGCGTGCGCACGGTGATGATGCCCTCGCCTTACACCGCCGACATCTCGTGGATCGACGCGCGCGACATGGCTGCGCGCCTGGGCGTGCGCTACGACGAGATCGCGATCGCGCCGATGTTCGAGGCCTTCCGGGCCGGCCTGGCGCCGCAGTTCGAAGGCCTGGCCGAGGACGCCACCGAGGAGAACATCCAGGCCCGCGTGCGCGGCACGCTGCTGATGGCCCTGTCCAACAAGACCGGCGCTATCGTGCTGACCACCGGCAACAAGAGCGAGATGGCGACCGGCTACTGCACGCTCTACGGCGACATGGCTGGCGGGTTCGCCGTCATCAAGGATGTCGCCAAGACCCTGGTCTACCGTCTCGCGCGCTGGCGCAACGCGCAGCTGACGGCGCGGGCCGATGGCTCGACGGGGCCGGTCATCCCGGAGCGCATCATCACCCGCGCGCCCTCGGCCGAACTGCGACCGAACCAGACCGACCAGGACAGCCTGCCGGCCTACGACGTCCTGGACGCCATCGTCGAGCGCTACATGGAGCAGGACCGCAGCATCGACGACATCGTGGCCGAGGGCTACGCGCGCGCCGATGTCGAGCGCGTGACGCGCCTGCTGAAGCTCAACGAGTACAAGCGGCGCCAGGCGCCCGTGGGCATCCGCATCACGCACCGCGCCTTCGGGCGCGACTGGCGCTATCCCATCACCTCCAGGTTCCGGGCCTGACGGCCTGCGTACACTGGCCTGTCGCCTCTACCGGACGCACCGCCCATGAAGCAGATCACCGCCATCATCAAGCCCTTCAAGCTCGAGGAGGTCCGCGAGGCCCTGGCCGAGGTCGGCGTCTCCGGGCTGACCGTGACCGAGGTCAAGGGCTTCGGGCGCCAGAAGGGCCACACCGAGCTCTATCGCGGGGCCGAGTACGTCGTCGATTTCCTGCCCAAGGTCAGGATCGAGGTGGTGGTCAAGGAGGGCGATGTCGAGCGCTGCATCGACGCCATCGTGCGCGCGGCCAAGACAGGCAAGATCGGGGACGGCAAGATCTTCGTCACGCCGGTCGAGCACGTGGTGCGCATCCGCACCGGCGAGACCGACGAATCCGCGGTCTGACGGTCGGGCGCAGGGTTTCAGATCTGCGTGTAGTCGTCGGCGCCGGTGGCGCTGGCGGCACGGCGGTGCAGGGTGTCCAGGAGGGCCTGCGGACGGTCATCGACCGCCACCGCCTGCAGCTGCGCCGCCTCGAGGAAGCCGCAGGCCACCGAGCCTTGCAGGAAGGACAGCAGCGCGTCGTAGTAGCCCGACACGTTGAGCAGGCCGATGGGTTGGTCGTGGTAGCCGATCTGGCGCCAGGTCCAGACCTCGAACAGCTCCTCCATCGTGCCGATGCCGCCCGGCAAGGCGATGAAGACGCTCGAACGCTCGGCCATCATCTGCTTGCGCTGGTGCATGGTTTCCACGACGTGCAATTCGTGCAGGCCGCGGTGCCCGACCTCGCGCTCCATCAGGATGCGCGGGATCACGCCAACCACGCGTCCGCCGTTTTCGAGCACGGCGTCGGCCACGACGCCCATCAGGCCCACCTTGCCGCCGCCGTAGACAAGTTCCCAGCCGCGCCGGCCGATCTCCGCGCCCACGGCGCGGGCCGCCTGCGCGAAGACGGGGTCGGTGCCGGCGCGCGAGCCGCAGTACACGCAAACAGAGAAGGCTTTCGTGCTCATGCAACGGCTCCCGGGCCGGACATGTGGGGCTGGGATGGAAGCCGGTGATCGACGAGGCGGGTGCCACACAGACGATCGTGCAGGAACTGGCGGTCGCGCGACAACAGGGCCAGCACGGCGTAGGCCACGACACCCGCGGCCAGCGTCAGCGTGACGCGTCCCCCACCCTGGATGTCCAGCAGCCGCACCGTCGCCAGTGCGGGTAGGAACCAGGCCCAGCACAACAGGTAGCGCGCCGTGGCGCGTGCCACCCCCGGCAGCCGGCCTTCGCGATCGACGAGCAGGATCTGCCAGGTGCGCATCGGCAGTGTCTGTCCCACGCGGGTCCAGAAGCCGACGAAATAGGCCCCCAGAACGACGAAGACGAAGGCCTGCAGGCCGTGCAGGCCCTGCAGTGCATGGCGTTGACCCGTGAGCGTGCCGTAGATGAGGCCGGCGAGCATTACGACGCCGAAGAGCAGGACCCCTTCGTAGACGAAGCTCAGCAGGCGCCGGCCCAGCGGGGCCGGCGGCCGCGGAAAACCGGGTGGGGAGGGCATGGTGTCAGCAGACATCGGGGCGGCGCGGCGGTGAAGCTGGGTGGCAGTGCATGGCGCCGCGTTTCAGCGAGCGCGGCCGCCGCGTTCCAGTATCCCACCGCAGCCTCGGCGAACCCCCTCGGTGAGGCCATCGGCCCTGCGCCTTTGGAGGGTGCCATAATCCGCGCCCTTCGCCCAAAGCGAACCCGGTCTCGAGCCGCGGACCCGACAGCGGGGCGCGGGGTTTTGATCGCGCAGGCACCGAAGCCGCCTCACGAGGGTGCGACCGAGGTGCACCGATGGTTTTTCGTCAGAGAAATTCACAGAGGTTCTCGTATGGACATGTCTGCCGCGGAAGTCAAGCGCGCCGCCACGGCGCAAGCGAATTCCCACTCCAGTGACCCCAATGGGTCCGAAATCCTCGTCCGCTGCCTGCAGGCCGAGGGCGTTAAGCACCTCTGGGGCTACCCCGGCGGCGCCGTGCTTTACATCTACGACGCGCTTTACAAGCAGGAGACGATCGAGCACGTGCTCGTGCGCCACGAGCAGGCTGCGGTGCACGCGGCCGACGGCTATGCGCGCGCCACCGGCGAGGTGGGTGTGGCCCTGGTCACCTCGGGTCCGGGCGTGACGAATGCCGTCACCGGCATCGCCACGGCCTACATGGATTCGATCCCGATGGTCATCATCACCGGGCAGGTGCCGACGGCAGCCATCGGCCTGGACGCCTTCCAGGAGTGCGACACGGTGGGCATCACGCGCCCCATCGTCAAGCACAACTTCCTGGTCAAGGACGTGCGCGAGCTCGCGTCGACCATGAAGAAGGCCTTCCACCTGGCGCGCACCGGGCGGCCAGGGCCGGTGGTCGTGGACGTCCCCAAGGATGTGTCGCTCAAGACGACGCCCTTCCACTACCCCGAGACGGTGTCGATGCGCTCCTACAACCCGGTGCGCAAGGGTCATGCGGGGCAGATCCGCAAGGCGGTGCAGTTGCTGCTGTCGGCGCGCCGGCCCTACATCTACACCGGCGGTGGCGTCATCCTCGGCGAGGCCGCGGCCGAGCTGCGCGCCTTGGTCGATCTGCTGGGCTTCCCCTGCACGAACACGCTCATGGGCTTGGGCGCGATCCCGGCCTCGGACCCGAAATTCCTGGGCATGCTTGGCATGCACGGCACCTACGAGGCGAACATGACCATGCAGCACTGCGACGTGCTGCTGGCGGTGGGCGCGCGCTTCGACGACCGCGTCATCGGCAACCCCAAGCACTTCGCCTCGGTCGAGCGCAAGATCATCCACATCGACATCGACCCCTCGTCGATCTCCAAGCGCGTCAAGGTCGACATTCCCATCGTCGGCGACGTGAAGGACGTGCTGGTGGAGTTGACGGCGCAGATCCGCGAGGCCACCGCCCGCCCGGCGCCGGCCGATCTGCAGGCCTGGTGGGCCCAGATCGGCGAGTGGCGCGGGCGTCAGTGCCTGAGCTTCCGTGACAGCACCGAGGTCATCAAGCCGCAGATGGTGGTGCAGACCCTGCACCGCTTGACGCGTGGCACCGACGCCTATGTCACCTCCGACGTGGGCCAGCACCAGATGTGGGCGGCGCAGTACTACGGCTTCGACGAGCCGCGGCGCTGGATCAACTCCGGCGGGCTCGGGACCATGGGCGTGGGCCTGCCCTATGCGATGGGCATCAAGCTGGCCAAGCCCGAGGCCGACGTGTTCTGCATCACGGGCGAGGGCTCCATCCAGATGTGCCTGCAGGAACTGTCGACCTGCCTGCAGTACAACACGCCGGTCAAGATCATCTCGCTGAACAACCGCTACCTCGGCATGGTGCGGCAGTGGCAGCAGCTCGACTACGGCGGCCGCTACTCGCACAGCTACATGGACGCGCTGCCCGACTTCGTCAAGCTGGCCGAGGCCTACGGACACATCGGCCTGAAGATCGAGCGGCCTGCCGATGTGGAGCCGGCCCTCAAGGAGGCGATCCGCCTGAAGGACCGCACCGTCTTCCTCGACGTGCGCACCGACCCGACCGAGAACGTCTGGCCCATGGTCCAGGCGGGCAAGGGAATCACGGAGATGCTGCTCGGCTCCGAAGACCTGTGACGCGCTGCGGCTCTGCCGTCAGGCCCGAGGTGCCCACCGCACCCCGGGTGAGGACGGCAGACCGCTCGCCACGGAATCCCACCCCTCCCCAATCCACGATCGAAGATCGTTGCCAAGGCCGGTCTGCTCACCCGCGGGCCGGCTGAAGAGCACGAAGGACGAAGCCCATGAAACACGTCATCGCGGTGCTGCTCGAGAACGAGCCAGGCGCCCTGTCACGCGTGGTCGCGCTGTTCTCGGCGCGCGGCTACAACATCGAGAGCCTGAACGTCGCTGCCACCGAGGACCCCTCGCTGTCGCGGATGACCATCGTCACCACCGGTTCCGACGACATCATCGAGCAGATCACCAAGCACCTGAACAGGCTGATCGAGGTCGTCAAGGTGGTCGACCTGACCGAAGCGGCCTTCACCGAGCGCGAGCTGATGCTGATCAAGGTGCGCGCCGTGGGCAAGGAGCGCGAGGAGATGTCGCGCATGGCCGACATTTTCCGCGGACGCATCATCGACGTCACTGAAAAGACCTACACGATCGAGCTGACGGGCGACTCGGCCAAGCTCGACGCGTTCATCGTCGCGATTGACCGCGCGGCGATCCTCGAGACCGTCCGCACGGGCCCCAGCGGCATCGGGCGCGGCGAGCGCATCCTGCGAGTCTGACACTGCATCCCCCTGGCACCCCTGGAGAACCCATGAAGGTCTATTACGACAAAGACGCCGACCTGAGCCTGATCAAGGGCAAGAACGTCACCATCGTCGGCTACGGCTCGCAAGGCCACGCCCACGCCCTGAACCTGAACGACAGCGGTGTCAAGGTCACGGTCGGCCTGCGCCGTGGCGGGGCTTCCTGGGCCAAGGTCGAGAAGGCCGGCCTGAAGGTGGCCGAGGTCGCCGAGGCGGTCAAGACCGCGGACGTCGTGATGATCCTGCTGCCCGACGAGCAGATCGCCGCGGTCTACAAGAACGACGTGGAGCCCCACATCCGTCAGGGCGCCTCTCTGGCCTTCGCCCACGGCTTCAACGTGCACTACGGGCAGGTCGTCCCGCGCGAGGACCTCGACGTCTGGATGGTGGCGCCCAAGGCCCCCGGCCACACGGTGCGCAGCACCTACGCTCAGGGAGGCGGCGTGCCGCACCTGATCGCGGTGCACGCCGACCGCTCGGGCAAGGCGCGCGACCTGGCGCTGAGCTACGCCGCGGCCAACGGCGGCGGCAAGGCCGGCATCATCGAGACCAATTTCCGCGAGGAGACCGAGACCGACCTCTTCGGCGAGCAGACGGTGCTGTGCGGCGGCACGGTCGAGCTCATCAAGGCCGGCTTCGAGACCCTGGTCGAGGCGGGCTACGCGCCCGAGATGGCCTACTTCGAGTGCCTGCACGAGCTCAAGCTGATCGTCGACCTCATCTACGAGGGCGGCATCGCCAACATGAACTACTCGATCTCGAACAACGCCGAGTATGGCGAATACGTCACCGGGCCGAAGATCGTCAATGACGAGACCCGGCGCGTGATGCGCGAGGTTCTGAAGGACATCCAGACCGGCGAGTACGCCAAGAGCTTCATCCTGGAGAACCGCGCCGGGGCGCCGACCCTGATGTCGCGCCGCCGCCTGATGGGCGAGCACCAGATCGAGGTGGTGGGTGAGAAGCTGCGCGCGATGATGCCTTGGATCAAGGCCAACAAGCTCGTCGACAAGAGCCGCAACTGATGCCCGCCAGCGCGCCGGAGCCGACCGAGGAGGGCAGCGCCGAGGCCGTGAGGCCCCGGCGCAAGGGTATCTACGTCCTGCCCAACGCGGTCACGCTCGCGGCGCTGTTCGCCGGGTTCTACGCCATCGTGATGGCGATGAACTCGCGTTTCGAGGCGGCGGCCATCGGCATCTTCTGTGCCGCCGTGCTCGACGGTCTGGACGGCCGGATCGCACGCATGACGAACACGCAGAGCGCGTTCGGCGAGCAGATGGACAGCCTGTGCGACATGGTCAGCTTCGGTCTGGCCCCGGCGTTGATCGTCTACGAATGGGCGCTCAAGGGTCTGGGCAAGGTGGGCTGGATCGCGGCGTTCATCTACTGCTCCGGTGCCGCCCTGCGGTTGGCGCGCTTCAACACCAACATCGGCGTCGTTGACAAGCGTTTCTTCCAGGGCCTGCCGAGCCCCGCGGCCGCGGCACTGGTCGTCGGCCTGATCTTCGTGATGGAGGACGCGGGTTACCGCAATGCCTTCAAGCTCGACTGGCTGGCCTGGACGGCGCTGGGCGTGACGCTGTTTGCCGGCCTCACGATGGTGACCAACCTGCCTTACTACAGCTTCAAGGTCGTCGGCGGGCGGCGTACCGTGCCTTTCGTGGTGATCGTGGCCGTCGCGCTCGGGATCGCAGCGGTGAGCGCCCACCCGCCGATCGCGCTGTTCCTGCTGTTCTGCGCCTACGGTGTGTCGGGCTACGTGGTCTACGCCTACCGCAAGGCCAAGGGCGCGCCGGTCAGCGTGATCGCCACGTCTACTGAAGAGCCTGACGAGCGCGGCCTGCACCACTGATGCCGGAGGCGGCCGCGGCAGGAACCTAGGTCGCTGTGCTACATTCGCGGGCACATGAACGCTATCAATGCCCTGCGCCTAGACCTAGGAGCCGGTTTGCCGCTGGAGAGCTGATCGTTCACGTTTCATTCGTTTCCGGATCGACGGCCCGCCCAGCGCACAGCAGCGGGCCGTTTTCGTTGGTGAAGTCCGATCCGGCTGCGTGCAAGAGACCAGGAGAAGAACCATGTCCGACAAGCTGATCATCTTCGACACCACCTTGCGCGACGGCGAGCAGTCGCCCGGCGCCTCGATGACGCGTGAGGAGAAGCTGCGCATCGCGCGCCAGCTCGAGCGGCTGCGCGTGGACGTCATCGAGGCCGGGTTCGCCGCCTCGAGCAACGGCGACTTCGAGGCCGTGCGCTCGATCGCCGCGGCGGTGAAGGACAGCACCGTGTGCTCGCTGGCGCGCGCCAACGACCGCGATATCGCGCGCGCGGCCGAGGCCCTGCAGCCTGCAGCCCGCTCGCGCATCCACACCTTCATCGCCACCAGCGACCTGCACATGGAGAAGAAGCTGCGCATGACGCGCGAGCAGGTGCACGAGCAGACGCGACTGGCGGTGCGTTTTGCGCGCAATCTGTGTGCCGACGTGGAGTTCTCTCCGGAGGACGGCTACCGCTCCGACCCGGATTTCCTGTGCCGCGTGCTCGAGACCGCCATCGACGAAGGCGCGACGACGCTGAACATCCCCGACACCGTGGGCTATGCGATCCCGGAGCTGTACGGCGAGTTCATCCGCCGCCTGCGCGAGCGCATCCCCAATTCCGACAAGGCCGTCTGGTCGGTGCACTGCCACAACGACCTTGGCATGGCGGTGGCCAATTCGCTGGCGGGCGTGATGATCGGCGGCGCGCGTCAGGTCGAGTGCACGATCAACGGCCTGGGCGAGCGTGCGGGTAACTGCTCGCTCGAGGAGGTCGTGATGGCGGTACGCACGCGGCGTGACTACTTCGGGCTGCAGGTGGGGGTCGACACCTCGCAGATCGTGCCGGCGTCGCGGCTGGTCGCCCAGACCACCGGCTTCGTCGTGCAGCCGAACAAGGCGGTGGTCGGCGCAAATGCCTTCGCACATGCCTCCGGCATCCACCAGGACGGCGTCCTGAAGGCACGCGACACCTACGAGATCATGCGCGCCGAGGACGTGGGCTGGTCCACGAACCGCATCGTCCTGGGCAAGCTCTCGGGGCGCAACGCCTTCAAGCAGCGCCTGCAGGAACTGGGCGTCGAGCTCGATTCAGAGGCCGAGGTCAACGCCGCCTTCGCGCGCTTCAAGGACCTCGCCGACCGCAAGAGCGAGATCTTCGACGAGGACATCATCGCGCTGGTGGGTGACGAGAGCGTCACGAGCGAGCAGGAGCACTACCGTCTCGTCGCCCTGGCCCAGCACTCCGAGACCGGGGAGCGCCCGCGGGCCAGCGTCACCTTCTCCGCCGGATCGCAGGAATTGCGGGCCGAAAGCGAAGGAAACGGCCCGGTCGACGCCAGCCTCAAGGCCATAGAGTCCCAGCTGTCGACGGGGGCCGAACTGCTTCTCTACTCTGTCAACGCCATCACCTCGGGCAGTACCGAATCGCAAGGCGAGGTCACGGTGCGGCTGCAGCTCGGCGGCCGGGTCGTCAACGGTGTCGGGGCCGATCCCGATATCGTGGTGGCCTCGGCCAAGGCCTACCTGGCGGCGCTGAACAAGCTGCACAGCAAGACCGAGCGGGTGGCGGCCCAGGGCTGAGCCGCAATTGACGCAGGGCTCGAGGTGAGATCCGCAAGTCATTGATCTTGCTTCGAGCCAGCCTGTCCTCTACACTGGTGGACAGATTCGGAGCGGACATGACAGGTGGTGCGACGCTGAGAGGTCTTCTGGCGGGAATCCTGGGCTTGGCGCTCTTGGCTGGGCTCGGCGCCGGCCTTCCTGCTGCAGCGCAGGCCCAGGGTTCGGGTGCCTCCCAGATCCGCTCATCGGAGAGGCCTGCGGACGGCAAGGACGGCGCCCGGAGATCGGGCGGTCCGCGCGTGAAGGAGGCTCGCCGAGCGCAGCCGCGACAGGCGCAGGCACGCAAGAAGGCCGGCAACAGCGCCCGTGCCGCGGCGGCCCCGCGAGCGCGCGCAACGGCGCCCGCCCGGGCCCGTGCGGCATCGCCCGAGCGTCGGGTCGCAGCCGTTCCCGCCCGTCTTTCCTTTGGCCAGATGGCCGGTCTGCACAGCACGCCCGACCCACTTGACTTGCAATCCAGCGTGGCCCTGGTCATCGACAAGGAGACCGACCAGGTGCTGTTCAGCAAGAACTCCGAGGCCGTGCTGCCGATCGCCTCGATCACCAAGCTGATGACGGCTCTTGTCGTGGTGGAGGCCGGTCTGCCCCTGGGCGAGCCCTTGACCATCTCCCAGGCCGACGTGGACACCGAGAAGGGCAGCCGCTCACGCCTGCACGTGGGTGCAGTGCTGTCCCGCGGCCAGATGCTGCACTTGGCCTTGATGGCTTCGGAGAACCGTGCTGCGCATGCGCTGGGGCGGCATTACCCGGGCGGGTTGCCGGCCTTCGTCGAGGCGATGAACCGCAAGGCCGCGGCCCTGGGCATGCACCGCACTCGCTACGTCGAGCCCACCGGTTTGTCCAGCAGCAACCAGTCCAGCGCCCTCGACCTCAGCGTGCTGGTGCGGGCGGCCTCCGAGCATGCGCTCATCCGTGAGCTGTCGACCGCCAGCGATGCGCGTGTGGCCGTGGGCCGTCGCGAGCTCGAGTTCCGCAACACCAACGGCCTGATCCGCAACCCGGAGTGGGACATCGGCTTGCAGAAGACGGGCTACATCTCCGAAGCGGGGCGTTGTGTCGTCATGCAGGCCCAGTTGGCAGGCCGGCAGCTCATCATGGTGCTGTTGGATTCGGCGGGCCGCTATTCCCGCATCGGCGATGCCGAGCGCCTGCGCAGCTGGGTAGCGGCATCCATTCCGTCTGCACAGGCCGCACCCTGGAGCGCCACGGGCCGCTGAGGCCCGTCCCCGCGCCTGCAGTCGAGCCCGCGGGTCGCCCGGCGTTCACGCCGCGCGGTGACCCAGCGCCTTGGAGATCTCCCGCGCCGTCGTGCGCAGCTTCGCGGCCCAGGCCTCGTCCAGGCGGTCGGCAGGTGCCGAGATCGACAGGCCGGCGATGAGCTTGCCCTGGTCGTCGAACACGCCGGTGGCCAGGCAGCGCACACCGAGCTCGAGTTCCTCGTCGTCGCGCGCGATGCCTTGAGCGCGCACGGAGGAGAGCTCGCGCTCCAGGCGGTGGGGGTCTGTGATGCTGTTGCGCGTGTGACCGACGAGCCCCGTGCGCGTGATGTAGGCGCGCACGCGCTGCGGGTCGTCGGCAGCGAGGAAGAGCTTGCCCACCGAGGTCAGGTGCAGCGGCGCGCGGCCGCCGACGGCGCGTACGACCTGCATGCCGGATCGCTCGCTGTAGGTGCGCTCGATGTAGACGATCTCGTCGCCTTGCCGCATCGACAGGTTCACTGGTTGCTGCGTCAGCCGGTGCAATTCGCGCATCGGGCTGATGGCAGCCTCGCGCACATCCAGCCGCGCCTTCACCAGGTTGCCCAGTTCGAGCAGGCGCATCCCCAGGCGGTAGCTGCCCGCCTCAGGGCGGTCGACGAAGTGCCCGATGGCGAGGTCGTTGAGGATGCGGTGGGCGGTCGAGGGGTGCAGACCGGTTTCCTCGCTGATGGTCTTCAGGGGCACCGGGTCCTGGTGCCGTGCCAGCACGTCCAGCAGGGAGAAGGTGCGTTCGAGCACCTGGATGGCGGGGGTCGAGGCTTCAGTCTTGCTCATCGGTGATTATCACTTGGCGACACTCGATTTTGCATCGCGAAAGCCTGTCGTGGTCAACGGGTTTCGATCTCCAGCCCGGTGGCCGCGCGCGCGGCAGCCTCGCCGCTGCGCACGGCGCCTTCCAGGGTGGCCGGGTAGGGCCCCGCCACGAAGTCAGCCGCAGCCCAGAGACCTGGAGCCACGGCTGCCGGTGGCCGGCGCAGTCCGGCCGTGCAGGCGAACGTCGCCCGCCGCTCGCACACGCTGTGCACGAGTCGAGGCGGGCCGGCGGCAGCGCAGGTGCGCAGGAAGTCGCGAGCCTGGCGCAGCATGGCCGCTTCGGCGCCTTCGATTCCTTGCTCCATCCAGGGGTCGGCCGCGCTGGCGACGAAGGCGAACAGGCCCGGGTGGCCGCTGAGCCAGCCGTGGTCGAAAGCGAACTGGGCCGGGCCGGCGTCCAGGCGGGCCATCGGGTGGTGCGGCAGCCGCGCGCCGTCGCAGCGCACATAGGTGGTCAGGATGGACTGGTGGCGCAGGCTGGCCGCCAGCTCGGACCATTCGGGCGCATGCGGCCGTGCCAGTCGCGCCGCCTCGGCGGCCGTGCAGGCCAGCACGACTACATCGAAGGCCTGCCCGTCCACTGCCCAGCCGCCTGCGCGGCGGGTCAGGGTCTGGACGCGGTGGCGCAGTTGCAGCCGGGCGCCGTGCGATTCGAGCCAGCGTGCGGCGGCCTCGGGCAGCAGCCCGCCCAGCGGCACGCGCGGCAGCAGCAGGTCGGCACAGCCGCGCCCGCCCAGCAAGGCATCCCGGATCACGCACAGAAAGACGGCCGCACTGGCTTCGCTGGCTTCGGTGTTCAGCGCGGCCACGCACAGGGGCTCGAGAAGCTCGACCCGCGGCGCGGATGGAAGCCCGCTGCACAGGCGATCGACCGTCCATTGCGGATCGCAGCGAAAGCCCGCAGCCGCCCAGGCGGCGCAGCGGCGCAGCAGGGCCAGGCGGTCGGCCAGCGGCCACGCGCGCAGGCCGAGCACGGCCCGTGCGAAGCCCAGCGCCGCCGGGCCCGGGGGCAGGCGCAGGCCGCTCCCGTCGGCGTCGAGCAGCGCCAGCCGCGTGCGCAGCAGGACGGTTGAAGGATCGACCCCGACTTGCCGCATCAGGGCCAAGGTCGAGCTGTAGGCGCCGATCAGGATGTGCTGTCCGTTGTCGCCGGCATGGCCGGCGCGCGCAACCGTGCGCGCCCGCCCGCCCAGCACCGGCGCCATCTCGTGGACGGTGACAGCCAGGCCGGCCTGTACCAGCCCCACCGCTGCGGTCAGACCTGCCCAACCTGCGCCGACGACGGCGGCCGTCCGGGTGGGAGCGCCTGAGCCTTCGACCTGGTACGGGCCGGCGGGCAGGGCCGACGGGTGCGCGCTCAGGCCGACCGCCACTGGGTGAGGGCCGCGATCCACAGCTTGCGCAGCGGCGTCAGAGAGGTCCGCTGGTGCAGCACGCGAAAGCCGCCGCGCTCGACCTCACGCAGCAGCGTGCGGTAGATGTTGGCCATCATGAGCCCGGGCTTCTGCGCCTGTCGGTCCTCGGCGGGCAGCAGCGCCAGGGCTTCGTCGTAGAGCCGGTGCGCGCGCTCGGCCTGGAAGCGCATCAAGGACTCGAAGCGCTCGCTGTAGCCCCATGGAGACTCGCGCACGAGCAGTTCCTGCGCCTTGACGTCGAACTGGCGCAGCTCTGACATCGGCAGATAGATGCGCCCGCGCCGCGCGTCGTCACCGACGTCGCGGATGATGTTCGTCAGCTGCATCGCCAGACCCAGCCGGTGTGCATAGGCGATGGTGCTCTCGCTGCGGCGGCCGAAGATGTTGCAGGCCACCTCACCGACGATGCCGGCCACGAGATGGCAGTAGCGGTCGAGGCCGGGAAAGTCCAGGAAGCGCGATTGGCGCAGGTCGATCTCGCAGCCGTCGATCACGGCGTCGAGGTGGCGCTGTTCGATGCTGAAGACTGGTGCCAGAGGCATCAGTGCCTGCGTTACCGGGTGCCCGGGCTCGCCGCCGAAGGCGCGCGCCACCTCGCTGCGCCACCAGGCCAGCTTGACTGCGGCCACGCCCGGGTCGCTGACCTCGTCGACGACGTCGTCGACCTCGCGGCAGAAGGCGTAGAAGGCGGTGATGGCGGCGCGGCGCTGAGGCGGCAGGAAGAGGAAGGCGTAGTAGAAGCTCGAGCCGCTGCGAGCCGCCTTGTCCTGCACGTATTGCTGGGGAGTCATGCAGCGTTCCGGGTCAGGCTCGCCTGGCGGCGCATGGTCAGTGCCTTCCAGGCCAGGGGGAGCGCGTCCCGCGGGCCGATCACCGGCCGGTGGGCGAGGGTGCGGTAGTTCACTTGCCGGATTTTCTCGAGGATCCGCAGGCCGCCCTGGGCCACGAGGCGCAACTCCCAGCCGGCGCGCCCTGGAAGCTGCAGGGCCAGGTCTGCGCCGTCCAGCATGGTCTGGCGCGCCCAGTCGCACAACTCGCGCAGCAGGGCCTGGGTGGCCGGCCCGTCGCGCAGCCGCGCCGGGTCGTCCAGGGCGATGCCGTGGCGTTGCGCATCGGCTACGGGGAGGTAGACGCGGCCCCTTGGCAGGTCGATGCTGCAGTCCTGCCAGAAATTGGCGAGTTGCAGCGCGGTGCAGATGCGGTCGGCGCGTGTCAGCGCGCTCGCGTCGCTCACTCCGTGCAGGTGCAGCAGCAGCCGTCCCACGGGATTGGCTGAGCGCCGGCAGTAGTCGAGCAGTTCATTCCTGTCGGCGTAGAGCGGGTTGTGCGCGTCCTGCAGGAAGGCGTCGAGCAGATCCTCCAGCGGCTGCGGCGGGAGCCGGTGCTCGGCGATGGCCTGTTGCAGGGGCCCGAAGACATGCGCCCAGCGCGACGAGGGCGGGTGCCCCGCGAGGACCTCGCGCAGGTCGTCCCGGTAGGCCAGGAGCTCGGACTGCCGCTGCTCAGCGGGCGCGTCGCCTTCGTCGGCCAGGTCGTCCGCGGTACGTGCATAGTGGTAGAGGGCCACGACCGCGCCGCGGAGGCGGGGCGGGCACAGCACCGAGGCGACGGGGAAGTTTTCGTAGTGTGCGACACCCACGCCCCGATTGTCGCGCCCTGCGGCACGGGGCCCGGAGCCGTTGACCTGAAGGCACGTGCAGGCGCGGGGCGATAAAATGGATGGTTTTCCGCGTTGGGGGTATGGCCGCAAGCCAGCCTTCGACACCCCTAGCCCGCGCGGGTGGCGAAATAGGTAGACGCACCAGGTTTAGGTCCTGACGGGGGAGACCCCGTGTCGGTTCGAGTCCGACCCCGCGCACCAGGCGACGAATCCGCAACGAACCCCACAGAGACACGTCCATGTCCGTCAACGTCGAATCCCTCGGCAAGCTCGAGCGCCGCATCACCCTGACGCTGGCGGCGTCCGAGATCGGCAACGAGGTCAAGTCCCGCCTGCAGCGCCTGGCCCGCACCGTCAAGGCCGACGGTTTCCGCCCCGGCAAGGTGCCCATGTCCGTGGTGACACAGCGCTACGGCTACTCGGTGCAGTACGAGGTCATCAACGACCGTGTCGGCCAGGCCTTCTCGGATGCCGCGAACCAGGCGCAGCTGCGGGTCGCCGGCACGCCCAAGATCGAGCAGAAGGAGGAGGCGCCCGAGGGCCAGCTCGCCTTCGACGCCACCTTCGAGGTCTACCCGGACGTCCGCGTCGGCGACCTCGCGGAGCGGGAGGTCGAGCGTGTGTCCACCGAGGTCACCGACGCCGCCATCGACCGCACGATCGAGATCCTGCGCCGCCAGCGCCGCACTTTCAGTCAGCGTCCGGCCGCCGAGGGCGCGGCCGAGACCGACCGCGTCACCATCGATTTCGAGGGCAAGATCGACGGCGAGCCCTTTGCCGGCGGCAAGGCCGAGGGCTTCCAGTTCGTCATCGGCGAGGGGCAGATGCTGGCCCAGTTCGACCAGGCGGTGCGCGGCATGAAGGTGGGTGAGAGCAAGACCTTCCCGCTGCAGTTCCCGGCCGACTACCAGGGCGCCGAGGTCGCTGGCAAGGAGGCAGACTTCCTGGTGACGATGAAGAAGGTCGAGGCGGCCCACCTGCCCGAGGTGGACGAGGCCTTCGTCCGGACGCTGGGCATCAAGGAGCCGACGGTGGAGGCCCTGCGCGCCGACGTGCGGCGCAACCTGGAGCGAGAGGTCCGCTTCCGCGTCAATGCGCGCAACAAGGCCGCCGTGATGGACACGCTGCTGCAGGCCGCCGAGCTGGACCTGCCCAAGGCCCTGGTTGAGAGCGAGATGCAGCGCATGGTCGAGTCGGCGCGCGCCGACCTGAAGCAGCGCGGCGTGAAGGATGCCGAGTCGGTGCCCATCCCCGAAGACGTGTTCCAGCCCCAGGCGGAGCGTCGCGTGCGTCTGGGTCTGGTCGTCTCCGAGCTCGTGCGTTCGAACCAGCTCCAGGCCAAGCCCGATCAACTGCAGAAGCACATCGAGGAGATCAGCCAGAGCTACGAGAAGCCGGCCGAGGTGATGCGTTATTACCTGGGCGACCGCCAGCGCATGGCCGAGGTCGAGGCCCTGGTGGTGGAGAACAACGTGACGGAATTCGTGCTTGCGCGCGCCCAGGTCGTCGACAAGGCCCTGCCCTTCGACGAGCTGATGGCGGCGGCGTGAGCCCGGGGAGGACGAACATCATGAGCGCACTCGACACCACGGGCCTGGGCATGGTGCCCATCGTCATCGAGCAATCGGGCCGCGGCGAGCGGGCCTATGACATCTACAGCCGGCTGCTGCGCGAGCGCATCATCTTCCTGGTCGGGCCCGTCAACGACCAGAGCGCCAATCTGGTTGTGGCCCAGATGCTCTTCCTGGAGAGCGAGAACCCGGACAAGGACATCTTCCTGTACATCAACTCGCCCGGGGGGAGCGTGAGTGCGGGTCTGGCGATCTACGACACGATGCAGTTCATCAAGCCCGACGTGTCGACGCTGTGCATGGGCATTGCTGCGAGCATGGGCTCGTTCCTGCTGATGGCCGGCGCGAAGGGCAAGCGTGCGGCGCTGCCGAACTCGCGCGTGATGATCCACCAGCCCTCGGGCGGCGCTCAGGGGCAGGCCACCGACATCGAGATCCACGCGCGCGAGATCCTGAAGACGCGCGAGCAGCTCAACCGCATCTACGCCGAGCGCACGGGCCAGACCCTGGAGAAGATCCAGGCCGACATGGAGCGCGATTTCTTCATGTCGCCCCCTGAAGCCAAGGATTACGGGCTGATCGACCAGGTTCTCGAGCGACGCCCCGGCTGAAAGCGCGTCCACGGCCCCGTTTCGGGGCCTTTTCCATGGCCAAGCCGGGTGGGCATTTGGTCTATCATGACCGGCAACCACCGGCAACTCAGCGCACAAGCACACCCTCATGGCCGACAAGAAAGGCACCTCGGGCGAGAAGGTCCTGTACTGTTCCTTCTGTGGCAAGAGCCAGCACGAGGTGAAGAAGCTCATCGCAGGGCCCTCGGTCTTCATCTGCGACGAGTGCATCGAGCTGTGCAACGACATCATCCGTGACGAGGCGCCGGCGGAGTCTGCTTCGGGCCGCGCAGCGCGCTCCGACTTGCCCTTCCCGAGCGGGATCAAGACCACGCTGGACCAGTACGTGATCGGCCAGGACGTGGCCAAGCGCACGCTCTCTGTGGCGGTCTACAACCACTACAAGCGGCTGAAGCACCTGGGCACCTCGAAGGACGAGGTGGAACTGGCCAAGAGCAACATCCTGCTGATCGGGCCGACGGGTTCCGGCAAGACGCTGCTGGCGCAGACACTGGCGCGCCTGCTCAACGTGCCCTTCGTGATCGCCGACGCGACGACCCTGACCGAGGCCGGCTATGTGGGCGAGGACGTCGAGAACATCATCCAGAAGCTGTTGCAGAACTGCAACTACGATATCGAGCGGGCCCAGCGCGGCATCGTCTACATCGACGAGATCGACAAGATCAGCCGCAAGGCCGACAACCCGAGCATCACGCGCGACGTATCCGGCGAGGGCGTCCAGCAGGCGCTGCTCAAGCTGGTCGAGGGCACGATGGCCAGCGTGCCGCCCCAGGGCGGGCGAAAGCACCCGAACCAGGACTTCCTGCAGATCGACACGACCAACATCCTGTTCATCTGCGGTGGGGCTTTCGACGGCCTCGAGAAGGTGATCCAGAACCGTACCGAGAAGTCGGGCATCGGCTTTGCGGCCACGGTGCACAGCAAGTCCGAGAAGCGGGCGGCTGACATGTTCCGCGAGGTCGAGCCCGAGGACCTGATCAAGTTCGGCCTGATCCCTGAGCTGGTTGGTCGCCTGCCGGTGGTGGCGACGCTGGGTGAGCTGACCGAGGATGCGCTGGTGCGCATCCTGACCGAGCCGCGTAACGCGCTGCTCAAGCAGTACCACAAGCTGTTCGCGATGGACGGCGTCGAACTCGAGGTCCGGCCCTCGGCGCTGGGTGCAATCGCGCGCAAGGCCCTGGCGCGCAAGACCGGTGCCCGGGGCCTGCGCTCCATCGTCGAGCAGTCCCTGATGGACACCATGTACGAGCTGCCCACGCTGGACGGGGTGGCCAAGATCGTCATCGACGAACACATCGTCGAGGAGGGCGCCAAGCCGCTCCTCGTCTACCGCGAGCAGGCCAAGGCCAGTGCCTGAGGCACCCCGCCCGCCTTCCCTTGCATTCGCTGCCCCGGGCCCCATGTCGGTCTGGAGAAAGTGAGGAATCCCATGTCAGGTCATCCCGTGCTCCCTGAAGAACCGCTGACGCTGCCGCTGCTGCCGCTGCGCGATGTGGTCGTCTTCCCGCACATGGTCATCCCCCTGTTCGTCGGGCGGCCCAAGTCGATCAAGGCGCTGGAGGCGGCCATGGAGGCCGGGCGTCAGATCATGCTGGTGGCGCAGAAGGCGGCGGGCAAGGACGAGCCCAAGCCCGAAGACATGTTCGAGGTGGGCTGCGTTTCGAGCATCCTGCAGATGCTCAAGCTGCCCGACGGTACCGTCAAGGTACTGGTGGAGGGCATCCAGCGCGCGCGCACGCAGCGCATCCGCGACACCGGCGAGCACTTCGTCGGTGACGTCACGCCCGTGCCGCCCCAGGGTGAGGGCAGCCCCGAGATCGAGGCGCTGCGGCGCGCGGTCACGCAGCAGTTCGACCAGTACGTCAAGCTGAACAAGAAGATCCCGCCGGAGATCCTGACTTCCATCGCTGGCATCGACGATCCGGGTCGCCTGGCCGACACGATCGCAGCCCACCTGCCCTTGAAGCTCGAGTCCAAGCAGTCGGTGCTGGACCTGTTCCCGGTGTCCAAGCGCTTGGAGAAGTTGCTCGAGTTGCTCGAGCACGAGGTCGACATCCTGCAGGTGGAAAAGCGCATCCGTGGCCGCGTCAAGCGCCAGATGGAGAAGAGCCAACGCGAGTACTACCTGAACGAGCAGGTCAAGGCCATCCAGAAGGAATTGGGCGACGGCGAGGAAGGCGCAGACCTCGAGGAACTCGAGAAGAAGATCAAGGCCGCGCGCATGCCCAAGGACGCGCGCAAGAAGGCCGACAACGAGCTGAAGAAGCTCAAGCTGATGTCCCCGATGTCGGCCGAGGCAACGGTGGTGCGCAACTACATCGACGTTCTGGTCAACCTGCCTTGGGCCAAGAAGACCAAGATCAAGCACGACCTGGGCCACGCCGAGGATGTGCTCAACGAGGACCACTTCGGCCTCGAGAAGGTCAAGGAACGCATCCTCGAGTACCTCGCGGTGCAGCAGCGGGTGGACAAGGTCAAGGCGCCGATTCTCTGCCTGGTCGGCCCCCCTGGTGTAGGCAAGACCTCGCTCGGCCAGAGCGTCGCGCGGGCCACGGGGCGCAAGTTCGTTCGCATGGCACTGGGCGGCGTGCGTGACGAGGCCGAGATCCGCGGCCACCGCCGCACCTATATCGGCTCGATGCCGGGCAAGGTGCTGCAGAGCCTGACCAAGGTCGGTACGCGCAACCCGCTGTTCTTGCTGGACGAGATCGACAAGCTCGGCATGGACTTCCGCGGCGACCCGTCCTCGGCCCTGCTCGAGGTGCTGGACCCGGAGCAGAACCACACCTTCAGCGACCACTACGTCGAGGTCGATTTCGACCTGTCGGACGTGATGTTCGTGGCGACGTCCAACTCGATGAACATCCCCCCGGCCCTGCTGGACCGGATGGAGGTCATCCGCCTGGCCGGCTACACCGAGGACGAGAAGCTCAACATCGCCCAGCGCTACCTGCTGCCCAAGCAGCAGAAGAACAATGGGGTCAAGGATGACGAGATGGAGGTCACCGAGGCCGCCATCCGCGGGATCGTCCGCTACTACACCCGGGAGGCTGGCGTGCGCTCGCTCGAGCGCGAGATTTCCAAGATCTGCCGCAAGGTCGTCAAGGGCATCCAGCTGAAGAAGTACGACGGCAAGGTGATCGTCGACGTTGAGAACCTCAACGACTTCCTGGGCGTGCGCAAGTTCGACTTCGGTCGCACCGAGAAGACCGACCAGGTGGGTCAGGTCGTGGGTCTGGCCTGGACGGAGGTGGGCGGCGACCTGCTCACGATCGAGGCGGCGGTGATGCCCGGCAAGGGCAACATCATCCGCACCGGCTCCCTGGGTGACGTGATGAAGGAGTCGGTCGAGGCGGCGCGGTCGGTGGTGCGCTCGCGCGCCCGCCGCCTGGGCATCAAGGACGAGATGTTCGACAAGCGCGACATCCACATCCACGTGCCCGACGGGGCGACGCCCAAGGACGGCCCGAGCGCAGGCATCGCGATGACGACGGCCTTCGTCTCGGCGCTCACTGGCATTCCGGTCCGTGCCGATGTGGCGATGACGGGCGAGATCACGCTGCGTGGCGAGGTCACGGCCATTGGTGGCCTGAAGGAGAAGCTGCTGGCAGCATTGCGCGGCGGCGTCAAGACGGTGCTCATCCCGGAGGAGAACGTCAAGGACCTCCAGGACATCCCCGAGAACGCGAAGAACCAGCTCGAGATCGTGCCGGTGCGCTGGATCGACAAGGTGCTCGAGGTGGCGCTGAAGTCCTCCCCGTCGCCCCTGCCCGACGAGGAGGCGCCCGCCGCGCCGGTGGTGTCCGCTGAGGTGCCTACGGCGGCGGTAGCGATGCCGGGCACCGACGCGCTGCCACATTGAGGATTGCACAGACTCCCTCGCAGCGAGCGCGCAGAATTGCGCTATACTGCGAGGCTCACGCGGGAATAGCTCAGTTGGTAGAGCGCAACCTTGCCAAGGTTGAGGTCGCGAGTTCGAGCCTCGTTTCCCGCTCCATACAAGGTGGTCATCAGGGCCACAAATGAGGGAAGCAGCCGCTTCCCTTTTTTCTCGGCATGACCCAGGCGCGGTAGCAAAGCGGTTATGCAACGGATTGCAAATCCGTCCAGCCCGGTTCGACTCCGGGCCGCGCCTCCAAGAAATACGTTTCAAATCAATGAGTTGAGAAGCCCGGTTCACCGGGCTTCTTCGTTTCTGCGCCCTGAAGACCCCCGCGAAAGGCCTCGAAAAGGCTCAAGAACGGTTCGCAGCAGTAGCAGTGCTGCTGCAATACGGATTAGGGTGTCCGTCAATGGCCCACACGGGTGTCGGGTGCGTGCCCAGAACGCATGTGGCGATCGAGATTGCCATCGCGGCTGCCGTGAGTGTCGAGCAACATGGCGAAAACAGTTTGCCTGTCGGTTGGGATCATGCGGGCCTGCACGTGGCCCGCGTCTTCGGCGATGCCTGGCTCCGCGAGGAGCGAACGGTCGTGCTGATGGTCCCTTCGGTGGTGGCGCGAAGGGAGATGAACGTGCTCCTGAACCCGCGACACGCGGACTTCAGCAGCATCGTTGCCGGAAGCCCTGAGTCCGTGGTTTTGGATGCGAGGCTGTTCGGGCGGCACTGACCGCCAAATCACACGTTTGCAGGGCGAGCGGCAGACGAAGAGAGCGCTGCATCTGCAGGCCTCAGTCACCATGCTGGCTGATGGCGACGATTACCTTGGTCGGTACTTCCTGGATGTTGTCCTTCGCGAGCCGCGCCAACCGTATCGGCACTGCAGGGCCTCAGGTTGCGCCCTGGCACTTCTTGTACTTGCGTCCGCTGCCGCATGGACAGGGATCGTTGCGCCCCGTCTTTGGCGTGTCGCGCACGATGGTCCCCGCTGCCAGAGCCGTTCTTAGCGTTGAACGTACCGGTTCTTCGTGATAGCCGGCCCACCAGCCGATCTCCGCTTGGGGGTCACGCTAGAGAGCGTCAGCTAGATCGGTAACGCAGTTGTAGTCGCGAGTCAGGCAGCGCCGGTGCCCATGGGCGCCGTTGCCCGGACCAGCTTCGACAACTCGTCGAGGCCAACTGGCGGAACCGCCAGCCTAGGCAGCCCATACAGCTGCCGGGCGAGACCCGCGGTCAAGCGCTTGATCTGCTTGCACTCACCGCCCAGCCGGGCCTGCAGCAAGGGGTCATGTGTTCCCGCTGCCAGCACACTCTTGTTGAGCACCCAGGCATAGGGCTCGATGCGGGCGCGCCGCAGGTCATCTTGCAACGCCGCCGCCTGCGACACCGGCGTCACTTCGGGCAGGGTCACCAGGATGACTTTCGTGTACGAGGCATCCTGCAGCCGCATCAGTGGCGTCACGACGCGCGCGGCGCCATGGCCCTCGAACTCGCGTGTCATCTGCCGGTGGTAAGCCCCGGTCGCGTCCATCAGCAGCATCGAGTGCCCCGTCGGCGCGGTGTCGAGCACGACGAACGCACTGCGGCCCTCGCTGACGATGCGCGAGAAGGCATGAAAGACCGCCACCTCTTCGGTGCAGGGCGACTGCAGGTCTTCCAGCAGCAGCGCCTGTTCCTGCGCGTCGAGCCCGGGCGCCTTGGCAGCCATGATCTTGTCGATGTAGCGCTGCGTCTCGACCTTCGGGTCGATGCGACTCACCTTCAGGCCCGGCAGCTCGCCCTCCAGCGTCCTGGCCAGGTGCGCCGCCGGATCGGTGGTGCTCAGGTGCACGGTCTTGCCGCGCTGCACCAGGCCGATGGCCAGGGCCGCGGCGATGGTGGTCTTGCCGACGCCGCCCTTGCCCATGACCATGATCAGGCCGTGACCGGCCGCAGCCAGATCATCGGCCAGTGCGGCAAGGTCCGGCAGTGGTTGACCTTCCCTGTCCTGCGCCGCCGCGCGGAGGGCAACCGGCGCCTCGCCCGGGACCAGCAGCGCGCGCAGGGCCGGCAGGCCGACGGTATCGAATGGGCGCAGCGGTACCCGGTCCTGCGGCAGCGCTCGCAGAGATGTCGGCAGGGCCTCCAACGCCTGCTGCCCCAGGTCCTCGATCGCGCAGGCCACCGCGTCGCTGCGGTCGCTGGCATGAAACACGCCGTTGATCGCCAGGCGCTGGTTTTTCAGCCCCAGTTCGCGCAATTCGACCGAGGTGCGCGCCGCCTCTGCAATCGCGCCGCGGTCAGGCCGCGTCACAAGGACGACGGTTGTCTTCGCGGGGTCGCCCAGCGCGTCGAGTGCAGCCTTGAAGCGAACCTCCTGCATCTTCAAGCCCGAATGCGGGCCCAGGCAAGATGCGCCGCGGTCGTTGCCATCCAGGAATCCGGTCCATGCCTTCGGCAGGCTGAGCAGGCGCAGCGTGTGCCCTGTCGGCGCCGTATCGAAGACGATATGGTCCCAGGCCTGTGCACCGTTGGCCAGCAGAGACGAGAACTCGTCGAACGAGGCGATCTCGGTCGTGCAGGCACCGGACAGCTGCTCGCGCACCGTCGACAATTCCTCTGCCGTCGCGCTCGCGCCCATCTGCGCCAGCACGCGCTGGCGATACGACTCGGCGGCGTTGTCGGGGTCGATGTTGAGGACCGACAGGCCGGGTGCGCCCGGCACGGGGACCGGCATGTTGCGCAGCTCGATGCCGACCATCTCGTCGAGGTTGGAGGCGGCATCGGTGCTGACCAGCAGCACCCTCTTGCCGGCGTCGGCCAGCGCCAGCGCCGTGGCGGCGGAAAGAGACGTCTTGCCTACACCGCCCTTGCCGGTGAAGAAGAGATGCCGGGTTGGGTGGTCGACGAACCCGACGGCGGCAGGCTTGAACCACACCTTCACGGCTTCATGCGACGGGATGCCGCCGCCGTGCACCACGCGCTCGGCGATGACCACGGCCGGCGTCGCATGCACACCGAACGCACGGATCTCATCGGGGCTCTCGACCTTGACGATCTCTACCTCGACGCCGGCATCCCGGGCCGCACGCTCGATGATGCCGATCGTGCTGCGGCACTTGCTGCAGCCGCCCCCCAGAACCTTGATCTGCATGACTTGTCCTATGGTATCGACTGTGCACTCGCCCGCCTGCGGCGTCTTGACATCGATCAGCCGGGTGCGGCGAACGCATCCGCTCGGCCAGGGCGTTCTGCTGGGAGCTCAGGCCTTCGTGCCGGCCTCGTACCAGCCCTTGCTCCGGTTCACGAACCGCACGACGAGCAGCATCACGGGCACTTCGATCAGCACCCCGACCACGGTGGCCAGCGCCGCGCCCGACTCGAAGCCGAACAGGCTTGTCGCCGCCGCAACGGCGAGCTCGAAGAAGTTGCTGTCGCCGATGAGGACGGAGAGGCAGGCCACGCTGTGCGTCTCGCCCAGACGCCGGTTGAGCCAGCAGGCCAAGCCGGAGTTGAACAGGACCTGGATCAGGATCGGCACCGCCAGCATCGCGATCACGAGCGGTTGCTTCAGGTGTCGGGTCAAAGTTCGATCGGCGCGGACACCCCGAGGTCTGCCGGCAGCAGCGGCTGGAGAAAGTCGCGGTAGGCGGTGGGGGCGTCCTTGAATTCGCGCGCGCCGTCGAGGGCCTGGATCTGCTCGAAGTCGCGCTCCAGCGCCTCGGGGCTCGATGCCGCCGGGTCGTAGACGAGACCGACGCCCTCCACCGTTGCAGCGCGCAGGAACCGTCCTCCCGCGGCAACGAAGGTCTGGCCCGTCACCGCCCGATTGCGCTCGCTCGCGAGCCAGGCCACGATCGGTGCCACCCGCTCGGGCGCCAGCATGGCCTTCAGCGGGTCGGGGATGTGGTCACCCGTCATCGGCGTCGCGGCGTAGGGCGCGATGGCGTTCACGAGGACGTTACGGCTGTGGCCCTCGGTGGCCAGAGAGCGCATGAGGGCGATCAAGGCCCCCTTGGCGGCGCCGTAGGCCGACATGCCGGCGCCGCCATGCATGCCTGCGGAAGAGGCACTGACCAGCACGCGCCCGTACCGCGCCTCGCGCATCACTTTCCAGGCGGCATGGGTGACGTAGAGCGACCCGTGGAAGTTGACCTCGAAGACCTCGAGGAAGTCCCGGAGTTCGTACTTGCCGAAGGTCGCGGCCCGGTCGATACCGGCGTTGTTCACCAGCACGTCCAGGCGGCCCCAGGTATCGAGCGCCTGCTCGACCATCTCCTTCCCGGAGCCGGGGTACTCGACGTGGGCGTAGTTGGCCACGGCCTCGCCGCCGCGGGCCTTGATCTCCCGGACCACGTAGTCGACGGCAGCCAGGCCGGCGGCATCCACCTCGCGGCGGCGGTTGTTGAGCACGACCTTGGCGCCCCGTTCGGCGAGGTAGAGCGCGTAGGCGCGGCCGAGGCCCTTGCCGGCGCCGGTGACGATGGCCACACGGCCGTCGAATCGGAGGGTGTTCTCTTGTGCCATGGGCTTGGTGGGCGTGGGGTCGGTGGAGGAGGGCGTGCAACTCATCGGACGAGGCTCGGTTGCAGCCCCCAGGCTCACGCTGCGTGGCGCGAGCGGGTGAGGCCTGAGCTCGTGCCGATCTCGCTGGCTTCGGCCCGGCAGGCGTGGGTGCAACTGCTGATGCGGTGTGGCAGCAGGATGCGGGCCACCGGGCCCGCGGCGAGATCGCGCGCGCCCAACACCACGCATTCGCAGCGGTCGGCCTTCATGTCCGTGACGAAGCTGACCACATGGCCATCGGCCTCGTCCGCGGGGCCGGTGCCGGCGTCGTGGCACGGAGCCATCGGCGATTCGCTGCCGTAGCGCCCTTCGCCGAACAGGGACTGCTGGGATTCGCCGCTGACGTGGTCGTGGCGCAGGATACCGTCGAAGAGGAAGGCGCCCGGGTGGGCGATCATGTTGAAAGAGTGGCGATAGGGGCGGCCCCAGGAGCGGGCATTGAGCTCGGTCGCGTTCAACTCGTCGTCGTTGGGCGCAAAGGGCCCGGTCATGTAGGAGTGCCGCCCCGGGGCCAGCGTGGGCCGGATGCGATCGACGATCTCGGTGGGCATGTGCGCTTCTTCGTGCGGGCAGAAAGCTCAGCTTCTGTCAGGCGGAATCTGTCTTGCAAGTCTAGGCCCGTATCGCGGTGCCTGGTCGAACCCTGACGCCGCAGTTGCCTGCCCGGGCCCCGCATAATCCGCGCTCCGCCCGGATGGCGAAATCGGCAGACGCAGCGGACTTAAAATCCGCCGCCCCTTGACCGGGGCATGCGGGTTCGAGCCCCGCTCCGGGCACCATGTGCTGCGCGCTTGCAGCGCCCCTGGAGGAGCCTGCCTTGAGCATCGCGCAGCATGTGAACGAAGGCGTCCGCCGCCGTGAGGTGTTCGGCTGGGCGATGTACGACTTCGCCAACTCCGGCTACACCACGGTGGTGCTGACGGCGGTCTTCAATGCCTACTTCGTCGGTGTGGTGGCCGGCGGCGCGCCTTGGGCGACGCTGGCGTGGACGTCGACACTGGCACTCTCGAGCCTGCTTGTCATGCTGCTGATGCCGGCCATTGGCGCGCACGCCGACCTGCGCGGCGCCAAGAAGCGGCTGCTGGCCCTGACGACGGTGGGCTGCGTCCTGTCCACCGCGGCCCTGGCCTGGGCGGGGCCAGGCACCCTGTGGCTCGCGGTGACCGCGGTCGTGCTGTCGAGCTTCTGCTACGCCGTGGGCGAGTCGCTGATCGCGGCTTTTCTGCCCGAGCTTTCTCGCCGGGAGTCGCTCGGCCGGGTGTCGGGCTGGGGCTGGAGCTTCGGCTACTTCGGCGGCATGCTGACGCTGGGGCTGGGCCTGGGCTATGTGCTCTGGGCCCAGGGCCGGGGGCTGCCGGCCACGCACTTCGTGCCGGTGACGATGCTGCTGACCGCGGCCGTCTACGCGCTGGCCAGCCTGCCCACCTTCCTGCTGCTGCGTGAGCGCGCGCAGGTGCAGCCGGCGGGCGCTGCGGGAGGCGGCGTGGCTGAGTCCCTCGCCCGGCTGCGGCGCACCTGGCGCGAAGCCCGGCGCTACGAAGACTTCGCCTGGCTCATGGCCTGCGCCGTCGCCTACCAGGCCGGCATCTCGGTGGTGGTTGCGCTGGCCGCCGTGTATGCCGCCGAGGTGCTGGGGTTCAAGCAGATCGACACGATGCTGCTCGTCTTCCTGGTCAACATCGCCGCGGCGGCCGGGGCCTTCGTGTTCGGAAACTGGCAGGACCGCATCGGGCACCGGCGCGCGCTGGGGCTGACGCTGGCGGGCTGGATCGTGATGACGCTGCTGGCGGCGGCCGCCACCGGGCCGGGGCTGTTCTGGGCCGCGGCGGTCGTGGCCGGCCTGTGCATGGGCTCGAGCCAGTCGGCCGGGCGCGCCATGGCCGGCCTGCTCTCGCCCCCCGACCGCCTGGCCGAGTTCTTCGGGCTGTGGACCTTCGCGGTGCGCCTTTCGGCCATCGTGGGCCCGCTCACCTACGGGCTCGTCACCTGGGTCACGGGCGGCAACCATCGCGTCGCGATCGTGTCCACGGGGATCTTCTTCGTCGTCGGCTGGGTCCTGCTGGCCCGCGTCGATGTCGAGCGTGGTGCCCGTGCGGCCCGCCAGACGGTATCGCAGCCCTAGAATGCGGGTTTACGTTAACGTCAACTTCCCGAGGAGCTTTTTCCTATGAAGGTGCTGGTCCCCGTCAAGCGGGTCGTCGACTACAACGTCAAGGTGCGCGTCAAGGGCGACGGCACGGGCGTGGACATCGCCAACGTCAAGATGAGCATGAACCCCTTCGACGAGATCGCGGTCGAGGAGGCCGTCCGCCTGAAGGAGAAGGGCGCGGCCACCGAGGTGATCGCGGTGTCGTGCGGGGTCACGCAGTGCCAGGAGACGCTGCGCACGGCTATGGCGATCGGCGCCGACCGGGCGATCCTGGTCGAGTGCGCCGACGAGCTGCAGCCGCTGGCCGTGGCCAAGCTGCTGAAGGCGCTGGTGGAGCGCGAGCAGCCGGGCCTGGTGATCCTGGGCAAGCAGGCGATCGACGACGACTGCAACCAGACCGGGCAGATGCTGGCGGCGCTGGCGGGCCTGCCGCAGGCCACCTTCGCGAGCAAGGTCGAGGTGGTCGACGGCACTGCGCGCGTGACGCGCGAGGTCGACGGCGGCCTGGAGACGCTGGCGCTGAAGCTGCCGGCCATCGTGACGACGGACCTGCGCCTGAACGAGCCCCGCTACGTGACGTTGCCCAACATCATGAAGGCCAAGAAGAAGACGCTGGACGTGCTGAAGCCGGCCGACCTGGGCGTGGACGTGAGCCCGCGCATCCGTACGCTCAAGGTCAGCGAGCCGCCCAAGCGCGGCGCCGGGGTCAAGGTGCCCGACGTGGCCACGCTCGTGGCCAAGCTGAAGAACGAAGCCAAGGTGATCTGAGGGGGCAGGACATGAGCGTACTCGTCATTGCGGAACACGACCATGCGTCGATCAAGCCTGCGACGCTGAACACCGTCACCGCCGCGCTGCAGTGCGGCGCCGAGGTGCACGTGCTGGTGGCTGGCGCCAACGCTGCCGCGGCGGCGCAGCAGGCGGCGCAGATCGCGGGTGTGGCCAAGGTGCTGCACGCCGACGCACCAGCGCTTGCCCACGGGCTGGCCGAGAACGTGGCTGCGCAGGTGCTGGCGGTGGCTACCGGCTACAGCCACCTGCTGTTCGCGGCGACGGCCGGTGGCAAGAACGTCGCCCCGCGGGTGGCGGCACTGCTGGACGTGGCCCAGATCAGCGATGCGACCAAGGTGGTTGCGCCCGACACCTTCGAGCGCCCGATCTACGCCGGCAACGCGATTGCGACCGTGCAGAGCAGCGACGCGGTGAAGGTGGTCACGGTGCGCACGACCGGTTTCGATCCGGCTGCGGCCACCGGCGGCGCGGCCTCGGTCGAGGCGGTGGCGGTGGTGGCCGACGCCGGCACGTCCAGCTTCGTCGGGGCGGAGATCGCCAAGCTGGAGCGGCCTGAGCTGACCTCGGCCAAGATCATCGTCTCGGGCGGGCGGGCGCTGGGCAGCAGCGAGAAGTTCGCCGAGGTACTGACGCCGCTGGCCGACAAGCTGGGCGCAGCCCTCGGTGCGAGCCGTGCGGCGGTGGACGCTGGCTACGCGCCCAACGACTGGCAGGTCGGGCAGACGGGCAAGATCGTCGCTCCCAGCCTGTACGTCGCCTGCGGCATCAGCGGCGCGATCCAGCACCTCGCCGGCATGAAGGACAGCAAGGTCATCGTCGCCATCAACAAGGACGCCGAGGCGCCGATCTTCAGCGTGGCCGACTACGGGCTGGAGGCGGACCTGTTTGCCGCCGTGCCGGAGCTCGTGTCGAGCCTCTGAGCGCAGCCGGGCGGCCTGGTCCGGCTGCCCGGTCCCTGCCCGCGGCTCCGCGCCGTGGGGCCGCCATCTCGCCGTCTCCCGCAGACACTCTCAACCCAGGAAGAGTCCCATGAGCTACCGCGCCCCCGTCAAGGACATGCTGTTCGCGATGAAGGAGCTCGCCGGCATCGAGGCGGTGGCCGCCTTGCCGGGGCACGAGGAAGCCGGGCTCGACACCGCGGCAGCGGTGCTCGAGGAGTGCGCCAAGTTCAACGAGTCGGTGGTCGCGCCGCTGAACTGGGAGGGCGACCGCCATCCCTCGGCCTGGGCCGATGGAGAGGTGCGCACGACGCCCGGCTTCAAGCAGGCCTTCCGCCAGTTCGTCGAAGGCGGCTGGCAGGGTCTGCACCACCCGGCGGAGTTCGGCGGTCAGGCCCTGCCCAAGCTGATCCACACCGCCTGCATCGAGATGGTCAACAGCGCGAGCCTGAGCTTCGCGCTGTGCCCGCTGCTGACCGATGGCGCGATCGAGGCCCTGCTGACTGCGGGCTCGCCCGAGCAGCAGGCTGCCTACCTGCCGCCGATGATCGAAGGCCGCTGGACCGGCACGATGAACCTGACCGAGCCCCAGGCCGGCAGCGATCTCTCGCTCGTGCGCACGCGCGCCGAGCCCCAGCCCGACGGCAGCTACAAGCTCTTCGGCACCAAGATCTACATCACCTACGGCGAGCACGACATGGCGGACAACATCGTCCACCTCGTGCTGGCGCGCGTGAGTGGCGCCCCTGAGGGTGTCAAGGGCATCTCGCTGTTCATCTGCCCCAAGGTGCTGGCCGACGGGACGCGCAACGACGTGCGCTGCGTCAGCATCGAGCACAAGCTCGGCATCAAGGCCAGCCCGACCGCGGTGCTGCAGTACGGCGACGGCGGCGGCGCTACGGCCTACCTCGTCGGCCAGGAGAACCGCGGCCTCGAGTACATGTTCGTGATGATGAACGCCGCGCGTTTCGCGGTCGGCGTCCAGGGCATCGCCGTGGCCGAGCGCGCCTATCAGAAGGCGGTGCAGTACGCGCGCGACCGGGTGCAGAGCCGGCCGGTGGACGGCTCGCTGCCTGCCGCAGCGCCCATCATTCACCACCCGGACGTGCGGCGCATGCTGATGACGATGCGCGCGCACACCGAAGGTTGCCGCGCACTGGCGATGGTGGCGGCCGCCTCCTATGACGCCGCCCACGCCCATCCGGACGCCGCGGTGCGTCAGGAGAACCAGGCCTTCTACGAATTCATGGTGCCGCTGGTCAAGGGCCTGTCCACCGAGATGAGCCTGGAGGTTGCCAGCCTGGGGGTCCAGGTGCACGGCGGCATGGGCTTCATCGAGGAAACCGGGGCCGCCCAGCACCTGCGCGACGCGAAGATCCTGACCATCTACGAGGGAACGACGGCCATCCAGGCCAACGATCTGGTCGGCCGCAAGACGGTGCGCGACGGCGGGCGCACTGCGCTGGCAATCGCTTCGCGCATCGCCCAGACCGAGGCCGAGCTGCAGGCCCGCGACAGCGTGGCCTGCCACGCCATGGCGCGGCGCCTGGGTGCTGCTCGGGTCGCCTTCGAGGACGCGGTGCGCTTCGTCGCTGGCCAGAGCAAGGCCAGCCCGAATGCCGTTTTCGCTGGCAGCGTGCCCTACCTGATGCTGGCCGGCACCGTGATGGCGGGCTGGCAGATGGCGCGCGCGCTGCTCGCGGCCGAAGAGCGCCTGGCCGCCGGCGAGGACACCGAATTCCTGCAGGCCAAGATCGTGACGGCCCGCTTCTACGGCGACCACATCCTCAACCGCGCCGGCGCGATGCGTGACAGCATCTGCGAAGGCGCCGATGCCGTCACCGCGATGGCGCTGGAGGCCTTCTGATGAGCCTGCCCCCCGTGTTCGACAAGCTGCGCCTGCCGGTCATCGGCTCGCCGCTGTTCATCATCAGCAACCCCAAGCTCGTGATAGCGCAGTGCCAGGCGGGTATCGTCGGCTCCATGCCGGCCTTGAACGCGCGCCCGGCTTCGCAACTCGACGAGTGGCTCGCCGAGATCACCGAGACTCTGGCGGCCTGGGACCGGGCGCATCCGGACCAGCCCGCGGCGCCCTACGCGATCAACCAGATCGTGCACAAGACCAACGACCGGCTCGAGCACGACATGATGGTGTGCGCCAAGTACCGCGTGCCCATCGTCATCACCTCGCTCGGCGCCCGGCCGGAGATCAACCAGGCTGTCCATGGCTGGGGCGGTATCGTCCTGCACGACATCATCGACAATACCTTCGCCCACAAGGCTGTCGACAAGGGAGCCGACGGGCTGATCGCGGTGGCGGCCGGCGCGGGCGGCCATGCTGGCGTCAAGAGCCCCTTCGCGCTGGTGCAGGAGATCCGCGAGTGGTTCGACGGTCCGCTGGCGCTCAGCGGCTCCATCGCCACCGGCGACGCAGTGCTCGCGGCGCAGGCCATCGGGGCGGACCTCGCCTACATCGGCTCGGCCTTCATCGCCACGGACGAAGCCCGAGCCGCCGAGGGCTACAAGCAGTGCATCGTCTCGAGCACGAGCGACGACATCGTCTATACCAACCTGTTCACCGGCGTCCACGGCAACTACCTGAAACCCTCGATCCTCAACGCCGGCCTCGACCCCGAGCACCTGCCGGAGAGCGACCCGAGCAAGATGAACTTCGCCGGCGGCGGCTCGGCCAAGGCCTGGAAGGACATCTGGGGCTGCGGCCAGGGTGTCGGCGCCGTCAAGGCAGTGGTGCCGGCAGCCGAGATGGTGGCGCGGCTGCAACGCGAGTACGCGCAGGCGCGGCGGCGGCTGGCGGTCTGAATTCACGCGCCTGGCCGCGACTGCGACCCTGCTCGCCGTCGCGGAGGCGGCATGACAAAGGGGCCTCGAGGGCCCCTTTTTCCATATTGCGGTGCCTCGTGCAGGCCCCGCAGATCGGATCGATGCCTCAGCGGATCGACGTGAAGCGCGCCTCGGGACGATCGTCGGAGCGGTGCACGGTCGTGACACCTTGCTTCATCGCCCAGGGGCGCATCTGGTGGTGCAGGGGAATGAGGAGGGCCTCGTCGCGCGTGCGCACCAGAGCCTCACGGATCATCTGGTTGCGCTTGGTGATGTCGGTCTCCGTCTTCATCGCATCGACCAGACGGTCCACGGTGGCGTCGGTGGTCTTGCTGAAATTGAAGTTGCCGTCAGCGCCGGTCGTACGGGTGCGCACCAGCGACTGCAGCGTGTACTGCGCGTCGTAGGTGGCCACGCCCCAGCCCAGGAGGTAGACCGACGAGTCGAAGTTCTGGACCTTCTGGATGAAGGTGGCCATGTTCTCGGCGGCCAAAGTGGCCTTGACGCCGACGCGCGCCCACATGGCGACGACCGCTTGGCAGATCTCCTCGTCGTTGACATAGCGGTTGTTCGGGCAGTTCAGGCGGACTTCGAAGCCGTTCGGGTAGCCGGCATCGGCCAGCAACTTCTTCGCGCCTTCAGTGTCGGCCTTGACCGGCGTGTCGAGTTCGGGCGTGTGCCCGTTGACCCCGGGAGCCACCATGATGCCTGCCGGGATGGACAGGCCACGCATGATGTTGCGCTTGATCGCCTCGCGGTCGATCGCCATCGACAGTGCCTGGCGCACGCGCTTGTCGGTGAACGGGTTCTTGCCCTTGACGTTGCTGTGCTTCAACTCCGGGCTGCCCATGTCGGGTGCGAGATAGATCGTACGGACCTCTGGGCCGTCAAGCACCTGCAGACGGTTGTTGGCCCGCAGACGCGCGATGTCCTGCGTCGGCAGGTCGGTCAGCATGTCGACGTCGCCGGAAAGCAGGGCCGCCACGCGGGTGGCGTCGCTCTTGATGGGCGTGTAGACGACCTCCTTCACGTTGCCAGGATGCTTGTCCCACCAGTCCGTGTTGATCGTCATCGTGATGCGCTGCTCGGGCGACCAGGACGTGACCTTGTAGCTGCCGGTGCCATTGACGTTGCGCGAGGCGTAGTTCTCCTCGTTCGCCTTGTAGTTCTGGACGTTCGTCGTGTTGTTCTTCGTCGCCCAGGCGCGGCTCATGATCCGGAAGTCGATGATGTTGCGCAGCAGCAGCGGGTTGGGTGCCGCCATGATCAAGTCAATGGTGTGGTCGTCGACCTTGCGGATCTCGTTGATGCCGGTGACGTAGATTCCCATCGTGCCATTGGGTTGGCGAATCCGGCCGAAGGAAAAGATCACGTCGTCCGCGGTGAAGGGGGATCCATCGTGGAACTTCACCCCCTTGCGGAGTTCGAAGCGCACTTGCGTCGGAGAGATGTAGGTCCACTTGGTGGCGAGCGCCGGTTCGACCTCGTACTTGGCGCTGTAGCGCGTGAGGCCCTCGTAGGCGTGCATCAGGATCGCGTTCGTCGTCGCATGGTTCTGCGAATGCGGATCCAGCGTCAGGATGTCGTTCTGGGCCGCCCAGCGCAGGGTCTGCGCATGGGCCGGGGCGGCGAGAGCGAATGCGACGGCGATCGAGGCCATCAGGGTGGCGAGTTTCATCGGGAAGGCTCCGCAGGAAGGGATGGACGAGGATGCGATCGTAGTGCGCCTGCCGCGTCAAGGGCATCGGGAAAGCCCGAAAGCCCTGCGCGGCGACAGCCGTTTCCGCGCGCACCTGTCAGGAAAGTGCAGGCGTGGGAATGTTCCAATGCCTTCTTTGGGTAAACCACGGCCATCGCAGTGCTACAGTCTGCGACGTCAAGATAATGTGCCTGACCGTCCTTCCGCTGACACCCGTGGCAGCGAGGCGGGTCGCAATCCGCCGTCCGGTGCAGCCGGAGCCCGCGGAAGGTTGGACAACCCATCGGAGTGCCGGAAACCGGCGCGAGAGGTGAGCGAGACATGATGCAACAGTACAGGGGCAATTCCTACCTGTTCGGCGGCAACGCCCCCTATGTCGAGGAGCTGTACGAGGCCTACCTCGACAACCCCGGCAGCGTTCCCGACAACTGGCGCGCCTACTTCGACCGCCTGCAGCACGTGCCGGCCACCGACGGCAGCGAGAGCCGGGACGTGGCGCACGCGCCCGTGGTCGAGTCCTTCGCTCAGCGCGCCAAGGCCAACGCCTTCGCGCTCAAGGCCAGCGAGGCCGACCTGGCCGTCGCGCGCAAGCAGGTCCACGTCCAGAGCCTGATTGCCGCTTACCGCTTCCTCGGCTCGCGCTGGGCCGACCTCGACCCGCTCAAGCGCACCGAGCGCCCGAAGATCCCCGAGCTCGAGCCGGCGTTCTACGACCTGACCGAGAGTGACATGGACATCACGTTCTCGGCGGCGAACACCTACTTCAGCAAGGCAGAGCACATGACCTTGCGCGAGATCGTGCAGGCCCTGCGGGAGACCTACTGCGGCACGATCGGCGCGGAGTTCATGCACATCACCGAGCCGACCGAGAAGCGCTGGTGGCAGGAGCGGCTGGAGAGCGTGCGCAGCAAGCCGAGCTACACCGCCGACCAGAAGCGCCACATTCTCGACCGCCTGACCGCCGCCGAGGGCCTGGAGCGCTACCTGCACACCAAGTACGTCGGCCAGAAGCGCTTCTCGCTCGAAGGCGGCGAGAGCTTCATCGCCTCGATGGACGAGGTGGTGCAGCGCGCAGGTGTCCACGGCGTGCAGGAGATGGTCATCGGCATGGCCCACCGCGGCCGCCTCAACGTCCTTGTCAACACCCTGGGCAAGATGCCCAAGGACCTGTTTGCCGAGTTCGACCACACCGCGCCCGAGAACCTGCCCGCCGGAGACGTCAAGTACCACCAGGGCTTCTCCAGCGACATCAGCACGCCGGGAGGCCCGGTCCACCTGAGCCTCGCCTTCAACCCCTCGCACCTGGAGATCGTCAACCCGGTCGTCGAGGGCTCGGTCAAGGCCCGCATGGAGCGTCGCGGCGACAAGGCCGGCTCACAGGTTCTGGCCGTGCTCGTGCACGGCGACGCCGCCTTCGCCGGGCAGGGCGTGGTGATGGAGACGCTGGCGTTGGCCCAGACGCGCGGTTACTACACCGGCGGCACGGTGCACATCGTCATCAACAACCAGATCGGCTTCACCACCAGCGACCCGCGCGACTCGCGCTCGACGCTGTACTGCAGCGACGTCGTCAAGATGATCGAGGCCCCGGTGCTGCACGTCAACGGCGACGATCCCGAGGCCGTGGTCCTGTGCACGCAGTGGGCCATGGACTACCGCCAGCAGTTCAAGAAGGACGTCGTCGTCGACATCGTCTGCTTCCGCAAGCTCGGCCACAACGAGCAGGACACGCCGAGCCTGACGCAGCCTCTGATGTACAAGAAGATCGCGCAGCACCCCGGCACGCGCAAGCTCTACGGCGACAAGCTCGTGGCTCAGGGCGTGCTGGCGGCTGGCGGGCCGGACGAGATGGTCAAGGCCCTGAGGGCTGCCATGGACGTCGGTCGTCACACGGTCGATCCGGTGCTGACCAACTTCAAGAGCAAGTACGCGGTCGACTGGGCCCCCTTCCTCGGGCGCAAGTGGACCGACGCCGCCGACACTGCGCTGCCGCTGGCCGAGGTCAAGCGCCTGGCCGAGCGCATCACCACGGTGCCGGGCAACTTCAAGGTGCACCCGCTCGTGGAGAAGGTGATCGCCGACCGGGCCGCGATGGGCCGGGGCGAGATCAACGTCGACTGGGGCATGGGCGAGCACCTGGCCTACGCCTCGCTGGTGGCCAGCGGCTATGCCGTGCGCCTGTCGGGTGAGGACTGCGGCCGAGGCACCTTCGTGCACCGCCATGCCGTGCTGCACGACCAGAACCGCGAGCGCTACGACGAGGGTACCTACATTCCGCTGCAGAATGTGGCTGAGGGGCAGGCGCCCTTCGTCGTCATCGACTCCATCCTCTCCGAGGAGGCGGTGCTCGGCTTCGAGTACGGCTACGCCAGCGCCGAGCCCAACACCCTGACGATCTGGGAGGCCCAGTTCGGCGATTTTGCCAACGGCGCGCAGGTCGTCATCGACCAGTTCATCGCCTCGGGCGAGGTCAAGTGGGGTCGAGTCAACGGCCTGACCTTGATGCTGCCCCACGGCTATGAGGGCCAGGGCCCCGAGCACAGCTCGGCCCGCCTCGAGCGCTTCATGCAACTGGCGGCCGACAACAACATGCAGATCTGCCAGCCCACGTCTGCGAGCCAGATCTTCCACCTGCTGCGGCGGCAGATGGTGCGGCAGTTCCGCAAGCCGCTGATCATCTTCACGCCCAAGTCGCTGCTGCGTGCCAAGGACGCGACCTCGCCGCTCACCGAGTTCACCAAGGGCGAGTTCCGCACCGTTATCGGCCCCTCGCGCACCGAGGTCGAGGGCGAGAAGGTCAAGCGCGTCGTCGTGTGTTCGGGCAAGGTGGCCTACGAGCTGATCAAGAAGCGAGACGAGAAGAAGGCCTGGGATGTGGCCGTCATCCGGGTCGAGCAGCTCTACCCCTTCCCGCACAAGGCCTTCGCGGCCGAGATGAAGCGCTTCCCGAACGCCACCGAGGTGGTCTGGTGTCAGGACGAGCCGCAGAACCAGGGCGCATGGTTCTTCGTCCAGCACTACATCCACGAGAACATGCTCGAGGGGCAGAAGCTCGGCTACGCCGGGCGCCCCGCTTCGGCATCGCCAGCGGTCGGCTACTCGCACCTGCACCAGGACCAGCAGAAGGCGCTGCTCGATCAGGCGTTCGGCAAGCTCAAGGGCTTCGTCCTCACGAAGTGAACCTGCGCGTCCGCCCCGCGCTCCGGTCGGGGCGGGGCGGGTTCGCCTGCGCGCCCTGCTGAACCCCCCGATCGAACCAGACAAGAAAGCCCGTGAGGAGAGACATGGCCCTCGTTGAAGTCAAGGTACCGCAGTTGTCGGAGTCGGTGGCAGAAGCCACCCTGCTGCAGTGGAAGAAGAAGCCCGGTGAGGCCGTCGCTCAGGACGAGATCCTGATCGAGATCGAGACCGACAAGGTGGTGCTGGAGGTGCCCGCGCCTGCAGCCGGTGTGCTGGCAGAACTCGTGGTCGCCGATGGCGGGACGGTGGTCAGCGACCAGCTGATCGCCCGCATCGACACTGAAGGCAAGGCAGGGGCGGCAGCGCCTGCGGCCCCGGCGGCTGCTCCTGCCGTGGCAGCGCCTGCAGCGCAGGCTGCCGTCCCCGCAGGCAAGGCGGCTGTGGCCATGCCTGCGGCGGCCAAGCTGATGGCCGATCACGGCCTGGGCGCCGGCAGCGTGCCCGGCACCGGGCGGGATGGTCGCGTCACCAAGGGCGACGTGCTGGGTGCGCTGTCTGCCCCGGCACCCGCGCCGGCGCCAGCACCTGCGGTCCGGGCCGCAGCGCCGGCAGCGCCTGTCGCCCGCCCGCTGCAGGCCGTGGCCGCGCCCTTGTCCGTCAACCTTGGCGACCGCCCCGAGCAGCGCGTGCCGATGTCGCGCCTGCGCGCGCGCATCGCCGAGCGCCTGCTGCAGTCGCAGGCCACAAATGCGATCCTGACCACGTTCAACGAGGTCAACATGGCGCCGGTCATGGAGATGCGCAAGCGTTTCCAGGACAAGTTCGAGAAGGAGCACGGCGTCAAGCTCGGCTTCATGAGCTTCTTCGTCAAGGCTGCGGTGGCGGCGCTCAAGAAGTACCCGGTGCTCAATGCCAGCGTCGATGGCAACGACATCGTCTACCACGGCTACTTCGACATCGGCATCGCGGTGGGCTCGCCGCGCGGCCTGGTCGTACCCATCCTGCGTGACGTGGACCAGATGAGCTTTGCCGACATCGAGAAGAAGATCGCCGAGTTCGGCGTCAAGGCGCGCGACGGCAAGCTCTCGATCGACGAGTTGTCAGGCGGCACCTTCTCGATCTCCAACGGCGGGGTTTTCGGCTCGATGCTGTCCACGCCCATCATCAACCCGCCGCAGAGCGCCATCCTCGGCGTGCACGCGACCAAGGATCGCGCCGTGGTCGAGAACGGACAGGTCGTGGTGCGGCCGATGAACTACCTGGCGATGAGCTACGACCACCGCATCATCGACGGGCGCGAGGCCGTACTTGGCCTGGTCACCATGAAGGAAGCGCTGGAAGACCCGGCGCGCCTGCTGTTCGACATCTGAGGGCGGGCCGGCGACCATGGGCAAGAACTTCGACGTCATCGTCATCGGCGGCGGGCCGGGTGGCTACATCGCCGCCATCCGCGCGGCGCAGCTCGGCTTCAACGTCGCCTGCATCGACGAGTGGAAGAACGCCAAGGGCGGCCCGGCGCCGGGGGGCACCTGCACCAACGTGGGCTGCATCCCGAGCAAGGCGCTGCTGCAGTCGAGCGAGCACTTCGAGCACGCGGGTCATCACTTCGCCGACCACGGCATCGGCCTGAAGGACCTGTCGATCGACGTGCCGAAGATGCTGGCGCGCAAGGACCAGGTGGTCAAGCAGAACAACGACGGCATCCTCTACCTGTTCAAGAAGAACAAGGTCAGCTTCTTCCACGGCCACGGCTCCTTCGTGCGCGCGGTCGAGGGCGGCTGGGAGGTCGCGGTGGCCGGCGCGGCGCAGGAGCTGCTGGTGGGCCGGCAGGTCGTCGTCGCTACCGGCTCGAACGCACGCGCGTTGCCGGGCGTGCCCTTCGACGAGGAGCGCATTCTCAGCAACGACGGCGCGCTTCGCGTCGGCGCGGTGCCCAAGACCCTGGGGCTCATCGGCTCCGGCGTGATCGGGCTGGAGATGGGCTCGGTCTGGCGGCGCCTGGGCGCCCAGGTCACGGTGCTGGAGGCGCTGCCCACCTTCCTGGGCGCGGTGGACGACTCGATCGCCAAGGAGGCGCATAAGGCCTTCACGAGGCAGGGGCTGAAGATCGAGCTCGGTGTCAAGGTTGGCGAGATCGCGCGCGCCGGCGAGGGCGTCAGCGTGGCCTACACCGATGCCAAGGGTCAGGCGCATGTCCTCGAGGTCGAGCGCCTGATCGTCTCGATCGGCCGCGTGCCCAACACCACCGGGCTGAACGCCGACGCGGTGGGCCTGAAGCTCGACGAGCGCGGCGCAATCGTCGTCGACGCCGAGTGCCGCACCAACCTGCCCGGCGTCTGGGCCGTGGGCGACGTGGTGCGCGGCCCGATGCTCGCGCACAAGGCCGAGGAAGAGGGCGTGGCCGTGGCCGAGCGCATCGCTGGCCAGCACGGGCACGTCAACTTCGACACCATCCCCTGGGTCATCTACACCAGCCCCGAGATCGCCTGGGTCGGCAAGACCGAGCAGCAGCTCAAGGCCGAAGGCCGTGCCTACCGCGCCGGCAGCTTCCCCTTCATGGCCAACGGCCGGGCGCGCGCGCTGGGCGACACGACCGGCATGGTCAAGATGCTGGCCGACGCCACCACCGACGAGGTGCTCGGCGTGCACATCGTCGGCCCGTATGCGAGCGAGCTGATCGCCGAGGCCGTGATGGCGATGGAGTTCAAGGCCAGCAGCGAGGACATCGCCCGCATCTGCCACGCGCACCCGTCCTTGTCGGAGGCGACGAAGGAGGCTGCGCTGGCGGTGGACAAGCGTACGCTGAACTTCTGATGAGGCCGAGCCCGGTCGTGGCGGCGTGTGCCGACCCCGGCTGCGCAGGAGGCACGCAGTGAGCGTTCGCGCCGAGTACGAGGCCGAACTCGCCGCGCGGGGCTTCCGCAGCGATTCGGCGCAGCTGCGCGCGGTGGATGCTCTCGAGCGCTGCGAGCGCGAGTGGGCGGACTACAAGGCCCGTCGCAGCAACGCGCTCACCAAGCTGCTGCGACGCCCGCCCATCCCGCGCGGTGTCTACATGCACGGCGGCGTGGGCCGGGGCAAGAGCTTCCTCATGGACTGCTTCTTCCAGGCGGTCCCGCTGACGCGCAAGACGCGCCTGCACTTCCATGAGTTCATGCGCGAGGTGCACCGCGAGCTGCAGGATCTCAAGGGCACGGTCAATCCGCTGGACGAGCTCGGCCGGCGCATCGCGCGGCGCTTCCGGCTGATCTGCTTCGACGAGTTCCACGTCGCCGACGTGACCGACGCGATGATCCTGTACCGCCTGCTCGAGGCTATGTTCGCCAACCGGGTCAGCATCGTCACGACCTCGAACTTCCACCCCGACGGCCTGTACCCGAACGGCCTGCACCGCGACCGCATCCTGCCGGCCATCGAGCTGCTGAAGCAGCACCTGGAGGTGGTGAACGTGGACGCCGGGGTGGACTACCGCCAGCGCACGCTGCAGCAGGTCGAGGTCTACCACTGCCCGCTCGGCGAGGCGGCCGAGGTGGCGATGGAGCGGGCCTTCGAGGCGCTGGCCGAGGCGCGCGACCAGGCGCCGGTGCTGAACATCGAGCACCGCGAGATCCGCGCCGTGCGGCGCGCCGGCGGCGTGGTCTGGTTCGACTTCCGCACGCTGTGCGGCGGGCCGCGCTCCAACCATGACTACCTGGAGATCGCGAGCCGCTTCCACACCGTGATGGTGTCCAACGTGCCGCAGATGCCGCCGCGCATGGCCAGCGAGGCGCGGCGCTTCACCTGGCTCGTCGACGTGCTCTATGACCGCCGCGTCAAGCTCGTGTTGTCGGCTGCGGTCGCGCCCGAGGAGCTCTACACCGAGGGGCCGCTGGCGCACGAGTTCCCGCGCACGGTCTCGCGCCTGCGCGAGATGCAGTCGGCGGAGTTCCTCGCGCTGCAGCGCCGAGAGGTCGACACGTCGCTGACGTGAGCGAGGCTTGCTCGCGCCCGCCCCGTGCGCGGCAGGGCAGGGCGGGTGGTGACGGCTACACTGCACGGGGTTGACACGATGGACGAGAACCTCCATTCGCCCGAGCGCAGGCTCATCGAGTTGCGCATCGAGCACGCCGACCTCGACAGCCTGATCGACCGTCTGGCGCTGGAACGTCCCGGTGACGAGCTGGTGCTGCGCCGGCTGAAGAAGCGCCGACTCCTGCTGCGTGACCAGATCGCCCGACTCGAATTCCACCTCGAGCCCCCCGAGCCCGCCTGAGCGCGCTGGCGAGCCGGGCGGCGCGGTCGGCATGCTCGAGGCCCAGGTCCTGCAGGCCTTCGCGCCGGGCGGTGCCCTGAACGGGGCCGATCCGGCCTACCGGGAGCGCCCGGCCCAGGGGCACATGGCTGCAGCGGTCGCGTCCGCCCTCGAGGACCGCGTCGCCCTGGTGGTCGAGGCAGGCACCGGCGTCGGCAAGACCTACGCCTATCTCGTGCCGGTCCTGCTCTCGGGGCGGCGCACGCTGGTCAGCACTGCCACCAAGGCGCTGCAGGACCAGCTCTTCCTGCGCGACCTGCCCCGGCTGCGCGCCGCCTTGCAGGTGACCTCGCGCATTGCGCTGCTCAAGGGTCGATCGAGTTATCTCTGCCTGCACCGCATGGAGCATGCTCGCCAGCACGCCCGACTGCCCGACCGCGGCGCGGTGCGGTCCCTGGCGCGGATCGAGCAGTGGGCCCAGGTCACGCGCACCGGCGACCTGGCTGAGGTCGACGGCCTGGACGACCGCTCGCCGATCATCGCGCTGGTCACTTCCACGCGCGACAACTGCCTGGGCACGGAGTGCCCGCGCTGGTCCGACTGCCACGTCGTGCGCGCGCGGCGCGAGGCGATGTCGGCAGACGTGGTGGTGGTCAACCACCACCTGTTCTTCGCCGATGTCGCGCTGCGCGACAGCGGTGTGGCCGAATTGCTGCCGACCGTGGACGCGGCTGTCTTCGACGAGGCGCATCAGCTGGTGGATGCCGGGCTGCAGTTCCTCGGCGCCGCCCTGGGCTCGGGGCAGGTGAGCGACCTGGCGCGCGACGTGCTCGCCGCGGGCTACGAGCACGCCCGGGGCCTGGGTCCCTGGCAGGAACTGTCGGCATCGCTCGAGCTGGCTGCCCAGGGCCTGCGCTTCGCCGCGGCGGGCGGTGACGGCAGCACGCGGGTTTCGGGCAAGCTCCGGTGGGAGGAAAGGGCGGCCGTCCCGGCGCTGGCCGAGGCGCTGGCGCGACTGGAGCGCGAGGGGCAGCGGGCGGTCGTTGCCCTGCAGGAGGTGCAGGCGCTGGCGCCCGAGCTCAAGCGCCTGCACGAGCGCGTCGAGCAGTTGGTCGGCAGCTGTCGCGGCTTCGCCTTGCCGCCGCTGCCCTCGCGCGTGCGCTGGATCGATGTCTCCGCGAACGGCGCGCGCCTCGTGGAGTCACCGCTGGACATCCGGGAGCACCTGGGTGCGCAGCGCCAAGCCGCGCGCAAGGCCTGGATCTTCACCTCGGCTACGCTGGGCGACGACGAGCGCCTGACCTGGTTCACCACCGGCACCGGGCTCGAGGACGCGCGCGTGCTGCAGGTCGGCAGCCCCTTCGACTACCCGGCTCAGGCCCGGCTGTGGGTGCCGACCGACTTGCCCGTGCCCCAGGATGCCGCCCACCCCGGCGCCGTCGGGCGTCTGGCGGCCGCCTGCGCCACGCGGCTCGGCGGGCGAACCTTCGTGCTCACCACCACGTTGCGCGCGCTGCCCTTGATCGCCCGTGCCTTGCGCGACGCGCTGCAGGAGGCGGGATGCGATTTCCGTGTCCTGGTGCAGGGCGAGGAGCCGCGGCGCACGCTGCTGCAGCGTTACGGCGACGGCCGCAACCGCGTGCTGGTCGGCTCCCACAGCTTCTGGGAGGGGATCGACGTGCCGGGCGAGGCGCTGCAATGCGTGCTCATCGACAAGCTGCCCTTTCCGCCGCCGAACGATCCCCTGGTCGAGGCGCGGGTGCGGCAGATCGAGGCGCGCGGCGGCCGGGCATTCGACGAACTCTCGGTGCCGGAGGCGGCGGTGGCGCTGAAGCAGGGCGCGGGCCGGCTGATCCGCACCGAGAACGACCGCGGGCTGCTCGTCGTGTGCGACCCGCGCCTGGCGCGCATGTCCTACGGGCGCCGCCTGCGCACCGCACTGCCCCCGATGCGGCTGGTGCACGACGCCGCGCAGGCTTGGCAGTGGCTGCAGGAGATCGCCGGCGTACCCGGGTGAGCCCGCCTCACCAGGGGCGCCACCAGGGCTGTCTCCCCTCGGCCGGGGCGTTCGCGGCCAGGAAACGGCTCGAGGGGAAGCTGCGCTGCAGCACGCGCTTGGCGTCGTCGCGCAGGTCGGCCAGGCCGAGCCGGTCGTAGCTTTCGATCATGATCGCCAGGGCCTCCTCGACGGCTGGCGCCCGCTCGTAGTCGACGATGGTCTGCTTGGCCCGGTTGGCGGCAGCGAGATAGGCGCCACGGCGCAGGTAATAGCGCGCCACGTGCACCTCGGCCTCGGCCAAGGAGTTCACGATGAAATCCATGCGCACCCGGGCGTCGGCGGCGTAGCGAGACTCCGGGAACTGCTGGAGCACCTGCGCGAAGGCCTCGTAGGCGTCCTTCGAGGCCTGCTGGTCGCGTTCCGACAGCCGCTGCCGCGTCAAGGTGCCCAGCAGGCCGAGGGAGTCGTTGAAGTGGATCAGGCCCTTCAGGTAAAGGGCGTAGTCCATGGCCGGGCTCGAGGGGTGCAGCTTGATGAAGCGCTCGACCGTGGCCAGGGCCGAGGCGCGTTCGTTCATGCGCCACTGGGTGTGGGCCAGCTCGAGCAGCACCTGCTGACCGAGGAGCGTGCCTCCGGCGCGCGCCTCGACGCGCTCGAGCGTCTTGACCGCGGCCTCGTTGTTGCCGCTGGCCAGTTCCTCGCGGGCCTGTTTGTACAATCGATCGATGTCACCGCGGGCGTCGGAAACACTCGTTCCGCCCGGGGTGGTGGTGCCGCAGGCCGTCAGCAGCCCCGAAACCAGGACCGCGGCGAGCATGGCACGCACGGAGGGCAGATGTCGCATCGACAGCATGCGCGGGCCCGTTGAAGCCCGCGTCCTCTTAAATGGAAGCAAATTATAGGGACGGGCTTCCGGCGGCCGGTGACGATGACGATGTCGCGGCGGTCGATACGCCCGAGGCCCCCGAGGCGCTGGAGCACGAGGTCCGCGACCACGTCGCGAGCGCTGCCGAGCACGGAGTGCGCCTTGACAAGACGCTGGTGCTCATGGCGCCGGAGTTCTCCCGCAGCCACCTGCAGGGCCTGGTCGCGGATGGCTTGGTTCAGGTCGATGGGTGTACCGAGCACTCCAGCTCGCGTCGCCTGCGCGCAGGCTGCCGCGTGCGCGTGGAGCTTCGCCCCACTGCCGAGAGTCTGGCCTTCCGGCCCGAGGCCATGGCGCTGCCCATCGTGCACGAGGACGATCAGGTCCTGGTCATCGACAAGCCCGCGGGTCTGGTGGTGCATCCGGCGTCGGGCAACTGGTCGGGCACGCTGCTCAACGGCCTGCTCGCGCACCATGCCGCCGCGGCGAGCCTGCCGCGCGCGGGCATCGTGCACCGGCTGGACAAGGACACCTCGGGCCTGATGGTGGTGGGCAAGACGCTGGAGGCGGTGACGGTGCTCGTGCGGGCCATCGCGGCGCGTGAGGTCCGGCGCGTCTACGTGGCACTTGCGCACGGTGAGCTGGCCGGCGGGGAACGTTGGATCGATGCGCCGATCGGCCGCGACCCCGGATCGCGCCTGCGCATGGCCGTCATCGCCGCCGGGCGGCCGGCGCAAACGGCCGTCCAGCCGCTGGCGACGCGTGCGGGTTGCACGGCGCTGCGGTGCCGGCTGCACACCGGCCGCACGCACCAGATCCGCGTCCACCTGGCGTCGATCGGGCACCCGCTGGTCGGCGACGCGCTTTACGGCGGGCGCGAACTGTTCGGTCTGCGCCGGCAGGCGCTGCACGCCGTGTCGTTGGGCTTCGAGCACCCCGCGTCGCGGCGTCGGCTCGAGTTCAGGGCGCCCCCCCCACCCGATTTCGGGCGGGCATGGCGTGAGGTGTCCGACGAGCCAGCGCAATGAGGCGGGCGGCCCGCCCGCGTCAAGCCCCTCTACAATACGTGGAAATTGCGTCGGCAAGGCCGGGTTCCCGGCTTGTTGATCCGGGCGACCGACCGGTCGCCTGCAGGCTTCACCGCCCGGGCTGCGCCGGGCTTGCGCGAGCTGGCACCGTCGGGTTGCCTGCATCGACCACTTCGCCGCGCCGCGTCAATAGGCTGGCGCGCGAACCCTGTCCCCGTCGTGGGGCTTTCCTGCGTTTCCGGATGAACACCGAAGAGGTCAAACGCGTCCTCGAGACGGCCCTGATCTGCGCCGGCCACCCCTTGCCCTTGCAGGACATGCAGATGCTGTTCGACGGGCAGGTCGGCGCCGACACGCTGCGCGTCGTGCTGCGCGACCTGGCGCTGGACTGGCAGGGCAGGGGGGTCGAGCTCGTGACGCTGGCCTCGGGCTGGCGCTTCCAGAGCCGGCCCGAGATGCGTCCGTTCCTCGACCGCCTGCAACCGGAGAAGCCGCCGCGCTATTCGCGCGCCGTCCTCGAGACCCTGGCCATCGTCGCCTATCGGCAGCCGGTGACTCGGGGCGACATCGAGGACATCCGCGGTGTCACCGTCGGTTCGCAGATCGTCAAGCAGCTCGAAGACCGGGGCTGGATCGAGGCCATCGGCTACCGCGAGACGCCCGGGCGCCCCGCGCTGTACGCGACGACGCGCCAGTTCCTGGACGACCTCGGCCTGGCCAGTCTGGCGCAGTTGCCCGAGCTGTCGGCTGCTGCCACACCCGCGAGCCTGCTGCCACCCGAAGGCTCGCGCGAGGCGACGCCAGACACCGGGGGCGGTGCCCTGCATCTCCAGGACCTGCCCCTGCTGGCGGCCCTGCTGGAGGAGGCTGCGCCGGCCGAGCCTGAAGCGTTCTCCCCCGCCGGTCCGGCGCCCGCGCCGGACGGCGCCGACCCCACCCCCGCGTTCACGCTGTCTGTCGAGGTTGATCCCGATGCATCCCGATCCCACTGAAGAGCAAGGCGCCGGCACACCGGCCGATGGCGCTGCTGAAAGCGCGCGCGAGCCGCGAGACGCCGCCGAGCGGGCGTCTGCGACCCCCGGCGACGCCGCGGGCGAGGCGGGCGCGGGCGAGGGCCGGCGCAAGCGCCGCAATCGAAGGCGCCCGCGCCGCGGCCGCAAGTCGGGCGAGGGTGATACGCCGCAGGCTGAGGGCGAGGCTCAGGCCGTGACAGACGACGCCGAGCCTCAGGAGCCACCGGAGTCCCCCCCGCCGCCCCTGCCGCCCACCGATCCCAACGAGTTGTTCTCCGAGGTGGTCTCGGGCACCTGGGACGAACAAGCCCAGGAAGAGCCGGCGAGCGCGGCCGCCCCCGTGCGGCGCGTTCTCGCGCCGGACCCCGAGGCCCCCAAGCTGCACAAGCTGCTCGCGCAGGCCGGCCTGGGCTCGCGGCGCGAACTCGAGCAATGGATCCTGGACGGCCGCCTCGCCGTCAACGGCCAGCCGGCGCACACCGGTCAGCGGGTGTCCTTCGGGGACCGACTCACGCTCGACGGCAAGCCATTGAAGGTCCGCTTCACGCCCCCGCCGGCTCGCGTGCTGGCGTATCACAAGCCCGCTGGTGAGGTGGTCACGCACGACGACCCGCAGCAGCGCCCGACCGTCTTCCGCCGCCTGCCCCGCCTGCCGCGCGGCAAGTGGCAGGCCGTCGGGCGGCTCGACATCAATACCGAGGGCTTGTTGCTGTTCACGAATTCCGGCGATCTGGCCAACCGGCTCATGCACCCGCGCTTCGGCGTCGAGCGCGAGTACGCGGTGCGCGTCCTCGGCGTACTCGAGGACGAGCAGCGCGAGCGCCTGTTGCAGGGGGTGGAGATCGACGGCCAGCCCGCGGCCTTGCGCAGCATCGTCGACGGCGGCGGTGAGGGTGTCAACCGCTGGTATCGGGTGGTCATCACCGAAGGCCGAAACCGCGAGGTGCGCAAGCTCTTCGAGGCCGTCGGCCACGCCGTCAGCCGCCTGATCCGCATCCGCTACGGATCGGTGGTGCTGCCCCGGGGCCTGCGTCGGGGCGTCTGGATCGACCTCGGCCCGGACGACGTCAAGGCCCTGAGGCAGGCTTCGGGGGCGGCCGAGGCCGCCGGCGGACCCGAGACCGGACAGGGACGCAAGCCGGCGCGTCGGGGGCGCAAGGGCCGGCGCGAGGCAGTGCCCGGCGGGGCGACCCCTGGCCCGGTGCGCAGCGGGGGCGACGACGATTTCGAGCCGGCGGGGCCGATCCCCAACCCCCTGCAGCAGACCTACGACAAGCGCGCCATCCAGCAGGCGCGCCGCCAGCGCGAAATCGACGAGAACGGCCCGATCCCGAACCCGCTGCAGCAGACCTACGACAAGCGCGCGGTCCAGGCCGAGCGCAAGCCGCGGCGCGAACTCGACGAGGAGGGCGGCCCGATCCCGAACCCGCTGCAGCAGACCTACGACCGCCGCTTCGTACAGGCACCCAAGCCGGGCGGCGGCGGGGGTGGCGGCGGGCCCGGGCGTGGGGCGCGGCGCAAGCCTGCCGGGCCCAAGGGCGGCACCCCGGCACAGCCCGACCCGATGCGCACCTCCGTGGGCTACATCGGGGCCGACGCCTTCGTCAAGGCCGCGCGCGGGCCCCGGAGCGGCAAGGGACGCAAGCGCTGAGGCCGTGCCGCCCGGCCTCGTCCACCCTAAAATCGAGAGTTTTCCCTTCAACGGATCCCAGGAGCCCCTACATGGCCATCGAACGCACGCTGTCGATCATCAAACCCGACGCGGTGGCGAAAAACGTCATCGGTCAGATCTATTCCCGTTTCGAAGGGGCTGGACTGAAGGTCATCGCTGCCCGCATGATGCAACTGTCCCGGGCCGACGCCGAGGCCTTCTACGCCGTGCACAAGGCGCGGCCTTTCTTCAACGATCTGGTGGGCTTCATGATCTCGGGCCCGGTCATGGTGCAGGTGCTCGAGGGCGAGTCTGCGATCCTGCGCAACCGCGAGCTGATGGGCGCGACCGACCCGAAGAAGGCCGCGCCGGGCACGATCCGCGCCGACTTCGCCGACAGCATCGACGCCAACGCGGTGCACGGCTCCGATGCGGCGGAGACCGCCGCGGTCGAGGTGGCCTTCTTCTTCCCCGGCATGCAGATCCACGGCCGCTGAGGCTGCTTCGCGCCCTGCCCGGGCGGGCGACGGCGCAGCCGCAGGGCAGGAGCCCCGAACCATGGTGAACCTCCTCGGCTTCGATCTCGACGCGCTGGCGGCACACTTGGAGGGGCTGCAGGAGAAGCGCTTTCGTGCCGTCCAGCTCTTGCGCTGGATCCATCGCGCCGGCGAGGCTGACTTTTCGCGCATGAGTGACCTCGCGCGATCCCTGCGCGAGAAGCTCTGCGGTTCGGCCGAGGTGCGGCCTCTGCCGGTGCTGGCAGAGCACTGCTCGGCCGACGGTACCGTCAAGTGGCTGTTCGACGTCGGCGACGGCAACGCCATCGAGACCGTCTTCATCCCCGAAGAGGATCGCGGCACGCTGTGCGTGTCGTCCCAGGCAGGGTGCGCCGTGGCTTGTCGCTTCTGCTCCACCGGGCACCAGGGTTTCAGCCGCAATCTCTCCACGGCCGAGATCGTGGCGCAACTGTGGTGGGCCGAGCACCGTCTGCGCGAGCGTCGTGGTCTTGGCGCCGGCGAGCGCGCAGTCGACAACGTCGTGATGATGGGCATGGGCGAGCCGCTGCAGAACTTCGCAGCGCTCGTCCCGGCGCTGCGGGTGATGCTCGACGACCACGGCTACGGGCTGTCGCGGCGCCGCGTCACCGTCTCCACCTCGGGCGTGGTGCCGATGATCGACCGCCTGCGCGAAGCTTGCCCAGTGGCCCTGGCGGTGTCCCTGCACGCTCCCGACAATGTGCTGCGTGACCACCTCGTGCCGCTGAACCGCAAGTACCCGCTGGCCGAGCTGATGGCCGCCTGCGAGCGCTACCTGGAGGCGGCGCCGCGCGACTTCATCACCTTCGAGTACTGCATGCTCGACGGCGTGAACGACAGCGATGAGCAGGCGCGCCGGCTCGTCGAACTCGTGCGCGGGCGCGGCCCGGATGCGGGGCCGCCGGTGCCCTGCAAGCTGAACCTGATCCCCTTCAATCCCTTTCCCGCCTCGGGCTTGCGCCGCTCCCCCAAGGAGCGGGTGACCGCCTTCGCGCGGGTGCTCCAGGAGGCGGGGCTCGTGACGACAGTGCGCCGCACGCGCGGCGACGACATCGACGCGGCCTGCGGCCAGCTGGCCGGCGAGGTGCTCGACCGCACCGACGCGGCGACACGCCTGGGCCGCGCGTTGCTGCCGGTCCGGGTGGTGGCCGCGCAATGAGGCGGTTCCGGGTGCCGTGGGCGCCGCGCGCGAGCGCCCCGGCCTTGCGGGTAGTGCGGGCAGCGCTCTTGTTGATGGCCTGTGCCCTGGCGGCCTGCACGGCCCTGGACCGGGCGCCTGCCGCGCGCGACCTGCGCACCGCCTCGGACTCGAGCGATGCGGATCGCCTTGCCCAGGTGCGACTGGAACTTGCCGCGGCCTACTTTGCCCGCGGCCAGACGCTGGTGGCGCTCGACGAGGTCAAGCAGGCGCTGGCGGCCCGCCCCGATCTGGCTTCGGCGCACGAGCTGCGCGGGCTGATCTACGCCCAGCTGGGCGAGGCTGCCCTGGCCGAGCAGAGCTTCCTGCGCGCTCTGCAGCTGGCTCCGCGCAGTGCCGACGCGATGCACAACTACGCCTGGTTCCTGTGCCAGCAGCGCCGCGACCCGGAGGCGCAGGCCTGGTTTGCGCGTGCGCTGTCGCAGCCGGGCTATCGCGACGGCGCCCGCACCTTGCTCGCCCAGGGGGTGTGCCAGGCGCGCGTCGGGCGGCTGTCCGAGGCGCGCGCCACGCTGGCGCGCGCGGCCGAGCTCGATCCGGACAACCTGGCCACCGCCTACCCGCTGGCTGAGGTGATGTTCCTGCTCGGCGACGACACGGGGGCCCAGCTTCAACTTCGCCGTCTGCACACCGACACGGCGCTTGCGAGCCCGGCCAGCCTGTGGCTGGCGGCCAAGGTCGAGCGGCGGCGGGGCGACGCCGTGGCCCAGCAGCACTGGGGGCGGCTGCTCGTCGAGCGCTTCCCCGGGTCTGCGCAGGCTCTGTGGTACCAGGGTGGACGCTTCAATGAATGACATGCCTTCCAACAGCGCCGCGCCGACCGCTGGCGCCCTGATCCGCGCCGAGCGTGAGCGTCGTGGCGTTCGCATCGAAAACCTTGCCGCCACCCTCAAGGTCAGCCCGGGCAAGCTCGAGGCGCTCGAGGCCGACCGGCACGACGAACTCCCCGGGCCGGCCTTCACCCGTGCCCTCGCCCTGTCCGTGTGCCGGGTGATGGGTGTCGAGGCCGCTCCCGTGCTCGCCCTGATGCCGCGTGCCGAGGGGGCGCCCGATCGGCTGGAGCACGTGACGACCGGCTTGCGCACGCCCTTCGCGGGTCGGCCGGGCCAGGGCTTGGGGGCCGGGATGGCCCCGTTCTGGCGGGCGCCGTCCAGCATGGCGCTGGCCGCCCTGGTGCTGTCGGTCCTGGTCGTCGGTCTGCTGTGGTGGTCGTGGTCCGTGCCGCCATCGGCGCCGGAGGTGCCCGACGGTGCGGCGTCGGCGCCTGCGGTATCGGGGGCGGTCGCCGTGCCGGCCCCGGCACCTGCGATGGCCGCGTCCGCGGACTCGGCCTCGGCTGTGGCGCCGGCTGCCGAGGCCGCCAGCCTCCCGGCATCCGCCTCCGCGTCTGCGGGCGCGACCCCCTCTTCCGAGCCGGTGGCCGATCCGTCGGCATCCACCATCCAGGTCACGGCGGCCACTTGGGTCGAGTTGCGAGACGGCGGCGGTCGCCTGCTGTGGGCGCGTACGCTCGCCCCGGGCGAGACCGCGGCGCTCGCCGGTCCGGCGCCGCTGCGGCTGGTCGTGGGCAATGCCAGCGCGGCCCGCGTCGTTTTCGCCGGGCGCCGCGTCGATCTCGGACCCTGGACCAGGGACAATGTGGCCCGGCTGGACTTGCAGTGAGCGCCCCCAAGGGCCGGGCTTCGCCCCTCCCGGCCCCCGCTGGGGCGCAAGAAGACTTGGGGCGGCCCTGCGTTTTCTCGAGAGCCCGCGATGGAGCAAGCGATGGATCCCTTGAACGAATCGATCGAAGTTGCCGCCCCGCGGCCGCGACGGTCACGCCAGGCCCGCGTGGTCTGGGGCTCGCGTGTGGTCACGATCGGCGGTGATGCGCCGGTGCGCGTGCAGTCCATGACCAACACCGACACCGTGGACGTCATCGAGACGGCCGTTCAGGTCAAGGAGCTGGCGCTGGCCGGCTCCGAGATGGTGCGCATCACGGTGAACACGCCCGAGGCGGCCCAGGCAGTGCCGCACATCCGCGAGCAGCTCGACCGCATGGGCATCGACGTCCCCCTGGTGGGCGACTTCCACTACAACGGCCACACGCTGCTGAGTCAGTTCCCCGATTGCGCCGTCGCGCTGAGCAAGTACCGCATCAACCCGGGCAACGTCGGCAAGGGGCGCAAGCGCGACACGCAGTTCGCGCAGATGATCGAGGCCGCGATGCGCCACGACCGCCCGGTGCGCATCGGCGTCAACTGGGGCAGCCTCGACCAGGAACTTCTGGCGCAGATGATGGACGAGAACGCATCGCGTGCCACGCCTTGGGACGCGCGCCAGGTCATGTACCAGGCCGTGGTGCAGTCGGCGCTGCAGTCGGCGCGCGAGGCTTGCGCCCTCGGCATGGACCCCGACCAGATCATCATCAGCTGCAAGATGAGCGGGGTGCAGGACCTCGTCACCGTCTATCGGGCGCTGGCGGCGCGCTGCGACCACGCCCTGCACCTGGGCCTCACCGAGGCCGGCATGGGCACCAAGGGTACGGTGGCCTCGGCCACGGCGCTCAGCCTGCTGCTGCAGGAGGGCATCGGCGACACCATCCGCGTGAGCCTCACGCCGCAGCCCGGCGAGGCCCGCACCCAGGAAGTGGTGGTCGCGCTCGAGATCCTGCAGGCGCTGGGCTTGCGCGCCTTCAACCCCAGCGTCACCGCCTGCCCGGGCTGCGGCCGCACCACCAGCACGACCTTCCAGGAGCTGGCCAAGCAGATCGACGACCATCTGCGGGCGAGCATGCCCTTGTGGCGGGCCCGCTACCCCGGTGTCGAGACCTTGCGCGTGGCCGTGATGGGCTGCATCGTCAACGGCCCCGGCGAGAGCAAGCATGCCGACATCGGCATCAGCCTGCCCGGCACGGGCGAGACGCCCGCGGCGCCGGTCTTCATCGATGGGCAGAAGGCCTTGACCCTGCGTGGCGAGGGCATCGCCATCGAATTCCAGCAGATCGTCGAGGACTACATCGAGCGGCGCTTCGGTGCCGCCGCCACCCCCGCCTGAGCGCGAGGCCGCCGCGCGTGCCGGGCCCAGTCCGGGGCCTGGGTCGCGCCGTCGGTCGGCCGCGCGCCGCCTCCAGTGTAGAGACCCCCATGGCAGAGCCCCCAGTCCCCCCGCGCGCCGGCGCCAACCCCTTGCGCGCGATCCGCGGCATGAACGACATCCTGCCGCCGGAATCGGCGCGCTGGGAGTGGTTCGAGGATGCCGTGCGCCGCGTGATGCACAGCTACGGCTACCGCAACGTTCGCACACCGGTCATCGAGCCGACCGCGCTGTTCGTGCGCGGCCTCGGCGAGGTCACCGACATCGTCGAGAAGGAGATGTACTCCTTCGTCGACAGCATGAACGGCGACGAGCTGACGCTGCGCCCGGAGAACACCGCGGGCGTCGTGCGCGCCGCGATCGAGCACAACCTGCTGTATGACGGCGGCAAGCGGCTCTTCTACATCGGCCCGATGTTCCGGCACGAGCGGCCGCAACGGGGGCGCTACCGGCAGTTTCACCAGGTGGGCGTCGAGGCGCTTGGACATCCGGGCCCCGAGATCGATGCCGAGGTCATCCTGATGGCGCGCGCGCTCTGGCGCGAGCTCGGGTTGGGCGATGTCCGGCTCGAGTTGAACAGCCTGGGCCAGCCCGACGAGCGCCGCGCGCACCGAGAGGCGCTCATTGCCCACTTCGAGGCGCACCGCGGCGAACTGGACGCCGACGCCTTGCGGCGCCTGCACACCAACCCGCTGCGCATCCTCGACACCAAGAACCCGGCCATGGCCCCGGTGGTCGAGGGCGCGCCGCGGCTGGCGGACTACCTGGGGGCGGCGTCACGGGCTCATTTCGAGTCCGTCTGTCGTGCGCTGGAGGCCGCCGGCCAGGCCTACACGGTCAACCCGCGCCTGGTGCGCGGCATGGACTACTACAACCTCACGGTCTTCGAGTGGGTCACCGACAAGCTCGGCGCGCAGGGCACGCTGTGCGGCGGCGGGCGCTACGACCCGCTGGTGCAGATGCTGGGCGGCAAGCCGGCCCCGGGCATCGGCTGGGGCATGGGGATCGAGCGGGTGCTCGACCTCGTGGGCGAACTGGGTCTCGGCCCGCAGGCGGCCGCCCCCGACGTCTACTGCATCGTCCCCGATGCGGCGGCCGCCGCCACGGCACTCTCGGTGGCCGAGTCGCTGCGTGCCCAGGGCTTGTCGGTGCTGGTGCACGCGGCGTCGGCCGAAGGGCAGGGCAGCATGAAGAGCCAGTTCCGCCGCGCCGACGCCAGCGGCGCGCGGCATGCGCTCGTCTTCGGCGCGCAGGAGCTGGCGGCCGGCTGCGTCTCGGTCAAGCCGCTGCGCGACGCGCAGGCAGCGCAGACCACGCAGCCGGTGGCTGACCTTGCGCTGTGGGCGGCCGCTCTGCGCGCCGCATAATCGACGTTTTTTCCGGGACCCCCATGGCGACGACGCTCGACCTGCAGGAGCAGGAGCAGATCGATGATCTGAAGGCCTTCTGGAAGCGCTGGGGTAACCTGATCACCTGGGCGGTGATCGCCGCGCTCGCGGTCTTCGCAGGCTGGAACGGCTGGAACTGGTACCAGCGCGAGCAGGCGTTCAAGGCCGGCGCGCTGTACGACGAACTCGAGCGCACCGTCGCCGGTGGCGACGCCGAGCGTGCCGGGCGGGTCTTCAACGACCTGCGCGAGCGCCACCCCATCGCAGTCTGGGCGGCGCACGGCGGCTTGCTGGTGGCCCGCCTGCAGCATGAGAAGGGCAAGGCTGACGAGGCTGCGGCCACGCTGGGCTGGGTGGCGGACAAGGCCAAGGACGATGCCGTCCAGGCTGTTGCCAGGTTGCGCCTGGCGGGCCTGCACCTGGACGCCAAACGCCCCGACGCGGCGTTGGAAGCGCTGGCCCGCGTGTCGGCGCCCGGGTTCGAGGGCCTGGCCGCCGACCGTCGTGGTGATGTGTTGAATTCCCAGGGCAAGACGGCCGAGGCGGTCGAGGCCTACCGGGCTGCTCACAAGGCGCTGGCCGAGTCCCTGGACTACCGGCGCGTGGTCGAGGCCAAGCTGACCGCCCTGGGCGCGCCGCCTGCAGCGACGCCCTGACCATGGCACTTTCCAGCCTTCCCGGACGCCGGCCGCTGCTGCCGGTGCTGATGCTGCTCACCGCCCTGGTGTCGCTGCTGGGGGGCTGTGCGCGCGATCGCCCGCAGCCTGCAAAGCTGGAGGCGGTCTCGCCGCAGATCGCAGGGCGGCAGGTCTGGCAGTCCAGGCTGCCGGGCGTGGGCTTCCCCCTGGCCTTGACCGTGCGTGACGGCAAGGTGTTCGCGGCGGGCGACGACGGCACCGTGTTGGCGCTCGACGTGGCCACCGGCCGTGCGCTGTGGCGTGCCCAGGCTGGAGCCCCGCTCTCGGCCGGCGTGGGCAGCGATGGCCGCCACGCCGCGGTCGTCACCCGCGGCAACGAACTCGTCGTCTTCGACGAGGGCCGTTCGACCTGGCGGACCCGTCTGGGCGCTCGCGTGCTCACTGCCCCGCTGGTGGCGGGCGAGCGCGTGTTCGTGCTGGGGGTGGACCGCTCGGTGCAGGCTTTCGACGTGCTGGACGGTCGCCGACTTTGGACGCTGCAGCGCCCGGGCGACCCTCTGACCCTGGGCCAGGCGGGCGTTCTGCTGCCTTTCGGCGACACCTTGCTGGCAGGCCAGGGGCCGCGCTTGGCGGCGCTCGACCCCTTGCGCGGCAGCGTGCGCTGGGAGGTCGCCGTGGCCGCGCCTCGGGGCACGAACGAGGTCGAGCGCTTGGCTGACCTGGTCGGTCCGGCGGTGCGCCAGGGTTCTTCAGTGTGTGTGCGGGCCTTCCAGGCCGCGGTGGCCTGTGTCGATGCCACCCGTGGGGCGCTGCAGTGGTCGCGCAATGTCGGTGGCGCGCAGGCGGTGGCCGCCGACGAGTCCGTGCTGGTGGCTGCCGATGGCAGTGACCGGCTCTCGGCCTGGCGCCAGGGCACGGGCCAGCTCGTCTGGACGAGCGAGAAATTTCTGTTCCGCCAGTTGTCGGGCCTCACCGCGGCCGGCAGGGCCATCGTCTTCGGGGATCTGGACGGCCAGTTGCACTTCCTCGACCGCCAGGATGGTCGGCCGCTGCTGCGCCTGGCTACCGATGGCAGCCCCATCGTGACAACCCCGGTGCTGGCGGGCACCACGCTGCTGGTGGCGACCCGCTCCGGCGGCGTATTCGCCTTCCGCCCCGAATGACGGCGACCGCACTGCCGCAGCCGTGAAGCCCGTCATCGCCATCGTCGGCCGACCCAACGTCGGCAAGAGCACGCTGTTCAATCGCCTCACGAAGAGCCGGGACGCCATCGTGGCCGACTTCCCAGGCCTGACGCGGGACCGCCACTACGGGAATGCCCGACTCGGGCCGCGTGAGTTCATCGTCGTCGACACCGGCGGTTTCGAGCCGGACGCCGGTACCGGCATCGTGCGTGAGATGGCGCGCCAGACCCGACAGGCCGTCGCCGAGGCCGATGTCGTCATCTTCGTCGTCGATGTCCGAGCCGGGCTGTCGGCGCAGGACCACGACATCGCCGGCTACCTGCGCAGCCAGCGCAAGCGCGTCGTGCTGGCCGCCAACAAGGCCGAGGGCATGCGAGAGTCGCCGCTGCTGGCCGAGTTCCACGAACTGGGCATCGGCGAGCCGGTGCCTGTCTCCTCGGCCCACGGGCAGGGCATCCGCAGTCTGGTCGAGGCCGCCCTGGACCAGTTGCCGCCGCAGGACGACGAGGACGCTGAACCTGACGATGCCGACCGGTCCGTCCGCCTGGCGGTGGCCGGGCGGCCGAACGTGGGCAAGTCCACGCTGATCAACGCCTGGTTGGGCGAGGAGCGCCTGATCGCCTTCGACCAGCCCGGCACGACCCGGGACGCGATCGCGGTCCCGTTCGAGCGCGACGGTCGGCGCTTCGAGCTGGTGGACACCGCCGGCCTGCGCCGCAAGGGGCGCGTCTTCGAGGCCGTGGAGAAGTTCTCCGTCGTCAAGACACTCCAGGCCATCGAGCACGCCAATGTCGTCGTGCTGCTGCTCGACGCCACGCAGGGCGTGTCCGAGCAGGACGCGCACATCGCCGGCTACGTGCTGGATTGCGGGCGCGCGGTTGTGATCGCGCTCAACAAGTGGGACGCGGTGGATGCCTACCAGCGCGAGATGCTCCAGCGCTCGATCGACCAGCGCCTGAGCTTCCTGCGCCATGCGCCGATGCTGCACGTCTCGGCCCTGCGGCGCCAGGGGCTGGGCCCGCTGTGGCGCGCCATCGGCGAGGCCTACGACTCGGCCATGTGCAAGATGTCCACGCCGGCCTTGAACAAGGTGCTGCAGGAGGCGGTTGCGCATCAGCAGCCTGCGCGTGCCGGGCGCTTCCGCCCGAAGTTGCGCTATGCCCACCAGGGCGGCATGAATCCGCCCGTGATCGTGGTCCACGGCAATTCGCTCGAGCACGTCAGCGACGCCTACAAGCGTTACCTGGAGGGCCGGATCCGGGATCACTTCCGGCTCGTGGGCACGCCCTTGCGCATCGAGGTGCGTTCCGCGGGCAATCCTTTCGCCCAGCAGGACTGAATCCCGCGTCCACCGGCCCTTGCGGCCGGGGACCCCACCCCCATGTGGTAAGGTGTTTCCCCTTCCATCACGGAGCATATCGTGAGCAACAAAGGCCAGCTTCTCCAGGACCCTTTCCTCAATCTTTTGCGCAAGGAACATGTCCCGGTGTCCATCTACCTCGTCAACGGCATCAAGTTGCAGGGGCACATCGAATCATTCGACCAGTACGTCGTGTTGCTGCGCAACACCGTGACCCAGATGGTGTACAAGCACGCCATCTCGACCGTCGTCCCCGGGCGCGCGGTGAACTTCCATCCTAGTGAGCCCGAGGCGGCGTGAGCCAGTGGGCGGGCGGCTCGGGCACCTCGTCGTGAAGCGCGATCGTCCGTCGGCGCCGCAGCTTGCCCGGCGCCCCCTGGGTCGCAGTGCCACGCACGGCTGGACGGAGCGCCTGCCTTGAGCGAGGCCCTGCGATCGGAGCCTGTGCGCGCGGTCCTGGTCGGCGTCGATCTCGGGCCCGGCCACTTTTTCGACCCTGGGCTGGACGAGCTCGCTCTTCTGGCCTCGTCCGCCGGTGACGAGCCGGTGGCACGGATCACCGCCCGGCGCAAGGCGCCGGACGCGGCCCTGTTCGTGGGCCAGGGCAAGGCCGAGGAGATCAAGGCGACCGTGGCCGACAGCAGCGCGCAGGGCGTGATCTTCGACCAGGCGCTGAGTCCGGTGCAGCAGCGCAACCTGGAGCGCCTGCTGGGTGTTCCGGTGTCCGACCGCACGGCAGTGATCCTGGACATCTTCGCCGACCGCGCGCGCAGCCATGAGGGCAAGCTGCAAGTCGAGCTCGCCCGCCTGCAGTACCTCTCGACCCGCCTCGTGCGCCGGTGGTCGCACCTGGAGCGTCAGCGCGGCGGCATCGGCACCCGCGGCGGGCCGGGCGAGACCCAGATCGAACTGGATCGCCGCATGATCGCCGAGCGCATCAAGTCGCTGAAGGCGCGCCTGGACAAGGTGCAGCGGCAGCAGGCGACGCAGCGTCGCGCTCGCGAGCGTCGCGGGACCTTCCGCGTCTGCCTCGTCGGCTACACGAATGCGGGCAAGAGCACGCTCTTCAACGCCCTGGTCAAGGCGCGCAGCTATGCGGCAGACCAGTTATTCGCGACCCTTGACACGACCACGCGCGAACTCTGGCTGGAGGGCGCCGGCGCCTCGGTGACTTTGTCGGACACCGTGGGTTTCATCCGCGAACTCCCGCACAAGTTGGTCGAGGCCTTTCGCGCAACGCTGTCGGAGGCTGCTGACGCCGACCTGCTGCTCCACGTCGTCGATGCCGCAAGCCCCTTGCTGCAGGAGCAGCGTGCGGAGGTGGACCGTGTGCTCGAGAGCATCGGCGCCGGCGACATCCCGCAGGTCCTGGTCTGCAACAAGACCGACCGGCTCGAACCGGACGCGCAACCGCGTGCGCTGACGGACTTCGTTGCGCGCGCCGACGGCACGCCCATGCCCCGTGTGTTCGTCAGTGCGCTGGCGGGCACCGGGCTGGAAGCGTTACGCCATGTCGTCACGCAGGCTTTGCGCGACGCCGCCCCCACCCCTGCGCCCACGGGTGCATCGACACCAGACGATACTGCATCCCCACTGCACTCAGCATGAACTCGACGATGTCCGATCGTTTTCCCGCGATGGGCCGCCTGGGCGCGGTTCTTGCGTCCCTCGTCCGTCTGGTCTCGGGCGCTGCGCGCGCGGCGGCACTGCGACTTGCCGCTCAGGCCGGTCGCCCCCAACCGGTGTGGAATGCCGGTCGTCCGGACGGCCCGCCCGATCTGGACGAGTTGTGGCGCGACTTCAACCGCAAGCTCAACGGCTTGCTGGGCGGCAAGGGGCGGGCGCGGCCCGAGGGGCAGCCCCCATCTCCGCCGGGCCAGCGTCCGCCGTCCGGTCCGCAGCAGTTCAAGGGCGCGGGCATTGGCGCCGGCCTGATCGCCGGTGTGGCGGCATTGATCTGGTTCGGCAGCGGCTTCTTCATCGTCCAGGAAGGCCAGCAGGCGGTCGTGACCTCCTTCGGCAAATACAGCCACACGTCCGATGCCGGTTTCCAGTGGCGTTTCCCCTATCCCTTCCAGGCGCACGAGACCGTGGCCGTGACTCAGTTGCGCTCGGTGGAGGTCGGTCGCAATTCGGTCATTCAGGCCACCGGCCTGCGCGATTCGTCGATGCTCACCGAGGACGAGAACATCGTCGACATCCGGTTCACCGTGCAGTACCGGCTGAAGGACGCGCGCGCCTACCTGTTCGAGAACAACCGCCCCGACGAGGCGGTGGTTCAGGCGGCCGAGTCGGCCGTGCGCGAGATCGTGGGCCGCAGCAAGGTCGACCAGGTGCTATACGAGCAGCGTGACGCGATCGCGAGTGACTTGATGAAGTCGCTGCAGTCGCAGCTCGACCGCCTGAACGCTGGCATCCTGATCGCCAACGTCAACGTGCAGAACGTGCAGGTGCCCGAACAGGTGCAGGCGGCCTTCAACGACGCAGTGAAGGCGGGTGCCGACCGCGACCGTTTCAAGAACGAGGGCCAGGCCTACGCGAGCGACGTGATCCCCAAGGCTCAGGGCACTTCCGCGCGCCTTCGCGAAGAGGCGGAAGGTTACCGGGCTCGCGTCGTGGCGCAGGCCGAGGGTGATTCGCAGCGCTTCCGCTCCGTGCTGACCGAGTACCAGAAAGCGCCCGCGGTCACGCGCGACCGCCTCTACCTCGAGACGATGCAGCAGGTGTACTCGAACGTCAGCAAGGTCATGGTCGACAGCCGCAGCGGCTCGAACCTGCTCTATCTGCCCCTGGACCGCCTGATGCAGCAGGCTGGCGCGCCAGCGGCGACGGCGGGCGCGGGCATGGCCCCCGAGAGCACCCCCAGTCCGATCGCGCCGGCTGTTCCCGCCGCGCCCGACGCGCGCACCCGCGACGGCGCGCGCGTGCGTGACCGCGAGACCCGTTGAGGAGGAGAGCACCATGAACCGCCTTGGAGTCATCGGAGCTGGCCTGATCGTGGCCTTGATGTTGCTCGCCTCGAGCCTGTTCATCGTCGACCAGCGCCAGGTGGCCGTGGTCTACGCGCTGGGCGAGATCAAGACCGTGATCACCGAGCCAGGCCTGAAGTGGAAGCTCCCGCCGCCGTTCCAGAACGTGGTCTTCCTCGACCGCCGCGTGCAGACGCTGGACAGCCCCGAGACGCGCCCGATCTTCACCGCCGAGAAGAAGAGCCTCGTGATCGACTGGCTCGTCAAGTGGCGCATCAGCGAGCCGCGGCAGTTCATCCGCAACAACGGCACCGACCTGCGCAACCTCGAGAACCGCCTCAGCCCGGTGGTGCAGGCCGCCTTCAACGAAGAGATCACCCGGCGCGACGTGCAGGGCGTGCTCTCCAAGGAGCGTGAGCGCGTGATGAACGACGTGCGCAGCCGTCTGGCCGACGAGGCCAAGGGTTTCGGAATCGAGATCGTCGACGTCCGCATCAAGCGGGCGGATTTCGTGGCCGACATCACGGATTCGGTCTACCGCCGCATGGAGTCAGAGCGCAAGCAGGTGGCCAACGAACTGCGCTCCAAGGGCACCGCCGAGGGCGAGAAGATCCGCGCCGACGCCGACCGCCAGCGCGAGATCATCATCGCCGAAGCCTACCGCGACGCGCAGAAGGTCAAGGGCGAGGGCGATGCCAAGGCTTCGGCGCTGTATGCCTCGGCCTTCGGTCGCGACCCCCAGTTCGCCCAGTTCTATCGCAGCCTCGAGGCCTACCGCGCGAGCTTCCGCAACCGCTCGGACGTCATGGTGCTCGACCCGTCCTCGGAGTTCTTCCGTGCCATGCGAGGTGGCGGTCCGACCCCGCCGGGCCGCTGAGGAACGGCCGGAAGCCGCCTGACGATGGGTGAAAGCCTGCTCGCGGCACTTGCCCTGGTGCTGGTGATCGAGGGCTTGCTGCCGCTGTTGAGCCCGCGCACCTGGCGGCAGACCTTCGAGCGCGCCCTGCAGTTGAACGACGGGCAACTGCGCTTCCTCGGCGTGCTCAGCGTGGCTGCGGGTCTGGCCTTGCTGCTGGTGAGCGGACTGTGACCGGGCGGGCAGGGTCGCCCCGGTACAATAAGGGCTTCCTCCAAGAGCCCGTTCATGTCCAGAGCCTGGCTGCTGCCGGAGCACATCGCCGACATCCTGCCAGCCCAGGCCGCCCGCGTCGAACAGGTGCGGCGCCAGTTGCTCGACCAGGCCGGACGGCGCGGCTTCGAACTCGTGATCCCGCCGCTGCTCGAGCACCTGGACTCGCTGCTGTCGGGCACCGGGCGCGAGCTCGACCTGCAGACCTTCACGCTCGTGGACCAACTCAGCGGGCGCCTGCTCGGGCTGCGGGCCGACACCACGCCGCAGGCAGCGCGCATCGACGCCCACCTGCTCAACCGTGCAGGCGTCACGCGCCTGTGCTACTGCGGGCCGGTGCTGCACACGCGCCCGGCCGGTCCGGGTGCCACGCGCGAGCCGCTGCAGTTCGGCGCCGAGATCTTCGGCCATGCCGGGCTCGAGGCCGAGATGGAAGTGCTCGACCTGGCGCTGGACGCTCTCGTGGACGTTGGGGTGGCGCCGCCGGTGGTCGACCTGGCGGACGCGCGCATCCTGCGCGGGGTGCTGGCGGGCGTTCCCCTGGACGCCGCTGGCCTGGACGACGTCGTCGTGGCCCTGTCCCGGAAGGATGCTGCGGCCTTGGAAGATCTGGCGCCGGGGCTGCCGGTCTCGGCCCGCGAAGCGCTGCAGATCCTGCTGCGGGCCTATGGCGGTACCGAGGTCTTGGTCCAGGCACGCTCGGCGCTGCCGGCCCGAGCGCTGATCGGCGCAGCGCTGGACGACCTGGAGCGGCTGACCGCCCACCTGCAACGCTCGCACCCGGGCGTGCGGGTGGGCTTCGACCTCGCCGACATGGGCGGCTACGCCTACTACAGCGGGACGCGATTTGCCGTCTACGTGGACGGCTCGAGCCAGTCGCTCGTTCGCGGCGGTCGCTATGACGAGGTTGGTGCGATCTTCGGCCGCAACCGGCCCGCGGTGGGTTTCAGCCTCGACGTCAAGGCCCTTGCGCAGTGTGCGGTGGGCCCGGGCCCGTGTAACTCGGCCGTGCGCGCGCCGTGGAGTGACGCACCTGAGTTCTCGGCCGCCGTGCGGCGGCTGCGCGAGGCCGGCGAGACCGTGGTCATCGACCTGCCCGGTTCCGTGGCCGAGGAATGCGGCCGGACCTTCGATCGGACGCTCGAGCTGGTGGCAGGGCGGTGGGTCCTGCGCTCACTTTGAACAGGCGTGAACATGATGCGAGATACGGGCGCGGCGCAGCAACCCCCTGGTGAGGGACGCCATGTCGTCGTCGTCGGCACCCAGTGGGGCGATGAGGGTAAGGGCAAGGTGGTCGACTGGCTGACCGATCACGCCCAGGGCGTGGTGCGCTTCCAGGGCGGCCACAACGCCGGCCACACGCTGGTGATCAAGGGTCGCAAGACGGCCCTGCAGCTCATCCCCTCGGGCATCATGCGCGATGGGGTGGCCTGCTTCATCGGCAATGGCGTCGTCGTCGATCCGACCCACCTGCTCGGCGAGATCGAGCGCCTGGAGGCGATCGGCGTGGAGGTGCGCTCGCGCCTGATGATCAGCGAGTCCTGCCCGCTCATCCTGCCCTTCCACGTGGAGGTCGACCGCGCGCGCGAGGCGCTGCGCGAGTCCAGCGGTTCCGGCAAGATCGGCACCACGGGCAAGGGCATCGGGCCGGCCTACGAGGACAAGGTCGCGCGCCGCGCTCTGCGCGCCCAGGACCTGAAGCATCCCGAGCGCTTCGCGCGTCGCCTGCGTGAGGTGCTGGAAGTGCACAATGAGGCCCTGCGCGGCGCCTTGCGATCGAAAGCGCTGGACTTCGACACTGTCTTTGAGCACGCGATGAAGGTCGCGCCGGCCCTGCTGCCCATGCTCGGCGACGTCGGGTACGCGCTGCATCGCAGCCACTTGCGCGGCGACCGCCTGCTGTTCGAGGGCGCCCAGGGCACGCTTCTCGACATCGACCACGGCACCTATCCCTACGTCACCTCGAGCAACTGCGTGGCTGGAAATGCCGCGGCAGGGGCGGGCGTCGGGCCGCAGATGCTGCACTACCGGCTCGGCATCACCAAGGCCTACACCACGCGCGTGGGCGGCGGTCCCTTCCCGACCGAACTGCCGATCGACGAGCCGGGGAGCGTCGGCCACCATCTGTCCACGGTAGGGCAGGAGCGCGGCACCGTCACCGGCCGCGCGCGCCGCTGCGGCTGGCTCGACGCCGCTGCGCTCAAGCGCTCGATGATCATCAACGGCATCTCGGGCCTGTGCATCACCAAGCTCGACGTCCTCGACGGGCTGCAGGAGATCCTGGTGTGCACCGGCTATGAACTGGACGGGCGCGCCATCGACATCCTGCCGCTGGACGCCGACGAGATCGCCGCCTGCCGCCCGCGCTACGAGCGCTTTGCCGGCTGGCATGAGAGCACGGTCGGCCTGACCGACTGGGACGCGCTGCCGCCGAACGCGCGGCGCTACCTCGAGTGCGTCAGCGAAGCGATCGGCGTGCCGATCGACATGGTGTCCACCGGCCCCGACCGCGAGCACACCATCGTGCTGCGCCACCCTTTCAAGCCCTGAGGAGTCCTCCGCGATGCTCACCGACGACGGCAAGCACCTCTACGTGTCCTGGGACGAGTACCACCGCCTGATCGAGCGCCTGGCGCTGAAGGTGGCGGGCTCGGGCTGGGAGTTCGACCAGATCCTTTGTCTGGCCCGGGGCGGCATGCGCCCGGGCGATGTGCTGTCGCGCGTGTTCGACAAGCCCCTGGCCATCATGTCCACCAGTTCCTACCGGTCCGAGGCCGGCACGATCCAGGGGCGGCTCGACATGGCCAAGTACATCACGATGCCCAAGGGCGAGCTGGCCGGGCGCGTGCTGCTGGTGGACGACCTGGCCGACTCGGGCATCACGCTGCGCGCCGTGGTCGACCGCCTGCGTGGCATGCCTTCGATCTCGGAGTTGCGCACCGCGGTGATATGGGTCAAGGCGGTGTCGACCTACGTCCCGGAGTATTTCGTCGAGGCGCTGCCCACCAGCCCGTGGATCCACCAGCCCTTCGAGGAGTACGACAACCTGCGGCCGCAGGAACTGGCACGCAGGTACGCGATCTGAAGCGCCCCTCCCTCCGTACCTGGCCGAGGCGGCAGAAAACAAAAAGCCGGGCTCGCAGCCCGGCTTTTCGAGGAAGCGCAGGGCAAACCCCCGGCTTTCAATTCAATGTCTGGTGCCCAGGAGAGGACTCGAACCTCCACGGAGTTACCCGCTAGTACCTGAAACTAGTGCGTCTACCAATTCCGCCACCTGGGCTTTCAGGAACCAAGGACTATATCATCAATTCTGATCATTCTCGCAACAGCGAGCCCAAGCTGACCGAGAGCCGCACCGGCCCCGACCTCTTCGCCGAGGTGCGCGGAATGGTCGAAGGCCATCGCGACGGGCACGGCTTCGTGTTCCGCGAGGACGGGCAGGGCTCGATCTACCTGCCGCCCGCGGAGATGCGCGCGGTCCTGCACGGCGACACGGTGGTCGTGCGCGTCGTCCGCCAGGACCGCAAGGGCCGGCCCGAGGGCCGGGTGGTCGACATCGTCGAGCGCCGCAAGGCGGCCGTGATCGGCCGCCTGCTGCAGGAGGGGGGCACCTGGATCGTGGCCCCTGAGGACAGGCGCTATGGCCAGGATGTGCTGATCCCCCGCCACGCCACGGCCACGGCCACGGCCGGGCAGGTGGTCTGCGTGGAGCTCACCGAGCCGCCAGCGCTGCACGCCCAGCCCGTGGGCCGCGTCGTCGAGGTGCTCGGCGAGATCGATGACCCGGGCCTCGAGATCGAGATCGCCGTGCGCAAGTACGGCGTTCCGCACGTGTTCTCCGAGGCCACCCAGCAGCAGGCGCAGGCGCTGCCCTCCCGCTTGCGGGCCGTCGACCGGCGCCAGCGGGTCAACCTCACCGACGTGGCGCTCGTCACGATCGACGGTGAGGATGCGCGCGACTTCGACGACGCCGTCTACGCCGAGCCCCTGGAGCCCGGCGCCGCCGGGGACAGCGCCGCGCAGTGGCGCCTGATCGTGGCCATTGCCGACGTCAGCCACTACGTCAAGCCCGGCGAGGCGCTCGATACCGACGCCTACGAGCGCGCCACCTCGGTCTATTTCCCGCGGCGCGTGATCCCGATGCTGCCGGAGCGTCTGTCCAACGGGCTGTGCTCGCTGAACCCTGACGAGGACCGTCTTGCCATGGTCTGCGACATGGTTGTCGATGCCCAGGGTGAGGTGCAGGCCTACCAGTTCTACCCCGCGGTGATGCGCTCGCATGCCCGCTTGACCTACACCGAGGTGGCCGCCATCCTGGCCAACACCCGGGGTCCGGAGGCGCAGCGCCGCGCCGGTCTGGTGCCCCGCCTGCTCGATCTGCACGAGGTCTACCGTGCCCTGCTCCGGCAGCGCGCGCGGCGCGGCGCGGTGGACTTCGAGACCACGGAGACGCAGATCGTCTGCGACGACTCGGGCCGCATCGAGAAGATCGTGCCGCGCATGCGCACCGAGGCACACCGCCTGATCGAGGAGGCCATGCTGGCGGCCAATGTCTGCGCGGCGCACTTCATCGAGCACGGCGGCCATGCCGCGCTGTTCCGGGTGCACGAGGGCCCGACCCCCGAGAAGCGCACCGCGCTGCAGAACTACCTGCGCGCGCTGGGCGTCGGGCTGAGCGTCGGCGAGGAGCCCAGCCCCGGGGAGTTGCAGGCCATCGCCCAGGCCACGCGCGAGCGTCCCGACGCCGCGCAGATCCACCAGATGCTGCTGCGCTCGATGCAGCAGGCTCTCTACACGCCCTTCAACAGCGGGCACTTCGGTCTGGCCTACGGGGCCTACACCCATTTCACCAGTCCGATCCGGCGCTACCCGGACCTGCTCGTCCACCGTGTGATCAAGGCGCTGCTCGGCGGAAAGCGCTACCGCTTCATGCCGGCCCAGGTCAGCACACCGCGCATGGGGCGTGCGCGTCCCAAGGCGCCTGCGGCTGCAGGCGGGCCGAAGGCTCCGGTCGCGGACAAGGAACTGCAACCCTGGGAGGCCGCAGGCGCGCACACCAGCGCCTGCGAGCGCCGTGCCGACGAGGCTTCGCGCGATGTCGAGGCCTGGCTCAAGTGCCGCTTCATGCGCGATCGCCTCGGCGAGGAGTTCGCCGGCACAGTCACCGCGGCCGTGGGCTTTGGTGTCTTCGTCACGCTCGACGAACTGCACGTCGAAGGCCTCGTGCACATCACCGAACTGGGTGGCGAGTACTTCCGCTTCGACGAGGTGCGGCAGGAACTGCGCGGCGAGCGCAGCGGCATGCGCTACGGGGTGGGCACGCGCGTGCGGGTGCAGGTCAGCCGGGTCGACCTGGACGCACGCCGGATCGACTTCCGGCTCGTGCGCGAGGGTGGCGACGAGCGCCTGCTGGCCCGTGGACGCGCCGGGACGGGTACGGCCGTGCCAGCGACCCAGGCCCTGGCGCAGACCCAGGCGGCCGACCGAGCCGTCAAGGCCGCGGCCAAGCGCGCGCTCGCTGCGGCTGGCCGCAAGTCCGCCACTCCGGCTGGCGACGCAGGCGCTCCGCGCAAGGCCGTATCGCGCTCGCGCAAGACGACGCCACGCAAGCGTGCGGGGCGCTGATCAGGGCAGGGGCTGCGCGGCCAGGTGCCGCATGCGGTCGATCAGGTCCTGTGCGCGCACGGTGTCGCCGCGGACTGTGCCGGGTTCGGCCGCGGCCCCGTGCAGCCAGACGGTCTGCTGAGCGACCGCGTGGGCCGACTCGTGTGCCGCTGGAACTTCACCGCGACGGCGCGACCAACGGCCGCCCAGCCAGCCGGCCAGCACGTCGCCGGTGCCGCCCGAGGCCAGTGCGGGCCCGCCCGTGCTGTTGATGCCGGTCGCCAGCCCCGGGGTGCAGACGACCGTTCCCGAGCCCTTGAGCACGATCGTCGCCTGCAACTCGCCTGCGAGCCGTGCCGCCGCGCGCAGCCTGTCGGCTTGCACCTCGCGGGTGGCGACCCCGAGCAGGCGCGCCGCCTCGAGCGGGTGGGGCGTCAGGATGCTGGCCAGGCCGTGCCGCGCGCGCATCCTCAGCCCCTCGCGCAGGCGCTCGTCGCGCGCCAGCGCGTTCAGCGCATCGGCGTCCAGCACCAGGCGTGCGGCTTGCGCGAGCAGCCGTGGCAGCGGGGCACCCACGGCCTCGCCGCCGCCGCAGCCGCAGACCACGGTCGCATCCGCCCACCACCCTGCCTCGGCCAGGGCCGATGCTGCTCGCCACAGCAGTTCCGGCCGGCCGTCGTTGCGCAGCGGCGCGTCCGCGTCCAGCGGCACCGCGATCGTGCGCCCCGAGCCGGCTGCAAGTGCGGCCTGGGCCGCCAGGCTGAGCGCGCCAGCCATGCCCAGCGCGCCCCCGACGACCACGGTGTCGCCGAAGGAGCCCTTGTGCGAACCATGCGCCACGCCGGCCGGCCCTGCCTGCGCGGCGGGCGCGTACAGGCTCGCGACTGGCGGCTCCGAGGCCGTGGCCACGATGCCGAGGTCGTCGAACCAGACCTCGCCTGAGAGCTCTCGCCCCAGGCCGGTGAACAGGCCGGGCTTGAGCGTCAGCAGCGACAGCGTCCAGTGCGCGCGCACGACCGGCTCGCCCAGGGCGACGCCGGTGTCCGCGTGCAGCCCGGTGGGAAGGTCGACGGCCAGCACCGGGGCGCCGACGTGCCGCAAGGCTCTCACACCGTCGAGTACGGCGCCGTCCGGCGGCCTCCTGCTGCCCAGGCCGAGCAGGGCATCGATGGCGACGTCCGGACTGAAGCCGGGCGGCGTGCGGTCAGTGACCGGCACGCCCGCGTCGAGCGCGGCGCGCAGGCCGGCCGCGGTGTCGGCCGGCAGGCGCGCCGCGTCGGCGTGCAGGCTCACACTGACGCGGTGTCCTCGGCGCGCGAGCAGCGCTGCGGCGTGCAGCCCGTCGCCGCCGTTACCGCCCGGCCCGCAAGCCACCCAGATGTGCTGCGCATGCGGCGCGACGGCGGCCACCCAACGCGCCACCGAGGCGGCGGCACGGCGCATGAGCGCGCCACCCGGCTCGGCCGCCAGGGCCCGCGCCTCGATCGTGCGGCTGGCGGCGGTGTCGTGCAGCGCCCACGCGTGGCGCGCGGGCAGCACGCGCCACGGTCCCGCGGCCCGGGAGGACGGTGAGCCCGTGCCGTTCCACCCAGAGCCCGGGGTGCTCGCCATGGCGCTTCAGCCGATCCGTGCCGGGTCGATCAGGCGCGCGTAGCCCAGGCGCGTGTCGTCGACGGCCGGCGCACGCCCGGCGATCCGGTCGGCCAGCAAGCGCGCCGATCCGCAGGAAAGCGCCCACCCGCTCGAACCGTGTCCCAGGTTCAGCCACACGCCGGGTACGGGCGAGGCGCCGACGACCGGTGGGCCGTCGGGCAGCATCGGGCGTCCACCCTTCCACAGTCGCGCTCGGGAGACGTCGCCCGCGCCAGGGAACCAGTCCTGCAGCACCTTGTACAGCGTCGCCTGGGCCGATGCGGCCATGCGATCAGCCCGACCGCCCAGTTCGGCGCTGCCAGCCACGCGGACCTGCTGTCCCAGGCGCGTGATCGCGACCTTGTAGCGCTCGTCCATGAGCCCGGACTGCGGCCCCAGGCCGAGCGCCGCGGCCGGGTCGCGCAGCGGCATCGTCGCCGAGTAGCCGTACACCGGCAGGAGTGGCAGGCGCAGGCCCACCGCACGTGCCAGCGGGGCCGCCGCCACGCCGGCACACAGCACGACAGCGTCGAAGCGGCCTTCCTGTGCGTCCGCGGGCGCGGCAGAGCTGCCTGGGGTGGGAGTCGCTGCATGCCATTGCAGGCGCAGCGGCTCGGCGGCGTTCAGCGGCAGGACCTCGACGCCGAAACGAAAGCTCACCCCCGCCGGCTGAGCCAGAGCGCGAAGTTGGTGGGCGAAGAGCCTGCAGTTGCCCACGCCGTCTTTCGGCAGTTGCAGGCCTGCGTGCAGGGGGGTGTCCACGCTCAGGCCGGGCTCCACGGCGCGACAGCCCTCGGCATCGAGGACGTGGACGGTCGTGCCGACGTCCTGCAGCAGGCGGATGCCGCCCTGGGCGCGCTCGAGGTCGCGTTCCTGGCGCAGCAGCACCAGATAGCCCTGCGCCTGCTCGTAGTCGAGCCGGTGGCGCGTGGCGATGGCGTCCAGGCGCTCGCGGCTGTAGCCTGCGAGCGCCTGCATCGCGCGCCGGTTCGCCTCGTGCACGGGCCGGCTGCACGCCGCGAGATATCGGCGGATCCAGGGCAGGCAGCGCCAGATCCCACGGCCGAAGCGAACCGCTGCGTGTGCCGACAGCAGGCCGCCCAGCACCTTGGCCGGCATGCCCGGCGCTGCCCAGGGCGTGACGTAACCTGGGGCGATGACGCCGGCGTTGGCGTAGCTCGTCTCCTCGGCGATGCGGGTGCGGCGCTCGAAGACGGTGACCTCGTGTCCGTCCTCGGACAGCTCCCAGGCGGTGGTGATGCCGACGATGCCGGCGCCAATGACGGCGATGCGCAAGCAGGGACTCCTGTGGGCCTGGGTCCGGCCCGGGCGGGACGGGCCGTGTTAACATCTTCGGGTTTGTCCGAGCTGCATGCGCTCGATCGAGCATCGACTTGACGCTCTTTTCGTTGCTTGCAACAGGGCAGATCAATCGCGAATCCGGCCCCCGGAAGGTGTCACGGGCGCGGGGTGGCGGAACGGGGCTTTCCTCGGTGCCGGCTCCCACGCCGCGTGATGTGCGTCGGATTCTAGAAGCAACCTTCGGAGTATCTCCATGTCTGTCTCCATGCGTGAAATGCTGGAAGCCGGTGTCCACTTCGGGCACCAGACGCGCTTCTGGAACCCCAAGATGGCCCCGTTCATCTACGGCCATCGCAACAAGATCCACATCATCAACCTCGAGAAGACGCAGCCGCTCTTCAACGACGCGATGAAGTTCGTTCGCCAGCTGTCCAGCCGCCGCGGCACGATCCTGATGGTGGGCACCAAGCGCCAGGCGCGCGAGGTCGTGGCACAGGAGGCGCTGCGCTGCGGCATGCCCTTCGTCGACCAGCGCTGGCTCGGCGGCATGTTGACCAACTTCAAGACAGTCAAGGGCTCGCTGAAGAAGCTCAAGGACATGCAGGCCACGCGCGAGGCCGGCACCGAGGCCATGATCAAGAAGGAAGCGTTGATGTTCGAGCGCGAGCTGACGAAGCTCGAGAAGGACATCGGCGGCATCCAGGACATGAACGCGCTGCCTGATGCGCTGTTCGTGATCGACGTCGGCTACCACAAGATTGCCGTGGCCGAGGCCAACAAGCTGGGCATCCCGGTGATCGGTGTCGTCGACACCAACCACTCCCCCGACGGCGTTCAGTATGTGATCCCCGGCAACGACGACTCGGCCAAGGCTGTGGCGCTGTATGCGCGCACCGTGGCCGACGCGGTGCTCGAGGGCAAGGCCAACGCGACCGCCGAGGTCGTGCAGGCCGTGGCCGGCAGCGACGAGTTCGTCGAGGTCAGCGAAGAAGCCTGATCGGGTTCTTGCGGGCGGCCGGCGCGCGCCGCGTGCCGCCCGCCCGTTTTACTTTTCAAGCGGAGTCAATACAGATGGCAGTCATCACTGCAAGCATGGTCGCGGAGCTGCGCGCCAAGACCGACGCCCCGATGATGGAGTGCAAGAAGGCGCTGACCGAGGCCGATGGCGACATGGGCCGCGCCGAGGAGATCCTGCGCGTGAAGCTGGGCAACAAGGCTGGCAAGGCGGCGGCGCGCATCACGGCCGAAGGCGTGATCGCCGCGGCGGTGGACGGCACCACCGGGGCCCTGGTCGAGATCAACTGCGAGACCGATTTCGTCTCCAAGAACGATTCCTTCCTGGCCCTCACGCGCTCGTGCGCCCAACTGGTGGCCACTCACGCGCCGGCGGACGTGGCGGCGCTGTCGGCGCTGCCGCTGGCGCAGGACGGCTTCGGCCCCACGGTGGAGGACGTGCGCAAGGGTCTGATCGGCAAGATCGGCGAGAACATGTCGATCCGCCGCTTCAGCCGCTATGCCGGTGGCGGCCGCCTGGCGCACTATCTGCACGGCACGCGTATCGGCGTGCTGGTCGATTTCGACGGCGACGAGGTCGCAGCCAAGGACGTGGCGATGCACGTGGCAGCGATGAAGCCGGTGTCGCTGTCGTCCGCGGAAGTGCCTGCCGAGCTGGTCGAGCGCGAGCGCCGGGTCGCGGCCGAGAAGGCTGCGGAGTCGGGCAAGCCGGCCGAGATCGTGCAGCGCATGGTCGAGGGCTCGGTGCAGAAGTTCCTGAAGGAGGTCTCGCTGCTGAACCAGCCCTTCGTCAAGAACGACAAGCAGACGGTCGAGCAGATGCTCAAGGCTGCCGGCACCACCGTACGGCGTTTCACGCTGTACGTGGTGGGCGAGGGCATCGAGAAGAAGACCGACGACTTCGCAGCCGAGGTGGCTGCGCAGGTCGCGGCAGCCAAGGCCCAGTGAGCCCAGGTCGCGGGCGCGTGTGCGTCCGCGCTGCGTCGCGTCGCCCCCGGCGCGCTTAAACTCCTCTGGTCTAGTTTCTGGGAACACGGCATGCCGCGCTACCGGCGCATCCTGCTCAAGCTCTCCGGCGAAGCCCTGATGGGCGACGACGCCTACGGCATCAACCGCTCGACCATCGTGCGCATGGTGCGCGAGGTGCAGCAGGTCACCCGTCTGGGCTGCGAGGTGGCCGTCGTCATCGGCGGTGGCAACATCTTCCGCGGCGTGGCCGGCGGCTCGGTCGGGATGGATCGGGCCACGGCCGACTACATGGGCATGCTGGCCACGGTCATGAACGCGCTTGCACTGGCCGACACGATGCGCCAGGAGGGGATGACGGCGCGTGTCATGTCCGCCATTTCGATCGAACAGGTCGTCGAGCCCTACGTGCGGCCGAAGGCGCTGCAGTACCTCGAGGAGGGCAAGGTTGTCGTGTTCGCCGCCGGCACCGGCAACCCCTTCTTCACGACCGACACCGCCGCGGCCCTGCGGGGGGCCGAGATCGGCGCGGAAATCGTGCTGAAGGCCACCAAGGTCGATGGCGTCTACAGCGCCGATCCGAACAAGGATCCGTCGGCCGAGCGCTACACCACGATCTCCTTCGACGAGGCGATCTCGCGCAACCTGCAGGTGATGGACGCGACCGCGTTCGCGCTCTGCCGTGACCAGAAGCTGCCGATCAAGGTGTTCTCGATCTTCAAGCCGGGTGCGCTCGAGCGTGTCGTGATGGGCGCTGACGAAGGCACGCTCGTGCACGTGTGACAGGTGATGCCATGACCACTCCCGCCGAGATACGCAAGACCGCCGAGGCCAAGATGGGCAAGTCCATCGAGGCCTTGAAGACCGAACTGCAGAAGATACGCACGGGCCGTGCGCATCCGGGCATCCTGGACCAGGTCCACGTCGACTACTATGGGTCGATGGTTCCGATCAGCCAGGTGGCCAACGTCTCCCTCCTCGATGCGCGCACGATCAGCGTCCAGCCCTGGGAGAAGGGCATGGGGGCCAAGATCGAGAAGGCGATCCGCGAGTCCGACCTGGGCCTGAACCCCTCCTCCCAGGGCGACCTGCTGCGCGTGCCGATGCCCGCGCTGACCGAGGAGCGCCGGCGCGAGCTGACGAAGGTCGTGCGCCATGCTGGCGAGGAGGCCAAGGTCGCGGCGCGCAACCTGCGCCGCGAGGCCAACGAACAGCTCAAGCGCCTGCTCAAGGACAAGGCGGTCTCCGAGGATGACGAGCGCCGCGGCCAGGACGATGTGCAGCGCCTGACCGACCGGGTCGTGGCCGAGGTCGATCGCCTTGTCCAGGCCAAGGAAGCCGAGGTCATGGCCGTCTGACGACGGTCCGTGCACGCCATGGATCGCCACGCCCCCGTGCCGCGCCACGTGGCCGTCGTGATGGACGGCAACGGTCGCTGGGCGCGGCAGCGCTACATGCCCCGCTTCTTCGGGCACAAGGCCGGGGTGGACACGCTCGTCCGGGCCATCGACCTGTTCGCCGACCGCGGTGTCGAGTACCTCACTGTGTTCGCCTTCTCGTCCGAAAACTGGAAGCGTCCTGCCGACGAGGTGTCCGGCCTGATGGGGCTGGTGCTGGTAGCGGTGTCCAAGTACCTTTCGCGCATTGCTGCCAAGGGGGTCCGCATCCGTATCATCGGCGATCGGGAGGCCATGTCCGAACGCCTCCAGGAGGCCTGGAGCCTGGCCGAGCGCAGCACGGCGCACAACGCCCGGATCACGCTGACCGTGGCTTTCAACTACGGCGGCCGCTGGGATGTGGCACAGGCCTGCCGGCGTGCGCTGGCAGACGGGGTCGACCCTCAGGATCTGGACGAACAGGTGCTCGGCCGCTACACCATGCTTGGCGACCTGCCCGACCCCGACCTCTTCATACGCACCGGCGGCGAGATGCGGATCAGCAACTTCCTGCTGTGGCAGGTGGCCTACGCCGAGTTGTACTTCACCGAGACCCTCTGGCCCGATTTCGGCGCGCGCGACATCGATGCGGCGCTGGCGGCCTATGCGGGCCGCGACCGGCGCTTCGGCGGAATCCAGCCCGTATTCGCAGGCACCCCCTCGGGCTGACAGTGATGCTCGGCCAGCGCATCGTCACAGCCGTCGTGTTGCTGGCCCTGTTGATCCCGGCACTCTGGAGCGAAGCACTCTGGCCCTTCCCGGTGCTGACGCTGGCTTTCGTGGCTGCGGCCGGCTGGGAGTGGGCGCGCCTGAATGGCGCTGCGGGAGCGGGCGCCATGGGATGGGCGGCTGCGGTGGTGCTGACGGGTCTGCTGGCCGGATGGGCAGCCTCGTCGGGGATGGATCTGCATGGCGTCGTGGCCCTGGCCGCGCTGGCCTGGCTGATCGGCGGGCCCTGGGCCCTGCGGATCGGCGTCGACGGCTGGGCGCGTGCGCCCGCCTCCGCGCGCCGTGTTCTGGGCGTGGGGGTCGTTGCCGCCGCATGGGTGGCCCTCGTCGAGGCGCGTGCCCAGGGCCTGGCCTTCGTGCTCTCGGTCTTCTGCACCGTCTGGGTGGCCGACATCGCGGCCTATGCCGGGGGGCGTGCCTTCGGGCGCCGCAAGCTCGCCCCGCGCATCAGCCCGGGCAAGAGCTGGGAGGGCGCACTGTGTGGCGTGCTGGCAGTCTGGGGGCTCGCCTGGGGCTGGACGTCGCTGCAGGTGTCGTGGCCGGCCCTGGGGCCCAGCCTGTTCTCCGCGCTGCACGAGCGCTTCGGCCTGGGGCCGGGTCTCGTGCTGCTGACGGGCCTGGTGGGCATGAGCGTCGTCGGCGACCTGTTCGAGTCGCTGCTCAAGCGGGCGGCCCATGTCAAGGATTCGAGCGCCTTGCTGCCGGGTCATGGCGGCGTGCTGGACCGGATCGATGCCCTGCTGCCGGTGTTCCCTCTGGCCCTGGCCTTGACGTGGCGCTGAAGAACTTCCAGCATGCGATGTGGGCGCACGTGCGCGTGCGCTCGCCAGCGTGTTTTCGGCGCTCTTGCCAACTTTTCCAGACGTGAATCCCTCCACCCCCTCCCGGCCGCAGCGCGTGGCCATCCTCGGCTCGACCGGCTCGATCGGCGTCAGCACCTTGGACGTGATGGCGCGCCATCCCGCACGCTTCAAGGTGGCGGGCCTGTCTGCGTGGCAGCGTATCGACGAGCTGGCGGC
>JBILNB010000028.1:0-51665 GCA_044375195.1 Rubrivivax sp. | reverse complement strand
TACTTCGATCGGCTGGGCGTGCCAAGACTGTCATGACCTCAAACTCTCGAACCGCCCGGTGCGGACCCGCATGCCGGGTGGTGTGGCAGGGGCGCCTCCGATAACGGGGGCCCCCTATGCCGATTTGGCCCGCGCCGCACGACGCGGTCTTTTGTGCTCCCGCGCCGGAAGGCGCGAGCCGTTTCCGTCTCTGTCCCGTGCCCGGCGTGCAGGAGCGCCGCTGCGGGCTTTCCCCCAGGGTGCACGGCGGGCTGCTTGCGTATGATCTCTCGCCGCTTTCGGCTGCTCCCGTCCGCACCGTGGCCTCCACCGCTTCCTCGCCTGCCCCGCGCGGGCCGGCCGCGATCCTGCCCTACGCCGGCACGATCTTCCTCTCGGCCTTCCTGCTCTTCCTGGTCCAGCCCATCATCGCCAAGCAGATCCTGCCCTGGTTCGGCGGCTCTGCGGCGGTGTGGACGACCTGCCTCGTCTTCTTCCAGTCCATCCTCCTGGCAGGCTACGCCTATGCCGACCTCGGCACGCGGCTCGGCCCGCGCCGGCAGACCCTGTTGCACGTGGCGCTGCTCGCGCTGTCGCTGCTGACGCTGCCCATCCTCGCCGGCGAAACCTGGAAGCCGCAGGGCGACGAAGAGCCGATCTCGCGCATCCTGCTGCTGTTGCTGGTCACCATCGGGCTGCCCTACTTCCTGCTGTCGACGACCACGCCGCTGCTGCAGAGCTGGTACTGGAAGCGTTTCCAGGCTGCCGTGCCCTACCGGCTGTTCGCACTCAGCAATTTCGCCTCCCTGCTGGCGCTGCTCGGTTTCCCCGTGCTGTTCGAGCCCTGGCTGGAACTGCCGCAGCTCGGCTGGAGCTGGTCGGCCGTCTACACCTTGTTCGTCGTTGTCTGCGCCGCCACGGGCTGGGCCTCGCTGCGTGCTGCGGGTGCCTCCGCCGGGGCCGCAGGAGCGACATCCGCCGGCGCGCAGGCCGCGGCCGCCGACGACGAGACCACGCCCACCGCTGGCCGCCAGGCGCTGTGGCTCGCGTTGTCGGGCATGGGCTCGGTCATGCTGCTGGCCGTCACCAACCATGTCACGCAGAACATCGCCAGCGTACCCTTCATGTGGGTGGTGCCGCTGTCGTTGTACCTGCTGACCTTCATCCTGTGCTTCGACCACCCGCGCTGGTACGTGCGCCCGCTGTTCGCGGTCGCGCTGATGCTGATGGTGCCGCTGATGGCGTGGAAGATCCCCTCGCTGGACCTGCAGACCGCGGCCGCGGTCTACTTCGGCGGGCTCTTCGTCGCCTGCATGTTCTGCCACGGCGAGATGGCACGGCTCAAGCCAGCGCCGCGCCACCTGACGCGCTTCTACCTGATGATGTCGGTCGGGGGCGCCCTCGGCGCCGTGCTCGTGGCCATCGTTGCGCCGCTGACGCTCGCGGGCTATTTCGAGCTGAACCTGGCGCTCGTCGTGCTCGGGCTGCTGCTGGGGCTCACGCTGCGCGGTCGCTGGCTGCTGCCGGCGCTCGCCGCCTGTGCGGTGACCTCATGGTTCGCCGTCACCGGCGCCCAGTCCTATGCGGCCGGGACGCGCGTGATGGAGCGCGATTTCTATGGTGTCGTGCGCACGCGCGACGGCAGCGCCGAAGGCGTGGGCTACCGGATGATGTTCCACGGCGGCATCATGCACGGCGGGCAGTTGCTGGGCAAAGCCTGGCGCAACACGCCCAGCGACTACTTCGGCCCCGGATCCGGCTATGGCCGGATGTTCACGGCGCTCAACGAGCAGCGCCCGGGCCCGCGCCGGATCGGCATCGTCGGCCTGGGCGCGGGGGTGGTGGCAGCCTACGGCCGTGCCGGCGACGAGATCGTCTTCTACGAAATCAGCCCCAAGGTGGTGGAGATCGAGAAGCGCGAGTTCACCTTCCTGCGCGACACGCCGGCACGCGTGGCGCCCGTGGTCATGGGCGACGGCCGGCTGTCGCTCGAGCGCGAGCTGCGCACCCAGGGCAGCCGGCGCTACGACGTGCTGGGCATCGACGCGTTCAGCGGCGACTCGATCCCGATGCACCTGGTCACGCGCGAGGCGCTGCAGCTCTACCTGCAGCACCTGGCACCCGACGGCGTGCTGGTCTTCCAGGCCACCAACCGCTACATCGACCTGATGCCGGTGCTGCAGCGCCACGCCGCCGAACTCGGCCTGCACGCGGTGCTGGTGGAAGACGTGCCGTCGGGGTCGAGCGGCGCCGCCTTCTGGCTCAGCAGCACCGACCAGGTGCTGATGACGCGCGACGCGGCGCTGCTGAAGCACCCGCGCATCGCCGCGGCGGCCTCCCCGATCGCCGACCGCCCCGACCTGCGCACCTTCACGGACGCCCACCACAACCTGTTCCGCATCCTGAAGTAGCCGCCGCCGCCAGGCGCACCCGCGCAGCCCCGGCAGGCGCTGCCGCCCCGACAATCGCGCGATGAGGTGGCGCAGAGGGTTCGGGCAACGGTTGGCTGCCGCGGCCGTGGCAGCGGCGTCGTGGGTGCTGGGCAGCCCGGCCACCCGGGCCGCGCCCGCCAGCCCGGTTGACACGCCCGCGGTGCAGGCATCCGCAGCCGCCGCAGCGCCCGCCCCCGCGCGCCCCCGGGTCGGGCTCGTGCTGTCGGGTGGCGGGGCACGCGGGCTCGCCCACGTGGGGGTGCTGAAGGCGCTGGAGGCGCAGCGCGTGCCGGTCGACCTGGTGGTCGGCACCTCGATGGGGGCCATCATCGGCGGGCTGTACGCCAGCGGGATGCGCGCCGCCGACATCGAACGCGAGCTCGCGCGCGTGCGCTGGGACGAGGTCTTCGCCAGCCGCATCGCCCGGCCCGACCTGTCGCAACGCCGCAAGGAGCAGGATTTCGAGCTCTCGTCCACGCTCGAGTTCGGCCTGCGCGGCACCGGGCTGCTGCTGCCGCAGGGCGCCGTCTCGAGCACCGGGCTGGAATCGCTGCTGCGCCGCTACACGCTGCCGGTGCGCCACATCGGCAGCTTCGACGCGCTGCCGCGCCCCTTCCGCGCCGTGGCCACCGACATGGAGACCGGTGCGCCGGTGGTGCTGTCGGGCGGCGACCTGGCGCTGGCGCTGCGCTCGAGCATGAGCGTACCCGGCGTCTTCGCGCCCGTCGAGCGCGAGGGCCGGGTGCTCGGCGACGGCGGGCTGGTCGACAACCTGCCGGTGGACCTGGCACGCCAGCTCGGCGCCGAGGTGGTGATCGCCGTGAACGTGGGCACGCCGGTGGGCGGGCGCGAGGCGCTGTCCACCGTCGTCGGGTTGACGGCGCAGATGATCAACATCCTGACCGAGCAGAACGTGCAGCGCAGCCTCGCGCTGCTGCGGCCCGGTGACGTGCTGGTCAAGCCCGAGCTGGGCACGCTCGGCTCGTCGGACTTCGATCGCTCCGCCGAGTTGATGGAACGAGGCCGGGCCGCCGCGCAGGCGGCGCAGGCACTGCTGGCGCCGCTGGCGCTGGACGACGCGGGCTACGCCCGCTGGGCCGCCGCGCACGCGCCACCGCCGTCTTCGGCTTCGCGCATCGCGGCGGTGGGCTTCGAGGGCACCACCGTCACCCGGCCACAGCGCATCGCCCCGCTGCTGGCGTCCCGACCCGGCGCCGTCTTCGACGCGGCAGCCGCCGAGCGCGACGTCAAGCGCCTGGCCGCCAGCGGCGACTACCTGCGCGCCGATTACCGGCTCGTGCGGCAGCCCGACGGCGCAGGCGAGGCGATCGTCTTCCGGCTCGAGGACAAGCCCTGGGGCCCGGACTACCTGCGCGTGGGCCTGGACCTGTCGACCGACTTCTCGGGCCGCGCGCTGTTCAACGTGAAGCTCGCGCACGACCGGCGCTGGCTGACGCCCGCCGGCACCGAGTGGCGCAACCGGGTCACGCTGGGCTCGACGCCGCTGCTGGCCACCGAACTGGTGCACCCGCTGCGCTGGACCGACAGCCTGGAGCGCGACTGGTTCGTCGCCGCCTGGGCGCAGGCCGAGCGGCGGCGCCTGGGCGAGTACGACGAGGCCGGGCGCGAGGCGGCGGTCTTCGACCGTTACGCCGGCCGGCTGGGCGTCGACTTCGGCCGCCCCTGGGCCCGCGGCGGCGAGATGAGGCTGGGCCTGGTGCACGATGCGCTGCGCACGGCACCCGTGCTGCTGGGCGGCAACTACAGCGGTCCCACGCAGACGACGATCACGCACGAGATCGGCCCGCGCGTGCGCGTGGTCGACGACCAGCTCGACTTCGCGCTGTTCCCGCAATCGGGGTACCGGTTGGAGGCCGAGGCTGCGGTCGGGCGCCGGCTGGGCGATTTCGACGAGGCCTTCTACCGCGTGCAGGGCAGCGCCACGGGCGCGCTGTCGCGCGGCCGGCACACGCTGAACCTGCACCTGCAGGCCGTGGCCTCCGACGAGGGCGGCTCGCCGCTGGTGGGCCGCTACACGCTCGGCGGCTTCCACCAGCTGTCGGGCTACCGGCTCGGACAGTTCAGCGGCAACCATCTGGTGCTGGGGCGGCTGACCTGGTACTCGCGGCTGAAGCAGGAGGTGGTGCTGACCCGGGGCTTCTTCGTCGGCGCCAGCCTGGAGGCCGGCAACGCCTGGGTGAACCACCGCGACCTCTCGCTGACCGACCTGCGCTGGGGCTCCAGCCTGTTCCTCGGCGCCGACACCGGCGTCGGCCCGATGTACCTGGGCCTGACCTGGGCGCCGCGGGGGAGCCTGGGGCTGGTGTTCTTCATCGGGCGGCCGTGAGGGGCTGATCGGCCGCGCACCGGGGTTGCCCCGGGTTGGCGCGGTGGGGGCGGGGACTCCAGAATCGGCGGCCCGCGCTGCACAGGCAGGGCAGTACACCACGACCGGAGACACCCATGACCTACCCCCCCACCCGCCGGCAGGCGCTCGCCCTGACGGCGGCCACGCTGATGCCGGGCCTGAGCTTCGCGCAGGCCGGCTACCCCAGCCGGCCGATCCGCGTGATCGTGCCCTTTGCGCCCGGGAGCACCACCGACATCATCGCGCGGGCCATCGCCGACAAGATGGCTGCGAGCCTGGGGCAGCAGCTCGTCGTGGAGAACCGGGCCGGCGCCAGCGGCACCATCGGCCAGGCGCAGGTGGCCTCGGCCGCGCCCGACGGCTACACGATCATGGTTCACTCGAGCTCGCACACGGTCAGCCCGAGCACGTTCGCCAAGCTGCCCTTCGACACCCTGACGGCCTTCGCCGGGGTGACGCCGATTTCGGCCACACCGAACGTGCTGGTGGTGTCGCCCGCCAAGGGCATCCGCTCGGTACAGGAGCTCGTGGCCGCAGCCCGCGCGCGGCCCGCCGGGCTGAACTTCGCGTCCGCCGGCCAGGGCAGCGCGACCCACCTGAACGCCGAGAAGTTCAAGCTCGCGGCCGGCATCAACGCCACGAACATTCCCTTCAAGGGCTCGGCCGAGGCCGTGAGCGAGGTCATCGCCGGCCGGGTGGACTTCTATTTCTCGCCCATCGCGCCGGTCATCGGCCAGATCCGCGCGGGCAGCCTGCTGGCGCTGGCGGTGGGCAGTTCCCGCCGCGCGAGCGCGCTACCCGACGTGCCCACCACGGCCGAGGCCGGGGTTCCGGGCAGCGAGTTCAATTTCTGGATCGGCATGATGGCGCCGGCCCGTACGCCGCGCGACATCGTCAACCGCCTGCAGGCCGAGGTGGTGAAGGCCCTGGCCCTGCCCGAGGTGAAGGAGCGCTTCCAGCAGCTGGGCGCCGACCCTTGGACGATGACACCCGAGCAGTTCGACGCCTACATCCGGGCCGAGGTGGCGAGCAACGGGCCGCTGGTGAAGGCGGCTGGTCTGGCGCCGCAGTGACCCCGGCCAGGGGAGGGGCTGGCTCAGCGGCCCGCCGCGCCGTCCAGGTGCGCGCGCAGGCCCTGCTCGAGGCAGTCCCAGACGCAGCGCATCGAGGCGGAGCGGCGCAGTTCCTCGTGCGCGCACAGCCACACCGGCAGGCGCTGCCCGACCCGATCGGCCAGGATGCGCTTCAGGCCCGGCCGGCGTGAGGCCACGTCGGCCAGATAGACCGCGACCGCCAGGCCGGTCTCGACCGCGGCATGGCACGCCAGGATGGCGTCGGTGCGCAGCCGGAAGCGCAGCGGCGACACCGGCGCCGGGCCCTTGATCAGCCGCTCGAGCGGGGACTGCTCGCGGTCGAAGCCGGCGACGAAGGTGTCGGCCGGCAGCGTCCATCCGGCGGGCTCGCCGTGGCGCGCAAGATAGGACTCGTGCGCGTAGAGCCCGAGTTCGGTGTCGCCCACGTGCACGGCGATCAGGTCGTCCTGCTCGGGGCGGAAGAAGCGCACCGCGATGTCGGCCTCGCGCCGCAGCAGGTTGTCGGCGCGGTTGGACACCGACAGTTCGATCTCGAGCTCGGGCTGCGCGGCGAGCAGCGGGGCCAGCATCGACACGACCACATGCGGCGCGTAGACCTCGGACGCGGCCACGCGCACCGTGCCTGCGACCTGCTCGTGCGATTCGGCGAACAGGCGCTCGGCCTCGCGCGCGGCCAGCTTCATGCCGGCCACGCTGCGGTGCAGCGCGTGCGCGCGCGCGGTGGGTTCCAGGCGCCCCGGCAGGCGCTTGAACAGGGCCTCGCCCAGCGCCGACTCGAGTTCGCGCAGATGGCGCCCGACGCTGGGCTGCGTGCTGCCGAGCCGGCGCGCGGCCTCGGTCAGCGTGCCGGCCTCGTAGACGGCGATGAAGGAGCGCAGCAGGTTCCAGTCGTCCAGGCGCGGCCCGGCCGGGGCGGCGCGTTGCGGGCCGCTGGCCGGGGGCAGGTCGGGGTCGGGCATGGTCGAAGGCGTCTCGAGCCGCAAGTCTGGCACGGCGGGGCGCCACCGGGGCGCCCCCCGGTCAGGTCCGCAGGTGGGCCGCCAGGCCGCGCCTCGGCGCGGGCTTCGCCGGCTCCAGCGCCTGCCCGACGCGGGCGAGCATCTGCACGGCGCCGACGGCAGGGTCCACCCCCAGCAGGCGGTGCACGGCCTCGTAGGGGCCCCGCATCTCGGGGAATTCCTGCAGCGCCTGCGACAGCGGGTGCATGTCGGCGCCGGCGGCGGTGGCCTGCAGGTGCATGCGCACGTAGGCGCGGCCCGCGGCCACCTGCGCGGGGCGGTCGCGGCCCGGGCTCGCCAGCCAGAGGTAGCCGCTGCCGGTCTCGAAGGGCAGCCAGCGTTCCATCACGCGCTGCAGGTCCTTGCTGCCGGGCTGCGGCACCTGCAGCGGGTCGAACAGCCCGACGGCGTGGATCGCGCGCACCAGGGGGTCGTTCAGGCTGATGCCGTCGCGGTGCTGCGCGATCGCATCAGGCCCGATGCGTATCAGCCGCCCCGACTCGAGCCAGGTGCGCGGCGTGATGGTCTCGATCTCGAAGGCCTCGCGCGTGAGCTTGCGCAGGGGCGCCATCGCCGCCTCGCCCTGCACCACGTCGGCGCGCAGCCCGAAGTCGCCGGCGGTGCGGCGCCACGCGTCGGCCAGGCCCGCGGGCAGCGGGCGGCCGGCCGCGTAGGCGGCCTTGCTGGTGTGGCGCCGCGTGATCTGCGCATGCAGCGCATCGCGCGGCGCGTTGCCCGGCGCCCCGATCGCGAGCGTGGCCACGCGCACGCCGGCCGGCAGGGCGGTGGGCGCCGGCGCCCCGTCCGGGAAGAGCGTCACGTCGACGGCCCGCCCCTGCTGCGCGCCCGCGATCACCGCCAGTTCGATGAAGGCGCCGCAGCCGATCAGGATCTGGCGCCCCCAGGGGTCGGTCTCGGGGAGCAGGCGTTCGCCGTCGCACAGCAGATGGATGCGGTCGGGCTCGCGCAGGTCGGCGATCCAGGGCTGGCGGTTGTGCGGGTTGGGCGCCAGCAGCGCGTGCGCCAGCATGAAGCGCCGCACCTCGGTCTCGGCCGCCGCCGCCCGCCAGGGCGCCACGGCCACGTCCGGCAGGTCGCTGCTGCACCCGGCAGCGCCCGCCCCGGCGGCCAGCACGAGGCCGCCGCCGAGCAGGCGGATGAAGGCGCGCCGGCCGGGAGCGGGCGGGTGGAAAGCGTCGGCACCGGGGGCGTGGCCGCTGCGCGGGGTGTTCATGCGAGGCTCCTGGATCGGTGGGTTGCTGAGGGTCGCCATCATCGGAAGACGGCGCCATGCAGTCCCGAGCGGCTGGCGCATGGCTGGCATGCAGGGATGCATGAAGGCGGATCGTGGCGACTGGCCGCGTTGGCCGCGTATCGACCTGTGCGGATGGTCCGCTCCGGCTCTCGCTACGCCGCCGCACCGGCCCGCCCGCCGGGCCTGATCGGGCGGACCCGGGCGGGGGCGATGCGCGCGCAGGACAAGTCAAGAGAGAAGACCGCGCGCCGGGCCGGCCCGGTAACGCGCTGGACCAGTGTGTTCACCCCCATCTGCGGCGCGGCTGACCTCGGCAAAGCGGATGCGCGCCAGCCTCGAGGCGAATCGACCGCCGTCGATGCGCCGTATGCACGAGCCGATCCCCAGGGGCGGGCGCTGGCTGCGGCGTGCGGTCATGCCGCACGCAGGAATCTGTGCGGCGGGCGGTGAGCCATCTCCGCCCCTGCCGCGAACGCAAGGCCTCCTGTACAGCGCGCCAGTTTCCGTGGCGCGACCTCAGCGACGCACCGAGCCTGTCACGGCATCGCGGATCGACATCTGCAGGTTCAACGACTGCAGCACCGCCAGGCTGTTGGCCTGGGCGCTGATGAACGTGAGCGATTGGATGCGCTGATCATTCAACGTGTTCTGGATCACGGTGGCCTGGGTCGATGCGGGAAGCAGTCCGGCGACGAAGGTGTTGCCGACACCGTTGCGCACCAGCGACAGACCCGTGCCGCCACCCTGCACAAGGCGTGGCCCCACCTCCCTAGCGAGGCCGCCGACGCCCGCGACAGTGATTCGCGTGCTGGTGGTCAGGGCGCCGTTGATGTAGACCATGCGCTCGATGCCGAAGCTCAGCTGAAGTCCGCTGGCGGTCTGGAAGCCACCGCGCAGGGCGCCCAGGGTCTGCTCGCTCACCGGCGCCGCGACACCACGCCACCGGGGGAAGTTTCGCTGCGGATACCGCGCAACCGACGCCACCCCTGAAAGCAGCGGCGCCGATGCTGCGGCACACGGCGCGGCGTCACAGGCTGCAGGCGATGGCGCCGCGAGCGGAGCATCGGGTGGCAGCGCATCGATCTGTACCGCTGCGGCGCAGTGGGCTGCCGCCATCAGGCAAGCCAGCGCGAGGCAGGTGCGACAGGCGGAGGAAGGTCGGGTGGTCATGCGCTCCTCTCATCAGGTTCAGTGGTCCGCCGGGCCGAGCTTCGGAATGACGATGCCCGCCAGGCTTTCCCGGGCAATGCCTTTGACCAGCGGGGCGCGCGGCACGGTACGCCAGTCCGCGTCGGTGTTGAACAGCGCAAGGTCCTGCCGGTTGCTCACGACAAACAGGATGCGGTTGCTCCACAGGGCCTCGAAGGACTTCTGCGTGAACGCCCGGGTGCCGCTGGCGGGATCTCCGACCAGCACCCGCCCCTCACGCAAACCCTTGATCACGACGAAATGGTTGTAGCCCTGTTCGTTGATGAGCGCGATCGCCGGCAGGCCGGCTTCGCCCAGTTGCTCGAGCGTGGCCTCGAAGCCATCGGCCTGGAAGCCGTGGGACTCCAGAAAACGCTTCATGTCCAGCAGCGAGAAGCCCTCGACCTTGATCTTTTCCGGATCGCCGCTGTTGAACATGGCCTCGAACACGGCCTGCTCCGTCACGGGAAACCGGTAGTGATGCGTCAACAGTGTGGCGATGGCCGCCGAGCCGCAACTGAAATCGAACTGCTGGATGATGGTGCGCCGCTGGCGCGCCTCCTTCAGGCTGGCAACCGGCACCGAGTAGCCCCCGCCCGCCTGGACCGGCACATCGGCGCTACCGACCTGCGCGGCGCCCGGCGACGGCACAGCCGCAATGCACATCGCCACCAAGCCGCACAGCATGGGGATGAGTCTCATCGTGGTCCTCGGGGGGGGTGGGGGAGCCCGCTCACTTGAGTTGCAGGTTGATGATGGTGGCGTTCTGGATCAGCACGTTGTTGCCGCTGTTCTGAATCACCACGGGCAAGCCGGCAGCGCCGTTGAAGGCTCCCTGCGTGATGCGATTGCTTCCAGTGACGGCGTCGCTGACACGGTTGTCGGCGACAACGCCCTGCAGTTGCATGTCGCTGGCCACGGCCGTACCGCCCCGGCTGGCTGCGAGCCTGGAGACGCCCACGGCCTTGCCGCCACGAAGGAAGCCGGGCCACTGAGACCCGGTCGACCGCAAAGGCTTGTCGGGCTCGAGCGCGGCGCCTTCGGCCGTTGCCCTGGGGACAACGATTTCGGCGCCATCGACCTGCCCGCCTGCCGAGTCCTGCGCCGCATGAGAAAGCCCGGTCAGGGTGACCATGGAAACCAGTACCAGACCGGTTGTTTGGATTCGAGTGCACATGGATGAACCTCTACGGATGGCGCGGTTTGGGTGAAGGGGTCGCACAGCCTGTGGACCCAGGCTGTGCGACCACTGGCTCCCTGCGGTGCTTACCGACCCAAGCTCAGGTTGGCTTGCACGTTGATGCTCTGTTGCACCAGCGCGGCCATGCCCGAGTTCTGCGTCACGACCAGGATGCCCGCGGCCGACTGGCCGATGCTGCTCATGGTGTTGGACATGTTGAAGGTCCCTGCATTCAGGCGCACGGTCCCCCCCGAGCCGCCGGCGCCGCCGACCGCGCCATTGCCGACGCCGCCGTTGCCTGCGCCGCCCTGGCCTCCTTGGCCTTGGCCGCCCGCACCGCCCGAGCCGCCTGCTGCGCCGACGGCACCACCCGCGCCGTTGCCAGCCGTGGCGCTGCCATTGGACGCCGAGGTCGTGGCGCTGCCGTTGCGGGCGTCGCCATTCGTGCCCGAGCCGCCTTGTCCACCCGCGCCTGCGGTGTTGGTGGCACTGCCCCCGGCCGCACCCGTGCCCGCGGTTTGACCGCCGCTGGCCGTGGAGGTGCCGGTATTGCTGCCACTGGTCGGGGTGACCGCCCCGCCCGTACCCGCCCCTGCCGTGCTGGTGGATGTGCCCGTGGAGTCGCCCGTGGTTCCCGTGGCCGTACCCGTCGCAGCGCCGCCGGCGCCGGTGCCCGTGGTGCCAGCCCCGCCGCCCGCGGACGTGGCCGCGCCGGACGTTCCTGCGCCACCCGCACCCGCGCCACTGGAATCCCCCGCCCGTCCGCCACGGCCGCCCGCCGCCAGGCTGTCGGCGCCGGCGCCACCGCCGACGGCAGCGCCATTGACGTCGCCGCTGCCGCCCGGTGCCTTGACGGTGGGCAGCGTGTTGCCACCCCAGGTTGCGGTCGTCGTCGCCGCTTCGCCGCCGTTTCCTTGGCTGGCGGCCGAAGCATTGCCCGTGCCCTGCTGGTTGCCAGCCTGGGTGGTGCCCCCGACGCCACTGCCGTCGCCGCCAGCGCCGCCCCTGGCGCGACTGGCGTCTCCACCTGCGCCACCACTGCCTGCGGCGATAGCTCCATTCGAGGCGCTGCCGTTGGCAGCCGCGCCAGCCCTGGCGCTGCCATTGCTGGCGCTGCCGCCGGCACCGCCGTCGCCGCCGTTGCCACCCACGCCGCCACTGCCGGCATTCCCGCCCTGGCCCCCATTGCCGGTGCCACCGGTGCCGCTCCCTCCATAACCGGCCCCACCCTTGGCGCCATTGCCGCCGCTGGCGTCACCGGAGTGGGACACGACATTGCCAATACCCTGGATCTGCACGTTGGAGACGGCACCATTCAGCCGGCTGGTGGCCACAGCCCTGCTGCTGTTGAAGGCATTCGAGAAAGTCGCCGTCGCGGTGCTGCCGTTGTTGGCCGCCGCGGTTCCGGTGCCGTCGGCACGGGCGCGGCCCGTGTTGTTGCGGTTGTTGCCGGACTTGTCGGTGGTCTGCGTCTTCGTGATGGTCTTCGTGCGCGCGCTGTTGTCGGTCAGCGTGTTCGTCGTGGAACTCGTCGCGGTGCTCGTGCTGTTGTCCTGGACCGCCGACGAAGCCTCGTTGGCCGTAGGCCCCGTATTGTTCGTCTGGGTGGACTCCGCGGTGGCCCTCTGCACGATCGAGCCTGCGGACCCTTCGCTGGTGTTCGTCGGGTTGGACCAGACCGAGCTCGAACCGAATGCGAGCGCGATGGCTCCGGCCAGTACTGCCCTGTTCATGTTGTGCATGCTCAACTCCTTGGCAAGGTGGATGAAATCGAACCGAAGGATCGGCGCAGCGCGCCAACCCGACGCTGTTGACGCACGATCGGTGCCAGGTCCGCCGGTTCACGCCAAGTACCTGTCAACAAAGAGAAATTTCCTCTCCGCACCGCAGGCCGGAGACGCCTGAGCAGGCGTCTCCGGCCTGCGCTGTCACGGACCTGTGATGTCGGACCGCCGCCGCCGCGCCGCCGCAGCCATGCCCACCGGTCCCGCCACGGGTCCAGCCAAGGGCAGGATCCGCACCGAAAACCCCGCCCGATCAAGCACTTGCACGGCCGCCGAGGGCGGACAGGACGTGCTCGGACGCCCCGATGGAGAGGCTGTCACACGCCCGAGACGGGCACAGACCTGCTGCCGGGTCGCGGCCGAGAGCTTGTCGCGGCACAGGCCGCACGCGCAGCCGTGCCGCGGCCTCTCCTCGGGTCCGTGGCCCGGCCTGCAGCGATCAACGCGCTTGCTCAGGCGCAGTCGGTTCGGGCTGGGTCGTCGTGAAACTCCTGCTCCGCAGCAACAGCAACATCTGCTGCTGCCGGCGCGGGTCGCACCCGCCCCGCCCTGCGGGCTGGCGCCGCAGCGACGGCCGGATGTGCCTGGGGGGCCATTGATGTCATGAGGGGGAGTCACTGGATGTCGAAGCGTCAGGTCGTGTGCATCGTGGAAGATCATTCCGCGCACAGCTCGCTGCACGACACCTTGAGCCGGGCGGGGTGGCGGTTGCGCATCGTGGGCACGCTGACGGCTGCGCTGCGCGCAACCAGCGCGGAACACTTCGACGTGGGCCTGCTGCTTCCCGGTGCGGCCGCTTCGGCGGCAGAGTGGGAGTGGTTCCTGCGCCAGCGAAGAGACATCGAATGGACAGGCGTCTTCAGGCCCGATGCATTGGAGTCGCCGGCTTGGCACAGCCTGATCCTCGATCACCTGTTCGATCACCACACACTGCCCATTGACAGCGAGCGACTGCTCGGCACGCTCGGGCATGCCCTGGGACGCGCCGCCCTTCACCGCCCCCCGGAGGTCGACGAGGTCCCGCCGGCCCAGAGCGGCATCCTGGGCCGCAGTCCTGCGATCCGGGTGCTGCTGCGGCAGATCAAACGCCTCGCACCGGTCGGTGCGCCGGTGCTCATCGGCGGCGAGAGCGGCACGGGCAAGGAGTTGGCGGCCCAGGCCATCCAGCGTGGCTCGGCGCGGGCGCAGGCACCGTTCGTCTCCATCAACTGCAGCGCCATTCCTGCCGCGCTGGTGCAATCCGAACTCTTCGGCCATGTGCGGGGCGCCTTTACCGGGGCCGACCGGGACAAGACCGGCATCTTCGAGGCCGCCAACCATGGAACGGTGTTCCTGGACGAGATCGGCGACCTGTCGATGGACGTGCAGGTCAGCCTGCTGCGGTTCCTGCAGGACAAGGTGGTCATGCGCCTGGGCTCCACGAGCCGCCTGCAACTCGACGTGCGGGTCATCGCTGCCACCCATGTCGACCTGGAGCGCGCCATGGCAGCGGGGAAGTTCCGGCACGACCTGTACTACCGGTTGAAGGTCCTCAGCCTCACCGTGCCGCCGCTGCGGGAACGCCGAGGCGACATCGAGCTTCTGGCCCGGCACTTCTTCGGCCAGTTCGCGCACGAGGCCAACGCCTCCCTGAAAGGCTTCAGCCCCGCCGCGCTGTCTGCCATGGCAGCCCACGATTGGCCGGGGAACGTGCGCGAACTGGTCAATCGCGTGCGCAGCGCGGTGGTCATGGCCGATGGCCGCTACATCACGCCGGGCGACCTGGACTTGCCCGAACCTGGCATCGGCCTGACCGACGGGATCGGGCTGGCCGATGTACGTCTCGACGCCGAACGTCGTGCGGTCCACAGCAGCCTGGACCTGGCGCGCAGGAACGTCTCGCAGGCTGCGAGGTGGCTGGGCGTGTCGCGCATGACGATGTATCGGCTGATGGCCAAGCATGGGGCTCAGGTCTGAAGGGCTGTCCTGGCTCGAATGCCCGCCTTCAGCACGACCGATTCGGCGTCGTCCCCCGGGCCCGGCATGCGTCGCCTCAATGCGGCCGACCTTCGGGAAATCTAGCCTACGGGGTCCGTCACCTGGGCCCCGCGGGCCTGCGAAAGCCACGATGAACGTTCAGCAAACGCCACTCTCCCTTGCGCTGTTGTGCCGCGCGCTGATCCTGACCCTGGGCGCCTTGGCGGTGCCGACCGGCACCTCTTGGGCACAGGATGTCGCCTCGGGAACGGCCGCCACCGATTCAGCAGACCGCCGCTCCAGCGACACGGGAGCCCAGATCTTCGAGCAACCAGGTGTGCTCTCACCCGCTGGCAGCCTGACGATCGAGCCTTCGCTGCAATACGCCTACTCATCGAGCAACCGTATCGCTCTGGTGGGATACACCGTGATCCCAGCGCTGCTGATCGGGGTGGTCGACGTGCGCGAGGTCAAGCGCAACACGTTCACGGCAACCCTCGCCACACGCTACGGCATCACCAACCGACTGGAGGTCGAAGCCCGCTTGCCCGTGGTGCGCCGGCAGGACACCAGCATCGGCCGCCGCGTGCTGGACGACCCCGCGCCCGACCAACCCACCGCCTTCGACGCGAGCGGCAACGATGTGGGGGACGTGGAAGCCACGCTGCGCTACCAGCTCAACGACGGCGGCGCGGGCGTGCCGTATTTCGTGGGCAGCCTGCGCGTGAAGAGCCGAACCGGCCGCGACCCCTTCCAGGTGGTGACGCGCACCAACGTGCCCGGCCTGGGCGACGGCGTACAGGCCACGCTGCCCACGGGTTCAGGCTTCTGGGGGGTGCAACCGGCGCTGACCATGTTGTTCCCATCGGACCCGGTGGTCTTCTTCGGCAGTGTGAGCCTGCTCCACAGCATCAAGCGCAGCGACGTCACTCGCCAGACAGAAGCCGGCCCGGAGTTGATCCCCGGCACCATCCAGCCGGGGCGCATCTTCGGCTTCAACTTCGGCATGGGGCTGGCGCTGAACGAGCGTTCATCGTTCAGCCTCGGGTACGACCACAGCTCGGTGGGCAAGACGCTTCAGAACGGAGTCGCCGCGCCCGACGCGGTTCGTGTGCAGCTCGGCACACTGCTGCTGGGATGGTCGTTCAAGACCACACCCAAGCGATCGATCAACGTGTCGCTGGGCGTGGGGGTCACGCGCGACACGCCTGACATGACGATGACGGTGCGCATGCCCTTTTCGCTGTAGCGAACGCCACCGGGCGTCCCCGCGCCCGGCACCTGCGCAAGGCCGCAAGCGTCTGCGAGCCCTCGTCCTTGCCGCAACGCCCACGATCCGCGATCGTCATGCTCCCCCGCCAGCAGGCGTTGACGGAGGGGTCCGGAGTCGATCCAACCCTGGATTCGGCGGGTGAGCCGGACGGGCCCGGGCCGGGACGATGCGCGTGCCGGAGCAGGCATGACAGCCGACCGCTCCCCGGGCCTGCCCAGCAACGGGCTCGGCCGGCCAGCCGGAGTCCTGGAGGTCGTTCGGCCCCGGCCCGCCGTCAGCCGAGCACCAGCACGTGCCGGGCCCGCCAGCGCAGACCGCCTTCGCGGGCCGGCTGCACGGGCTGCAGCGCCATCGCCACGGCCTGACGCTCGGCCGGCTGCAGGCGGCGCCAGAGAAAGTCACCGGCATTGCCCGGGTCGCCGTCGACGAACAGCTGCGACGTGATCTCGCCGAAGCTCGCGTGGCGCAGCTTCACGTGGATGTGCGGCGTGCGGCCGGCGTAGGGCGCCGGGCGGATGGTGCGGAAGGCCGCGGCGCCGGCGCGGTCGGTGGCGGCCTCGCCGTAGCCCTGGAAACCCTCGTCCACCTCGCCCGGCGTGGCGCCGTCGCGCGGGTGGCGGTAGCGGCCCCAGGTGTCGCACTGCCAGATCTCGAGCGTGGCGCGGTCGAGCGGGCGGCCCGCGCTGTCGCGCACCTGCAACTCCAGGCCCAGGTGCTCGCCCTCGGCCACGCGCTCGCGCCCGCCCCGCCGCACGCGGGTCAGGTCGGCGTCCCAGTCGCCGGCAAAGGGCCCGCGGGCGCGCCAGTCGGGGCGCGGGTAGAACGGCCCCTCGGCCATCGGCGGCAGCACCGCCGCGGCACGCGCCGGGCGGGGCAGCCCGGTCAGGGCCAGCACCGTGGCCGTGCCCAGCACGAGGCGGCGACGCAGGGGTCGGGCAGGGGTGGGGGCGGGCAGCATGCGGTGGATTCGAGCATGGCGGTCCTGCCCCGCCCGCCAGCAAGGTCAACCGGGCGGTCGCCCCACGGGCAGGAAACTTGCTTGGCTGCGAGCGGCCTGCAGGCAACCGTCAAGGTATCTCGGCTTTCAATATGACCCCATTTAAAGATCAGTACCAACAGGACAGTCTGAATTCATACACTGACCCCATTTAATTTCCCTTGCCGGGTTTGCTGCACCGCAGTAAGCTGCCGCCCCCCGCTCGCGATCCCCCCCGGAGCCTGACATGGACATCGCCTCTTCCGCCGTCAACGCTGTGGCTGCCACCGCCGCGGCCCATGACTCCCCGGCCCGCGCCGACGTGCAGGCCCAGGACGCCGCGCTGGCCCAGACCGCCTCGCACGGCCTGTACGACCCGTCGCGCGAGCACGACGCCTGCGGCGTGGGCTTCGTCGCGCACATCAAGGGCGTCAAGGCGCACGACATCGTCCGCCAGGGCCTGAAGATCCTCGAGAACCTAGACCACCGCGGCGCGGTCGGTGCCGACAAGCTGATGGGCGACGGCGCGGGCATCCTGATCCAGATTCCCGACGAGTTCTACCGAGCCGAGATGGCGGTCCAGGGCATGGCGCTGCCGCCGCCCGGCGAGTACGGCGTGGGCATGATCTTCCTGCCCAAGGAACACGCCTCGCGCCTGGCTTGCGAGCAGGCGCTGGAGCGTGCGGTCAAGGCCGAGGGCCAGGTGCTGCTGGGCTGGCGCGACGTGCCGGTGGACCGCGAAATGCCGATGTCGCCCACGGTGCGCGCCAAGGAGCCGGTGATCCGCCAGATCTTCATCGGCCGCGGCCCGGACGTCATCGTCCCCGACGCGCTGGAGCGCAAGCTCTACGTGATCCGCAAGACCGCCTCGGCCGCGATCCAGGCGCTTAAGCTCACGCACAGCCGCGAATACTACGTGCCCAGCATGAGCTGCCGCACCGTCATCTACAAGGGGCTGCTGCTGGCCGACCAGGTGGGCCAGTACTTCCGCGACCTGCAGGACGCGCGCACCGTCTCGGCGCTGGCGCTGGTGCACCAGCGCTTCTCGACCAACACCTTCCCCGAGTGGCCGCTGGCGCACCCCTACCGCATGGTGGCCCACAACGGAGAGATCAACACCGTCAAGGGCAACTTCAACTGGATGCGCGCGCGCGAGGGCGTGATGCGCTCGCCCGTGCTCGGCGACGACCTGGGCAAGCTCTACCCCATCAGCTTCGAGCACCAGAGCGACACCGCGACCTTCGACAACGCGCTCGAGCTGCTGGCGATGGCCGGCTACCCGTTGGCGCACGCGGCGATGATGATGATTCCCGAGGCCTGGGAGCAGCACGAGGGCATGGACGCCCGCCGGCGCGCGTTCTACGAGTACCACGCCGCCATGATCGAGCCCTGGGACGGCCCGGCGGCCATGGTCTTCACCGACGGCAAGCAGATCGGGGCCACGCTCGACCGCAACGGCCTGCGCCCGGCGCGCTACTGCGTCACCGACGACGACCTCGTCGTCATGGCCTCCGAGTCCGGCGTGCTGCCCATTCCCGAGAACCGCATCGTCAAGAAGTGGCGCCTGCAGCCGGGCAAGATGTTCCTGATCGACTTCGAGCAGGGCCGCATCGTCGACGACGAGGAACTGAAGAACCAGTTCGCGAGCGCGCGTCCCTACCGGCAGTGGATCGAGAACGTGCGCGTCAAGCTCGACGACATCGCGCTGCCCGCCGGCGCGGCCGTGCAACACACCAGCTTCGACGAGACGCTGCTGGACCGCCAGCAGGCTTTCGGTTACACGCAGGAGGACCTGAAGTTCCTGCTCAGCCCGATGGCGGCCCAGGGCGAGGAAGGCATCGGCTCGATGGGCAACGACTCGCCCCTGGCGGTACTGTCGGACCGCAACAAGCCGCTGTACCACTACTTCAAGCAGCTGTTCGCGCAGGTGACGAACCCGCCGATCGACCCGATCCGCGAGGCGATCGTGATGTCGCTGAACAGCTTCATCGGCCCCAAGCCCAACCTGCTGGACATCAACGCCGTCAACCCGCCGATGCGGCTGGAGGTGACGCAGCCCATCCTCGACTTCGAGGACATGGCGCGCCTGCGCGAGATCGAGCGCCACACCGACGCGAAGTTCCGCAGCCACGAGATCGACATCACCTACCCGCTGGCCTGGGGCCGCGAGGGCATCGAGGCCAAGCTCGCCTCGCTGTGCGCCGAGAGTGTGGACGCCATCCGCAGCGGCCACAACATCCTGATCATCACCGACCGCCACATGGGGCGCGACCTGGTGGCTATCCCGGCGCTGCTGGCGTTGTCGGCCATCCACCACCACCTGGTGCGCGAGGGCCTGCGCACCACCGCCGGCCTGGTGGTGGAGACAGGCTCGGCGCGCGAGGTGCACCACTTCGCCGTGCTCGCCGGCTACGGCGCCGAGGCCGTGCACCCCTACCTCGCGATGGAGACGCTGGTCGAGCTGCACCGCGGCCTGCCCGGGGCGCTCGCGCCCGAGAAGGCGCTGTACAACTACGTCAAGGCCATCGGCAAGGGCCTGTCGAAGATCATGTCCAAGATGGGCGTGAGCACCTACATGTCGTACTGCGGTGCGCAGCTCTTCGAGGCCATCGGGCTGGAGCAGCCCTTCGTCGAGAAGTACTTCCGCGGCACCGCCAGCCAGGTCGGCGGCATCGGCGTGTTCGAGGTCGCCGAGGAGGCGCTGCGCATGCACCGCGCCGCCTTCGGCGACGACCCCGTGCTCGCGCGCATGCTCGACGCCGGGGGCGAGTACGCCTGGCGCGTGCGCGGCGAGGAGCACATGTGGACGCCCGACGCGATCGCCAAGCTGCAGCACAGCACGCGCGCGGGCAAGTTCGACACCTACAAGGAATACGCCCAGATCATCAACGACCAGAGCCGGCGCCACATGACGCTGCGCGGCTTGTTCGAGTTCAAGGTCGACCCGGCCCGCGCCATCCCGCTGGAGGAGGTCGAGCCCGCGAGCGAGATCGTCAAGCGCTTCGCCACCGGGGCGATGTCGCTGGGCTCGATTTCCACCGAGGCGCACACCACGCTGGCGATCGCGATGAACCGCATCGGCGGCAAGAGCAACACCGGGGAGGGCGGCGAGGACCCGGCGCGCTACCGCAACGAGCTCAAGGGCATCCCGGTCACGGCCGGCACCAAGGTCAGCGACGTCATCGGTGCCAAGGTCATCGAGGCCGACTACGCGCTGCAGGCCGGCGACAGCCTGCGCTCCAAGATCAAGCAGGTGGCCTCGGGCCGCTTCGGCGTCACGACCGAGTACCTGGTCAGCGCCGACCAGATCCAGATCAAGATGGCCCAGGGCGCCAAGCCCGGCGAAGGCGGGCAGCTGCCCGGCGGCAAGGTCAGCGAGTACATCGGCTTCCTGCGCTACAGCGTGCCCGGCGTGGGCCTGATCAGCCCGCCGCCGCACCACGACATCTACTCGATCGAGGACCTGGCCCAGCTCATCCACGACCTGAAGAACGCGAACCCGCGCGCCAGCGTCAGCGTCAAGCTCGTCAGCGAGGTCGGCGTGGGCACCATCGCCGCAGGCGTGGCCAAGTGCAAGTCCGACCACGTGGTCATCGCCGGGCACGACGGTGGCACCGGCGCCTCGCCCTGGTCCAGCATCAAGCACGCCGGCACGCCCTGGGAGCTCGGGCTGGCCGAGACGCAGCAGACCCTGGTGCTCAACCGCCTGCGCAGCCGCATCCGCGTGCAGGCCGACGGGCAGATGAAGACTGGCCGCGACGTCGTCATCGGCGCCTTGCTCGGGGCCGACGAGTTCGGCTTCGCCACCGCGCCGCTGGTGGTCGAAGGCTGCATCATGATGCGCAAGTGCCACCTCAACACCTGCCCGGTGGGGGTGGCCACGCAAGACCCGGTGCTGCGCGTGAAGTTCGCCGGCAGGCCCGAGCACGTCGTCAACTACTTCTTCTTCGTCGCCGAGGAGGCGCGCCAGATCATGGCGCAGCTCGGCATCCGTCGTTTCGACGACCTGATCGGCCGCGCCGACCTGCTCGACACGCGTCGCGGCATCGAGCACTGGAAGGCACGCGGCCTGGATTTCAGCCGCATCTTCCACCTGCCGGCGGTTGGCCCGGAGGTGCCCCGCCACCACGTCGAAACCCAGGAGCACGGCCTGGAGCGCGCGCTGGACGTGAAGCTGATCGAGCGCTGCCGCCCCGCGATCGAGCGCGGCGAGAAGGTGCACTTCATGGAGGAGGCGCGCAACGTCAACCGCTCGGTCGGCGCGATGCTGTCGGGCGAGCTGGTGCGCCACCGCCCTGATGGCCTGCCCGACAACACCATCCACATCCAGATGGAGGGCACGGGCGGCCAGAGCTTCGGCGCCTTCCTCGCCGCAGGCATCACGCTGTACCTGATCGGCGACGCCAACGACTACACCGGCAAGGGCCTGTCGGGCGGGCGCGTGATCGTGCGTCCGAGCATCGACTTCCGCGGCGACGCCACGCGCAACATCATCATCGGCAACACGGCGCTGTACGGCGCCACGCGCGGCGAGGCCTACTTCCGCGGCGTGGCCGGCGAGCGCTTCGCGGTGCGCCTGTCGGGCGCCTCGGCCGTCGTCGAGGGCACGGGCGACCACGGCTGCGAGTACATGACAGGCGGCACTGTGGCCGTGCTCGGCCGCACCGGGCGCAACTTCGCCGCCGGCATGAGCGGCGGCGTGGCCTATGTCTACGACGAGGACGGCAGCTTCGCCAAGCGCTGCAACACCAGCATGGTGGCGCTGGAGAAGGTGCTGCCGGCCGAGGAGCAGGCCGCCACCGGCAGCAGCGCGGCCTGGCACCGGGGCCAGACCGACGAGGCGCAGCTGCGCCGGCTGGTCGAGGAGCACCACAAGTGGACCGGCTCCTTGCGGGCGCGCGAGATCCTCGACCAGTGGCCGCAGGCGCGGGCTAAGTTCGTCAAGGTCTTCCCGCACGAGTACAAGCGCGCGCTCGCCGAGGGCGCAGCCAAGGCCGCGGCCGCGGCGACGCCGGTCCCCAAGGCGCCGGCGACCGTGCCCGCGAAGTGAGGCGCAAGCCCACCCCACCGACCCCCTGACACCCAGAGCACGAGACACACCACCATGGGCAAGACCACCGGCTTCCTCGAATACGAGCGTCTCGAAGAGGGCTACGAGCCCGTGCCGCAGCGCCTGAAGACCTGGAAGGAATTCGTCATCGGCCTGTCCGAGGAGCAGTCCAAGGTTCAGGGCGCGCGCTGCATGGACTGCGGCACGCCCTTCTGCAACAGCGGTTGTCCGGTCAACAACATCATCCCGGACTTCAACGACCTCGTTTTCCGCGGCGACTGGCGCAACGCCATCGACGTGCTGCACTCCACCAACAACTTCCCCGAGTTCACCGGCCGCGTCTGCCCCGCGCCCTGCGAGGCCGCCTGCACGCTCAACGTCAACGACGACCCGGTGGGCATCAAGTCGATCGAGCACGCCATCATCGACCGCGCCTGGGCTGAGGGCTGGGTGCTGCCGCAGCCGCCCAAGGCGAAGACGGGGCGCAAGGTGGCCGTGGTCGGCAGCGGGCCGGCCGGCCTGGCGGCGGCGCAGCAGCTGGCCCGTGCGGGCCACGACGTGACCGTGTTCGAGAAGAACAGCCGCATCGGCGGCCTGCTGCGCTACGGCATCCCCGACTTCAAGATGGAGAAGTCGCACATCGACCGCCGCATCGCGCAGATGCAGGCCGAGGGCGTGGTCTTCCGCACCGGCATGCTGGTAGGCGCGATGCCCCAGGACGGCCCCGGTGCCAAGGTGACGAATGACGCGCAGGCCGTGATCTCGCCCGAGGAGCTCAAGGCGCAGTTCGATGCGGTGCTGCTGGCCGGCGGCTCGGAGACCTCGCGCGACCTGCCGGTGCCCGGGCGCGAGCTCGATGGTGTGCACTTCGCGATGGAGTTCCTGCCGCAACAGAACAAGGTGGTGGCCGGCGACCGGCTCGAGGGTCAGCTCCGCGCCGACGGCAAGCACGTCATCGTCATCGGCGGCGGCGACACCGGCAGCGACTGCGTGGGCACGAGCAACCGCCACGGCGCCGCCAGCGTGACGCAGTTCGAGCTCATGCCCATGCCGCCCGAGCACGAGGACAAGCCGCTGACCTGGCCCTACTGGCCGTACAAGCTGCGCACCTCCTCCAGCCACGAGGAGGGCTGCCAGCGCGAGTTCGCGATCGCCACGAAGGAGTTCGTCGGCGAGGGCGGCCGCCTGAAGGCGCTGAAGACTGTCCACGTCGAGTGGAAGGGCGGCAAGATGATCGAGGTGCCTGGCACCGAGAAGACCGTGCCGGCTGACCTGGTGCTGCTGGCCATGGGCTTCGTCGCCCCGGTGGGCAGCGTGCTCGAGGCCTTCGGGGTCGACCGCGACGCGCGCGGCAACGCCCGCGCCGGCACCCAGGCCGTTGGCGGCTACCGCACCAACGTCGACAAGGTCTTCGCCGCCGGCGACATGCGCCGCGGCCAGAGCCTGGTCGTCTGGGCCATCCGCGAAGGCCGGCAGGCCGCGCGCGAGGTGGACGAGCATCTGATGGGCGCGAGCACGCTGCCGCGCTGAACGCGGCCTGCCGCTGCGTGCCACGGCTCAGAGCGGTCTCCAGCCGCGCGGCTGGCTTGCAGCAGCGCAGGCTGCGCCTGCAAGGCACAGGCGCCCGTGGGCGGTGGGACAATGATCGGGTTACGAAACCCCTACGCCGCCCGCCGCTTGAGCACCCCTGCCCTGATCGAGGTCGACCGCGTCAGCTTCGGCTACGACGCAAGCCGGCGCATCCTCAGCGACATCTCGCTGCGCTTCGCTCGTGGCAAGGTGACGGCGCTGCTGGGCGGCTCGGGCTGCGGCAAGACCACGCTGCTGCGCCTGATCGGTGGCAGTGCGGTGCCTGACGCCGGCCAGGTACGCTTCGACGGCGAGGTCGTGCTCGGCACCGACAAGGCGCGCATGTATCGGCTGCGCCGACGCATGGGCATGCTGTTCCAGTTCGGCGCGCTCTTCACCGACCTCACGGTCTTCGACAACGTCGCCTTCCCGCTGCGCGAGCACACCGACCTGGGTGAGCCGCTGATCCGCGACATCGTGCTGATGAAGCTCAACGCGGTGGGCCTGCGTGGCGCGGCGGGCCTGCGCATCTCCGAGGTCTCCGGCGGCATGGCGCGTCGCATCGCGCTGGCGCGCGCGATCGCGCTCGACCCCGAGCTCATCATGTACGACGAGCCCTTCGCCGGGCTGGACCTCATCTCCATGGGCGTGGCCGCCAAGCTCATCCGCAGCCTCAACGACCTCACCGGCGCGACCTCCATCGTCGTCTCCCACGACGTGCCCGAGTGCATGGCCATCAGCGACCACGTGGTGCTGATGGCCACCGGCGGGCGCATCGTGGCCCAGGGCAGCCCGCGCGAGCTGATGGACTCCACCGACGCCGAGGTGCGCCAGTTCGTGCGCGGCGAGCCCGACGGGCCGGTGAAGTTCCACTACGCGGCGCCGCCGATCGCGCAGGACTTCGGGCTTGGGGGAGGGGCGGCGTGAGGGCCTGGGCCGACGTGCTGCAGTCCCTGGGCGCGCGCACGCTGGGCGTGCTGCGCGGGCTGGGTCGCGCTGCCTTCTTCACCGCCGAGCTGCTGGCCGCGGTGCCGGCCTCCTTGCGCCGCTTCGGCCTGGTGGTGCGGCAGGTCCACGCGGTGGGCAACCTGTCGCTCGTCATCATCCTGGCCTCGGGCACGGCGGTGGGCTTCGTGCTCGCGTTGCAGATGTACTACGCGCTCGTCACCTACGGCGCGACCGAGTCGCTCGGCCTGATCGTCAACCTCTCGCTCGTGCGCGAGCTCGGCCCGGTGGTGACGGCGCTGCTGTTCGCGGGCCGCGCCGGCACCTCGCTGACGGCCGAGATCGGGCTGATGAAGGCTGGCGAGCAGCTCGCGGCCATGGAAATGATGGCCGTGGACCCGAAGAGCCGTATCCTGGCGCCCCGTTTCCTGGCGGGCATCGTCTCGATGCCGTTGCTGGCCATCCTGTTCTCGGCCGTGGGCATCCTCGGCGCCTATGTCGTCGCGGTCTTGCTGATCGGCGTGGACGCGGGCAATTTCTGGAGCATCATGCAGGCGCGCGTGGATGTCTGGCGCGACGTCGGCAACGGCATCGTCAAGAGCTTCGTCTTCGGTGTGATCTGCACCGTGGTCGCGCTCTACCAGGGCCACGAGACCGAGGCGACGCCCGAGGGCGTGGCCTACGCGACCACGCGAACGGTCGTGATCTCGTCCCTGGGCGTGCTGGCGATGGACTTCGTGCTGACGGCGCTGATGTTCTCCACGCCGTGACCGGCCGTTGCGGTCGAGGCGCTACAGTCGGCGCTGATCCGGCCGAAAACGAACGAGGGGGCAGGCCTGCCGGCGGCCCCAGGGAGAAAGAAGATGAGCAAGCGCAACGTCGAGATCATGGTCGGCCTGTTCGTGCTGTTGGGCATGGCCGGGCTGGTCTTCCTGGCGCTGAAGGCGGCTAACCTGGCCAGTTTCGGCGCGCGCGACGGTTACACCGTGACCGCGCGCTTCGACAACATCGGCGGCCTGAAGCCGCGCTCGCCCGTGCGCAGCGCCGGCGTGACCGTGGGCCGCGTCAAGACCATCGCGCTCGATGCCAAGACCTTCGAGGGCGTGGTGACGATGGAGCTCGACAGCGGCGTGCGCTTCCCGCGCGACTCGTCGGCCAAGATCCTGACGGCCGGCCTGCTGGGCGACCAGTACATCGGCATCGAGCCCGGCGCCTCCGAGCAGGACCTGGCCGCCGGGGGTCAGATCCGCCAGACGCAGTCGGCCGTGGTGCTGGAGAACCTGATTGGCCAGCTCGTGACCGGCAAGGCCGCCGAGGCGGCCGACCAGGCGGGTGAGAAGAAGTGAGCTGGCGCCCGCCCCTGCGGCACCGGCGTGCGCCCGGGCACGCGCTGTGCCGTGCCGCCGTCCTCGGGCTCACGTTGGCGCTGGTCGTGAGCGCCGTCGGGGCCGCCCCGCCTGAGTCCCCGCCCGAGAAGCCCGCTGCCCGCACCGCTCACCCCGCCGACCCCTGGGAGCCGCTCAACCGCAGCGTCCACGCCTTCAACGAGGGTGTCGACGAGGCGGTGCTGAAGCCGGTGGCCGGCGTCTACCGCCAGGTTCTGCCGGAACTCGTGCAGCGCGGCGTCGAGAACGTCTTCGGCAACGTCACCGACCTCTGGTCCGCGGCCAACCACCTGCTCCAGGGCAAGCCCGAGCCGGCGGCGGAGATGACGATGCGCGTCGTCATCAACACCTGGCTGGGCCTGGGTGGGCTGCTCGACGTGGCCAGCGAGGCCGGACTGCACCGCCAGCCGGAGGACTTCGGCCAGACGCTGGGCCGCTGGGGCCTCGGCCCCGGCCCCTACGTGGTGCTGCCCTTGTTCGGCCCGCGCACACTGCGCGATGCGGCGGCCATGCCGCTGGACTGGCGCGTCAGCCTGCCGGCGCTGCCGCAGGAGGCGCACCACCGCTTCATGCTGTCCGGCCTGGACGCGGTGCAGACGCGCTCGGGCCTGCTCGGGGCGACCCAACTCATCGACCAGGTGGCGATCGACAAGTACAGCTTCGTGCGCGACAGCCATCTGGCGCGCCGGCGCAGCCTGGTTTACGACGGCGATCCGCCGCCGGAGCGCGAGGACACCGGCGACGACGCGCCGCGCTGAGCGTTGGCCTCTTCGACGGGAGCCGGTGGGTCGAGCAGTTCATCCAGCAGTCCGAGCACCCGGTCAGGCGCTTCCTCGTGGGCCAGATGCCCCAGCCCGCGCAGCAGGTGCCACCCGGCCTGCGGCAGGCGCTGCCGGGCCGCGGACGAGGCCTGGGGTGGCACCGTCAGATCGCCGTCTGCCACGAGCAGGTGCAGCGGCACGCCCAGGCGCGGCAGGTCGCGCAGCAGTGGCTGCAGGTCCCACGCAGCCATCATTGTCATCACCGCGGCGACGTGGGTGCTGCGCTGCACCAGGCGCGCGTAGAGTTCGACGCCGCGCGCGTCCATGCGCGAGCCTGTGCTGGCGATCAGGCGTTCTATGGACGAGTGCCGTCGCGCCGACCAGGCCACGAGGGGCGGCACGAGCGGGTTCAGCGCAAGCACGCGGGCCAGCGGCTCGTAGAACCAGCGCCCCTGCCCGGCCGGGGGCAGCCAGGCGCCGTTGAGGCCGATGACGAGCTCGGCCTCTGCCTGCCCGTCCAGGGCCATGCGCGCGGCCACGGCGGCGCCGGCCGAGTGGCCGATCAGCACCGCCCGTCCGACGCCGAGCGCACGCAGCAGCCCGCCCAGCAGCGCGGCCATCCCCGGCAGTGACAAGCCGTGCGCAGCATCCGGTCGGCGGGTCCAGCCGTGGCCGGGCAGGTCGGGGACGATGACGCGGCGGTCTGACGCGAGCGCCGGCGCGATGTCGCGCCAGGAATGCGCCGAGGCGCTGGCGCCGTGCAGGAGCACGATGTCGGCGCGTGGCCCCGGGGAGCCGAAGACCTGTACGTGCCAGTGCTGCTGGCCCACGGCGATGCCGAGGCTGGCGCTGCGGTGGGGCCAGTCCGGGGGCAGGTCGCCGGGCGGCGGGCCGGGCGCCGCGGTGTGCAGCCGGTTTTCCGCAGGGCCGTGCGGCGAGCGCGTCACGCCGGCCTCGGGCGCCGTTCAGGCTGAGACCGCCGCCTGCACCGCACGCGCCAGGCGCGAGGCATCGGCCTGCGGCAGCGGCAGGTAGCGCGCCCCGGCGGCCAGCGCGAGCGCGCGCGCCGCCGGCTCGGGGCGCACCGAGGTGTCGATCAGCAGCACCTGCTGGCGCTGCAGCCCCAGCCCGCGCGCGGCGTCCAGGGCTTCCTGCTGCGCGCGCGTCCGACCGCCCAGCCCGTCGCGGCCGACATTGGCCCGGCCGTCGGTCAGCAGCACGACCACGGGCGTGGAGCCGCCGCGGCGCACGCGCGCGGCCAGCGCCGCCGCGGCGTCGATGCCGGCGGCCAGCGGCGTGCCGCCGCCGCCCGGCAGGCCGGCCAGGCCGCGGCGCGCGCGCACGAGCGAGCGGGTGGGCGGCAGCAGCAGCTCGGCGCCGGTGCCGCGGAAGGCCAGCACCGCGACCTGGTCGCGCCGCACATAGCACTCGGCCAGAAGCAGCTCGATCGCGCCCTTGGCCTCGGCCAGCCGGAACAGCGCCGAGGAACCCGAGGCATCGAGGGCGAATATCGTCGTCGTCGTGCGCCGCTGCTCGAGCCGGCGGATGTAGAAGTCGTCGGGCCGCACCAGCACCGGCGGGGCGTCGGGCCGGGCCTGGGCACGGCGCAGGCGCTGCCAGGGCGCCGCTGCGCGCAGGGTGTCGATGAGGTGGAGCCGGGCACCGCCCCGCGGCGCACCTCGGCGCGAGCCCACGGGCCGGCCGCGCGCCAGCGAGGCCGCGGCGTCGCCGACGCGCCCGGCCTCGGGCGGGCGCCCGCGCGCGGCGCGGGCCTGCGCCGCGAGCTGCGCCAGCAGGCCGGGTGGGATGGCTGCCAGCGCGGCTTCGATCAGGCGGTCGGCCAGCGGCTCGGCCGGCGGCGGTGGGGGGCTCTGGGGTGGCGGCTCGCCGGAGGATGCCTCGTCGGCGGGCGGCGGCGGCTCGGGGGGCGGGGTTGGCGGCTCCGCGGCCGCCTCGGCCTGTTCGGGTTGTTCGTCCTGCGCGGCCGCGGGCTGGCGCGTCGCGCGTGGCGCCAGCACCAGGCGCGCGGCGAGGGCGGCGTCCTCGGCATCGGCCTCGTCGGCGCCCCGCCAGGCAGCGGCGGCGCGGGCGCAGCGCTGGGCGAACCAGGCCGCCCGCGGGGTGTCGACCCCGAGCGCGAGCGTGGCCGCGCACAGGGCCTCGACCAGCGCGTCGGGCACGCGCACCGCGGCCACGCGCTCGCGCGCCAAGCGCAGCTCGCCCGCCAGCGCTTCGTCGGCGGTCACGGTGTCGCGTACCGACATGGGGTCCAGGTCCAGCCACAGCCCCAGGCGGTCGGCCAGTGCCGGTGCGAGCGGACGGTCCTCGCCCCGGGACTCATCTAGCGCGACGACCGCCAGCCGCGCCGGCGCCTGCAGCGCAAGACCGTCGCGCTCGGCCCGCACCTGGCCGGTGTCGAGGGCGGCGCAGAGCGGAGCGACGGTCTGCGCCGGCAGTCGCTCGGCCATCGCGGCGACGAGGAGGCCGCCGTCGGCGGCCGCCAGCAGCCCGGGCTGGGCCACGGGCCGGCCGGTGGCCAGCGTGGCCGTCAGGTCGAGCCCGCCGACCAGGCGATCGGTGCTCGCGTGGGCCGGCAGGCGCAGGACCGGCGTCCCGGGAGGGGCCAGGGCCTGCAGCAGCGCGAGCCAGGCATCGCGCACCGGGCCGGCCTGGGCGCGCAGCGCCACGCCGCCCAGGCCCTGGGGGTCGGTCAGCAGCAGGGCCGCGGCGTGGAAGGCGTCACCGGCCTGGCGCGCAGCATCCTCCGGGCTCGGCTTCAGCGGTGTCACCGGCGTGCTCCTGCCCGCCCGGTCACGCCGCGGCCGCGTCGTCCGGGAACAGGTCGGCGAGCGCGCGGTCCACGCGCGCGGTGGAATCGGATTCGTCCAGCGGGTCGCGCCGCAGGCGGTGCCGCAGCGCCGGGCGCGCGACCTGCCGCAGGTGCGCCAGCGTCACGGCCACGGCGCCCTCGAGCGCCGCCAGGGCACGCGCCGCGCGCATCAGCGTCAGCTCTCCGCGCAGGCCGTCGGTGCCGAGCGCCATGCACAGCCGCGCGGCGTGTTCCAGCACCGCGTCGGGCACGGCGACGCCGTCGAGCCGCTCGCGCGCGGTGACGATGCGCCGGCGTGTGCGGTCCTCGTCCTTCTTCCACGTGGCGGCGTAGGCCTCGGGATCGCGCTCGTAGGCGTCGCGCCTGCGCACCACCTCCACGCGCGTGGCCAGGTCGCCGGGCGTGCGCACGTCCACCGCCAGCCCGAAGCGGTCCTGCAATTGCGGGCGCAGCTCGCCCTCCTCGGGGTTGCCGCTGCCCACGAGGACGAAGCGCGCCGGGTGGCGCACGCTCAAGCCCTCGCGCTCGACCACGTTCTGGCCCGAGGCGGCGACGTCGATCAGCAGGTCCACGAGGTGGTCCTCGAGCAGGTTGACCTCGTCGATGTAGAGGAAGCCGCGGTGCGCGCGCGCCAGCAGGCCCGGCTCGAAGGACTTCACGCCCTGGCTCAGCGCGCGCTCGATGTCGAGCGCGCCGACGACGCGGTCTTCCGTCGCGCCCAGCGGCAGGTCGACCACGGGCACGGGCACGAGCGCCGACTTGGCCGCGCCCGGGCCGCGCCGGGCTTCGCAGGGCTCGCCCGCGGCGCACGACGGCGACTTCGGATCGCAGCCGTAGCGGCAGCCGGCCACCACGCGCATCTTCGGCAACAGGCCGGCGAGCGCGCGCACCGCAGTGGACTTGCCTGTGCCGCGGTCGCCGAAGATCAGCACGCCGCCGACGCCGGGGTCGACGGCGGCGATCAGCACCGCGAGCTTCATCTCGTCCTGACCGACGATGGCGCTGAAGGGGAACGGAGTCGGCATGGGATGGAACGGTCCGGGCGGAGGGTGGCGTCTGCGATGGCGGCCACCGGGCCGCCACTGCGTGACCGCCCGACGACACGCCTGCTTGACGCATCGAGGTGTCAATCGAGTATAGCCACCCACCCCGCCGAGCGCGAGAGTTTCCGGGCGAAGCACGCTACCATCCACGCCCTGCCGTTCCGTCCAGCCCACAGGGCTGGGCAGCCGGCCCTTCGCAGCCCCTGGATCCACACCACGGACCGCTGCGCCCGGACTGCCGCCGCCGCAGGCCCCCGAGCCCGGGCCTGCCCCGGGTCGCGCCGGGCGTGGCCGTCCCCGCCACGCCCGACGATCATGAGCAACGACACGCCCACCCTCTGCGCTGCCGACCCGGCCGCCCTGTCCGTCGCGCCGCCTGCCGCGCCGGCCAAGAAGGTCTACGTCCGCACCTTCGGCTGCCAGATGAACGAGTACGACTCCGACAAGATGGTCGACGTGCTGCGCGCGGCTGAGGGCTACGAGCCGACGGCCGACCCCGAGCAGGCCGACCTGATCCTCTTCAACACCTGCTCGGTGCGCGAGAAGGCGCAGGAGAAGGTCTTCAGCGACCTCGGCCGCGTCAAGCACCTGAAGAAGAAGGGCGTGCTCATCGGCGTGGGCGGCTGCGTGGCGAGCCAGGAGGGCGCGGCCATCGTCGAGCGCGCGCCCTATGTCGACCTCGTCTTCGGCCCGCAGACGCTGCACCGCCTGCCGCAGATGATCCAGGCGCGGCGCGTGCGCGCGCGGCCGCAGGTCGACATCAGCTTCCCCGAGATCGAGAAGTTCGACCACCTGCCCCCGGCGCGGGTGGAGGGCGCGAGCGCCTTCGTCTCCATCATGGAGGGCTGCAGCAAGTACTGCAGCTACTGCGTCGTGCCCTACACGCGTGGCGAGGAGGTCAGCCGCCCGCTCGACGACGTGCTGGTCGAGGTGGCGGGCCTGGCCGAGCAGGGCGTGAAGGAGGTGACGCTGCTGGGCCAGAACGTCAACGCCTGGCGCGGCACCATGGGCGACACGGCCGAGACCGCCGACTTCGCGCTGCTGCTCGAGTACGTGGCCGAGATCCCGGGCATCGAGCGCATCCGCTACACGACCAGCCACCCGAACGAGTTCACGCCGCGCCTGGTGGAGGCCTACGGGCGCATCACGCAGCTGGTCAACCACCTGCACCTGCCGGTGCAGCACGGCAGCGACCGCATCCTCGCGGCGATGAAGCGCGGCTACACCGCGCTGCAGTACAAGAGCACGATCCGCGCGCTGCGGCGCGTGCGGCCGGACATCAGCCTGTCGAGCGACTTCATCGTCGGCTTCCCGGGCGAGACCGTGGACGACCACGCCAGAACCATGGCGCTGATCGAGGACATCGGCTTCGACGCGAGCTTCAGCTTCGTCTTCAGCCCGCGCCCGGGCACGCCGGCGGCCAACCTGGCCGACGACACCCCGCAGACCGAGAAGCTGCAGCGCCTGCAGCAACTGCAGGCCGCGGTGGAAGCGAACGTGCGCCGCATCTCCGAACGCCGTGTCGGCAGCGTGCAACGCATCCTGGTCGAGGGCCCGTCGCGCAAGAGCGCGGCCGAGCTGATGGGCCGCACCGAGTGCAACCGCATCGTCAATTTCGACGGCGGCCCGCAGTCCGCCCGACTGGTCGGCCAGATGATCGAGGTCCGCATCACCCAGGCCCTGCCGCACTCCCTGCGGGGCGAGGTGCTGGTCGCGGAAAGCGTGTCGGCCGGAGGCTGAGCAGCGGCCCGCTGCTCACCTTCGCCGCCCGAACCCCGCCCACCACAGCGCCACCGCTGCGGCCAGCACCAGCAGGGCATAGCTGGCCATCTTTCCGTCGCGACCGAAGAAGCCCAGGCCGGCCAGGAGCGCCACGACGCCAGCGGCGCTGGCCCAGGCGGCCAGGCGCAGCCAAGACGTGTCGGCCAGCTCGCGCCGCCACAGCAGCTTGGCGGCTGCAGCGCCGAACGCGCCGACGCCCAGGGCCGGCAGCGGGAAGTTGACGAGGTGCCAGAAGGCGTCGAGCAGTTCCATCGGAGGAGGCGGGTGAGGCGGCGGGCGGTTGACGGTCCGATGAATGTCAAGAGAAAATGACGATCGTAGGTGTCAACCCTGATAGGCATCTGGGCAAGCCTGCGCAATCCTACAATTTCGAATGATGACAGTCCTTGCCCTGGGCCTGAACCACACGACCGCGCCGCTGGACCTGCGTGGACGCTTGGCTTTCGGGCCCGAGCAGTTGGCGCCCACGCTGCGCTCGCTGCGCGAGCGCCTGGCCGCCGCGGCGCCCGAGGCCGCGCTGGTGTCCACCTGCAACCGCACCGAGCTCTACGTGGCCACGACCGCCGCGCGGGCGCACGAGGTGGCGCGCCCGGCGATGGATTTCCTCGCCGGCCACGCCGGGGTGCCGGCGGGCCAGCTGCAGCACCACACCTACCTGCGCGAGGACCGCGAGGCCGCGCGCCACGCCTTCCGGGTCGCCTCCGGGCTCGACTCCATGGTGCTGGGCGAGCCGCAGATCCTGGGCCAGATGAAGCAGGCGGTGCGCGAGGCCGACGTCGCCGGCACGCTGGGCACCACGCTGCACCAGCTCTTCCAGCGCTCGTTCTCGGTGGCCAAGGAGGTGCGCACCTCCACCGAAATCGGCGCGCACTCGGTCAGCATGGCCGCCGCGGCGGTGCGCCTGGCCGGCGAGATCTTCGAGGACCTGCGCTCGATCCGGGTGCTGTTCGTCGGTGCGGGCGAGATGATCGAGCTCGTCGCCACGCACTTCGCGGCTCGTGAACCCAAGGCGATGGCGGTGGCCAACCGCACGCTGGAGCGCGGCGAGGCCCTGGCCTCGCGCTACGGAGCCCAGGCGCTGCGCCTGTCCGACCTGCCGCAGCGCCTGCACGAGTTCGACGCTGTGGTCTCCTGCACCGCGAGCATGCTGCCCATCATCGGCCTGGGCGCGGTCGAGAGCGCGCTCAAGGCGCGCCGGCGGCGGCCCATGTTCATGGTCGACCTGGCCGTGCCGCGCGACATCGAGCCCGAGGTCGCGCGCCTGCGCGATGTCTACCTCTACACCGTGGACGACCTCTCCACCGTCGTGCAGGCGGCCGGCGAGAAGCGCCACGCCGCGGTCGAGCGTGCCGAGGCCATCGTCGATGCCGGGGTGCAGAGCTTTGCCCACTGGCTGGACCAGCGCGCCACGGTGCCGCTGATCCAGGCCCTGAACCGCCAGGCGGATGACTGGCGTGCCGCCGAGCTGGCGCGGGCGCGCAAGATGCTGGCCAAGGGCGACGACGTCGAGGCCGTGCTCGAGGCCTTGTCGCGTGGCCTCGCCCACAAGATGCTGCACGGCACGATGGCCGAGTTGCACGCGGCCGACGGCCCGCAGCGCGAGGAACTGGCGCACACGGTCTCGCGCCTGTTCCTGCGCGGCGGCGGCCGCGCGCCCGGCGACGGGCGTTAGCGGCGCCCCGCCGCCACATGCCCCGGGGGCCCTTGCGCCCCGCCTGCCCCTCGCCTTCGCCCCCCGGCCCCGCGCCGGTGCCTCAGCCGCCCCCCGCCCACGACGCCTCCTCGCATGAAGGACAGCCTGCGCCAGCAACTCGAGCGCCTCGCGATGCGCCTGGCCGAGCTCGACGCGAGCCTGGCCGACGGCGCCGTGGCCGCGGACATGAAGCGCTGGCGCGCCCTGTCTCGCGAGCAGGCCGAGGTGGCTGCGGTCGTCGCGCTGTACCGCCGCTACTGCCAGCGCGAGGAGGACCTGGACGTCGCGCAGGGGCTGCTCGACGACCCGGACATGGCCGACATGGCCCAGGAGGAGATCGTCGGCGCGCAGTCCGACCTGACCCGCCTGCAGGCCGAACTGCAGTCCGCGCTGCTGCCGCGCGACCCGGACGACGAGCGCCCGGCCTTCCTGGAGATCCGCGCCGGCACCGGCGGCGACGAATCGGCGCTGTTCGCCGGTGACCTGGCGCGAATGTACCTGCGCTTCTGCGAGCGCCAGGGCTGGCGCACCGAGGTGATGAGCGCGAGCCCGGCCGAGCTCGGCGGTTACAAGGAGCTCGTGCTGCGCATCGAGGGCGAGGCGGTGTACGGCACGCTGCGCTTCGAGTCGGGCGGGCACCGCGTGCAGCGCGTGCCTGTCACCGAGAGCCAGGGCCGCATCCACACCAGCGCCTGCACCGTGGCCGTGATGCCCGAGCCCGAGGAGGCGCCCGAGCTCACGCTGAACCCGGCCGATCTGCGCATCGACACCTTCCGCGCCAGCGGCGCTGGCGGTCAGCACGTGAACAAGACCGACAGCGCGATCCGCATCACCCACCTGCCCACAGGCCTGGTGGCCGAATGCCAGGACGACCGCTCGCAGCACCGCAACAAGGCGCGCGCGATGGCGGTGCTGGCCGCGCGGCTGCGCGAGAAGGAGCGAAGCGAACGCGCCGCGCGCGAAGCCGCCACGCGCAAGGGCCTGGTGGGCAGCGGCGACCGCAGCGACCGCATCCGCACCTACAACTTCCCGCAGGGCCGGCTGACCGACCACCGCATCAACCTGACGCTGTACAAGCTCGGCCAGATCCTCGACGGCGACCTCGCCGAGGTCGTGGCGGCGCTGAAGGCCGCGCGCGCGGCCGAGCAGATCGCAGCCCTCGAGGGCGCAGCGTGATGCCGGCGTGCCCTTCCGCCGCGCCCGACCCGTCGCGTGATGTCGCCACACCGCAGCCGCCTGGCACCGATGCCCGGGCGACCGTCGCCCGCCTGCTGGCGCAGGCGCGCGCGCAGGGCCTGGACCGGTTGGACGCGACGCTGCTGCTGGGCCACGTGCTCGGCGTGGGCCGCGCCTGGCTGCTGGCGCACGACGACGCGCCGGTGGAGGCCAGCGCGGCCGGGCGCTTTGCCGGCGCCTGCGCGCAGCGCCAGGCCGGGGTGCCGCTGGCCTATCTGGTCGGGGAGCGCGAGTTCCACGGCCTGAGCCTGCGCCTGACGCCTGACGTGCTCGTGCCGCGGCCCGACACCGAGACCCTGGTGGACTGGGCGATCGAGTGGCTGCAGGGGCCGCTTGCCGCCCTGCCGCACCCCGCGGTGGCGGACCTGGGCACCGGCAGCGGCGCGATCGCGCTCGCCGTCGGCCGCGCCTGCCCGCGCGCCCGCGTCAGCGCCGTCGACTGCAGCGCCGCCGCGCTGGCGGTAGCGCGCGCCAACGGCGAGCGCCTGGGCATCGACGTGCAATGGCTGCAGGGCGACTGGTTCGCGCCGCTGGCCGGCCGGCGCTTCGACCTGGTGCTGAGCAACCCCCCGTACATCGACGCCGACGATCCGCACCTGGCGGCGCTGCACGCCGAGCCGCGCCTGGCGCTGACCCCCGGCCCGGACGGCCTGGCGGCGCTGCGCCAGTTGGCCGACGCGGCCCCGGCGCACCTGGGACCGGGCGGGGTGCTCATGCTCGAACATGGCCACGGGCAGGGGCCCGCGGTGCGGGCCCTGCTCGCCCGCACGGGCCTGGAAGTGCTGGGCACGCGGCGCGACCTGGCCGGGCACGAGCGCTGCACGGCCGGGCGCCTGCCCGGCCCCACGCGGGACGCAGGCGGCCCTTTGGCTTATCCTGACGGGACGGTGAATCACGCCATGGGCGAGGAGTAGACACGATGAGCGACGTCCAGCAACGCATCGAAGAGATCGTCAAGGGGCACCATGTGGTGCTGTTCATGAAGGGCACGGCCCAGTTCCCGATGTGCGGCTTCTCAGGCCGCGCGGTGCAGATCCTGAAGGCCTGCGGCGCCACCGACCTGGCCACGGTCAACGTGCTCGAGGACGAGGGCATCCGCCAGGGCGTCAAGGAGTACGCGAACTGGCCGACCATCCCGCAGCTCTACGTCGACGGCGAGTTCGTCGGTGGCTCCGACATCATGATGGAGATGTACCAGAGCGGCGAGCTGCAGCAGTTGCTGGCCGGTCAGGCCTGAGGCTGTCGACGTGCCTGCCCGCCTGGTTGTCGGCATCAGCGGAGCCACCGGCGCCGTCTACGGCCTGCGCCTGCTTGACCGCGCGCACGAGCTGGGGATCGAGACCCACCTCGTGGCCACGCCGGCCGGGCTGCTGAACGTGCACCACGAGCTCGGCCTGGACCGCAAGTCGCTCGAGGCGCATGCCGACCACGCCTATTCGCCCGGGGACGTGGGCGCCTGCGTGGCCAGCGGCAGCTTCTCGACGGCCGCGATGGTGGTGGCGCCGTGCTCGATGAAGACGCTGGCCGCCGTGGCGCACGGCCTGTCGGACAACCTGCTGACGCGCGCCGCCGACGTCACCCTGAAGGAGCGCCGCCGGCTGGTGCTGATGGTGCGCGAGACCCCCTTCAACCTCGCCCACCTGCGCAACATGACGGCGGCCACCGAGATGGGAGCCATCGTCTTCCCGCCGCTGCCGGCCTTCTACAACCGCCCCGCCAGCATCGACGCGATGGTCGACGACACGGTCGAGCGCGTGCTGTCCGTCCTGGGCTTCGAGCAGGCCGCGGTGCAGCAATGGCAGGGCTTGTAGCCCTCGGGCGGTGTTCACGGCCCGGCGCAGGACGGGGCGGTGATCAGGCCTCAGGCCAAGACTGGCGCGCGGCCAGCACCGCCTGCGGGTACTCGGCGCGGCCGCGGCTGCCGTTGTAGCGCCCCAGCGCCATGAACAGGTCCCCGCGCTCCCGGTCAAGGTAGTGGCGCAGGATGGTGCAGCCGAAGCGCAGATTGGTCTGCAGGTGGAAGAGGCGGCTTTCGTCGCCGTCGCCGATGAGGCGGGCCCAGAAGGGCATGACCTGCATGTAGCCGCGCGCGCCGGCCGGGCTGATCGCGTACTTGCGGAAACCGCTCTCGATCTGGACGAGCCCGAGCACGAGGGCGGTCTGCAAGCCGGCGCGCCTGCTCTCGTACCAGGCCGTGTCCAGGAACTCGGCGCGCACCTGCTGCAGCGGCTTGCGACGCGCCAGCAGGGCGCCTGCCCGATCGCGCCAGCGCGCGTGTGCCTCGCGCTCGGCGTTCGTGGCGAACTCGAGCCGCGGCGGCGGCGCCTCGGCCACGGCGGCCGAGAGGGCCGTGCGCACGGTGTCCGACAGCGGCTCCTCGAGCTGCGCGCCCGCCCAGGCGCCGCGCGGCGCCAGCGCGATCCATCCCGCGCCCACCAGCCCCCCGGCCAGGCAGGCGCGGCGGCGCAGCGGCGCGCGGGGGCTCACACGGCGCCGAGGCGCTCGCGCAGCAGGCGCGCGGCCTCGCCGACGGCCACGCGCGCGGCCTGCGTCTCGCGCCGGCCCTGCAGCTCGACCGTGCCTTCCTTCAGGCCGCGGTCGGAGACGACCAGGCGCTGCGGCACGCCGATCAGCTCCCAGTCGGCGAACATCGCGCCCGGGCGCTCGCCGCGGTCGTCCAGCAGCGCATCCACGCCGAGCGCGCGCAGTTCGGCGTAGAGCCGGTCGGCGGCCGAGCGCACCTCGTCGCTGCGCTCGTAGCCGATGGGGCAGATCACGGCCTGGAAGGGCGCGATCGAGGCCGGCCAGATGATCCCGCGCTCGTCGTGGTTCTGCTCGATCGCCGCGCCGAGGATGCGCGTGACGCCGATGCCGTAGCAGCCCATCTCCATCAGGCGCGGCTTGCCGGTCTCGTCCAGGTAGCTCGCGCCCATGGCCTGGCTGTACTTGGTGCCGAGGTAGAACACATGGCCGACCTCGATGCCACGCTGGATCGCGAGCGCGCCGCGGCCGTCGGGCGAGGGGTCGCCCTCGACGACATTGCGCAGGTCGGCCACGGCGTCGGGCTCGGGCAGGTCGCGGCCCCAGTTCACGCCGGCGAGGTGGAAGTCGGCCTCGTTGGCGCCGCAGACGAAGTCGCTCATCGCCGCGACCGTACGGTCGGCCACCACGCGCACCGGCCGGCGCGTGCCCACCGGGCCGAGGTAGCCGGGCTTGCAGCCGAAGTGCTCCTCGATCTCGGCCACGGTGGCGAAGCGGAAGCCATTCTTCAGCCCCTCGACCTTGCCGGTCTTGACCTCGTTGAGGCTGTGGTCGCCGCGCACGAGCAGCAGCCACACCGTGGTGCCGGCGCGCGCGCCGTGGGCATCGACATCGTCCGTGGCGAGCACCAGCGACTTGATCGTCGACGCCAGCGGCAGGCCGAGGTAGGCGGCCACGTCGGCGCAGGTGCTCTTGCCGGGCGTGGGCGTCTTGGCCATCGCCTGCGCAGGCGCCGCGCGCGGCGCGGCGGGCGCGAGCGCCTCGGCCAGCTCGATGTTGGCGGCGTAGTCGCCGTCCGGGCAGTAGACGATGGCGTCCTCGCCGGTGTCGGCGATGACTTGGAACTCGTGCGAGAGGTCGCCGCCGATGGCGCCGGTGTCGGCGGCCACGGCCCGGTACTGCAGGCCGAAGCGGTCGAAGATGCGCTTGTAGGCCTCGAACATGGCCTCGTAGCTGCGCGCGGCGCCTTCCTTGTCACGGTCGAAGGAGTAGGCGTCCTTCATCGTGAACTCGCGCCCGCGCATCACGCCGAAGCGCGGGCGGCGTTCGTCGCGGAACTTGGTCTGGACGTGATAGAAGTTCTTCGGCAGCTGCTTGTAGCTGCGCAGCTCCTGGCGCGCGATGTCGGTGACGACCTCCTCGCTCGTGGGCTGGATCACGTAGTCGCGCTCGTGGCGGTCCTTCACGCGCAGCAGCTCCGGCCCCATCTTGGCGAAGCGCCCGGTCTCCTGCCAGAGCTCGGCCGGCTGCACCACCGGCATCAGCAGCTCGACGGCGCCGGCGCGCTCCATCTCCTCGCGGATGATGGCCTCGACCTTGCGGATCACGCGCAGGCCCATCGGCATGTAGTTGTAGATGCCCGCGGCCAGGCGCTTGATCATCCCCGAGCGCATCATCAGGCGGTGGCTGACGACCTCGGCGTCGGCGGGAGCTTCCTTCAGCGTGGCGATGAAGAACGAGCTGGCTTTCATGGGCGTGGGCGGCGAGGGGGGGGCACCGCGGATACGGTGGCGGGATGGCGCCGGGCCGGGCAGGTGCCGCTGCGCGCCTCGCAGCGCCGGGCCCGCACCGCAGCGCCCTGCGCCGCGGTTTGCCGGTGTCCTGCCGGCTCATGCGGGTAAGCGAGGAAGACGCTGACCGCGGCCCGGTGCACAATGATTTCCAACAGGAAATCGGGATGAGATTATGCTCGACAGGGATGGGTTCAGGCCCAATGTCGGCATCGTCCTGCTCAATGGGCGCAACCAGGTCTTCTGGGGCAAGCGCCTGAAGACACACTCGTGGCAGTTCCCGCAGGGCGGCATCAAGCACGGGGAGACGCCTGAGCAGGCGATGTTCCGCGAGCTCCACGAGGAAGTGGGGCTGATGCCCGAGCACGTGCGCATCGTCGGCCGCACGCGTGACTGGCTGCGTTACGAGGTGCCCGAGCACTTCATCCGGCGCGACGCGCGCGGCCACTACCGCGGCCAGAAGCAGATCTGGTTCCTGCTGCGCCTGCTCGGGCGCGACAGCGACATGAACCTGCGCGCGACCGACCACCCCGAGTTCGATGCCTGGCGCTGGAACGACTACTGGGTGCCGCTGGAGATGGTGATCGAGTTCAAGCGCGAGGTCTACGAACTGGCGCTGACCGAACTTTCGCGCTACCTGCCGCGCGCCCAGCCGCACAACCGCTACCTGCGGCACGGCGCGCGTGCCGCGGCGCAAGGCTTCGACGCCGAGGGGCTGGACGAGGTCCCGCTGGCGCCCGGCAGCGACCCGGCCTGAAGGGGTCGCGGCGCGCCCCTTCCCGGCACCCGCGCGCGCGCCCGCGCCGCAGCGAGGGTTTCAGCCCAGCCAGCCCGAGGCCTCGAGCTCGGCTTCGGCCTGGGCCGCGGTCTCGAACAGTACGGCCTGCCAGCCCAGGCGCAGCGCAGCCTCGACGTTCTTGGGGTGATCGTCGAGGAAGACGGTCTGCGCCGGCACGAGCCCGAAGCGTTCGCGCGCGAGCTCGAAAATCGCGGGGTCGGGCTTGGCCAGCCCCACCCGGGCCGAGAAGATGCCGTCAGCGAACTGCGGCACCACGTCGTGCGCGTGTGTCAGGTGGTCGGCGAAAGAACCCGGCATGTTGGAGAGGTAGCAGGCGCGGTGCCCCTGGCCCTTGAGCCGGCGCAGCAGTGCCACGCTGTCGAGCAGCGGCTCCATGTGCGGCGGGATCGAGGCGATGAGGCGCTGCATGTCCTGCGCGGCCACGCCCAGGCGCTGCGCCAGGCGCGGCGCCAGTTCCTCGGCCTCGACCTGGCCGAGGTCGAAGCGGGCCCACTCGCTGCCGGGCTCGAGCACGTCGAAGATGCGCGCCGCGAGCGCGCGCGCCGCCGCGGCGTCGGGCGCCAGCGCCGGCAGCACCTGCTGCAGCAGTTCCACCGGCTGCCAGCGGAACAACACCGCGCCGAAATCGAACACGACCGTCTTCATCCTGTCTCCTGAGATGGGTTCGAAGCAGCGCCCGCAGGCGCAGGGGTTCTCCAGCGTCAGCCCGCGACGCCGCCGGCGCGCAAGCGCTGCAGCAGCCCGGCTGTCGAGCTGTCCAGGCCCTGCAAGTCGCCGCTGTCCAGGCGCGGCAGCAGGGCGTTGCACAGCGCCTTGCCGAGTTCCACGCCCCACTGGTCGAAGGAGTTGACGCCCCACAGCGCGCCGCTCGTGAACACGCGGTGCTCATACATCGCCACCAGCGCGCCGAGCGCGCACGGGGTCAGCGCCTCCAGCAGCAGCGTCGTGCTCGGCCGGTTTCCCGGGAAGGTGCGGTGGCGCGCCAGCACCGCGCGGTCCAGGCTCGCGCTGGCGGTCGGCGCGCGCTCGGTCAACGCCTCTTCGGTGGGCTTGCCCAGCATGAGGGCCTGGCCCTGGGCCAGGCAGTTGGCCAGCAGCTTGGCATGCTGGCCGGGCAGGGTGTGCGTCGGCGTGCGCACGGCGATGAACTCCACGGGCACCACGTCCGTGCCCTGGTGCAGCATCTGGAAGTAGGCGTGCTGGCCGTTGGTGCCCGGCTCGCCCCAGACCACCGGGCTGGTGGCGTAGGGCAGGGGCTCGCCCGCCAGGTCCACCCCCTTGCCGTTGGACTCCATCTCCAGCTGCTGCAGGTAGGCCGGCAGGCGCTCCAGGCCCTGGTGGTAGGGCGCGACGCTGCGGCTCGCGCAGCGGTGGAAGTTGCGGTACCAGACGTCCAGCAGCCCCAGCAGCACCGGCAGGTTGCGCTCCAGCGGCGCGCTCGCGAAGTGCCGGTCCATCGCGTGCGCGCCGTCCAGCAGCGCGCGAAAGTTCGCCGCGCCGATGGCGATGGCGATCGGCAGGCCGATCGCGCTCCACATCGAGTAGCGCCCGCCCACCCAGTCCCAGAAGCCGAAGGTACGCGTGATGCCGAAGGCCGCCGCGGCCTCCAGGTTCGTGGTCACGCCGACGAAGTGCGCCGCGCGGTCGGTGCCGCCGTCGGCGTCGAACCAGGCGCGCGCGGCGTGCGCGTTGGCCATGGTCTCCTGCGTCGTGAAGGTCTTGCTCGCGACGATGAAGAGCGTGCGCCGGGCGTCCAGCCCGCGCAGCACGCGCGCCAGGTCGTGGCCGTCGACGTTGCTGACGAAGTGCAGGCGCAGCCCGGGCGGCACGAAGGTGTCCAGCGCGAGCACGGCCATGCGCGGCCCGAGGTCGGAGCCGCCGATGCCGATGTTGACGACGTCGGTGATGCCGCTGCGCGCCGTGTCGCGCACCGTCTCGGCGTAGGCCAGCATGGCGTCCAGCACGGCGTGGACCTCGGCGTTGATCTCCAGCGTCGGCGCGGCTGCACCGCGTGGCGCGCGCAGCGCCGTGTGCAGCACGGCCCGGCCCTCGGTCAGGTTGACGGGCTCGCCCGCGAGCATGGCGTCGCGCCGGGCCTCCAGGCGGCACTCGCGCGCCAGGTCGAGCAGGAAGCGCAGCGTCGCGGCGTCGACCAGGTTCTTCGACAGGTCGGCAAAGACCTCGGGCGCCTGCACCGACAGCGCCTCGAAGCGGCCGCGGTCGCGCGCGAAGGCCTCACGCAGGTCGAAGCCGCGGCCGTGGGCCTCGAAGTGGCCGGCCAGCGCGGCCCAGGCGGCGGTGCGGTCGCAGCGCGGCGCGCTCATCGGCCGGACTTTCGGCTCATCAGACTGCCCTCCGCTCGGCGCGCTCCGGGATCACGTGCGCAACCCTTCGATCATGCGGTCGAGCTTGACCGCGTCGGCGGCGAAGGCGCGGATGCCTTCGGCCAGTTTCTCGGTCGCCATCGCGTCCTCGTTCAGCGCCCAGCGGAAACTGGCCTCGTCGAAGCGCGCGCGCGCGATATCGGCGGCCTGCGCCGCGGCCGCGTCGAGGCTGCGCGGCACCGGGGCCTCGCTGGCCTGCAGGGCTGCCAGCAGCTCGGGGCTGATCGTCAGCAGGTCGCAGCCAGCCAGCGCGACGATCTGCCCGACGTTGCGGAAGCTCGCGCCCATGACCTCGGTGGAGATGCCGTGCTTCTTGTAGTAATCGAAGATCCGGCGCACCGACTGAACCCCGGGGTCGGCCGCGCCGGCGTGGGCGGCCTCGTCCCAGCCCGTGCCCGCGGCCTTCTTGTACCAGTCGTAGATGCGGCCGACGAAGGGCGAGATCAGGCGCACGCCCGCATCGCCGCAGGCCACCGCCTGGCAGAAGCTGAACAGCAGCGTCAGGTTGCAGTGGATGCCCTCGCGCTCGAGTTCGAGCGCGGCGGCGATGCCCTCCCAGGTGGCGGCGATCTTGATCAGCACGCGTTCCGGGCCTACGCCGGCACGGGCGTACAAGCCCATGAGGCGGCGCGCGCGCGCCACGGTGGCGGCGCGGTCGAAGGACAGGCGCGCGTCGACCTCGGTGCTGACGCGGCCGGGCACCACCTTCAGGATCTCGAGCCCGAAGCGCACCAGCACCTCGTCGACGATCTCGTCCGTCGCGCGCGCGCGGTGCGCGGCCACCGTGTCGGCCAGCAGCGGCGCGTACTCGGGCTGCTGCACGGCCTTCAGGATCAGCGAGGGGTTGGTCGTCGCGTCGCGCGGCGCGTACTGCGCGAGCTGGCGGAAGTTGCCGGTGTCGGCGACGACGACGGTGTGCTGCTTGAGCTGGTCGAGCTGGTTCATCGGGGTGCGGAGTCGGGGGCGGGGGCGGGGGCGGGGGCGGCGGGCGGCCGCGGTCACCCATCCGATTGTCGGGGCTGCGCCGGGATGTCTTCACCAAGTCGGGACCGGTCCCGGCGCAAGCTTGGGGCAATCCTGGTGCAAGTGCATGCACGCCGACTGGTTGGTGTCCGGCAGCCCGGACGTACGATCAGATTCTGGAAGTGTTCATGAACGCAGGCAGGCTCGCATTCAGCCCTTCGACCACCTGATTGAACTCGCTCGAGCGCACGCCCTCGCTCGAATAAGCGGTGAGGAAGTATTCCGCCTTGTCGATGGACTCTTGCGCCTGCAGGATCTGCGCCGGCGAGACGCCTGTACTGTAGGCGCGGTGGTCGTCCAGCCGCGCCTGAAGCATGGCGAGGCGTGCCTTCAGGGTATCGATCTGTTGCTGCGGGACGACAGGCGTGCCGCCGCCGTGCTGCAGCACAACTGCGGGCACCGCCAGCTGGGTGCGAGCCGTCGTCAATGCGGCTTGATAAGCGGCCCAAGCAGCGGCAGTATCTGCCGAACCCGGCCCGGCGCCAAAATATTCCTTGTTGAAAACCCGCAGCAGATCCTCCAATCGCCGTGCTTCGCCTGGGGTGAATTTGCGTGTCTCCACATCACCCTGAAGACTCGTCTCCAAGGACTCATGGCGCAGGTCGGTGAGCCAGACCCGCGATGCGAGCAGCCTGTCCTTACGACGAATATCGCTGTCAAGCGGGGCGACTACTGCATTCCTGATATCGGTCATCGCCCGCTGTAGCCCAGAGTGCGTCCCTTTACTGCCCTGCAGATAGGCTTGGACTTCTTCCGCTTCAGCTGTGGTGAACTCGTCGTCCTGCCGATATATCCGCAGCAACTCCTGCGCGACGGAGACGCTTGCCCCCGCGACAGCGGCAAGTTCGGGTGTGATCCTGCCAATCCGCCGCAGCAGCTCGGCTCTGGCCTGCAGAGCAGTCGCCATGGCGCCGAGCTTGTCGATCTGGTCGGGGCGCAGCGACGTACCCTCTGAGAGTTGGGTCTCTGCGGGCATGAGAAAGTCATTGCTTTCAAAGCTGCTGATCACACTCTGGTACGCGCTCCAGCGCTCGCCCAGCGACTGACCGCCGTTCCCGATGCGGATCCTTCCCAATTGCGTCTCCAGCTGCTGCACCTCCCAGCTGGTGAACTTGCTGTTTCCATTGACCACCACGTCCAACTCAGCCTTCCACACCTTGGCGACTTCACGAAGCTGGCCGGCGCTGAAGGTGCGGTTCCCTGGTGAGAGATCGAAGTTGTCGATGCTGGTCATCAGTTGCGAAGCGCCGTGCGCATTGCTCGTGTCGCCCAGGACGGCCAGCGCCTTGCTCACCTCGGACTGGCTGACCGGCTGGTCATCTGCACCCAGTGAATAGCTGTCAGGTCCCGGGTGACCAGGCCCTGATCGAACACCTGCACCGCCAGCCGTTCGGTGACCACCGCTTCGCCGCACTGGGCCGAACCGACATCGAGCAGCAAGCGAACCCCGTTGCTGCTGACGAAGGCGATGTCGCTGCTGGAATCGAACTTCGCGTGCGCGGTGGCGTTCGAGCCAGTTGGATTGCGCGGCGCGACTTGCGCCAACTCCAAGGGGTACCCCATGAAGGTGGCGAGGGTTGGCTCGTGAGGGATGGCGTTCGGTGTGAGCGCAGTGGTCATGATGGTCGGCTTTGCACAGCTGGGGATATCAGGCGCTGGAATATCCGGTGGTCGCGTGACAGGCTTGTGTCTGTTCGGGCGATGCAGCCGGTCATGGTCCGTCAAGACGGTGTTGGCCGGACGCTTACGGCTCCTGGCCTGACCGTGCCAGTCGCGCCGACAGCTCCTCCATCGGATCGAGGTTCAGGTCCCTGCCGGTGCCACGCCTACAGCGGCAGCGCGGTCTCCTGCTTCACCTCGCGCAGCACGACGCTGCTCTTGACATGGGCCACCCCGGCCGCGCGGAACAGGTGCTCCTGCAGGAAGCTGTCGTAGGCCTTCACGTCGGGCGCGACGACCTTGATCAGGTAGTCGCTCTCGCCGGTGGTGCTGAAGCACTCCATGATCTGCGGGCAAGCGCGCACCATGCGCTCGAAGGCCTCGACCGCGCCGTCGGTGTGCCGCGACAGCGTCACGTGGGCCAGCACGCAGATTGCCAGGCCGAGCTTCTCGCGGTCCACCAGGGTCACCCGGCCGCGGAACAGGCCCGCGTCCTGCAGCGTCCGGAGCCGGCGCCACACCGGCGTGGGCGACAGGCCCACTTCGTCGGCGAGCTGCTGCACCGACAGCGTGGCGTCGCGCTGCAGGAGCTCGAGGATCCGTTTCGACGCCCTGTCGAGCATGGTCAGCTCCTGGATCAGCGTTCTCTAGATGATTCATTCTCATTTTGGCCGTCATCCACGAAAAAGAGTAACGCACATGCTCGCTGCACTTCCCTAGCATCGGCGCATGAACGAAACTGCCGTGCGACCCTACGAACTCGCCGACGGATTGCGCGCCGCCTCGGGCTCGGTCTGGCTCACCGGCACCCAGGCCCTGGTGCGGCTGATGCAGCGCGAGCGCGACAGGGCCGCGGGCTGGTGCGCGGCGGGCTTTGTCAGCGGCTACCGCAGCAGCCCGCTGGGCATGGTCGACCAGCAGATGTGGAAGGCGCGCGCGCTGCTCGACGCCGCCGGCGTGCAGTTCCTGCCGGCCATCAACGAGGACCTCGCGGCCACGGCCTGCCTGGGCGCGCAGCGCGTGGCGCTGGATCCGCAGCGGCGTGTGGACGGCGTCTATGCGCTGTGGTACGGCAAGGGCCCCGGGGTCGACCGCGCGGGCGATGCGCTCAAGCACGGCCATGTCTTCGGGTCCAGCGCCAAGGGCGGAGTGCTCGTGGTCTGTGGCGACGACCACGGCTGCGTGTCCTCCTCGATGCCGCACCAGAGCGATCTGGCGCTGGCGCACTTTGGCATGCCGGTACTGCACCCGGCCAACGTGGCGGAGTACCTGGAGTTCGGCCTGCACGGCTGGGCCCTGTCGCGCTTCAGCGGCGCGTGGGTGGGCTTCAAGGCCATCAGCGAAGTGGTCGAGTCCGGCATGACGGTGGACCTGGACGCGCTGCCGGCGCACTTCGACCTGCCCGTGCCGGCCGCGGCCTTCGACGCCGGGAAGGACCTGCACGTGCGCCGCGCCGACCTGCCCTCGCTCGAGCTCGAGGCGCGGGCGGCGCGCAAGCTGGACGCGGTTCGCGCCTTCGCCCGCTTCAACCCGGTGGACAAGCTGGTGGTGCCCAGCCCGCGCGCCACGCTGGGCATCGTCACCGTCGGCAAGGCTCATTTCGACTTCATGGAGGTCATGCGCCGCCTCGGGCTGGCGCCGGGCGCGCTGGCGGTGGCCGGCGTGCGCGTCTACAAGGTCGGGCTGGTTTGGCCGCTCGAGCCCACGCGCCTGGCGGCGTTCGCGCAGGGCCTGCAGGAGATTCTGGTCATCGAGGAGAAGGCACCCATCGTCGAGCGCCAGATCAAGGAACTGCTGTACGCGCTGCCCGACGGACAGCGGCCGCGCGTGGCCGGCAAGAGCACGCCCGAGGGTGCGCCGCTCCTGCCGGCCCTCGGCGAGCTGGGGCCGTCGCGCATCATGGCGGTGGTGGCGGCTTGGCTGGCGCGCCTGGGCCCCGCGATGGACCGGCGCGAGCAGGTGGTGGACTTCACCATGCCGGCGCTGCTGTCCAACGATGCCGACAGCGTGCGGCGCCAGCCCTACTTCTGCTCGGGCTGCCCGCACAACACCAGCACCCGGGTGCCGGAGGGGTCGCGCGCGCTCGCCGGCATCGGCTGTCACTTCATGGCCAGCTGGATGGAGCGCGATACCGAGGGGCTCATCCAGATGGGCGCCGAGGGGGTGGACTGGGTGGCGGCGTCACGCTTCACCGATGCGCCCCACGTGTTCCAGAATCTGGGCGACGGCACCTATTTCCACAGTGGGCTGCTCGCGATACGCCAGGCGGTTGCCGCCGGGGGTCGGCTGACCTACAAGATCCTGTACAACGACGCGGTGGCGATGACGGGGGGCCAGCCGGTGGACGGCCGCCTCACGGTGGCCCAGATCGCGCACCAGGTCTGCGCCGAGGGTGTCAGCAGGGTGGTCGTGGTGTCCGACGAGATCGACCGCCACGCGAGCCGCGCTGCCGATTTCCCGGCCGGAACCCGCTTCCACGACCGCGCCGAACTCGACGCCGTGCAGCGCGAGCTTCGCGAGGTGGCGGGTGTGACGGTGCTGATCTACGTCTGGTGCCCGTGGGCCTGGCGGCCCTCGAGCGCGCCATTGCGCTCAACGGCGTGGCGGTCGCGTTGAACCTGCAGGCCTTCGCGCTCGGGCGCCTGGCCCTGGCCGCGCCCGAAGCACTGCACAGACTGGCCGGCGCGGCGCTTCCGGCGCCCGACCTCGACGCACTGGACGGCCCGCAGGGCCTGATCGCGCGCCGGCAGCGCCATCTCACGGCCTACCAGGACGCCGCGCTCGCGGCGCGCTACACCGCGCTGGTCGAGGGCGTGCGCCAGGCCGAGACCGCGCTGGGCGATGCGGCCGCTCAGCGCCTGGACCTGACCCGTGCCGTCGCGCGCCAGCATGCGCGCCTGCTGGCGGTGAAGGACGAATACGAGGTCGCGCGCCTGCACCTGGCGCCTGCCTTCGACCAGGCGCTGCGCCAGCAGTTCGCCCGCTGGGATCGCATCGTCCACCACCTTGCGCCGCCGCTGCTCAGCCGCAAGGGGCCGGACGGAGGGCCCCGCAAGCGGCCCTTCGGCCCCTGGGTGCGGCTGGCCGGCGACTACGAAGGCCTCGTCGAGCGTGAACTGCTGCCCCGGCTGCGTGTGGACAGCCTGCCGCTGGCCGTGCGCATCGCCGAGACGGCGCAGTTGATCCGGGGCTACGGCCACGTCAAGGCCGCGGGCATCGCCGCCGCGCGGGCCCAGTGGCGCGAGTTGCTGGCGCAGTGGCACCAGGGCCCGGATGGATCGGCCGGTGCTGCGCCCGTGGGACGCCGGGTCATCGGCATCAAGCCGCTGGCCGAGGCGGTACGCGGGCCGCTCGGCAAAGCGCGGCAAAGCGCCGGTAAATCCTGACCGTGGATAGTGCGCAGGTCGCGCTGCCATTCCAGGCGCCGCGGAAGTAGGAAGGATCTGCGATGAGTACGAACATCCCGGGCAATTTGGCCACGACGCACGTGTCTGCTGCGGCGGGGGTCGGTGTGGTGATCATCGACGTCGACAAGGACGGCGTCATCGAGGACGGTGATTCGGTCGTCCTGGTCGACAACCGGCGTGCCGCGGTGTCGGACATCGCCTTCGGCAAGCAGGAGATCAACCACGCCTGGGGTGACACGCACATGTCGCAGGCCGATGCGTCGTCCGGCTACAGCCAGGCGACGGAGCTGCGGCTGCGTGGCAAGGCGCAAGACTTGTACACGCAACTCTTGCAGGGGGCGGGGCAGGCGGGGACTGCGGCTTCAGCGCTCGATGCCTTCGTCGCAGAGGCTCGCTCCATCACCGACACCGCGGACGCGAAGTTCGATTTCAGCAGCGACATCGCCTTCGTCAGCAGAAACGGGGTGCGCCTGCTGCTCGATGTCGATTCGGCCCCGGGCGGCAATGCAGTGGCCACCGAGAAGTTGACGGTGCAGGTGCTCGATCAGGGCCTGGTCACCCGCGTGGTGCAGTTCGACAACATCTGGCTCGGCAACCCCAACGACGACAGGAACAACAAGCTCGAGATCACTGCCAACCGCAACGGCAATGCCGACGACCAGGCTGAAACGACGCTGCCGATCATCCGCGCGCTGGCCAGCCAGGCCGCGGGCAGCGGCGCTGTCAACTACGGCGTGACGGTCAACCAGGGCAGAGACAACTTCCTCATCACCGACCGGAACTTCGAAGAGGTCATACGCAGCGACGGCACGGTCGATGGCACGAAAGCCTCATGGGTCCAGGGCTTCCACAAGCGGTTTGCCGATGATCTGTGGCATCAGGCGCAGTGGACGAATTGGCTGGTGCATGCGCATGCGCTGGTGGACGACTCGAAGTCTGCGAAAGCTCAGAGCGCGGCCGGCCCGGTGTTCGACCCGGGTGCTGTGCAGAACTCCCCCGCGGTGCTCGAGGCGCAGGCGCTGTCCGCGAAGCTGGCCAACCAGTTGTCGAAGTTCGATCTGGCGCAGATCAACTCGCTCAACACCCAGGGCACCTGGGAACAGCGCATGTTCTATCTGTATGAAAAGATCAACGGCTGGACGGTGGTTCACACCCCCGGAAACTACATCATCACGGCCGACGCTGGTATCTGGGGTGGGCAGAGCCGGGTAGGTGCGGGCCTTCACGACGAAAGAATGCGTTTCAGCGCGCTGCGCGCGGAGAGCCCGCAGCATTTCAACTGGGTGGAGTCCGAGATCGAATCTTTCTTCGCATACGACTCGAAGCGAGGTTCTGAATTTGCCACCGACGAAGCCCTGGTCCAGCGGAGCGATATCTTCTGGCACAACGCATCCGGGGTCCGTGGATTCCTTCAGACCTTGCGCACCGATCTCTTGCGTGCCGAGCAGTTGCTTCCAAGGGTCGAACTTGACGCGCATCCGCAAACGCACGGCACGCTGGCGAGCACGCTGCGATCGCAGATCGATCAGCTCAAGGTCGTGGGACAGGCCCTGTTCAGGATGTCTGACGAGCAGCCGACGCCCTACATCATCGACTTCGCCGGTGACGGTATCAAGACGGATGACAAATACCTCCAGGTGGGCGGCAACGGTAGCCACACCCAGTGGGTGAAGGCCGACGCGGCGACGGACGATGCCGTTCTGGTGTACGACAGGAATGGCGATGGACAGGTCAGCGGCTACACCGAACTGCTGGCGGCCCGCACCGAAGATACGGTCGCAGGGCAGGCGGCCTTGGGCCAACTAGACACCACGGGTGATGGGCTGGTCGATGCATCTGACCAGGATTTCGCGAAGCTCAAGTTGTGGTTCGACAGGAACGGCAATGGTCTGGTGGACAGCGAAGAGATGCAGTCGCTCGCTCAGAAGGGTGTCATGGCGTTCAGCGTGGCCTATGTCGCCAACAAGGACGCCGCCCAGCCCAGCGGCTTCAAGACCGATGTCAACGGAAACACGCACCGCTACACAGCCGATGTCCACCTGGCCGCTGGCAACAAGGTCCAGATGACTGACGTTTTCTTCAATGCGGCCACTTGAGCGGTGGGCCAGTTCTGTACCGACGCCGTGACTGGTGGGTCGGATCCGTTCTCGCACGCGGCGATGGCGGTTCGATAACGCGGTTTACTTCCGCATACTAGCGCCTGCAGATGGCCAGCACCTGGTACGGGGTGATGCCCACGGTACGCGCCACTGCGGCAAAAGGCATCTGCGGCGCCAGCACCAGCACCAGCGCTTCGAACAACAGCGTAAAGCCCGAGAGCCTGCCGGCAAACGGCGGCTTGACCAACTGCACCGAGCCGTCGGGCAACTTCACGCGCGGGGTGCGTACCTCGAGCACACACTCGTGCTGGAAGAGGCTCAGGTGCCGGTAGGTCTTGGTGATGGTGTCGTGCACCGGGTGGTCACCGGCGGCGCCGTCTGCGGCAAAGCGCGTGCCCACGGCGAAGTCAACCCCGACGGTCAGGACCTTGCTGGTCTCGTCAAAGCGCACGCCCGCCACAAACCACGGCGGCGCAATGCCCAGTGCCGCCTCGAACAACCTCTCATGCATGACAAACGCTCCTGCTCTTCATGGCCGATGCGTCAGCATGCCGCATCGGCCATGAAGACCAGCGTACAGGCTGGATGCCAGCGTCAAGGGTTCGCTGCGCCGGGCTGCGCCCGCCCTTGACCCTGACTTCCAGCCGAAACATCGCTGTGTCTACCCACTTGAATTTCAACAGAGGCTGAAGAAATTTGTCCTTGAATGCGCTGAACGTCATTCCTGATCACCAGTCCGGTCCTCCTGGCGATGCCGAGATGACAGTGGCCCGGTTCGTCGCCGCATCGGCCCTCCAGCCCGACCGCGCCGCCCAGGCCTGGGACGTCTACCAGAGCGCCTTCCGCACCCTGCAGGGCTACCAGACCGGCGGCCTTACCGCTACCGATCTGCGCAACGCCGAAAACCAGATCCAGGCCGAACTCCAGGCCTACGCCACCGGCCTCGCAAGCCAGCCCGCCGATGTGCAGCAGGCCGTGCGGGCCCTGCATGACATCCAGCGCCAGATCAACAACGCGCTCGCCGCCCCGGGCTCCCCCGCCGACCAGAGCTTCTCGTCGCCCCTCCCCTACACCGAGCGCTTCGACCGCGTCCGCTTCGGCCAGCCGATCACCCAGGCCTATCTGGGCCGCCAGAACGGCACCCCCACCTGGGGCCTGCGGCTCGGCGACGATCCCAACCCCGTCTTCACATCCTCCCGGCCCATCACCGTCGCCGACTTCAGGGCCCCCAACGGCCCGGTTCAGC
>JBILNB010000084.1:0-16859 GCA_044375195.1 Rubrivivax sp. | reverse complement strand
TGTCCCTGCTTGGACTCGATGCCGAACGTGCCCTCGACCGTCACGAAGCCGAACAGGTCCAGCTTCAGCTCACCCGTCAGACGCGTGAGATCGCCGTCGGCCCCGTCCATCGTCAGCACGAAGTCCGAGCTCGGGCCTGTTGCCACCTGCAAGGCCTGGGCAGCGAAATCCACCACCAGCGTGCGGCCCGGCACCGCAGCCGTCACCGTGGTCGAACCCACGTCGACCACGCTCAATTCCGCCGTCGCCACGGGCGCTGCCGCGGCGACGCTCACCGCTGCAACATTGGTTCCGGCCAGCGCCCCGCCAAACGTCAACACGGCGTCGACGCCGTTCCGGAAACTCAGCTCCACGCCTGCGCCGAAAGCGGCGGTCACGGCGGCCTGGACATCGGCGGTGCTGTCGTCGGTGTGCAGCGACGCAGTCGTCGCACCGTTCCAGGTCAAGGTGAACCCGACCGAGGCCGCATCGCTGGCAATGCGCACCCGCTGCGACTCAGCCTCGGCGGCGCGACCCTGCTGCAGGTTGTAAACCGCGACAGAACCGCGCTGCAGGCTGCCATCACTGGTGCTGAGGTCGGCGATGTCCTGTCCAGCCAACGCGCCGCTGAAGGCGATGCGGTACGCGGCCAGGGTGTCGCTGGAGCGCCCGGCGTCGAGGCTGACCGTCACGTCGGCCGCGTTCCAGCCGAAAGCGGCTGTCACCGCAGAGCGGATCGCCGCGGCCTGCGTGGCGGCGTCGGCGCTGTAGGCGATGGGCGCGGTGGTCGTCGAGCCGAGCCCGATGGTGAAGCTGCCGGCGGGCGCCACCGAATCCGGATCGACGGACACCTTCAGCGCCGCCACGTCGAGGCCGGCCAGCGCGCCGCCGAAGCTCACGCGGTAGGCGGTGCTGCCGTCGGCAGCCACCGTCACACTGCCATTGGCGCCGAGCGCGCTGTTCAAGGCGCTCTGCACGGCGGATGGTGCCGCGCCCAATGCCAGCGCGGAGGTGGTGTAGGTGTTGCCACCCTGAGTCAGCGACAGTTTGAAGGTGCCCGTCGCCGTGGTGTCGATCACCACACGCTGCACCTCGCTGGCCGCAGCCGCGCCGTCCTGACGGCGCAGGGGCAGGATGTCGCCCGCCAGCGCTTCGGTCACGACGAGATCAGGGACGTCCTGGCCGGCCAGGCCGCCCTGGAACTGGATCTCGTACAGGTGGCCGCCACCGCTGTAGCTGCCATCGAAGCTGACGACGATGTCCGACGTGGACGCGCCGAGCAGGCTGGCCAGCCCCTCGCGGATGTATTGCTCGTTGTTGGCGGCGTCGTTCTGCACAAACCGCACCGTCGCCGGCGTGGCATTCGAACTCGCCAACCCGATCTGGTACTGACCCTTGGTGCTGTAGGGCGTAGTGAACAGCAGTGCCTTGCGCTCGTTCACGGCGGTGGTCGCAGCCACCAACTGCGAAACACTCACCTTGACCGGGTCTGCGACAACCCGCTCGGCCTCGATGACGACGAGCTTGACCTCGTCGGCCCCGGCGCGCGCGGCCGCCGTGGTGACGACCGAGGTCGTCACCGTGGGCGCCAGCGCGGTCACGGTCAGGCCGTCGATGGCGGTGCCCTCGAGGTCACCCTGGAACTCGATAAAGAAGCCACCCAGCGCGTCGCCGGTGACGGCCACGTTGCCAACACCCACGCCGGCCAGACCTTCCAGCGCCTGGGTCAGCTTGGCCGCCAGGCCTGCGCTGTCTTCCTGCCCGTCGAGCGCGGCGTCGGCGGTATCACCCTCCCACTCGAAGCGCAACGTGCCCGCCGCGCCTTCGTCCAGGTCAAGCCGGTAGCGCGCATTCACGGTCTCGGTCGACGACGGCGTGCCGGCCTCGAAGACACCGCGGTTGACGAAGATGTCGAGATCGCTGCCCTCCATGGTCAGCCCGTCGATGCCGACGAAGGCCGCAAGTTCGGCCCCGGCCTGCAAGCTGGCGAAGTGGCGCTCGGGCCGGGCGATATCCGTGGCCAGTAGCAGCGCGAAATCAACACCCTGGAGTTCCAGGCCCAGCGCATCGGCGGTCCCGCCACTCGAGCCAGCGAAGGCCTCGACACCAGCCGCGCCCAGCGTCAACGTGCGCGCGTCGACAGTGCTGCCATCCGACAGCGTCAAGGACTGCTCGCGGCTCTCGAAGGCGAAGTCGCCCGAAACCTGGAAGAAACCGAACAGGTCGATATCCAGGGTAGCGGCCGCGCGCAGCATCTCGCCGCTCGAACCGGCCAGATCCAAGGTCTGGTGCGTCTGCGGCCCGGTGGCCACATCCAGCGGGCGGGCCGACCAATCCACCACCTTGCCCGAACCCTGCACCGTGTCGGCACGGTTTATCGCCAACGCGAGTTCGTCCGCGGCCATGGTCAGGCCGTCGATGCCAGAGAACGCCGCGGAGGCCACCTCGGCCTGCGCCGCGATCCACTGCCGCGCCGGATCGGCCAGGTCGCTGGCCACCACCAACCCGACGCTCGCGCCCGAGAAGCCCAGGCCCACGGCGTCGACGGAGCCGCCATTCAGGCCGACGAAGCCTTCGGCGCCGTCGATGCCCACCGTCAGCAGGCGCACGGCCGTGTCGACGGTCGCACCCTGCAAACGGACTTCGCCGTCGCGCGCCTGCACCGCCAAGGCGCCGTCGAAGCTCGCAAAGCCGAACAGGTCGACGCTGACCTGGCCCGAGGCCGCCAGCGTTTCGCCATCCGCACCGGACAGGTCGATCGACAAGGTGCTGGCCGGACCGGTCGCCACGTCGAGTGCGTACGCATCGGCGAAGTCAAGCACCACGCCATCAACGTCGCCAACGTTCACGGCCACGGACATCGTGGTGCCGGACAGGGTCAGGCCATCGATGCCCACCATGCCTGCCGCTCCAGCCTGGGCCTTCAGAGCCGTCCACTGGCGCGGGGTCCCGGTCTGCACGCGCTCCTGCGCGATCGCCAACGCGAAGGCGGCTTCATCCAGGCGCAGGCCGACTGCATCGTCGGTCCCGGCGCCGACGCCCGCGAAAGCGCTCACGCCGCTCGCGCCGAGGGTCAGCAGGTCCACCTCGACCTCACCGCTCTCGTCAGCCAACGTGCCGGCCTTGTCGGCGGTGTGCACCGTGGCACGGCTGCGCTCGAGCGCGAAATCACCACTGGCCTGGAAGAACTCCATCACGCCCAGCGACATCGAGCCGCTGGCGCGCAGCAACTCGCCCAAGGCACCGTCCATGTCCAGCGTGATCGGGTCGCCCGCACCCGCAGAGACGTCCAGGGTCGCTGCCGAGTAGTCCACGACGTGGCCGTCGGCAGCCGCCTGGTTGACCTGCAGCGACAGGTCGCTGCCGCGCAGCGTGACGCCATCGACGCCCTGCAGCGCGGCGGCGCCGGCACTGCCCTGCAGCGAGGTCCACTGCCTGGGGGTGCCAGATTGCACGTCCTCTGCGGCGAAGACCAGGGCCAGGTCCAGGTCGCTGAGCGCCAGGCCCACGGCATCGTCCGTGCCGCCACCCATGCCGGCAAAGCCCTGCACGCCCCGTGCGCCCACCGTCAACAGGTTCACGGCGACGGTGCTGCCGTCATCGAGCGTCAGCGACGCATCCCGACGATCGAGCGCGAAATCGCCTTCCACCTGGACGAAGCCGAACAGGTCCACCGTCAGGTGCGCGCTGACGCGCAAGAGGTCGCCGTCGGCACCGTCCATGGCCAGACTGAGGGACGTGCTGGGGCTGGTCGCAACCGCCATCGAGGTCGCGCCGTCGGCGTAGTCGACCACCGAGTCATCCGTCGCCTTGCGGTTGATCTGCACCACGGCATCCGAAGCCGCCACGGTCAGACCGTCCATCCCCTCGAAGGCTGCCCCCGCGGCACGGGCCTCGAGGCTGAACCACTCGCGCGGCGTGACCACGCCGCTCTCGCGCAGCATCACGAGCCCGAGTTCGACGCCCGACAGCGCCAAGCCGGTGCGGTCGGCGCTGCCACCGTTCAAGCCGGCGAAAGCACCCAACCCGGTGCCGCCGATTTTCAGCACGTCCACGGCTGTGGCCGTGGACGCCCCGGCCAGCATCACCTCGGCGCTGCTGCGCTCGAAGGCCAGCCCACCGCTCAGGCCGAGGAAGCCAAAAGCGTCCAGGTCGACCGTGGCGCTGGCGGCGAGCAATTCGCCCTGGCTGCCGTCCAGGCTCAGCGTCGCGCTGGTGCCCGTACCGGTCGGCACCTCAATCGGCGCCACCACGGTGTCCATCACCGCGTCGGCCGTCCGCTCCGCCTGGTTGATGCGCAGGCCGATGTCAGCCGCGCTCAGCGTCAGGCCGTCCACCCCGGTCAGGGCAGCGCTGTCGGCCTGCGCTTCCAGGCTCACCCAGCGGCGCGATGCGTCGCTGCGGTCGCTGGCCAGCGCGAGCGCGAAATCGACCCCGGTCAGGCTCAGGCCCTGCGCGGTGTCGGTGCCGGCGCCCATGCCGGCAAAGGCCGTGGCGTCCAGGGCGCCCACCGTCATCAGCGTCGCCTCGACGACGCTGCCATCGGCCAGCGTCACCGACTGCGCACCGCGCTCGAAGGCGAAGCTGCCCGCGGCACGGAAGAAGCCGAACAGGTCCAGGGACACCTGACCACTGGCTTGGAGCAACTCGCCACGCGCGCCGTCCATCGACAGCGCCAAGGACGACGAGACGCCGGTAGAAACCGCGAGGACGGTCCGCCCAGTGCCGTAGTCGACGACCGCATCACCAACCGACTCGGCCTGGTTCAGCGCGAAAGCCAAGGACTGGCCGCTGACCGTGATCCCCGCCAGACCGGAAAGGGAGACCTGTGACGCCTGTGCCTGCACGCTGGTCCAGCGGCGCGAGGCGTCGTTCTGCGCGCTCATCAGCGCCATGCCGAAGCTGACGCCGCCCAGCACCAGTTCCGGCCCGCCCGCCACGCCGATGCGGGCGTCGAGCCCGGCTCCACCGAGCGTGAGCAGGTCCACCGACAGGCCAACCTGCGCTTCGTTCACCGCCGTCCCGTCGGTGTCGGCAGCGAGCTTGACCGTGGCGCGGTCGCTCACGAAGGCAAAGTCACCGCTGACACGGAAGAAGTCGCCGACCACGACGTCGGCGCCGCTGACCTCGACCTGGCGCAGACCGGCCGCGAGGCTGCCGAAGGTGTGGCCGGCCCCGGCCACCTGAATCTGCCGGCCCGTGGCGTCCACGCCGGTGCTGTTCCAGCGCACCGCCGCCGAGTCCGCAGACACCTGCACCGCGTCATCCAGCGCCATGTCGGCGGAGCCCGAGGCTTCCAGCCAGACACCGCTGTCCTGACCCCGGTTGCTGATCACCAGGGCGACATCGGCGTCGCTGACGCCAGCCCGCACGTCACCCGCACGCAAGCTTGCACTTGCGTTGCTGGCCAAGACCTGCAGATCGCCCGTGACGCCGTCGCGCTCGAAGGCGAAGTCGCCGGAGATCCCGATCCGGTCGCCGATGCGTGCCTGCAGCCCGGTGACCCGGATCACGGGATCGGACAGGGCGCTCATCGCGCTGATCGCGTGGGTGTAGCCGCCGACCTGCAGCGTCGTCGCGGTCTTCGCCGCGCCGGTGGTGTTCAGGCGCAGCACCGCCATCTCGGCACTCACCCCGGCGAAATCCCCCCCACTCAGATGAAACCCGCCCGAGGCCTCGAGCACATAGGTGCCGTTGTCGTTCAACACCAGCCCGAAGCTGCCGTTGTCGACACCGGCGCTGACACCCCCCGCGCCCATGCGGGCCGTGATGCCGCTGCCGGCCACCCGAAGGCCCTCGGCGGACGAGGCGAACCCCATCGTCCCGGACAGGGTGACGAGGTTGCCGAGCAATAGTGAGTTCACCGTGCCCGACAACGCAGCACGTTCACTGGTCTCGGCGCTGTCGAAGGTGTAGGTCGTCGAGCCGACCGCCAGTTCTGGCTTGCTGACCGACAAGTTGAGCAGGCGGTCATTGGACTGGCCGTTGAGGCTGCCCAGGCCCAGGGCGAAGTCCAGCGACAGCGACGAGGCCGTCAGCGAGATGCCACTGCCGCCGGCCACGCTGAGACCGTCGGCCTGGCCTTCGGCCCAGACCCAGCCCGCCTCGCCGTCGGTGACCTGATCGCGCAGCCACAGCACGCCCAGGTCGATATCCGAGAAGTTCAGACCCACTCCGCTGGTACTGCCCGGCGCCAGCCCGAGCGCACCGGTGGCGTTCTCCAGGCCGAGGGTGAAGACGTCCACCGTGCGGCCGTCGACCGTCCAGTCGTTGACGAACCCGATGGTCGCCGCGCCGCTGAGGCTCAAACCCTCGCCGAGTTCGATCGCACCGTTGAAGCTGAAGCTGGCGTTGTCACGGAAATGGTCGAAGTTGAGCCAAGTGCCGATGCGGTCCTGCAGCGCGGCGTCATCGGCTTCCACGGCCGAGGTGAGCGCATCGACCAGCGCTGTGACCGTCGGGTCGAGCACGTGCGCCTTGAGATCCAGGCGCCCCGTGTCCTTGATGATCTCGAAGAACACGCCGTTGCCGGCGTCGACCAGCCCCGTGCCGCTGGCGAAGGCGCCGCCGACGCTGCCGTAGTTCAGGACGTTGAAGATCTGCCCGTCGGTAGGGCGGAAGTCACCGATCAGGCGAACGCTGATCTCGCCGTCGAGCTGCAGCGCGCCCGTGACATTGATCCGGTCGTACTGCGTCCCGGGGGTCGTGCCGCCGATCTCGAACACGGTTTGCGCGGTCGGCCCGAGCGTCAACTCGGGATAGGTCATCTCCCCCGGGGAATACCCGGGACTGAGAGTTCCGTCCACGGACAGCGCACTGCCGAAAACCCCCGAGCCGCCAAGCACGTCGCCCTGACCGATGCGCAGTTCACCACCCGCCCAGCCCCCCTCGCCGGCAAGCCGCGCCAGGTCGATGGGCGCGCCCGGCGTGTGCAGCAGGCGCAGGTCAGCCCACGGCTGAGGCAACACCTCAGGCTCGGTGGACAGGTCGTCCGGCAGATCAAGGTCCCATCCTTCGGAATCCGCTGCCACGGGCTCGTGGACAGACCAACGGACATCCTCGCCGCCCCAATCGCTCCAGGAAGCCTGCAGTGGCAAGCCCGCCTGGGCCGGCTCGAGCTCCACGGCCACGCTGCCCACATGCCCCGCCACGGCGCGAACGCAGGCCTCTGCCGAGAAGCTGGCGTCCATGACCACCGGCCCGCCGTCGATACCCACGAGGACGTCCCTCAGCGCATCGATCGACGACATCGATGTCGCCTCGTCCAGCCCCTCGGACTGCGCCGCGTCCCGCAGCAGCTCTTCGGTAAGCCAGTCGTCGAAGTTCGTATCAGCCTTCAACGGAGCGAACAGCGGGTCTGCCGACAGCAGGACCCGCGGCTCCAGCGCCTCGACACGGAACGCGTCGCGTACGCGCGAAACGACGGGCCGCAGAGCAGCTCGGCGCGGCCCGGCGAAGAGGCTGGACCGGGACGACCGGCGGCCGGCTCGGTGGTGGCTCTTGGACGATTGACTGGAGGATGTCATCGATCTCACTCGTTCACGTCGCGGGTGGCCAAGGGCCACACCGCAGGGCACGGGGTCCGGAGATCGCGCACGACCCCCCGACCCCACGCGGATATGGTTTCGCACCGTTTACTCTACATACGTCTTTCCGGCATTTCCATATCTGCAAGAAAATGTCAGATCTTCTTTAGAACATGGCCGGCCCGGCCGCAAGCCTCAACGTGCAAGTGCTCTTCAAGGTTGTCAACGGCAGCAGTCCGGGCTTGAGCCACATGCGGGGGACCACCACAAGCCCGCGGCCCACGCGCGGCGGTCTCGTCGCGCTTGTCTGCCTGATGCTGTCGCTGCTGCTGTGCGCCTGCGTGCCGGGCGGCGCGCCAGGCGCCAGGGGAAAAGCGCTGGAGACGGGGTGGTTCATGGCCCTCGACCCCAGCCGCGGACTGGGATCCGCCGACCTTGGAAACCTTCAGTTCAAGGCCTTGCAGGGCCCCCCCGCGCTGGGCTACGTGGACGGCGCGGTCTGGCTGCGACACACGCTGAGCCCGGCGCCCGGGTCCGCCAGCGAGCGCCTGCTCGAGCTGCAACTGCCCGGCATCGACGAAGTCACGCTGTTCTGGCCCCAGCCCGACGGCGGCTTCTCGTCGCGCACGGCGGGCGACCACCACCCGATGTCAGCCCGCGACGTGCGCCATCGCAACGTGGTCTTTCGGATCGACTTGCCGCAGCAGGGTGAGACCACCTTCTACCTTCGCGTCGTCGGCACCCACAACCAGACCTTCAGCGTGGTTCTCTGGGAACCGGCCACCTTCCTCGAAGCGGCCCTGGGCGAGCACCTGGTCTGGGGGGCGCTGTTCGCGCTGCACGCCGTCCTAGTACTCAGCAACATCTGGCTGTACCGGGCCACTCGGGACAACCCGACGGGCTTGTTCGTGCTGTACACATCGGTCAGTTTCGCCGCGATCGTGCTGGTCGAAGGCTTCGGCCACGCCCATGTGCTGGACGGCTGGCCCGCCTTGAACCACGCCCTGCTGGCGGCTTTCTGGATGCTGAGCGTTCCCGTCACCTATCTCTTCGTGTTCGGGTTCATCGACTTGCTGCGCCCGACCTTGCGCTGGCCGCGCACATTGGTGGCCTTGGTTGCAACGGCCGCCGCCTGCGCTGTCGCTATCGACCTGGTGCTCGCCGAGCCCTGGGTCCGCCCCGCGTTCAGCGCCCTGCAGGTGGCGAGCGTCCCCGCTCTTGCGGGCATCCTGGTCTGGCGCAGCCTTCAAGGCGTTGCGGCAGCCCGCCTGCTGCTGCTGGCCATGGCACCCACATTCACAGCGGTCGCGCTGAAGTTGCTGCGCAACCTGGGTCTGCTCGAGCCGAGCCCATGGACAGACAGCGCCTACATATTCGGCCTGGCATTCTTCTTGTTGACCTTGAACTTCGGGATCAGCCGGCGCGTCGAGGCCTTGCGGCGCTCCAACGAGCGGGGCCAGGCGCGAGCCCTCGCACTGTCCAGACGCAGCGAGCGCGAGCTCGAACGTCGCGTCATCCAACGCACCCAGCAGGTTGCCGCCGCCATGCAGCGTGTACGTGACACGCTGGAATTGGAGCGGCGGGCGCTGGCCGAGCAACGCACGCTGATCGGCACCATCTCGCACGACTTGCGCACACCCGTGGCGGTGATCTCCGCAACCGTGCAGAACCTCCTGCTGCTCGAGCCCCCAGCCGACGCTTCCGTGAACGCGAGATACCGCAAGATCTACGATGCCTGCAAGAAGCTGACCCATCACCTGAACGAGAGCCTGCGCGAGGAGCGGTTCAACTCGGCGGCCTCGATGATGCGGTTCGAGCAGACCCTCACGCTGCAACTGCTGGAAGACACCGTGGCCATGGCCCGTTTGAGCGGCGACACCCATGTGATGCAGGTCACGGTCGCCAACGAAGCGGGGCGCACCTGGTGCGATCCCGTGCTGACGCGCCTGGCACTGAGCGTCCTGGCAGAGAACGCCGTGAAATACACACCCGCGGGAACGCTCGTGCGGCTGACAGCAAGGACCGATCCATCCGACCGACGGGCGGAAACAGTGCTGGAGGTCGCGGACAACGGGCCCGGGGTCCCGGCAGACGAACTGGGCAAGCTGTTCGAACCTGGCTATCGTGGCAAGACGGCGCAAGGCACGGAGGGCAGCGGCATGGGTCTGAACCTGGCCCGTCGGCTCATCGAGCTCCAGGGCGGAACGCTCACGCTGAGCAGCCGCTTCGAACAAGGCTTCACGGGGACGATCCGCCTGCCAACTTCGCCCCCGGGCGACGATTGAGCCGCATTGTGAAAGGCCCGCGCTTCGCGCCCAATCAGAGCAGGCTGATCACCGAGCCGAAGGAATAGCCTTCGCGGTGCTGCGTGCGCAGCGGCAGCTCTTCACCCGTCAGCTGCCGCCACCTCGAACGCAAGCGACTGAGCATCGAATCGAGCCGACGGGCGTCGTAGCTTGACCAGTCAAACCCCAGCGCCTCCACGATCCGCCGACGTTGGATGATCGTGCCGGCGCGCACCCCCACCAACTCGCGCAGAAGCACATGTTCCTGCCGGGTCAGGGTCATGCGACGACCCAGGGGATCGATCAGCTCGGAAGATGACTCCTGGAAGACCCAGTCCGTGCCTATCCTGCGCAGCACCGCCGCGACGACAGCTTCCAGTTCGAGCAGATCGACCGGCTTGACGAGATAGTGATCCGCCCCCCCAGCCAAACCCTCGAGCCGGTCGCCCAGCGCACCGCGCGCGGTCAACATGATGACCCCGACCTGGCTGTTCTGCGACCGCACCATCTGCATGGCGTCATGACCAGAGCCATCGGGCAGCATGACATCGAGGATCACCACCCGCGCGCCTGTCATGGCCTGCGCGAACTCCGCCAGGCTGCCAGCCTGACGCACCCGATGACCTCGGCGCGCAAGGAAGTCCGCAATCTCCTCACGCAAGGTCGACTCATCTTCGAGCAGCGCGATCGCGGTCATGGTTCATTCAACCTAAATCCGGCAGTTACCCCGTCGCCCGAAGCGCCGGCGGCGGTTTCGGTGGCCCAACAACAGGCGCGATGCGATCGCTGATGTAGCGCAGCATGCAGCCCCAGGGGTCCATCGTTCGCAATTGCTCCGCAGCTGCCCTGACGTGCTGTAAGGCCTCGCCGATATTGGCGATTAGCCTCTTCAGGATGTCGGCCCGGCCGTGCAGCGGCGTCAGGTACAGCGTGGTCTGGTTGGCGTGGCTGGCGGCCTTGCCCACCGCGGCCAGCAACAGCGGGCGGCTGGTGACGGCTTCCAGTCGTCCGCCAGGGTTGGCTGCCCGGCAGTACCAACTCCACCAGTTGAACACCAGCGCACAGCTGCGCGCCACGGTCTGGCAGCGGTTGATGTCCTGCGTGGTGAAGCCCCCAAGACCCCACTGGTTCTTCAGCTCGTCGAAGGCGTTCTCGGCATCGGCCCGGTCGCGGTAGAGCTGCCCGATCGACTCCAGCGGGTAGGCCACATCGGTGACGAGCACAGCGTACTCCCACAGCCGGTCATCCTCGTGCACGCTCGGGCCTGCCAGGTCCAGTCGCAATTGCTTGCCGTCGATGCGACGTTCCCGAGCAATGCCTCCTCGAACGCGCTGGCGCACGATGATGACCCGGCGCTTTCTGCTCCAGCCGTGCAGTTGCAACTGAGCCTCGACCATCTGGCAGCCCTGGTTGTCCGGGCGGCTCCAGTCCTGGCGGCCGAACTGTTGGGCCACCAGACGCTGCACGTTCTTGGTCTGCCGCAGCCGCAGCAGGTAGGGCTGGTCTCGCTCTTCCAGCGTCAGCAGGATGCCTTCGTTGCCGTAGCCCGAGTCGCCTCGCACCAGCGCCGGCGCCTTGTCGCCCAGCTCGTCGAGCAGTCTGCCCAGCGCCGTCTTGGCATGCCCGCTGGTGTGCTGCTTGCCCGAGCTCACCTGCACGTCCAGCACCAGGCGCAGATTGGCCACCAGGAACGTGTGCAGCACGTGGCTGGGCCGCTTGGGCTTGCTGGGGTTGTAGCCGATCTCGGCGCCCTCCTGGCGTCCGTACAGCGGCTTGATACTGGCGTCGATGTCCAGCACCCAGGGCCTGTACAGGGCTTCTCGTACGGAATGCATCAGGCTCGGACGCAGCCATGCCGCGCTGGCTACTTCGTCGATGCGCTCCAGCGCCCGGCGCAGCGCGTCCTCGCTGACGACCTTGTTCATGCCCAGCGCCTGCGCGGCCACTGCATCACCTCGCAGCGCGGTGATGTGTGCATAGCGCCGGTGCCCGGCCAGCAGCCCCAGCATCAGCGTGCCCAGCACGTCGCGCTTGTCCGGCGCATTGCCGCTGCGGTACTCCAGCGGGCAGCCAGACACCCAGCGCTCGAACACCCCAGTGGCAGCCAGGAACTCGGCAAAGAACACCAATTGGCCGTGCGGCGTGGCCGCCGCACCCTCGTCCCAGCGCACGTGCATGCGCCCGCCCAGCGTGTCCACCACCTGTGCCGTCGCGTTGTCGACCCCGCCCTGTCGCGCCGCCAGCGCCTTGCGTCTTGCTTCACCCATCGGGTGAGTGTGCCAACTCGGCGTAAGTCCGCAACAACGCTGGAGATTCGGGTCATCACGGAGCGGCAACTGCCGGATCTAGGTTCAAAAGGAATCTGCGCAGGTGAGCAGGGACGAGGGATTCTCAGCGCACGGAATCACCACCCCAGTGAGCACCCAGGCGCGACGAACTCGATTCGATCATCTTGCCACGGCTGTGCTCGCCGCCAAGGGCGCGGACGTCGGGAATCCGACACAGCGTTCTTTTGCCGATCATGCCGCCCACAGGCTCGCCTCGACCACCGGCAGACGCTTGCCGGTGATCTCGAAGACCATCTCGCAGACGGCGCGCAGGTGCGCCGCCTCCAGCGGCGGGTACATCTTCACGCGGAGATGCGGCACGATGGCCTGACGTGAGTTGTAGCGCGGCAGCCAACGCAGATGCAGCCGACGCAGGGCAGCGATCACTTCGAACAACTCGACCTGCTCAGCCGGCAGGCCGCAGGCCTCCTCGTACGCGTGCAGCAGCGCATCTCGTGCCGGCCTGCCGAGGTAGCTGCGCGCCAGCATCAGCGTCCAACCCAAATCGTGACGGTGATCCGCGACTCCGAAGTCTGTCCAATCGACCACATGATCCGCCCCGTCCGCGCCGACGATGATGTTGTCCGGGTGAAAGTCGTTGTGGTTCAAGACCGCAGGCCTCCAGCGCACCGACGCGATCGCCGCTTCCAGCCACGACAGAACAGGGGCGAATTGGCGAAGGCAGATGTCGTCCAGCCGTGCAGACCGAGCCCGGTCTACCATTCTTTCGAACAGGAGTGCGGGCGCGCGGGACACGGTCGTCGCGGCAACCGGCAGCACCTCTGAGACGCCCAGGGCATGGAGCTTGACCATCAGGCCAGCGCAACGCTGGATCCAGACTCCGCGGCCCGAAACCCCGGCTTCGGCGATCTCCTGCGCCAGAGTGTGCCCTTGAATGTAGCGAACCACCTGGAAGGGCCGACCCAACACTGAAGGGTCGACGCATTGCGCAACGAGCACGGGTGCGCCGAATCCGAGCCGCAGCAGACCCTCGAGAAGTTCGAACTCGCGCCTGCACCTGAGTGCCCCCTGACTGCCGTGGTACACGCGAAGAAGGCAGTCCAAGGAGTTGTCCTCGGTTTCGATGCGCAAGCGATGAACCTCCATCGACCAACGGTCATGGCTCATCTCGAGCCCGGTGACAACCGCCCCGGGGTGGCTCAGGCGCAGGAAGCGTTCCAACGCGCGGGCCAGGCCGCCACCAGCAGCCGCACCGGTAGGGTGGCGCTGCTGCAAGTCAGGCCGGCGCAGGGCCGTCACGATACGTAAAGGAAGGGGGAATCAGGCGCCTGGCGTGCGCAGCAGACCAGCCACCATGTCCGGGTCGAACTCCGCCCCTGACCAGGCGTGCAGCAGACGCCGCGCCCGCGCCCCCGAGAGTGCGGCGCCGCCGGCCGTGGCATCCACCCTGAGCAGGGCATAGCTGTTGGCCAGATGAAACAGACGCGCTGGCACCGGGATCTCGGCCCCGCGCAAGCCCGCCGGCCCGCCACCGTCCCAGTGTTCGTTGCCATAAAGGAGCATTTGCGCAGCCCACAGCCCCGGATCGGCTCCCCCAGCAGTTGACTGCCGGATCGAGCGCTCCCGCTCGGCCAGCGCCAGTGCCCGCAGCGCCCGCCGACGGCTGCCCAACGCAGAAAATCCGGCCAGATCCGATCGCGGCGGCAAGCCTTGGCTGGCAGCGCAGAGGCGTCGCCAAGCGTCCTCGAGCACGTCGCAATGCGGGATACGCAAGCCGTAGGCCCGCGCGCATCCGCGCAAGGCGGGAAGCACGAGCGCAGGCTCCCGGCAGACCGCACGGTCGGTCAATGCAGCCGCTTGCGCGATCGTCGCCTCCCAATCCGGGCCCTGCGGGCGCGTCAAGGCCAACAGACTCTGCAACTGTCCGACCACCCGGCAGTCAGACAGCGGCTTGGCGATCACATCTGCGGCCCCGGCGGCCCTGGCACGGTCGTGAAGTGAGGGGCAGGCGCGGTGGCTGAGCAGCCCGACAACCGTGTGGCCACCGGGCGCCGCCACGCGAAGCTTTGCCGTGAACTCCAGCCCCCCCAACCCCGGCAACGCTTCCTCCACGAGCACCAGCGCGGGCCGCCGCGCCAGACACCACTCGAGCGCGGGCAGCGGATCGGCGAACAGCATGGCTTCGCCGAGACCTGCGTGATCGATCAACGAGGCCAGACTTTCGGCCGCACCTGCATCGTCGTCGACGATGCATATCGGGGTAGTCTTCAGGGCGGGGCCGGCAGGCACTGGACGATTCCGGTTCGAGACCGTCGGCCCAAGGTTCGGGCCCGAACGCACCGGCCGCATCGAGCCGGGATGCGCGCGAGACGACACGGGAATCGTGCTGAGGTCCATGACTCTCCAAGCCCTCGGGCTGTATCCACGCCGGAAACCAGTAAATTGTAAACCGCGTTAACCACGTTTTGCACTCATTCAACATTCCGGTCGTTTGAATGCGATAGCACCAATGCAGTCATCGCTCGCCGGGCGCCGCCACGCCTTGATCGTTCGCAGTCAACATCGCGCGCCCGCTGGGATGATCCTTTGCGGCGGGGCCTTCCGGCACAGCTCCAAGGCCTCAGCGAGATGCGGTTCGACTGGCCCCTGTCGACCAGGAGTGCCTTCGAGATCGCCTGAGCGTCTTAGCTGCTTTGTACAGTTTATTTTTAACTAACTTCAGTTCGCAAAAACTTTGTTCAGTTTCATATGAGATTTACGAAATTGATGTCACAGAATGAATTTGCCGACGAGTTTGTTTACACTCATCCACGGCTTGAACATCAGCCCACAGGGAAGGAGCATTGCATGGCGCGACCCAGATCAGCCCAGGTCAACCTCGGCAAGGGGTACCTCGGCACCAAGGACGTGGCGTCGATCCTCGGTGTTTCTGTCACGAGCATCCAGAAGATGGTGGGTGCCGGCACGCTCAAGGCCTTCAGGACCAGCGGCGGGCACCGCCGCATATCCATCGAATCCGTCAAGGCAGCAGCCGAGCAGATGGGGGTCCCCTGGAAAGACCGGATTCCCGCCGCCGCCGAAGAGGCCGCCTCGGGCACCCGACGGGGCGGGGTCGCGGTCGTCAGCGCACGCACGCCTGCCAAGATCCTGCTCATCGACGACGGGGCTGCATCCTCCCGGCCCATCTCCAACCTGATCAAGCGCTACAACGGCAACGTCGAACAGGTCGTCGTCAACGACAGCGCAGAAGCACTGGTACGCACCAGCGAAGAGCGGCCTGATCTCATCGTGACGGAGCTGACAGTACAGCCGCTGGATGGTTTCAGCTTGATCAAGGCCATCCGCAGCTCGCCGCGTCTACGCAACGTGGGCGTCGTCGTGGTGACCTCAATGACCACCGAGGAGATCACCCAGCGAGGGGGGCTCCCCGACGATGTTGTCGTCTACCACAAACCGCTGGCGTCCGAACGTCTGGCCGGCTTCATCGACGGGATGCTGCACCTGCGCGGCCACCCGGCTGCATGAACGCGCCCTGACAACGCCCCTTGCCACGCGGCTGACACGGGCAGGAGACCGCAGGGCACATGCCACGAAGAGGCAACCCGGGTTAACATTGTTGGAGGTTTACGCACTTTTCGACATTGATGGGAATTTCACAGTCGGCTCACGTGCATGCTCGAGCACGTGCCATCTCGTCTCCCGGGGCTTTCATCGCGGCCCTCGCCCTGGTCAGCTTCGGGTTGGCCGGCTGCGACAAGCTCGGGATGGGAAGTTCTCAGCAGCACGCGGGGAAGGACGCAGAGGGCCGGGCCATAGGCGGCGCCTGCAGACACGCAGGCCGGGCGATCGAGGATTGCTTTGCGCTGAACCGGCAGGCTGACAAGGCCGCCGTGTTTGCGGGCTGGCGCGAAATGAACGACTACATGACCAAGCACAAGGTGCCTGTCGCGACCGGCGCAGCCGTTGCCAGGAACCCCGCGGGCGTGGGAGACGACGGCGGCAGAGCCGAGGCTGGCGCAAGACCTGCCAGCCACAGCGGTAACTGATCCAGGCGACAGCAGCAGGCCAAGGGGCTGAAGCGCCATCCCTCGGCACGGCACTCACGAACGCCGGAACAAGCGATACAGCAGCAATCTGCTGCGCACCCCCGGTCCAAACGCTTCCGCCCGCAAGTGGCGCGCCAAGCGTTCGAACGCTCCCTTGTCCATCGGAGCACCGCCAAAACGAAAGTTCCCAGCCAGGCCGTGTGCGAAGACGTGGACCGTGTCCACGGTCGGACGCGCGGCCAAGGCCTCGACCAGCTGCGCCGGCACGTCCCCACCGGGGCGAACGACCACCACCTCGCAAGCCTTGCTCAGCACCGCCAGGAGTGCGTCGAAGTCAGGTGCCGCCGTATCGACAAAGGCGACCTCTCGGGCAGCGTTCAACGCCCTTGGCGACCCAGCCGACGTTGGCGCAGCGGCTGCACCTTGGGCCGAATCCGACCCGAACCCAGCATCAAGCAACGCCTCTTGGAGATTTTCCACAGCGTTGCTTCATCAGTTCAACACGAATGATGTGATCGGAATCATGCTGCCTCTTTCAAAGGTTGATTAGAAACTTGCCTCAGCATGCCCCCGCCTGACCACCTTTTCCGGCACCGGCTTGCACCGCACTACATCGACGATGAGGGTGGCAAGCAGCCCGCGCAGATCGAAGCGCCGGTTGAACCGGTAGGCGAAGGCAGCCAGGTAGGTCTGGCCGTACTTTCGGTACTTGAGGGCGTGGAACGCGCCGGACAG
>JBILNB010000002.1:0-156862 GCA_044375195.1 Rubrivivax sp. | reverse complement strand
TAGTGGGCGCCGACGACGACGCGCTTGGCGCCGAAGTTCGGTTGACGATCCGCCATCGAAGCGCTCCTTCAGTACAGGCCGAACAGCTTGGCGCCCAGCGCCAGCGTCAGGATCACGGACAGCGCCAGGGTTGCCACCGCGGTGGAGTGGCCCTGGGCCTTGGTCACGCTGTGCGTGGCGTCCATCCACAGGTGGCGAACGCCGGCGATGGCGTGGTGCAGGTAGGCCCAGATCAGCGCCAGCACGACCAGCTTGACGAACCATCCCGGCGCGACGCCGATGCCGGCGACGAAGGCGCTGGCGAAGGTCTCGAACGACGCCTCGGAACTGACGCTGGTGTCGAACAACCAGATCACGAAGGGCAGCAGCAGGAACATCAGCGCGCCGCTGACGCGGTGCAGGATCGAGACCACGCCCGCCGGGGGCAGGCGGTAGGACAGGATCTGCGTGACGTGGATGTTCCGGTGCACCGCGCCGGACCTCGGGGGTGTTGCCATGGGGGACCTCGTTTCACTCCTCTTGCAGCCCTCGTCGAGGGGCCTCGTGGCGGCGCCTGCGGCGGGACCCTGCCCGCGCGCCGGACGCCGCGCCTGCTCTTTCCGCTCTTGGGTTCTTGCTCTTTGTTGTCAGACGACCAGAAGACTCCGACCTGCATCAAGTTTATTGCATCGCAGCAAGCTGACGGCAGCACTACAAGCGATCGGTCGTTTCGGGCAGGGCTGCGGTGCGTTCATTCCGGGGCTTCAGTTCAGGGCGTTGCGGTAGTGGTGGCCGTCGGTGCGGTACAGGCCGCGCCGCAGCTCCACCGCCTTGTCGCCATAGGTGTAGGACAGCCGCTCGACCGACAGCAGCGGCGCGCCCGGCGGCAGCGCCAGAGCCGCCGCCGCCTCGGCGTCCGCGGCCACGGCGCGGATCTGTTCGTCGGCGCGGATCATGCGCACGCCGAACTCGGCCTCAAACAGGCGGTACATGGGGCCCTTCCAGTCGCTCAGGCGCTCGGCGCTCAAGCCCTTGAACAAGGCGCCGGGCAGGAAAATGTCGTCCAGGACCACGGGCACGCCCTCCGCCAGCAGCACGCGGCGGATCTCGACCACGGCGTCGCCGCTCTTCAGGCCCAGGGGCCGCGCCACGTCGGCCGGCGCGCGCAGCCGGCGGCAGTCGAGCAGGCGCCGCTGCAGCACGGCCGTGGCGCCGCTGTCGGCGCGCAGGCGCAGGAAGCGGTATTGCGTGCGCTCCTCGGCGTGAGTGGCGACGAAGGTGCCCTTGCCCTGGCGACGCACGAGCAGGTTCTCGGCCGCGAGCTCGTCCACCGCCTTGCGCACGGTGCCCTGGCTGACGCGAAAGCGGGCCGCGAGTTCGTGCTCGCTCGGGATGGCCTGGCCCGGCAGCCACTCCCCGGACTGCAGGCTGCGCGTGATGAGGCCCTTGATCTGCTGGTACAGCGGGCTGAAGGCGGGCCCGTCTGCGCCCGCCCCGGGCGCGGGGGCCGGCGCACCGGCAGGCGCGGGCGCGTGCGCGGCGGCGGGCAGGCTGGGGGACGAGAGCAGCGGCATCGAGCCCGGATTGCAGCACAGCCGGGCCCGACTGCGCAAGCACTCTTGTACAAGACAGAGGACCACAAGACCGGGACTCGGCACGCGCCGCTGTCAGGTGCACGCAGGGTCGCGCGCCTTACACTGGTACCCGTCGCACTGGCCACGCGCAGCGCGCGAACCCGGCCCTGCCCGACGTCGCGCGGCACGCGGCGCACGAATTCCCACCTCCCTTGGAGCCTTCGATGAGCAAGAAACCCGTTCGAGTCGCCGTCACCGGCGCCGCCGGCCAGATCGGCTACGCCCTGTTGTTCCGCATCGCCTCGGGCGAGATGCTGGGCAAGGACCAGCCGGTCATCCTGCAGTTGCTGGAGATCCCCGACGAGAAGGCGCAGAAGGCCCTCAAGGGCGTGATGATGGAGCTCGAGGACTGCGCCTTCCCGCTGCTGGCGGGCATGGAGGCGCACGGCAGCCCCACCACAGCCTTCAAGGACACCGACTACGCGCTGCTGGTGGGTGCCCGCCCGCGCGGCCCGGGCATGGAGCGCGCCGACCTGCTGGCGGCCAACGCGCAGATCTTCACCGCCCAGGGCAAGGCCCTGGACGCGGCGGCCAGCCGCAACGTGAAGGTGCTGGTGGTGGGCAACCCGGCCAACACCAACGCCTGGATCGCGATGAAGAGCGCCCCGAGCCTGGCGCGCGAGAACTTCACCGCGATGCTGCGCCTGGACCACAACCGCGCACTGAGCCAACTGGCGGCCAAGACGGGCAAGCCGGTGGCGGCCATCCGCAAGCTGGCGGTCTGGGGCAATCACAGCCCGACGATGTACGCCGACTACCGCTTCGCCACCATCGACGGCGCTTCGGTCAAGGAGATGATCAACGACCACGCCTGGAACAAGGACGTGTTCCTGCCCACGGTGGGCAAGCGCGGCGCGGCCATCATCGAGGCGCGCGGCCTGTCCTCGGCGGCCTCGGCCGCCAACGCCGCCATCGACCACATGCGCGACTGGGCCCTGGGCACGAACGGCGAGTGGGTGACGATGGGCGTGGCGAGCAACGGCGAGTACGGCATCCCGAAGGACGTGATGTTCGGCTACCCCGTCACCTGCGAGGGCGGCCAGTACAAGATCGTCGAAGGCCTGCCCGTCGATGAGTTCAGCCAGGGCTGCATCGACAAGACGCTGGCCGAGCTGATGGGAGAGCAGGACGGGGTGAAGCACCTGGTGTGAGGGTGGCGGCAGCGGGCCGGTGCTCGCGCAGTTGCCGCCCGCGCGCTGCTGGTCGTAGGGCGCCGTCGATCTGGCGCTTTCTCACCTCGTTGTTGTCGAGTTGACTTGGTTCGGGGGCACGTGCGTGCCTGCACCTCGCGCCACCGGCGACCGGCATCCGCCTCCGCTCATGTCCCCCGGCCGGGCTCGACGCCCGGCCTCCTCCTTTACTTCGCTGCGGCGGATGCCGATAGCCGGCGGTATCCTGCCGCCTGGGCGCTCCTGCCGCCTTTGAGCTCCTGCCTCCTTGGCGCTTGTACCGTCTTGGCGCTCCTGCCGCCGCACCGGACACTCCCCATGCCCTGGACCCTTCTCGTCATCGCCGGCCTGCTCGAGGTCTGCTGGGCCATCGGCCTGAAATACACCGAGGGCTTCACGCGGCTGGTGCCCAGCGTGCTGACGGTCGCGGCGATGGTGGGCAGCGTCGTGCTGCTGGCAATCGCGATGAAGTCACTGCCGGTGGGCACGTCCTACGCGGTGTGGGTCGGCATCGGCGCGGTCGGCACCGCGATCCTGGGCATGGCGCTCTTCGGCGAGCCGGTCAACGCTGCGCGCCTGGTCAGCCTGGGGCTGGTGGTCGCGGGGATCGTGGGGCTGAAGCTGAGTTCACCGGCCTGAGGTTGGGGCTGCGGGCCCGCGACGCCCTCACCCCTCCACGATCTCCGGCCACACCGTGTGGAAGAAGGTGCCCTCGGGCCGGTCCACGCGCTCGTAGGTGTGGGCACCGAAGAAGTCGCGCTGGGCCTGCAGCAGGTTGGCGCTCAGGCGCGGTGAGCGCAGGCTGTCGAAGTAGGCGAGCGAGGCGCTGAAGGCCGGCACCGGCACCCCGGCCTGCACGGCCTCGGCCACGACCCGACGCCAGGGGGCTTGGGCGCGCTGCAGCACGTCGCGGAAGAAGGGCGCGAGCGCGAGGTTGGGCAGTGCGGGGTCGGCGCGCCAGGCCTCGGTGATGCGCTCGAGGAAGCGTGCGCGGATGATGCAGCCCCCGCGCCAGATCGAGGCGATGGCGCCCAGGTCCAGGCCCCAGCCCTTCTTCGCGCTCATCGCGCGCATCAGGTCCAGGCCCTGCGCGTAGCTGACGACCTTGGACGCGTACAGCGCGTCGTGCACCGCGGCGACAAAGGCCTCGATGTCGGGCGGCTGGAGCTGTCCCGCGGGGCCGCCGAACTGCGCCGCCGCCTGCAGCCGCAGCGCGCGCATCGACGACAGGATGCGCGCGTCCACCGCCGCGCCGATCGTGCCCACGGGGACGGCCAGCTCGGCGGCGTTGATCAGCGTCCAGCGCCCGGTGCCCTTCTGGCCCGCCTTGTCGAGGATGACGTCGACCAGCGGCTGCCCGGTGAGCGGGTCCACCTGCTCGAGCGCGCGCGCGGTGATCTCCACCAGGTAGCTCTGCAGCGGCCCCGTGTTCCAGCGCGCGAAGACCTCGGCCGTCTGCGCCACCGTCAGGCCGGCGGCGCGCATCAGCGCCCAGGCCTCGCAGATCAGCTGCATGTCGCCGTATTCGATGCCGTTGTGCACCATCTTCACGAAGTGGCCGGCGCCGCCCGGGCCAATGTGCACGACGCAGGGCTCACCGCCCACGCGCGCGGCGATAGCCTCGAACACCGGGCGGAGTTCCTGCCAGGTCGACGCCGGCCCGCCGGGCATGATGCTCGGGCCCTTGCGCGCGCCCTCCTCGCCGCCCGAGACACCGGCGCCAACGAAGCGCAGGCCCTTGCCGGAGAGCCAGGCGTCGCGGCGCTCGGTGTCGGTGTAGAGGCTGTTGCCGCAATCGACAACGATGTCGTCGCGCTCGAGCAGCGGCAGCAGTTGCTCGATCACCGCGTCCACCGGCGCGCCGGCCTGCACCATCACCAGCACCTTGCGCGGGCGCTTCAGCCGCGCCACGAACTCCGCCAGCGTCGGCGCGCCCGCCAGGGCCTTGCCCGGGTGACGGGCGACGAACTCTTCAGTCACCGCACCGGTGCGGTTGAACACCGCCACTCGGAAGCCCCGGCTCTCGATGTTGAGCACCAGGTTCTGGCCCATCACGGCCAGGCCGATCAGGCCGATGTCGCAGTCGGCAGTCATCCGTCTCCCTTGTTTCGTGGGTTCAGCGCCGAAGCAGGCGCAGCAAGCCCCAGCTCCAGATCAGCAGCACCAGCGCGCCCAGCGCGCCGGCGATCGGGCGCTCGAAGAAGGCGAGGAAGTTGCCATCGGCCTTGACCAGGCTGCTGAAGAACTGCTCCTCGAGCATGGTGCCGAGCACCACGCCCAGGATGGTGGGCGCCACGGGGAAGCCCCAGCGCTCCATGAAGAAGGCCGCCACGCCGGCCACGCCCATGACGATGATGCCGAAGGGACTGTTGTTGATGGCGAAGCTGCCGACCACGCAGAACAGCAGGATCAGCGGCATCAACACCGCCGCCGGGATGCGCAGGATCTGCTTGGCCGCCTTGATCGCCATCCAGCCGAAGGGCAGCATGAGCAGCTGGGCAATGACGAAGACGATGAAGACCGCATAGATGTTGTGCGGGTTGTTCACGAACAGCATCGGCCCCGGATTCAGGTCCTTCAGGTAGAGCACGCCGATCGCGATCGCGGTGATGGAGTCGCCCGGGATGCCGAAAACCAGCGCCGGGATCCAGGCTCCGCCCAGGGCCGAGTTGTTGGCCGCGCCCGACTCGACGATGCCCTCCACATGCCCGGTGCCGAACTTCTGCGGCTCCTTCGAGAAGCGCTTGGACACCGCGTACGACATCCAGGCCGCGATGTCGGCCCCGGCGCCCGGCAGCGCGCCCACCGCAGTGCCGAGCGCCGAACCTCGCAGCAGCTGCGCCGGATAGCGCCTGATCAGGCCCCACATGCCGGCAAACACGTTGCCGAAAGGCTTGTCGGTGGCCATCACCGGCCGCTCGGTGGAACAGGCGAAGCGCAGCACCTCGGAGACGGCGAACATGCCGATCATCAGCGGGATGAGCGAGATACCGCCCATCAGCTCGGCGTTACCGAAGGTCCAGCGCGGCGCGCCGGCCGGGTTCTCCAGCCCGACGCAGGCGATCAGCAGGCCCAGCAGCAGCGAGATCACGCCCTTGAGCGGGTCGCGTCCGGCGATGAACACGGCGCAGGTGAAGCCCAGCATCACGAGCCAGAAGTACTCGAAGGAGCTGAACTTGAGCGCGAACTCGGCCAGCGCCGGGGCAGCGACGATCAGCACCACCACGCCGAAGATGCCGCCCAGCACCGAGAACACGAGCCCCGCGCCCAGGGCCAGTTCGGCCCGGCCCGAGCGCGTGAGCAGGTAGGCCTCGTCGGTGTAGGCGGCGCTGGCCGGCGTGCCCGGCATGCGCAGCAGCGCGCTCGGGATGTCACCGGCGAAGATGGCCATGGCCGTGGCCGTGACGATGGCCGCCACGGCCGGGATCGGCGGCATGAAGAAGGTCACCGGAACCAGCAGCGCGGTGGCCATCGTGGCCGTCAGTCCCGGGATGGCACCGACGAACAGGCCGTAGAGCGCCGAGGCCGCGATGACGGCCAGCACGTAGGGCTGGAAGACCAGCCCGAAGGCGGTGGAAAGAGCGTCCAAGTCTGGCTCAGGCAGCAGCCCGGGGGGCGCCGGCGGCACCACGGGCCGACCGGCGCGCCTCGAGACGTGTCAATAGAAGGGCGGGACCACTCCCCAGGGCAGCGGCACGCGCAACATCTTGTAGAAGACAAGGTGCACGACAGCCGCGCCCGAGAGCGACCACACCAGCGCGCCGGCCGCGCCGCGCCCGAAGGCGAGGAAAAGCACGAACAGCAGCGCCGGCGCAACGATCAGGAAACCCAGCGTCTCGGCCAGCAGCACATAGGCGGCGATGCAGCCAACGACCGCAAGCGGCGCCAGCCGCGCCCCGGCCGACAGCGGCGCCGGCGGCGCGTCGCCCTGGCCGGCGTGCGCCCTGAAGGAGCGCAGCACCAGCAGCAGGGCGCAGACCACCAGGCCGGCACCCACCAGCATGGGCAGGAAGGCGGCGCCGAGCTTCTGGCCCGGCACGTCCGGGAAGGCGCGTGACGTCCAGAGCACGACGGCGCCGAGCCCGGCCAGGGCCAGGCCCACCCAGCGGTCGACGCTTTGCACTTACTTCGCCAGGCCCACGGCGGTCATCACCGCCTTCATGTCGGTGTCGCCCTTGGCCATGAAGCGGGCGAAGTCCCCCGAGCTGGCCCAGAGCAGGCCGAAGCCGCGCTGCGTCATGAAGTCCTTGTACTCCTTGCTGTCATAGGCCTTCTTGACCGAGACCTCCAGACGCGCCGCCACCGCTGGCGGCAGGCCCTTGGGCGCAGCCACGCCGCGCCAGGCACCGGTCATCCAGTCCTGGCCCGTGGCCTCCTTCAGCGTGGGCACGTTCGGGAACAACGCCGAGCGCTGGCTGTCCATCACCGCCAGCGAGCGCACCTTGCCAGCATCGATGAGCGAGCGCGCCTCGGGCAGCGAGACGGGCACGAACTCCACGCCACCAGCGACCAGGTCCTGGAGGCCAGGCGCCGCACCGTTGGACGGCACCCAGGGCACGGTGGCGGGGTCGATACCCGCGGTGCGCAGCATGCCTGCCAGCGCCAGGTGCCAGATACCGCCCTGCCCCGTGCCCGAGGCCTTGAACTTGCCCGGGTTGGCGCGGATGGCGGCCATGACGTCGTTCATCGACTTGTAGTTCGAGTCGGCGCGCACCTGGAAGCCGGCCGGATCGAGGTTGACGAGCGCGATGGGCGTGTAGCTCGTCGGGTTCAGCTCGGTCAGCTTCTGGTGGTGCATCATCGTGATCTCGACCGTGATCACGCCGATCGTGTAGCCGTCGGGCGCGGCACTGGCGATGGCCGAGTGCCCGACGACGCCCGAGCCACCAGTGCGGTTGACCACGTTGACCGGCTGGCCCAGGTCCTTCTCCATCAGGCTGGCGATGATGCGCGCCGTCGCGTCCGTGCCGCCGCCGGCGCCCCAGGGCACGATCATCGTGATCGGGCGATTGGGCTTCCACTCCTGGGCCAGGGCGCCACCGGCCAGCGCGGCCAGCGACAGGCCGACGGCAGCACGGCGCGTCAGCGCGGGCGAGAACTTGATCAGGGCGGGCAAGGTCTTCATGGCGAGGGGCTCCTTTTCGTCATACCTTCGAGGGGACCACGCAATCTCCCACCACCCACGCTTGGCGACAATCGGGGAAACCCAGGATCGGGGAAACCCAGGCTGAGCCGGCGGCGCGCGCGGACTCCTCCGTGCGCCCACGCCTGCGAGCCGCCCCCCAGGACGCCCACACCATGCTCACCACCGACTCCCTGCACCCCGTCAGCGCCCTGTTCGACCCCGGCGAGCCGGCGCCGCGCCCGCTGCCGGTGTGCGACCACTACGCCGGCGTCGAGGCGCGCATGCGCAAGAGCCTGGAGTTGCAGGCCGAGCTGGGCCCGGTGTTCGACGTCACGCTCGACGGCGAGGACGGCGCTCCGGTGGGCGGCGAGATCGAGCACGCGCACCTGATCTCCGAGCTGGTGGCCTCCCCGGCCAACTTGCACGGCCGCGTCGGCGCGAGAGTGCAGGCGGTGGACCACCCGCGCTTCGAGGCCGTGGTCGACCTGCTGGTGGGCCGGGTGGGCGAACGGCTGGCCTACCTGATGATCCCCAAGCCGCGCGGCCTGGCCGACCTGCAACGCGCCATCGACGCCATCGACGGCGCCGCGCGGCGACACAGGCTGGCGCGCGAGATCCCGCTGCACGCGCTGGTCGAGACGCACGGGGCACTGCGCGAGGTCGACGCGCTGGCGGCGCACCCGCGCATCGAGTCGCTGTCCTTCGGCCTGATGGATTTCGTCAGTGCCCACCGCGGCGCGATCCCGCAGTTGGCGATGGGCGCGGCCGGGCAGTTCGACCACCCGCTCGTCGTGCGCGCCAAGCTCGAGATCGCCGCAGCCTGCCACGCGCACGGCAAGACGCCCTCGCACTGCGTCGTCACCGAGTTCAAGGACACGCGCGCGCTCGAGGCCGCCGTCGGCATGGCGCGCGAGCTGCTGGGCTACACGCGCATGTGGAGCATCCACCCTGCGCAGGTACGCACCATCGTCGAGGCCTTCGCGCCCACGGTGGCCGAGATCGACGAGGCGGCGGAGATCCTGCTGCGCGCGCAGGCCGCGCAGTGGGCGCCGGTGCGCCACCGCGACACCCTGCACGACCGCGCCAGCTACCGCTACTTCTGGCACGTGCTCGAGCGCGCCCACCGTACCGAGCCGCAGGGCCTGCCGGCAGACATCCGCAGCGCCTTCTTCGGCGCATGACCCGGTGCCAAAGCAAGACTGCGCTTGAGCAGGTCTTATATAAGACCTAGAATCCTCGAAAACCCTGAGGAGAGACCCCCATGCTGCCCGACTACCGCCAACACGCCGCCGAACGCGCCGCCCTCGGCATCCCCGCGCTGCCTCTTTCCGCACCGCAGGTGGCAGAGCTGATCGAGCTGATCAAGAACCCGCCCGCCGGCGAGGAGGCCTTCCTGCTCGAGCTGCTGTCGCACCGCGTGCCGCCCGGTGTGGACGACGCGGCCAAGGTCAAGGCCAGCTTCCTGGCAGCGGTGGCGCATGGCGACCTCAGCGTCGGCCTGGTCAGCCGCGCCAAGGCCACCGAGCTGCTGGGCACCATGGTCGGGGGCTACAACGTGCATCCGTTGATCGAGCTGCTGGACGACGCCGAGGTCGGGCATGTGGCCGCGGAGGCACTCAAGAAGACGCTGCTGATGTTCGACTACTTCAACGACGTCGCCACCAAGGCCCGCGCCGGCAACGCCCTGGCGAAGGCCGTGATGCAGAGCTGGGCCGACGCCGAGTGGTTCACCACGCGGCCCGAGGTGCCGAAGTCCATCACCGTCAGCGTGTTCAAGGTCGAAGGCGAAACCAACACCGACGACCTTTCCCCCGCGCCCGACGCCTGGAGCCGCCCCGACATCCCGCTGCACGCGCTGGCGCTGCTGAAGAACACCCGCCCCGGCATCACGCCCGAGGAAGACGGCAAACGCGGCCCGATCGCCTTCATCGAGGAGCTCAAGGCGCGCGGCCACACGGTCGCCTATGTCGGTGATGTGGTGGGCACCGGCTCGAGCCGCAAGAGCGCGACCAACAGCGTGATCTGGCACACCGGCCAGGACATCCCCTTCGTGCCGAACAAGCGCTATGGCGGCATCACGCTGGGCGGCAAGATCGCGCCGATCTTCTTCAATACCCAGGAGGACTCGGGCTCGCTGCCCATCGAGGTCGACGTGACCGCCCTGCGCATGGGCGACACGGTCGAGATCCGGCCTTACGACGGCCGCATCCTGCGCGACGGCGCAACGGTGGCGCAGTTCCAGCTCAAGAGCGACGTGCTGTTCGACGAGGTGCGTGCGGGCGGGCGCATCAACCTCATCATCGGCCGCTCGCTCACCGCCAAGGCACGCGAGTTCCTCGGTCTGCCAGCCTCCACCGCCTTCCGCCTGCCGCAGGCGCCGGCGGCCACCAAGGCTGGTTTCACGCTGGCGCAGAAGATGGTCGGCCGCGCCTGCGGCCTGCCCGAGGGCCAGGGCGTGCGCCCGGGCACCTACTGCGAGCCCCGGATGACCAGCGTCGGCAGCCAGGACACCACCGGCCCGATGACGCGCGACGAGCTCAAGGACCTGGCCTGCCTGGGCTTCAGCGCCGATCTGGTGATGCAGAGCTTCTGCCACACCGCCGCCTACCCCAAGCCGGTGGACGTGAAGACGCACCGCGAGCTGCCCGCCTTCATCAGCAACCGCGGCGGCATCTCGCTCAAGCCCGGTGACGGTGTCATCCACTCCTGGCTCAACCGCATGCTGCTGCCCGACACCGTGGGCACGGGCGGCGACAGCCACACGCGCTTTCCCATCGGCATCAGCTTCCCGGCCGGCTCGGGCCTGGTGGCCTTCGGCGCGGCCACCGGCGTGATGCCGCTGGACATGCCCGAGTCGGTGCTCGTGCGCTTCAAGGGCAAGATGCAGCCCGGCATCACGCTGCGCGACCTGGTGCATTCCATCCCCTACCACGCCATCAAGGCCGGGCTGCTGACGGTGGCCAAGGCGGGCAAGAAGAACGTGTTCTCCGGCCGCATCCTCGAGATCGAAGGCCTTCCTGACCTCAAGGTCGAGCAGGCCTTCGAACTCTCGGACGCCAGCGCCGAGCGCAGCGCCGCCGGCTGCACCATCAAGCTGAACCCGGAGCCCATCGTCGAGTACCTCAACAGCAACATCGTGCTGCTGAAGAACATGATCGCCGACGGCTACCAGGACAAGCGCAGCCTCGAGCGCCGCATCCAGAAGATGCAGGAGTGGCTGGCCAGCCCGAAGCTGCTGCAGGCCGACGCCGACGCCGAGTACGCGGCCGTGATCGAGATCGACATGGACACGATCACCGAGCCGCTGCTGTGCTGCCCGAACGACCCGGACGACGTCAAGCCGCTGTCGGCGGTGGCCAACACGAAGATCGACGAGGCCTTCATCGGCTCATGCATGACCAACATCGGCCACTTCCGCGCCGCGAGCAAGCTGCTCGAAGGCAGGCGCGACATCCCGGTCAAGCTCTGGGTGGCGCCGCCGACCAAGATGGACCAGGCCGAGCTGACGAAGGAAGGCCACTACGCCAACTTCGGCAGCGCCGGCGCGCGCACAGAGATGCCCGGCTGCAGCCTGTGCATGGGCAACCAGGCCCAGGTGCGCGAGGGCGCAACCGTCGTCTCCACCAGCACGCGCAACTTCCCCAACCGGCTGGGCAAGAACACCAACGTGTTCCTGTCCTCGGCCGAGGTGGCGGCTATCGCCTCGCGCCTGGGGCGGCTGCCCACCGTGGTCGAGTACCACGCCGACATGGGCGTGATCAACGCCGACGCGTCCAAGGTCTACCGCTACATGAACTTCGACCAGATCCAGGAGTACGCCGAGGTCGCGAAGGTGGTGACGGTCTGAGACGGCACTGCGGGCCGGCTCGAAGGCCTGGGGTGCCGCGGGATGCGAACCTACGATCAACTTCGCGAGCGCCCGCACCTGCCTTGAGCCGCCAGTCCGTCGTCGACTTCTTCGCCGCCCGCGGCGTCGCGCTGCCCATCATCGACACCGAGGCACCCACGCCCACGGTGGACACGGCCGCCGCCGCCCATGGCGTCGAGCCCGGGCGCATCGCCAAGACCCTGGCCTTCCGGCTGAAGGACGGGAAGATCGTGCTGCTGGTGGCGCGCGGCGATGCCCGAATTGACAACCGCAAGTTCAAGGAGGCCTTCGGCAAGGGCCGCATGCTGCCGCCCGAGGAGGTGGCCGCCGTCACCGGGCATCCGGTGGGCGGGGTGTGTCCCTTCGGCCTGGCCCAGCCACTGCCCGTCTACCTGGACCGCCGGCTCCAGGACTTCGACGAGGTGCTGCCCGCGGCCGGCTCGACCCACAACGCGGTACGGATCGCTCCGGCGCTGATCGCAGCGCTCACGGGCGGGCAATGGGTGGACGTGTGCGAGGACCTCTGAGCCCGAAGCCAGCGGGCATGCTGACCCGGCGCGCCCACGCGCTGGCGCACTCCGCCGCATGGAGCCCCGCTTGACCCCGCCAGCCCTCGCCGAGGTTGATTTCGGGCGCGCGCTGCGGGCCGAGCAGGTGCGCCGCCACGAGCGCTCGCTGGCGATGGCGCCTCTGGGCACGGGGGCCATCGCGCTCGGGCTCGCGCTGCTGTTGTGGCCCCTGCCCTCACCCGCCCTGCTGCTGAGCTGGCTCGCGCTCGTCATGGTCACCGTCACCGGGCGCTACGCGGTGGGCTGGGCGATGCGCCGCGGCGAAGGACATGACCCGTCAGAGCATCGCTGGCTGGCCTGGCATCGGGCGGCAATCGCCTTGCAAGGCCTGGGCTGGGCGGCGCTGACCGTGGTGATGGAGCGTCTTCCCCACGGCACGAGCCACGACGCCATCCTCTTCGCGCTCGTCGTCCTGCTGGGCGGCGCAGTGCTGCTCAACACCTTCGACGGCGTCGGTGTGCTCCTGTTCGTGGCGCCGGCCTCCTTGCCGGCGCTTGTGCACGTCATCGGGCATCAGGGTGGCCGCAACACCCTGGGTGTGGGCCTGCTCGTGCTCTTCACGCTGGTGCTGGTCATCGTGGCCGTGCAGGGGGAGCGCAACTTCCGGGGCCGGATCCGGCGGCGCTCGCAACTGCAGGCCACCGCAGCCGCCGCGGCGCGCGACGCCCAGCGCCTCGAGCGCGTGGGCGCGCTGGCGCGCATCGGGGCCTGGGAGTTCGACCTGCGCCACCAGGTGCTTCAGCTCTCCGCCCAGGTGCAGGTGGAACTGGGCATGGCTTCCGCCGGGCCGCACGGCATCGACGCCGTGCTCGACCGCATCGACCCGGCCTCGCGCGAGCCGCTGCGCCACGCCTTCGAACAGTCGATCGAATCGCGCCAGCCCTTCACGCTGGAAGCCGGGCTGGACCAGCCGCGCGGTGCCGGCCGGCGGCTGCTCGTCGTCGGGCGCCCGGTGGTCGAAGGCAGCCGCGTCCTGCGCGTCGAGGGTGCCGTCCAGGACATCACGGAGCTGCACCGTACCCAGGATCAGCTTCGCCTGGCCAAAGAGGAAGCCGAGCGCGCGAGCGCCGCCAAGAGCCAGTTCCTGTCGCAGATGTCGCACGAGCTGCGTACTCCGCTGAACGCCATCCTCGGCTTCGGCCAGGTGCTCGGCAGCGACGCCCGCCAGCCGCTGTCGCCGACACAGCAGGCCAGGCTGGACGAGATGATGCGCGGCGCCCGGCACCTGCTGGACCTCATCAACGGTCTGCTCGACCTGGGCCGCATCGAGGCCGGCCGACTGGAAATCCGGCTGCGCGCGCTGTCCGTGCAGGCCGTCGTGGACGAGGCACTCGCCTTGATGCAGGCCCTGGCAGCGCGCCAGGCAGTGCACCTGCCGGTGCGCTGGCAGGGACCGCCGGGCCTGGCCGTGAGGGCCGACCACACGCGCCTGCTTCAGGTGCTGCTGAACCTGCTGGGCAACGCCATCAAGTACAACCGGCCGGGTGGCTCGGTTGCCGTGCTGTGGCAGCGCGACGGCGCCGCCTTGCGCCTGGGCGTTCGTGACGAGGGCCCCGGGCTGCACCCCGAGGATCGGTCGCGCCTGTTCCAGCCCTTCGAGCGCCTGGGCGCCGAGGGCTCGGGCATCGAGGGCACGGGCATCGGCCTGGCCCTCAGCCGCCACCTCGTGCAGGCGATGGGGGGCGAGATCGAGGTCGACAGCGCCCCGGGTGAGGGCTCGACCTTCTGGCTGCGGCTGGCCTGGGCCGACGAAGCGCCCGAGCCCATCCCCGCCCCCGATGCCGCCCGTTCAGACTACGTCGCCGGCACAGCCGACCGACCAGCCGGGCTCCCGCTGCCCCAGGCATCACCCGCCCTGCCGCCCCTGGCCGTGCTGTGCATCGAGGACAACCCTGTCAACCTGCTGGTGATCGAAGCCATGGTGACGCAGCTGCCCGGCCTGACCCTGCGCACCGCCGCCGATGGCGCCGAGGGCCTGCGCAGCGCGCGGGCCGCGCCCCCGGCCTTGATCCTCACCGACATCCAGATGCCGGGGATGGACGGCTTCGAACTGCTCGCGCGCCTGCGCGCCGAGCCGGCCACCCAGCATGTGCCGGTCGTGGCCATCAGTGCCGACGCGCTGCCCGCCAGCGTCGAGCGCGGGCGGGCAGCGGGCTTCGCCGACTACCTGACCAAGCCGGTGGAGATGGAAGCGCTGCACGCCGTGCTGCAAGGGCTGGTCACTCGCCAGCCGGCCTGACTCGTCAGGCCGCGCGCCACGCAACAGCGGGCGGTCAGCCGCTCTGCGCCGAGCGCGCGCGCCGCATCAGCACCAGCACCACCGCCAGGTTCAACAGGTTCCACGCGATGCCGTTGACGAAGGCCGCGGTGTACGAGCCCGTGAGGTCGAAAACCTTGCCCGAGAGCCAGCCGCCCAGCGCCATGCCGAGCATCGTGAACATCAGCACCGTGCCCACGCGCGCCCCGGCCTCGGCCGGGGCGAAGTGCTCGCGCACGATGATGGCGTAGCTCGGCACGATGCCGCCCTGGAACAGCCCGAACAGCGCCGAGATCACGTACAGCGAGGCCAGCGAGTCGAAGGGCACGTACAGCAGCAGCGCCACGCCCTGCAGCACCGACCCCAGCAGCAAGGTGCGCAGCCCGCCGATGCGGTCGCAGATCGCGCCGAAGACGAGCCGGCTCACGATGCCGAAGGCCAGCATCAGCGACAGCATCTGCGCGCCGCGCGCCGCGCCGTAGCCCAGGTCACCGCAGTAGGCGACGATGTGCACCTGCGGCATCGACATCGCCACGCAGCAGCCCACACCGGCCACGCAGAGAAGCGCCTGGGCGCGCCCGGGGCTGAGGCCGAAGGGCCGGTCGCTGTGTGCCGTCGCAGCGCCGCTGCCGCGCAGCGGCGAGGCAACGGCCGCGGGCGGGCGCGGCCGCAGCGCCAGCGCGAGCAGCGGCACCGCCACTGCGCTGACGACGGCCAGCACGACGTACGCAGTGCGCCAGCCCTGGGTGTCGACCAGGTGCTGCACGATCGGTGGCCACACCACTCCCGCCAGGTAATTGCCGCTGGCGCAGATGCCCACCGCGATGCCGCGCCGGCGCACGAACCACAGCGAGGTGTCGGCCACCAGCGGCGCAAACGTGGCCGAGCTGCCCAGCAGGCCCAGCCCGATGCCGTGGGCGAGCGCGAACCACCCCACGCTCGGCGCCAGCGCGGCCGCCCCGTAGCCCAGCGCCAGGCCGGCCGCGCCGACGCACAGCGGCACGAACACCCCGAAGCGGTCGGCCAGACGGCCCATCAGGATGCCGCCGAAGCCGAAGCCGATCATCAGCAGGGTGTAGGGCAGCGAGGCGTCCGAGCGCTGCACCCCGAAATCGGCCTGCACCGCCGGCAGCACCACTGCGACGACGTACATCACGCTGCTGCCCACCGTCATCAGCGCCAGCGTCGCCGCCAGGCGCCACCAGGCGTAGGCGCTGTCGGCCTCCAGGGCGGGCGGGCTGACAGGCGATTCAGGGACGGTCATCGGATGCACTGCGGTGGTGCGCCGATCATAGGGGGTCCGTGCGCCAGGGCACGCCGTCGCCGCGCGGTGCACCGCCCCACGCGCTGTGGCGATGCACAACGGAAGGCTGGCCTGGCCCGACAATCCGCCCACCACGCCCCGGAGCCGAGACCATGGACACCCGCACCTCCCCCCACCGCCTGCGCATCGACGCCCTGCGCGAGGCCATGAGCGCCGCCGGCGTGACCGGCCTGCTCGTGCCCAGCGCCGACCCGCACCTGAGCGAGTACCTGCCCGCGCGCTGGCAGGCGCGGCAATGGCTGTCGGGCTTCACCGGCTCGATGGGCACGCTTGCGCTCACGCTGGAGCGCGCCGCGCTGTTCGCTGACAGCCGCTACTGGGTCCAGGCCGAGGCCGAGCTGGCCGGCAGCGGCATCGAGCTCGTGCGCATCGCCACCGGCGGCTCGACGGCGCACGTGGACTGGCTCGCTGCCCAGGTGCCTGCCGGGCAGGTGGTGGCCGTCGACGGCGCCGTGCTCGGGCTCGCCGCGGCGCAGGGCCTGCGCGCGGCGCTCGAGCGCGCGGGCGTGCGCCTGCGCACCGACATCGACGTGGTCGACCGCGCCTGGCCCGGCCGCCCCGGCCTGCCCACGGCCCCGGTCTACGAGCACCGCGCCCCGCACGCGCCGGTCGCGCGCGCGTCCAAGCTCCAGGCCGTGCGCGAGGCGACGCAGCGCCACGGCGCCAGCCACCATCTCGTCAGCACGGTCGACGACATCGCCTGGATCACCAACCTGCGCGGCGCCGACGTCCACTACAACCCCGTCTTCCTGGCGCACCTGCTGGTCGGCCCGCAACGGGCCACGCTGTTCGTCGCCGAAGGCAAGGTCGACGCCGCGCTCGCCACGACGCTGGCCGCCGACGGCGTGGACCTCGCCCCCTATGCCGAGGCTGGCGCCGCGCTGGCCGCGCTGCCCGCCGGCGCCACGCTGCTCGTCGACCCCAAGCGCGTCACGCTCGGTCTGCGCGAGCGCGTGCCCGCCGGCGCGCGCGTGGTCGAGGCCATCAACCCCAGCACGCTGGCCAAGAGCCGCAAGACCGCCGACGAGGCCGCGCACATCCGCGAGACCATGATCGAGGACGGCGTGGCGATGTGCGAGTTCTACGCCTGGTTCGAGGCCGAGCTCGCACGCCGCGCCGCCGGCGCGACCGGCCTGCCGCCGCTGACCGAGCTCACCGTCGACGAGCACCTGAGCGCCGCGCGCGCGCGCCGGCCCGGCTTCGTCGGCCTGAGCTTCCCGGTCATCGCCGGCTTCGCGGCCAACGGGGCGATGCCGCACTACCGCGCCAGCCCGGACTCGCACGCCACCATCGCCGGCGACGGCCTGCTGCTGATCGACTCCGGCGGCCAGTACCTCGGCGGCACCACCGACATTACGCGCGTGTGGCCCATCGGCACCCCGAGCGCGGCGATGAAGCGCGACTACACCCTGGTGCTCAAGGGCACGATGGCGCTGAGCCGCACCCGCTTCCCGCGCAGCACACCCGGGCCGATGCTGGACGCGATCGCGCGCGCGCCGCTGTGGGAGCAGGGCCTGGAGTTCGGCCACGGCACCGGCCACGGCGTGGGCTACTTCCTGGCCGTGCACGAGGGCCCGCAGAGCATCAGCAAGGCGGTGCCGGACGCGAGCATGGCCATGGAGCCGGGCATGATCACCTCGATCGAGCCCGGGGTCTACCGCCCCGGGCAGTGGGGCGTGCGCATCGAGAACCTGGTCATGAACGTGCCCGCGCGGACGCCCGAGGGCGACACCTTCGCCGAGATGCTCGAGTTCGAGACCCTGACCCTGTGCCCAATCGACACCCGCTGCATCGAGCGCAGCCTGCTGCGCGCCGACGAGGTGGCCTGGCTCGACGCCTACCACGCTACGGTACGCGAGCGCCTGGCACCGCGGCTGGACGGCGCCGCGCTGGCCTGGCTGCTCGGGCGCACCCAGGCCCTGGCCTGAGCGCCCGAGAGCGCCGCGGGCGCCGGGCCGCGCCCGCTCCGGCTGCGGCCCGGATTGCGAAGTCAGCGACCGGTGATGTACAGCGCCCGAAAGTCGTTCACGTTCGTGAAGGTCGGACCCGGCACCACCAGGTCGCCAAGCGCCTCGAAGTAGCTGCAGCAGTCGTTGCAGTCGAGGAAATCCTGCGCCTTCAGGCCGAGCGCGGCGCCCCGCCCCAGCGTGTCCGGCGTGGCGACGGCACCGGCGTTGGCCTCGACGCCATCGATGCCGTCGGTGTCGGCGGCGAGTACGTGCACCCCCGGCTCGCCCTGCAGCGCGATCGCGCAGCCGAGCAGGAACTCGGTCGCGCGGCCGCCACGGCCACCCTTGGCGCGCACCGTCACCGTCGTCTCGCCGCCTGACAGGATCACGCACGGGGCGCGGAAGGGCTGACCGCGCCGCGCCACGGCGCGGGCCAGCGCGGCGTGCACCTTGCCGACCTCGCGGCTCTCACCCTCGATCTCGTCGGAGAGGATGTGGGCCTCGACCCCGGCCGCGCGCGCCAGCGCCGCGGCCGCCTCCAGGCTCTGCTGCGGGGTGGCGATCAGGTGCACCTCGTGCCCGGCGAAGACCGCGTCACCCGGCTTGGGCGTCTCGAAGGCACCGCTCTCCAGCCCGGCACGGGCGGCGGCGGGCAGCTCGATGCCGTGGCGGCGGCAGATGGCCAGCGCGTCGGCACAGGTGGTGTCGTCGGGCACGGTGGGCCCGCTGGCGATGACCGCCGGATCGTCGCCCGGCACGTCGGAGATCAGCAGCGTCACCACCCGGGCCGGCGCGCACAGCGCGGCCAGGCGTCCGCCCTTGACGGCCGACAGGTGCTTGCGCACGCAGTTCATCTCGCCGATGGCCGCGCCGCTCTTCAGCAGCGCCCGGTTGACGGCCTGCTTGTCCTCGAGGGTCAGCCCGGCGGCCGGCGCCGACAGCAGCGCCGAGCCGCCCCCGGAAATCAGGCACAGCACCAGGTCGTCAGGCCCGAGTCCCTGCACCAGGCGCATCAGGCGCTGCGTGGCGTCGCTCCCGGCCTCGTCGGGCACCGGATGCGCGGCTTCGACCACCTCGATGCGCCCGGGCGCGGCGCGCCAGGCCGGCGGCACATGGTCGTAGCGCGTGATCACCAGACCCTCGAGCGGGGCGTCAGTCGGCCACAGCGCGTCCACGGCCGCGGCCATCGCCCCGCCGGCCTTGCCCGCGCCCACGACCACCGTGCGCCCCTTCGGCGGGGGCGGAAGGTACGGCCCGAGCGTGTGCGCGGGCAGCGCACGCTGAACCGCGGCGTCGTACAGGGCGCGCAGGAAGGCGCGGGGCTGGGCGGGATCGGCCGCAGCGGCGACGGTGGCCGGACTCGGACTCGGGTTCATGCGCGGTCTACCTGGGCGGCGATTGCGGGGAAACCCTGATTGGAACGCAAACAGGGGCCGCTCCCCGACACTGCAGGCGCGTCAGCCTGGCGCTGCAGGTGCTTCAGCCCTGCGCCACTTCGTGCCCGGCCATCAGCTCGAGCGCGCGCACCAGCGCCGAGTGGTCCATGTCGGCCAGGCCGTGGGCGGCGCAGGCCTGCATCAACTGCGCGGCGCTGGCGGTCTGCGGCAGGGCCACGCCCATGGCGCGCGCGCCCTGCAGCGCGAGGTTCAGGTCCTTCTGGTGCAGCTTGATGCGAAAGCCCGGGTTGAAGGTGCGCTTGATCATGCGCTCGCCATGCACCTCGAGGATGCGGCTCGAGGCGAAGCCGCCCATCAGCGCCTGGCGTACCTTGGCCGGGTCGGCGCCGGCCTTGCTGGCGAACACCAGCGCCTCGCTGACAGCGGCGATGTTGAGCGCGACGATGATCTGGTTGGCCACCTTGGTGGTCTGGCCGGCGCCGACACCGCCCACGTGGGTGATGTTCTTGCCCATGAGCTGGAACAGCGGCAGCACGCGGTCGAACACCGCCGACTCGCCACCCACCATGATGGTCAGGCTCGCCGCCTTGGCGCCGACCTCGCCGCCGGAGACCGGCGCATCCAGGTAGGCCGCGCCGAGCGCGGCGATGCGCTCGGCGAAAGCCTTGGTCTCGATCGGCGAGATCGAGCTCATGTCGACGACGACCTTGCACTGCCCCGCCCCGGCCAGACCCTCGGCCACGCCACCGGCACCGAACAGCACCTTCTCGACGTCGGGGGTGTCAGGCACCATCGTGAAGATGATGTCCGCCTGACGCGCCACCTCGGCGGCGTCGGCGCAGGCCACGGCGCCGGCGTCCAGCAGCGCCTGCGGCACCTTGCTGCGCGTGGTGACGAAGAGCGCGTGGCCGGCGGCGCGCAGGTGGCCGGCCATCGGCGCGCCCATGATGCCCAGGCCGATGAAGCCCAGGCGCAGCGGAGTGGTGGTCATGTCGGGGGTCCTCCAGGGGGTCAGTACTGCGCCGCCAACCCGGGGCCGGCGGCGTCGCGGAACTTGTCGGCCAGCGCCTTCGATTGTGTGCGCAGCACACCGAGGTCGCTGCCCACGGCGACGAAGCGCATGCCCATCGCGAGGTAGCGCCGCGCGTCGGCTTCCACCGGGGCGAGGATGCCGGTGGGCTTGCCGGCGGCGCGCGCGGCGGCGTGCACCTCGGCGATCGCGGCCTGCACCTCGGGGTGGCCGGGGTTGCCGAGGTGGCCATAGGCGGCCGCCAGGTCCGACGGGCCGATGAAGACGCCGTCCACGCCGTCCACGGCCGCGATCTCGGCGGCCGCCGCGACGGCAGCGCGGGTCTCGATCTGCACGAGCACCGTGACGTGGTCGTTGGCGACCTTGAAGTAGTCCGCCAACGCGCCGTAGCGGTTGCCGCGCTGCGAGACCGAGACGCCGCGGATGCCCTGCGGCGGGTAGCGCGTGGCGGCCACGGCGTCGCGCGCCTGCTGCGCCGTGTCCACCATGGGGATCAGGAAGTTGACGAAGCCGCCGTCGAGCAGGCGCTTCATCAGGACCGCGTCGTTCCACGGCGGCCGCACCACCGGCGCGCTCGGGCTGTCCTTCAGCGCCATCAATTGCGGGATCAGCGTCAGGACGTCATTGGGCGCGTGCTCGGCGTCCAGCAGCAGCCAGTCGAAGCCGGCCAGGCCCATGACCTCGGTGCTGACCGGGCTGCCGAGCGAGACCCAGCAGCCCAGCAAGGTGCGGTCGGCCTGCAGCGCCTGGCGGAAGGTGTTGGGGATGTGGGTGTAGGGCGTCGTCATCATCGTTCTCCGCGTCAGTCTGCGCGTCGTTCAGCGCACCAGGCAGGGCCGCTTCGGGTCGAAGCGCCAGCCGGGGATCAGGTACTGCATCGCCACCGCGTCGTCGCGCGCGCCCAGGCCGTGCTGCAGGTACAAGGCGTGGGCCTTGCGCACCTCGTCCATGTCGAGCTCGATGCCCAGGCCCGGGGCCTTGGGCACCTGCACGAGGCCGCCCTCGATCTTCAGCGGCTGCCTCGTCAGGCGCTGCCCGTCCTGCCAGATCCAGTGGGTGTCGATGGCGGTGACGCGGCCGGGCGCGGCGGCGCCGACGTGGGTGAACATCGCCAGCGACACGTCGAAGTGGTTGTTGGAGTGCGAGCCCCAGGTCAGGCCGAAGTCGCGGCAGGTCTGGGCCACGCGCACCGAGCCCGAGAGCGTCCAGAAGTGCGGGTCGGCCAGCGGGATGTCCACCGACTGCAGCACCAGCGAATGCACCATCTGGCGCCAGTCGGTGGCGACCATGTTCGTGGCCGTCGGCAGCCCGGTGGCGCGGCGGAACTCGGCCATCACCTCGCGGCCGGAGAAGCCGCCCTCGGCGCCGCAGGGGTCCTCGGCGTAGGCGAGCACGCCGTGCAGATCGCGCATCAGGCGCACGGCGTCCTTCAGCAGCCAGCCGCCGTTGGGGTCCAGCGTGACCCGCGCCTGGGGGAAGCGCTCATGCAGCGCGCGCACCGCCTCCACCTCGGCCTCGCCGGCGAGCACGCCGCCCTTGAGCTTGAAGTCGTTGAAGCCGTAGCGCGCGTGCGCGGCCTCGGCCTGGCGCACGATGGCCTCGGGCGTCAGCGCCACCTCGTGGCGCACCCGGCGCCAGCCATCGGCCTCCTCCGGCTCGTCCTGCGGCGCCAGGTAGGGAAGATCGGTCTTCGTGCGGTCGCCGACGAAGAACAGGTAGCCCAGCATCTCCACCGCCTCGCGCTGCTGGCCCTCGCCGAGCAGCGCCGCCACGGGCACGTCCAGGTGCTGGCCCAGCAGGTCGAGCAGCGCCGACTCCAGCGCCGCCACCGCGTGGATGGTGGTGCGCAGATCGAAGGTCTGCAGGCCGCGGCCGCCGGCGTCGCGGTCGGCGAAGCGCTCGCGCACCTCGCGCAGCAGCGCCTGCCAGCGCCCCAGGGGCTGGCCGACCACGACGTCGGCCGCGTCCTGCAGCGTCTTCAGGATGGCCTGCCCACCCGGGACCTCGCCCACGCCGGTGCGGCCGGCGCTGTCGGTCAGGATCAGCAGGTTGCGCGTGAAGAAGGGGCCATGCGCCCCCGACAGGTTCATCAGCATGCCGTCGCGGCCGGCCACGGGAATGGCCTCGAGGCGGGTGACGGTGGGGGTGAAGGACGGGCTCATCGGCAAAAGGCAGGCGCCAGGATCAAGAGATCAGTCATCGTACAACTAAACTCTGAAATGTCAAGAACCCGCCGGGGCGCCGGCCCCGCCGACCCCGCCCGCCCCGATCTGCTCCTCCAGGCGGCGGCGGCGCTCGCGGCTGTTGGCCAGATGGGTGCGCATCGCCGCGCGCGCGGCCTCGGCGTCACCCGCTGCGATGGCGTCGTAGATGTTGTCGTGCTCGCCGTTGACGCGCCGCAGGTAGGCCAGGCGCGACGCATCGGCCTCCTCGGCCAGGCGCACGCGCGGGATGCTGCGGGTGCCCAAGGCCATCAGCAGGCTGGAGAAATGCTCGTTGTGCGTGGCGCGTGCGATCTCGGCGTGGAAGCGGAAATCGGCCTCGGCCGCGTCGCGCCCCTCGTCCAGCGCACGTGAAAAATCGTCCAGCGCTGCCCGCATCGCGGCCAGCTCCGCCGCGGTGCGGCGCTGGGCGGCCAACGCTGCGGCCTCGGTCTCGATGCCGATGCGCAGCTCGAGCATGGCCACCACGTCGCGCAGGGTCTCGAGCTGCTGTGGCTCGACGCGGAAGCCCTCGTCGGCCGGCGGGCCGAGCGCGAAGGTGCCGATGCCGTGGCGCGTTCGCACCAGCGCCAGCGCCTGCAGGCGTGAAAGCGCCTCGCGCACGACGGTGCGGCTGACCCCGAACTCGGCCATGATCTCGGCCTCGGTGGGCAGCTTCTCCCCTGCCGCGATGCGGCCGTCGCGGATGCGCCCGCCGATCGACTCGACGAGTTCGAAGGCGCGCGCCCGCGGCGGCCGGCGGAGGGCGAGGTCAGCAGTTGGTGGCATCGGCGGGGGGCTCGGACTGGGGAAAGGCCTCTTGACGGCCGCGCAGCACTCTCTAGAATCCCGGGCATGTTGTCAGACAACTGATGACCTTGCCAGGGCGAGTCGATAATGCAGCAAAACGGCGCAGCGATCAAGCCCCCTGCCCTTCCCTGCACGCCGACAGCCGCCCGCAGTCCAGGCAGGAGTCCTCACCCCCCCCACCCCATCACCCCACGCAGCCCCGCGATGCTCGACCAACCCGCCACCCCGATCCGCTTCGAGCGCCTGCTGCTGACCGGCGCCGCCGGCCAACTGGGCCGTGAGCTGCGCCCGCGCCTGAAGGCCTACTGCAGCACCCTGCGCCTGAGCCACCGCGCCCCTTTCGGCGAGGCCGGCCCCGGCGAGGAGATCGTCATCGCCGACCTGGCCGACGCCGACGCCATGCTGGCACTGCTGGAGGGGGTGGACGCCGTCGTCCACATGGGCGGCGTCTCGACCGAGCAGCCCTGGGAACGCATCCTGCCGAGCAACATCGTCGGCATGGTCAACCTCTACGAGGCTGCGCGCCGCCAGCGCGTGCCGCGCATCGTCTTCGCCAGCTCCAACCACGTCACCGGCTTCTACCGCCAGGACCAGGTCGTCAGCCCCAGGGATCCGGTGCGCCCCGACGGCTTCTACGGCCTGTCCAAGGCCTTCGGCGAGAACCTGGCCCAGCTCTACTGGGATCGCCACGGCATCGAGACCGTCAGCCTGCGCATCGGTTCGTCCTACCCCGCGCCCAAGGACCGCCGCATGCTCGCCACCTGGATGAGCTACGACGACACCGAGCGCCTGATCGTCGCCGCGCTCACGGCGCCCGTGGTCGGCCACTCGGTGATCTACGGCCTCAGCGACAACACCACCCGCTTCTGGGACAACACCCCGGCGGCACACATCGGCTACCGGCCGCGCGACAGCTCCGAACCCTTCCGCGCCGAGGTCGAGGCCCGGCAACCCGTGCTCGACCGCCACGACCCGGTCGTGGTCTACCAGGGCGGCGCTTTCGTCAAGCAGGGGCCGTCGAACTGAGAGCCTGAGACTGCCCCGAGGGTCGTGCTGCGTCCAGCCGGATGTCCGGGTTCCACCGACTTGCCCCCGGCGGCCCTGAGGCACACAGTCCGTTTTCTTCACCCCCACCAACCAGGAGACCCCTGATGAACCTTCGCCGCACCCTCGTCGCCGCCGCCGTCGCCCTCGGCGCGCTCGGCACCGCCGTCACGGCCGTCGCGCAGACCATGAAGGCCGCCGACGTGCACCCGCCCGGCTACCCGACCGTCGTTGCGGTCGAGAACATGGGCAAGAAGCTCGAGGCCGCCACCAACGGCCGCATCAAGTTCCAGATGTTCCCGGGCAGCGTGCTCGGCGACGAGAAGGCGATGATCGAGCAGACGCAGGTGGGCGCGATCAACGTGCTGCGCACCTCGCTCGGCCCCGTCGGCCCGGTCGTGCCCGAGGTCAACGTCTTCAACATGCCCTTCGTCTTCCGTGACGTCGCCCACATGCGCGCGGTGATCGACGGCCCGATCGGGCAGGAACTGCTGGACAAGATCAGCGCCTCGTCGGCGCGCCTGGTCGGCCTGGCCTGGATGGACGGCGGCTCGCGCAGCCTCTACACCAAGAAGCCGGTGCGCAAGCCCGATGACCTGAAGGGCCAGAAGATCCGCATGATGGGCAACCCGCTGTTCGTCGACACGATGAACGCGATGGGCGGCAACGGCATCAGCATGGGCTACGGCGAGGTCTTCAGCGCGCTGCAGACCGGCGTGATCGATGGCGCCGAGAACAACCCGCCCAGCCTCTTCACCGCCAACCACTTCAAGACCGGTGCGAAGTTCTACACCCAGACCAACCACCTGATCATTCCCGAGATCGTGGTCATGTCCAAGGTCACCTGGGACCGCCTGTCGCGGGACGACCAGGCCCTGGTGCGGCGCCTCGCGCGCGAGGCGCAGCTCGAACAGCGCACGCTGTGGGACAAGGCCACTGCCGAGTACACCGCCAAGCTCAAGGCCGAGGGCGTGGAGTTCATCGAGATCGACAACCGCCCCTTCTTCAATGCCACCGCCCCGGTGCGCGCCAAGTACGGCGCCGCCTTCACCGACCTGATGCGGCGCATCGAAGCCGTCCGTTGAGGCCCCCGCCCTGCGGCCGGCCAGGCCGGCCGCAGGGCGCTCCACGCCGCTGCACGCCATGCACACCCTGCTCGACCACGTCTACCGCGCCTGCATCTGGGTGGCGGGCATCGCCATCGTGCTGATGTCGATCATCGTGCCGATCGGCGTGTTCATGCGCTACGTGCTGGGCGTGGGCGCGCAGTGGCCCGAGCCGATCGCCATCCTGCTGATGGTGGTCTTCACCTTCATCGGCGCCGCCGCCGCCTACCGCGCCGGCGGCCACATCGCGGTGACGATGCTGACCGACCGCCTGCCGCCCGGGACGCGCCGGGCCTTCGAGCTGCTGGCCGATGCACTGATGCTGCTGGTCTGCGGCTTCGTCACCTGGTACGGCACCCGCCTGTGCATCGACACGATGGGCCAGGCCATCGCCGAGATCCCCTGGATGCCGGTGGGCGTGACCTACCTCGCCATCCCGCTGGGGGCGCTGCTGACCGGCATCTTCGTCGTCGAGCGTGTGCTCGCCGGGCCGCAGGCGCACCGCGAGCTCGTCCGCTTCGGCGAGAGCAGCTGAGGACTGCACCCCATGGACGCCTTCGTGCTGCTCGGCAGCTTCTTCGTGCTGATGATGATCGGCATGCCCGTGGCCTTCGCGCTCGGGCTCGCGGCAATGATCGGCGCGCTGTGGATCGAGCTGCCGCTGGACGCGGTGATGATCCAGCTCGGCTCAGGGGTCAACAAGTTCTCGCTCCTGGCCATCCCATTCTTCGTGCTGGCCGGCGCCATCATGGCCGAGGGCGGCATGGCGCGCCGGCTGGTGGCCTTCGCAGGCGTGCTCGTGGGCTTCGTGCGCGGCGGGCTGTCGCTGGTCAACATCATGGCCAGCACCTTCTTCGGCGCGATCTCGGGCTCGTCGGTGGCCGACACGGCCTCCGTCGGCTCGGTGCTGATCCCCGAGATGGAGAAGAAGGGCTACCCGCGCCCCTTCGCCACCGCCGTCACCTGTGCCGGCTCGGTGCAGGCCATCCTGATCCCGCCCAGCCACAACGCGGTGATCTACTCGCTGGCCGCCGGCGGCAGCGTCAGCATCGCCGCGTTGTTCATGGCCGGGGTGCTGCCGGGCCTGCTGATGGGGCTGACCCTGGGCATCCTGTGCATGATCATCGCCCGGCGCGAGAACTACCCCAAGGGCGAGGTGATCCCGCTGCGCCAGGCGCTGAAGATCTGCGTCGAGGCGCTGTGGGGCCTGATGACGATGGTCATCATCCTCGGCGGCATCCTCAGCGGCGTCTTCACAGCCAACGAGTCGGCGTCCATCGCGGTGCTGTGGGCCTTCTTCGTCACGATGTTCATCTACCGCGACTACAAGTGGCGCGACCTGCCCAAACTGATCCACCGCACCGTCAAGACGGTGACCATCGTCATGATCCTGATCGGGTTCGCCGCCTGCTTCGGCTACCTGATGACGATGATGCAGATCCCGATGAAGGTGACGGGCTTCCTGACCAGCCTGTCGAGCAACCCTTACGTGATCCTGCTGATGATCAACCTGCTGCTGCTGGTCCTGGGCACGCTCATGGACATGGCGCCGCTGATCCTCATCCTCACGCCCATCCTGCTGCCGGTGGTCAAGACCCTGGGCATCGACCCGGTGCACTTCGGCATGATCATGATGGTCAACCTGGGCATCGGGCTGATTACGCCGCCCGTGGGCTCGGTGCTGTTCGTTGGAGCGGCGATCTCCAAGCTGAAGATCGGGGCCGTCACGCGGGCGATGAAACCCTTCTTCGTCGCGCTGTTCATCGTGCTGATGATGGTGACCTACATCCCCGCGCTGAGCCTGTGGCTGCCGCGGACGATGGGGCTTTGACCGGCCGGGGTGAACGCCCGGGTCTCAAGGACGATTCATGACTGCCAACCTTGACCTCGGCCGCGCCATGGGCAGCGCCCAGGGCGTGCGCTTCGAACCGAGCTCTCGCTACCCAGACCCCGCCATCGCGGTGCTGGACCCGGCCTTCCTGGCGATGCGCGTGTTCAGCGCCTCGGTCGAGCAACTCGCCACCGGCATGCGCTGGGCCGAGGGGCCGGTGTGGTTCGGCGACGGGCGCTACCTGCTCGTCTCCGACATCCCGAACGACCGCATCCTGCGCTGGGACGAGACTACCGGCGCGACCAGCGTCTTCCGCCAGTCCTCGAACCACGCCAACGGCCTGGCGCGCGACCGCCAGGGGCGGCTGCTGGCCTGCGAGCACCTGACGCGCCGCATCACCCGCACGGAATACCACGGCACGATCACCGTGCTGGCCGACCGCTTCGAAGGCCGGCGCCTGAACTCGCCCAACGACATCGTCTGCGCCAGTGACGGCAGCATCTGGTTCACCGACCCCCCCTTCGGCATCCACGGCTGGTGGGAGGGCGAGCGCGCCGAGCCCGAGCTGCCCTTCCAGGGCGTGTTCCGCATCGACCCGCACAGCGGCCGGCTCGAGGCCATGCTGACCGACCTGGCCGGTCCCAACGGCCTGGCCTTCTCGCCCGACGAGCGCACGCTCTACGTCGTCGAGAGCCGCGCGAAGCCACACCGACTGATCTGGGCCTGGGAGGTCGGCGACAACGGCCGCCTGTCCAACCGCCGCCTCGTCGTCGACGCCCAGGGGCCTGGGGCCATCGACGGCTTTGCGGTCGACACCACCGGTCACCTCTGGTGCGGCTGGGGCAGCGACGGCACCCTCGGCGCCGACGCCGAGCGCCTGGACGGCGTGCGTGTCTTCACGCCCCAGGGGCAGGCCATCGCCCACATCCACCTGCCCGAGCGCTGCGCCAACGTCTGCTTCGGGGGCGCCCGGCGCAACCGGCTCTTCATGGCCAGCAGCCACTCACTGTACGCGCTGTTCGTCAACGCGCAGGGCGCCGTGTAGGACCTGGCCCGCCTGCGCTCCATGTCCCCGGGCCGAGCTGCGAGGATCGCGGTTCTTCCCACCGCCCCACGGCCGCCATGCAAGACGTCCCCCCTGCCCCGCCCGCAGCACTGAAGCCCGTCCTCGTGCGCATGCGCCCCGAGGACAACGTCGCCATCGTCGGCAACGACGGCGGCCTGCCCGCGGGCACGGCGCTGCCGGGCGGGCCGATGCTGCGCGAGCGCGTGCCGCAGGCGCACAAGGTGGCGCTCGTGGACATCGCCGAGGGCGACGCGGTCACGCGCTACGGCGTCACCATCGGCCACGCGCTGCGCGCGCTGCCCGCCGGGAGCTGGGTGCACGAGCGCCTTCTGCGCATGCCCCCGGCGCGCGGCCTCGACAGCCTGCCGCTGGCCACCTCGCCTCGGCCCGCGGTCGAGCCGCTGGAGGGCCACACCTTCCAGGGCTACCGCAACCCCGACGGCAGCGTGGGCACGCGCAACCTGCTGGCCGTGACGACCACCGTGCAGTGCGTGGCCGGTGTGCTGGACGTCGCGGTCGAGCGCATCCGGCGCGAACTGCTGCCGAAGTACCCGAACGTGGACGGCGTGGTCGCGCTCGAGCATGCCTTTGGCTGCGGCGTGGCCATCGACGCGCCCGAGGCCGTCATCCCCATCCGCACCGTACGCCACCTGGCGCGCAACCCCAACTTCGGCGGCGAGGTCATGGTGCTGAGCCTGGGCTGCGAGAAGCTGCAGCCCGAGCGGCTGCTGCCGCCCGGGAGCCTGCCGCTGCGGGTGGACGGCGGGGACAGCTTCTCGCACGTGCGCCTGCAGGACGAGCACCACGTCGGCTTCGCGTCGATGATCGACGGCATCCTGGCCACGGCCGAGACCCACCTGAAGCGGCTGAACACGCGCCGGCGCGAGACCGTGCCCGCGAGCGAGCTCGTCGTGGGCGTGCAGTGCGGCGGCAGCGACGCCTTCAGCGGCGTCACCGCCAACCCGGCGGTGGGCGTCTGCGCCGACCTGCTGGTGCGCGCAGGCGCCACGGTGATGTTCTCCGAGACCACCGAGGTGCGCGACGCGGTCGAGACCCTGACCGCACGCTGCGCCAGCCCCGAGGTGGCGCAGAAGATGGTGGCCGAGATGGCCTGGTACGACGCCTACCTCGCGCGCGGCGAGGTCGACCGCAGCGCCAACACCACGCCCGGCAACAAGGCCGGCGGCCTGTCCAACATCGTCGAGAAGGCCATGGGCTCGGTCGTCAAGAGCGGCTCGATGCCGATCGCGGCCGTGCTCTCGCCCGGCGAGCGCGCCGCCACGCGCGGACTCATCTACGCCGCCACCCCGGCGAGCGACTTCATCTGCGGCACGCTGCAGCTCGCCGCCGGCATGAACCTGCACGTCTTCACCACCGGCCGCGGCACGCCCTACGGCCTGGCCGAGTGCCCGGTGGTCAAGGTGGCCACACGCAGCGACCTGGCGCGGCGCTGGCACGACCTGATGGACCTGAACGCCGGCGCCGTGGCCGACGGCGAGTGCAGCGTCGAGGCGATGGGCTGGCGCCTGTACCACCTGCTGCTGGACGTGGCCAGCGGGCGCCGCACCTGGGCCGAGCAGCACCGGCTGCACAACGCGCTGGTGCTGTTCAACCCGGCGCCGGTGACTTGACAGGCCGTCCGTTCCGGGGCGAGAAAGCTCGGGGCAGCCCTGCGTTTCCTTGAGGGGATGCGCTTGAAGACAGCGTTTGCGCCAGCCGCGCACCTTGCACCATGCTCAGGCAAACAAGCGCGCCATCTGCGCCTCCTGTTCGGCCGTGTAGGTGACGGCTCCGACCGGGATGCTCGCAGGCAATTGATGACGCACCTGCGTGGCCTCCCGCTGCGTGAACCCACCACAGAGCTCGATGAGTTGCGATCCGGACTGAGCCTGTTCCTTGGCGACAAGGATTGCGGAGGCAAGGTCAGATACGCCGACGACGACGGTTGTGAAATGCTCTGAAGACAAGACGGCACGGTGAACCTCTGGCGAGTAGCCAGGTGCCTTGACGATGAAGGTGAAGCGCGAGAGCGACATCTTGTGCAGCCTGACCCATCGTGGGTGAATCTGTCGGGATGGACGCGCAAGATTTTGCTACCGGACAAGCCAGGCCGAGTTCGACGCCATCGCCGGCTCCCTGAACAACAGAGCAGGCGCCACGCACGGGTTCACCGCCTCCCGGAGGCGTTCGCCGAGAGGCTCGAAGTCGCCCGTCGACCGCCAGCTCTTCCCGTCCGGGACCGTCAACCGAAAGTCTGGAGCCGGTCCGACTCGATGATCTCCACGCCCGGCCGGCCGTGCGCCGCGGCATCGACGAGGGCGCGCGCCACGGCAATATCGGCCACGGGCCGGTAGCGGGCCGGCACCAGGAATGACAGCGGGGACAGCACGGCGATCGCCAGCCTCTCGCCCGGCCGCCATTCAGCGCGCTCGCCGGCCAGGAACGAGGGCCGCACCAGGGTCACGCTCGGGTAGCCGAGCGCGCAGACGTCGGCCTCGGTCTCGCCCTTCACGCGGCTGTAGAACACCCGCGAGCGCGCGTCGGCGCCTATGGCGGACACGAGAAGGAAGTGGCTGGCCCCCGCCGCGCGTGCCGCCCGCGCGCAGGCCAGGACATGGTCGTGGTCCACCCGCCTGAAGGCAGCCCGCGAGCCCGCGGCCCGGAGGGTCGTGCCCAGGCAGCAGAAGACGGCATCGACCTCCGGCACCGCGACGCGGTCGAGCCGTTCGAAATCCACCACCTGCTGCGCAAGCTTGTCGTGGGCGCGCGCCAGCGGGCGCCGCACCCAGGCGTGAACCTGCCCATACGCAGGGTCGTCGAGCAGCGTGCTCAGCACCTGTCGCCCGACCAGCCCGCTGGCGCCGATCAGCAGCGCGCGCCGGGAGGGCCGTCCGGGCGATGAATGCGCGCTCATGCTCCCTTCAGCCTCTCAGGCTCTCAGGCCTTCAGCGATTCAGCTGCCGTGCGGATCGCCTGCCGGATGCGCGGATAGGTGCCACAACGGCACAGGTTGCCGCTCATCGCGGCGTCGATGTCCGCATCGGTCGGCTTCGGGTTGGTGGCCAGCAGCGCGGTCGCGACCAGGATCTGGCCCGACTGACAGTAGCCGCACTGCACGACATCGACCTCGAGCCAGGCGCGCCGAACCGCGTCGGCCGTCGGGCCGGCAAGCCCTTCGATGGTCGTGACCTTGCGGCCGACGGCCGCCGACACCGGCGTGGCGCACGAGCGGCCGGGGGCGCCGTCGATGTAGACGGTGCAGGCGCCGCACACCGCCATGCCGCAGCCGAACTTGGTGCCGGTCAGGTTCAGCAGGTGGCGCAAGGCCCACAGCAGCGGGGTGTCCGGCTCGGTGTCGATCGAGACGTCCTTCCCGTTGACATTCAGCGTGAGGGTCATGGTGAGATCTTCCTGTGGGCGTGCCGGCTGGGCTTGCGCCGGATGCGAGTGTCCATCGTCACCACGCAGCCGCTGGCGCGATGACCCCGGGTCACGCCGCGGCCAGCCGCAGCGGGAGCTCGCGCAGCCGCTGGCCGGTGAGCGCGAAGAGTGCGTTGGCCAGCGCCGGCGCCACAGGTGGCAGGCCCGGCTCGCCGATGCCCTCGGGGTGCCGGTCGCTCGCGACAATGTGCGTCTCGATGAACGGCGTCTGGTCCATGCGCAGCATCGCGTAGTCGTGGTAATTGCCCTGCGTGACCTGTCCCTTGTCGAACGTGATGTCACCGAACAGCGCCGCCGAGAGGCCGAAGATCACCGCGCTCTCCATCTGCTGGGCAATGATGTTCGGGTTCACCGCGAAGCCGCAGTCGACCGCGCAGACGACCCGGTGCACGCGGATCGCGTTCTCCTTCGACAGCGAGGACTCGACGACCTCGGCGACGATCGAGCCGAAGGACTCGTGCAGCGCGATGCCGCGCGCGGTCTTCGCGCCGTCGGGCGCCGGCGCCAGCGGCTGGCCCCAGCCCGCCTTCTCGGCCGCCAGCTTCAGCACCGCCAGATGGCGCGGGTGGCGCGCCAGCAGCGCCGACCTGAACGCCACCGGGTCGGCCTTGGCGTGGGCGGCGGCCTCGTCGATGAACGATTCCTTGAAGAAGGCCTGGTGCGAATGGCCGACCGCGCGCCAGAAGCCCACTGGAACGGGCAGTTCCATCGCCACGTGCCCGATGCGCACGTGGTCGAACTCGTAGGCCTGGTCGAACGAGCCCTCCGAGGTGGTCTTGTCCGGGCCAGCCGCCGGCCAGCCCATGGCGCGCGGCAGGTACTGCGGCTGTATGGCCTGGCCGGCCGACACGTTCACCCAGCTCAGCAGCTTGCCGGCGCCGTCGAAACCGGCGCGAAAGCGCGACACCGCCGCGGGCCGGTAGAAGTCGTGCCGCATGTCCTCTTCGCGCGACCAGATGGTCTGCACCGGCAGGCCCGGAACCTGTCGGGCGATGAAGGCCGCCTGCGCGATGAAGTCGACGTCGAGCCGGCGGCCGAAGCCCCCGCCCAGCATCTGCACGTGCACACTGACCTGGTCCTTGGACAGGCCCAGTTGCCCGCAGACCGCGTCGCGCGCCATGCCGGGGACCTGGGTCGACACCCAGACGTCGGCGCGGCCGTCCTTGAACTGGACGGTGCAGTTCATGGGCTCCATCGGCGCGTGCGCAAGGTAGGGCGCGCGGTACACCGCCTCGATCCTGCTCGCGGCGCCGGCCAGGCGCTCGTCGGCCTCGCCCTTCTCGTGGAAGTTGAACTCCCGGCCGGAGTCGAGCGCCTGCGTCATCTGCGCGAACAGGTCCGGGCTCGATGCCCCCGCGGCCGCGCCGGGCTCCCACTCAATGACCAGGGCGGCCAGCGCCTTGCGCGCCCGCCAGTACTGGTCGGCGATGACGGCCACGCCGCCGCTGCCGCCGTGCAGGGCCGGAAAACTCGCGACCTTCTTCACGCCGGGCAGGTCCTGAGCCCGGCTGGCGTCGAAAGCGCGCACCGTGCCACCGATGACCGGGCTCATGACCACGGCGGCGTACAGGCAGCCCGGCGGCTGCACGTCGAGCCCGAACCGCGCGCTGCCGTCCAGCTTGCCAGCCGCCTCGAAGCGCTTCTGTGGCTTGCCGAGCAGCCGGAACTGCGCCGGGTTCTTCAGAGCCCACGAGGACGCCGGCGCCAGGCCGCCGCTCTGGGCTGCGTCGGCCACCAGTTCGCCGAAGCGCACGCTCCTGCCGCCACCGGTGACGACACCGAGGGCCACCGCGCACTGGCTGGCGTCCACGCCCAGCCGCTTGGCCGCGGCGTTGACCAGTGTTGCGCGGGCCATCGCGCCGGCGTCGCGCATCGGCAGCCACAGGTCCTTCACCGTGGCCGAGCCGCCGGTCATCATCACGCCGACCTCGCGCATGAGCTTGCCAACCATCCACTGCGCGCCGCGCTTGACCAGGCCCTGGTCGTCGGGGTGGAAGGGCAGGCCGTCGACCATCGAGGCGATGTTGTTGTAGATGTGATCGACCGGCGAATGCTCGATGCGCACCCGGGCCGGGTCGCAGTCGAGTTCCTCGCACAGCAGCGACACCAAGGTGGTGTGCGCGCCCTGCCCCATCTCGGAGCGCCCCATGATGACGGTCACGGACTCGTCGGCGCCAAGCTTGACCCAGCCGTTGAGCGCGATCTGGCCCTCGGTGGTCGGCAGCGGCCGCGCGCCATGCAGCCGCGATCGCGCCGGCATGACGCCCCAGCCGACGACCAGCGCACCCGCCAGGCCGAGCCCGGAAAGCAGGAAGGTTCTCTTCTTCATCGGTGTCAGAAGCTCGAGCCGGGTTCCTTCAGAAATGCCTCTTCCTGCGGCGTGGATGGCCGGCCGAGGATGGCGTTCCTGTGAGGGTAGCGTCCGAAGCGGGCAATGATGTCCTTGTGCCGGAGTTCGGCTTTCAGGTTGTCGGTCAGCCCGGAAGCCGTGAACAGTTGCTCGGCCAAGCCATGGATGACGACGGACTCGCTGTGCATGTACGGCATGTAGAGGAAGGCACGGTGGTGGAGCGGGAGCGCTTGATCAGCACCGAGGGACACCGCCTCCTGCGCCAGTGCCAGTGCCAACGGGTCTGCGGCGAAGGCCGCAGGCGTGCCCCGGTGGATGTTGCGCGAGAACTGGTCCAGAACGATCACTTCCGCAAGCCGCCCCTCAGGGCTTGCACGCCAGGGGTACAGCTCGCAAGCCTTGGCGGACTCCAGTGTTCGGCCGAAGCGGTCGCGGATCGCCGCGTCGAGCGCCGGATCGACCCGCCACCACTGTGCGGGCTGAAGTTCATGGAACCAGAAGGCGATGACTTGCTGATGCATCGGGTCAAGGCTGGGGGGTACCGTGGATGGGTAGTGGATCTCAGGCGCCGAAAAGCCCGACCGACAGGCCCGGGCCTGCGCGACACCCTCGTCGATGATGTTACGGCATCGATGCGTCATGCCGGCCGCTGCGCAAGGCACGGCGACAAGGCCGCTGCCTACAAGCCCTCATCCAGCGCGACCGCCGAGATGCGGTCGACGCCAGCCGCGGCATCAGCACCTCAGGCGTCGTCAGGCCTGCGGAGCATGAGGGACACGAGCTCACCGTTCACGTTCTCTGCTCCGATCTCACGCCAGCCCAATCGCGCGTACAGGCGCTGCTGATCGGGGGTGTAGAGGTAGAGCGCGCTCACCCCGTGTCCAAAGGCATGGGCCGTCAAGGCCGTCGTGACGCGGGAACCCAGGCCCTGGCGCCGGTGCTCTTCGAGCACGAAGATCTCGCCCAGCCAGTGCTTCTTGTCGGCGTGGTGCGGAAGCTCGTCGAGCTTGAGCGATCCTGTCGCCGCCACCGCGTCGTGGTCGTCGATCGCGACCACCGTGTGCGGGAACACCGACGCAGACGCGCCGCTCTCCAGCCGCGCACGGATCACGCGCCGATCAGACCAAGGGGGCAGCTCGCCCCAGGCGGAGTGAAGAGTCTCCACCAGGGCATCGATCAGGTGTCGATGCTGCGCGAGCTTCTCTATCCGCATGCTGTCGGGCCGGCAGCCGTGCAGTGGACCCGACCGGCCCCTGTACGACGCTCAGATCGCATCAGTCTCATAGGTGGCTTGAGTTCGTGGAACCAGAATGAAAGAATTTCTTGATGCATGGGGTCAGCCGTCGGTGACGGCCTCGCATGCCATTGGACAGCAACCGCGAAGGGCGCCGGTGCGAGCGCGGGCGGCAGCGACGCCACGGCTGACACCAGCTCTCCTGTCGGAGCTGGGGCCTGGGAACAGCGCGGCGACCGTCAGGCCGCGGCCTCCACCGGCCGCTGCGCGAAGCGCATCGAGAAGTCCACCGCCTTGACGTCCTTGATCAGCGCGCCCACCGAGATGCGGTCGACGCCGGTCTCGGCGCAGGCGCGCAGGGTCTCGAAGGTGACGCCGCCCGAGATCTCCAGGCTGCAGCGGCCGCCGGCCATGCGCACGGCCTCGCGGATGGTCTCCAGCGGCATGTTGTCCAGCAGCACCATGGTCACGCCGGCGTCGAGCGCCTCCTGCAGCTGGCGCAGCGTCTCCACCTCCACCTGGATGAAGCTCGCGCGCGTGCCCACGGCCTGCGCGGCGCGAAAGGCCGCCGTCAGCCCGCCGGCGGCGGCGATGTGGTTCTCCTTGATGAGGATGGCGTCGTACAGGCCCATGCGGTGGTTCTGCCCGCCGCCGCAGCGCACCGCGTACTTCTGCGCCAGGCGCAGCCCCGGCAGCGTCTTGCGCGTGTCGAGGATGGCCGCGCGCGTGCCCTGGACCTCGGCCACGTGGCGCGCCGTCTTGGTGGCCACCGCGCTCAGCGTCTGCAGGAAGTTCAGGCAGGTGCGCTCGGCGGTCAGCAGCTCGCGCGCGGGGCCGCGGATCTCGACGATCTTCTGCCCCGGCGTGCAGCGCTGCCCGTCGCGCACGTTCCAGGTCGCCTGCGCGGTGGGCGAGAGCTGGCGCAGCACCTCGGTCACCCAGGGCTCGCCGCAGATCACGGCCACCTCGCGGCAGACGATGGTGGCCAGCGCCTGGCGTTCGGCCGGCACGAGCGCGGCGGTCAGGTCGCCGCTGCCCACGTCCTCGTCGAGCGCGCGCCGCACATCGGCGGCCACGGCATCGGGCGGGGGAGCTTGCAGTTCGGCCGGGGCCGCGGTGTCGGCGAGGTTTGGGCTCATGGACGCAGGAGGCTCAGATCGAATAGGTCTCGTAGGTGGCCGGGTGGAAGATCTCCTCCACCGAGAGCCGCCGCGCGGACAGCCCCTGCGCGTGATGATGCCGCAGGAAGGTCTCGAGCGTGGCGCGGTTGCGCGCCACGCCGTAGGACCAGAAGTCCTCGCCCAGGGTTTCGCGCGCGGCCTTGAGCTGCTCTTCCACGAAGGGCAGCGTCACCTTGGTGGCCGAGGTGTCGGACAGCGCCTCCAGCGCCGCCGCCTTGGCCTGCGTGAAGGCCTTGAGCACGGCCCCCGGCAGCCAGGGATGTTGCTCCGCCAGCGTCTTGCGCACGCCCACGACGTGCATGATGGGGAAGATGCCGGTGCGGCGGTAGTAATCCTTGGCCACCGCGGTGGGGTCGTCGAAGAGCCAGCCCACGTTCGGGTTGGCCAGCGCCTGCGGCCCGGGCGGGCGCGGGGCCATGAAGCCGTCGATCTCTCCGCGGTCCAGCAGTTCGGTGATGGTGCTGCCCTCCGGAGCGTTCTCCAGGCGCACGCCCGGCGGCAGCTTCAGCGCGATCTTCTCCGGTCGGCCCGGGGTCTCGATGCCGCCACGCACCCAGGTCACGTCCTCGGGCGCGACGCCGAAGTCGTCGTGCAGCAGCGCGCGCGCCCAGACGTTGGCGCTCAGCTGGTACTCGGGCAGGCCCACGCGCCGGCCCTTCAGGTCCTCGGGGCGGCGGATGCGGTCCTTGCGCACGTAGATCGAGGTGTGGCGGAAGGCGCGCGACAGGAACACCGGCACCGCCACGTAGGGGCAGTCGCCCTGCGCCGTCTTCACCGTGTAGCTCGAGAACGAGAGCTCGCAGATGTCGAACTCGCGCCCGCGCATGGCGCGGAAGAACATCTCCTCCGGGTACAGGGTCATGTAGACCGGGTCGACGCCGTCGATCTGCACGCGGCCGTCGAGCAGCGCGCGCGTGCGGTCGTAGTCGCCCATGGCGACGGAGAGTTGGAGCTTGCTCATCGGAGGTCCTGCCTGGTGCGGTGGGGCATCGGGCCGCGTCGTCGCTCGACTCGGCAGCGCCTGCCCGCAGTATCAGTTCTTGACGGAATACGAAGGCTCGAAGCTGCCAGCCTCGGCGTCGCCGGCCCAGACCGGCGCAACCGGGTGCTCGCGCCAGTCCGTGCTCTTGGGCACGATGGCCTGGAAGGCGCAGGTGCCCGGCGGCGCGGCCAGGGCGCCGGTGCCCACGGCCGGGCCGCCGGCCTCGAAGGCGCGCGCGGCCTCGAGCATCTTCTTGCGGAACTCGACGATGGCCAGGTCGCTCGCGCCCAGGCGCTCCTGGGTGCGGTCGGCAATCGGGCCCATGCTGACCCACATCGCCAGGTCCTGGTTCGGGAAGCCGCTGATGCCGGTGAAATTGCCCGCCTTCATCGCCGCGCGGTCCTGCCAGAAGCGGTTGTCCTCGGTGCGCAGCGGCCGGTAGCGCGCATCCACGTCCACCCCCACGGTCTGGCGCAGGAAGCGGCGCCAGGTCTCGGTCTCGGGCGTGCGCGCCAGGTGGCCCCAGGCGATGAAGTAGAACGACGTGCTGGTGTCGTCCCGCGGCACGTTGACGTTGGCCACGTTGTACTGGTCGTTCGGCGGGATCAGCACCGTGAACGGCGCCACGAAGACCGAGGAACGCACGTAGTCGTGCGTGGCCGCGTTCTGGATGGGCCGGCGGATGGCGGCATAGCGGAAGCCCCAGCCCGTGGGCACCACCTGCAGGCGTGGCGCCTTGTCGGTGGACGGCCGCAGCCACAGCTGCGCGGTGGCCTTGGCGCCGTCCACGCGCGCCGGCACCATGTCCGAGGAATGCAGGCTCGAGCTGTGGGCGGAGTCGATCGCCCCTTCCAGCACCTGCGCCCAGTTGCAGGGCACCTGGATCTTGGCGATGCTCACGCGCGCGTCGGCCGTGGGGGCCCAGGGCGGCGGCGTGAACGGGGGCACCTCGTCGGCGGGGCCGAACCAGGCCCAGACCAAGCCGCCCCACTCCTGCACCGGCCAGGCGCGGTGCCGCACGCGCTCGGCCAGGCCGCTGGCCGCCGGCTCCGAGACCATCTCCTGCACGTGGCCCTCGACGTCGAACTTCCAGCCGTGGTAGAGGCAGCGCAGGCCGCCCTCCTCGTTGCGGCCGTAGACCAGCGAGGCGCGGCGGTGCGGGCATTTCTCGTCCAGCACGCCGACCCGGCCCTCGCTGTCGCGGAAGACGACGAGGTCCTCGCCGTAGACCCGCGCGTGCACGGGCGCGCCATCGGGCTCGGACACCTCCTCGAGCAGGCACACCGGGGTCCAGTGCCGGCGCATCAGCCGGCCCATCGTGGCGGTGCCGGTGACGCGGCACAGGAGATCGTTGTCTTCAGGACTGATCATGGCAGTATGCTTAGAGACCTAAGCAATAATGTCACATCGGAGCCAACCTGGTGTCAAGCCGGGAATCCCTTCAGCCCACAGCGGTGGTCTGAAAGGCGCCCCGCCGTCAGCCCCTCCCCGCAGCCCAGACCGCATCGCGAGGCCCCATGAGTTCACCGCACCCCGGCACGCTCGCACTGCAGGTCGCCCGCGCCGAGACGCTGGCCCGCGACATCCGCGGATTCGAGCTGCGCGCGCCCGACGGCGGCGAACTGCCCGCCTTCACCGCCGGCGCGCACCTGCGCGTGCTGACGCCCTCGGGCGACCAGCGCCATTACTCGCTGTGCAATGACCCGGCCGAGCGCACGCGCTACTGCATCGCCGTCAAGCGCGAGGCCGCGGGCCGCGGCGGCTCGCGCAGCCTGGTCGACGGCGTCCAGCCCGGCGACGTGCTCGAGGTGGGCGCGCCCGAGAACCAGTTCGCGCTCGACCCGCGCGCCCGCAGCTTGCTGCTCGTGGCCGGCGGCATCGGCCTGACGCCTCTGATGGCGATGGCGCACACGCTGCGCGCCGAGGGCACGCGGCGCTTCCGCCTGGTGGTGCTGACGCGCGACGCGGCGTCCACGCCCTTTCTCGACGATCTGCGCGGCGCCGACTTCGCGCCCCACGTCACGCTGCACCAGGACGGCGGCGACCCGGCGCGCAGCCTCGACCTCTGGCCCCTGCTCGAGAAGCCGGGCAGCGCCAACGGGCTGCACGTCTACTGCTGCGGGCCGAAGCCGCTGATGGAGGCGGTGCGCGACATGACCGGCCACTGGAGCAACGCCGCGGTGCACTTCGAGAGCTTCGGCGCCGACACCGCTCCCCGGCCCGAGGATACCGCCTTCGAGGTGCGCCTGGCGCGCCGCGGCCTGCAGCTGAGCGTGCCGCCCGGGCGCAGCCTGCTGCAGACGCTGCGAGCCCACGGCGTGACGCTGCCCAGCTCGTGCGAGAGCGGCACCTGCGGCTCCTGCCGGACCGGGCTGCTCGGCGGCGAGGCCGACCACCGCGACCTGGTGCTGCTGGACGAGGAGAAGGCCACGCAGATCATGCCCTGCGTCTCGCGCGCGCGCACCGGCCCGCTGGTGCTGGACCTGTGACTCCGCCCGCCGCTCACCCGCTGCGCCTGGGCGTGCTCGGCCTCGGGCGCGCCTTCACGCTGATGGTGCCCACCTTCGCGCAGGACGCCCGGGTGCGCCTGGTCGCCGCCTTCGACCCGCGCGAGGGCGCGCGCGCCGCCTTCGCCGCCACCTTCGGCGGCCAGCCCCACGCCAGCGCCGAAGCCGTCTGCGCCGACCCGGCCGTCGAGTGGGTCTATGTGGCCACGCCGCACCAGATGCACGCCGCCCACGTGGCGCTCGCCGCGCGCCACGGCAAGCACGTGCTGGTGGAGAAGCCGATGGCGCTGACGCTGGACGACTGCACGCGCATGATCGAGGCCTGCGAGCGCGCCGGCACACAGCTCGTCGTCGGCCACAGCCACAGCTTCGACGCGCCGGTGCGGCGCGCGCGCCGCCTCGTCGACAGCGGCGCGTTCGGCGCCGTGCGAATGGTGCACGCGATGCAGTACACCGACTTCCTCTACCGCCCGCGCCGCCCCGAGGAGCTGGACACCGCGCAGGGCGGCGGCGTCGCCTTCAGCCAGGCCGCGCACCAGGTGGACGTGGTGCGCCTGCTGGCCGGCGGGGTGGTCGATCAGGTGCGCGCCTACACCGGCCGCTGGGACCCGCAGCGCCCCACCGAGGGCGCCTACAGCGCGCTGCTGGGCTTCGCCGGCGGCGCCTTCGCCAGCCTCACCTACAGCGGCTACGGCCACTACGACACCGACGTGCTGATGGACGGCGTGGGCGAGCTGGGCGGGCCCAAGGCGCCGGAGACTCACATTCGCACGCGCGCGCGCCTCCAGGCCGTGCAGGCCGAAGCCGGCGAGGCGGCCGAGGCGGCGCTGAAGGCCGAGCGCAACTTCGGCGGCCGGCTCTACGAGCCCGCGCCGCCCGGCGCGCCCGCGGCCTGCCAGCACTTCGGGCCGGTGATCGTGAGCTGCGGGCGTGGCGACCTGCGCCTGACCCCGCACGGCGTGCAGGTCTTCGACGCCGCGGGCACCCGCTTCGTGCCAGCGCCGGTGCCGGGCGTGCCCCGGGCCGAGGTCGTCGACGAGTTGTGGGCGGTCGGCCGCGAGGGCGCCGCGCCGGTGCACGGCGGCGCCTGGTCGCGCGCCACGGTGGCCGTGTGCCTGGCGCTGCTGGAGTCGCAGCGGCTGCGCGCCGACGTGGCGCCTGCGCACCAGGTGGGGCTGGCCTGATGGCGCGCCGGCCGGCACCGGCGGCGGGCAGCGAGGTCGGGCGCCTGCTGCGCCACTGGCGCGAGACCGTGCCGGACGACCGGCTGGCACACCTGATCCGCGACGTGGCGCGGGCGCAGATGCGCGCGCTCCAGCGCCGGCTGCATGCGCAGGGCGTCTCCTTCGGCCACTGGAGCTACCTGCGCATCCTCTGGGCCGAGGACGGCCTGACGCAGCGCGAGCTGAGCGCGCGCGCCGGCGTCATGGAGCCGACGACCGCCAGCGCGGTGCGCGCGATGGAGGCGCTGGGGCTCGTGCAGCGGCGCCAGCTCGACGGCAACCGCAAGAACGTCCACGTCTTCCTCACGCCCGAGGGCGCGGCCGCGCGCGCGCGCCTGGTGCCCCTGGCCGAGGAGGTCAACCGCATCAGCGTGGAAGGCCTGGGCGAGGACGCCGTGGCCGCCGTGCGCCTGGCCCTGCTGGCGATGATCGAGAACCTGGCCGTCGACGAGGGGCGCGCGGGAGACCTCGGTCCTGCCGACGGGCACGAGACGGCGTGAGCACGCGCGGGGGCGGGCTGGCGTCAACCGCTCCGCCCCTTCAGGAGGCTTGACGAGACCGAGGTGCTGCGTTTCCTCGAGCGCCAGCGACCTCGCTCTCAGCCCACCGCCGCCGCCAGCGCCTGGTCGATGTCCCAGAGGATGTCGTCGATGTGCTCCAGGCCGACGGAGATGCGCACCATGTCCGGCCGAACGCCCGCGGCCAGTTGCTGCTGCGGGTCGAGCTGGCGGTGCGTGGTGCTGGCGGGGTGGCTGATCAGCGTGCGCGTGTCGCCGATGTTGACGAGGTGGCTCATGAACTGCGCCGCCTCGATGAACTTCACGCCGCGCGCGAGCGCCTGCGCGGCGGCCGCGTCCGGCCCGGCGCCTGCGGCGCCGGTGGCCACGCCGAAGGCCAGCAGGCCGGAGGCGCCGCGCATCTGGCGCTGCAGCAGCGCGTGCTGCGGGTGCTCGGGCAGCCCGGGATAGCTGACCCAGGCCACGCGCGGGTCGTCGCGCAGGAAGCGCGCCACCGCCAGCGCGTTGGCGCCGTGGCGCTCCATGCGCAGGTGCAGCGTCTCCACGCCCTGCAGGATCTGCCAGGCGCTCATCGGGCTCAGCGCCGCGCCGTACACGCGCAGCGTCTCCATGCGGCAGCGCATCGTGAAGCCGAAGTCGCCGAAGGTCTCGAAGAACTTCACCCCGTGGTAGCCCGGCGAGGGCTCGGTCATGCCGGGGAACTTGCCGTTGTCCCAGGGGAAGCGCCCGCTCTCGACGACCACGCCGCCCAGCGTGGTGCCGTGGCCGGCCAGGTACTTGGTGGCCGAGTGCACGACGATGTCGGCCCCGTGCGCGATGGGGTTGCACAGCGCCGGGCTGGGCACGGTGTTGTCCACCACCAGCGGCAGGCCGTGCGCGTGCGCCACCTCGGCCACCGCGGCGATGTCCAGCACCACGAGGCTGGGGTTGCCCAGGGTCTCGGCGTAGACCGCGCGCGTGTTCGGCCGGATCGCCGCCGCAAAGGCCGCCGGGTCGGTGGCGTCGACGAAGCTCGTCTCCACGCCGAACTTGCGCAGGTTCACGGCCAGCATCGTGACCGTGCCGCCGTACAGCGCCCCGGCGGCGACCACGTGGTCGCCGGCCTGCAGCAGCGTCATCAGCGCCAGGGCCTCGGCCGCCATGCCGCTGGCCGCGGCCACGGCCGCCCGGCCGCCTTCGAGCGCGGCCACGCGCTCCTCCAGCGCCGCCACCGTGGGGTTGCTCAGGCGCGCGTAGACGTTGCCGAAGGTCTGCAGGTTGAACAGGCTGGCGGCATGGTCGGCCGAGTCGAACACGAAGCTCGTCGTCTGGTAGATCGGCAAGGCCCGCGCGCCGGTGGCGGCGTCCGGGATCTGGCCGGCGTGGATGGCCAGCGTCTCGGGGTGGAAGCGGCGGTCGGGCATCGGGAGACCTCGGCAGGAAAAAGGGGCGCGGCAGCGGGTCGGGCAGCGGGCAGGTGGGCGGGGCCCGCCAGGGGATCAGGCAGCGAAGCCGTGGAGTCTCACACCGGCCGCCGCGCCGAGATCACACCGGTGTTGACGCCCGCCCAGTGCAGGCCGCCGAACAGGCGCGCGTGCTCGATCTTGACGCAGCGGTCCATCACCGAGTCCAGCCCCGCGGCGCGCGCGATCGCGTCGGCCTCGGCGCTGCGCACGCCGAGTTGCTGCCACAGGCAGCGCGCGCCGATGGCCACCGCGGCGCGCGCGATCGGCGGCAGGTCGGCCTCGCGCCGGAAGACGTCGACCATGTCCACCGGATACGGGATGTCCTCCAGCGCGGCGTAGCAGCGCTCGCCCAGCACCTCGGCGTAGCGTGGATTCACCGGCACGATGCGGTAGCCGCGGGCTTGCATATATTTCGCGGCAAAGTAGCTCGGCCGGTGCCACTCGGCCGACAGGCCGACGACCGCGATCGTGTGGCTGCCCTTCAGGATGCGGCGCAGGGAGGCGATGTCGTCGGACATGTCGCGATTGTGCGGGAGTCCTCAATGCCGCCCGTCTGCTGCTGGCTATACTGAATGCGCCAGGAGAGAGCGGTCACCGGGTGCCTCGCAGGAACCCCGGAGCCGCCGCCGAAGGCGAGCGGCGCCCGCAGGGGCCCGCGGGCAACGCTCAGGCAGAAGGACTGGCAAGCGCCCCGACAGGGGCGACACCTCACTGGAGAGAGCCGCCGCGCCCCGGCGCGGCGTCCACCGAAGGGGCAAGCGGCGCCGGCTCGCAGCGGCACCGCCAATCTCTCAGGTAAAGCGGACAGCGGGGTCAGGGCCGCCGGGCAGCCGGCGGCGGAGCTGACCTTGCCGGAGACGCCGCTTGACCGACACCCTCGCCCGCACCCCGCTGCACGCGCTGCACCTCGAACTCGGCGCGCGCATGGTGCCGTTCGCAGGCTACGAGATGCCGGTCCAGTACCCCGCCGGCATCCTGGCCGAGCACGCCGCCTGCCGCGAGGCCGCGGCGCTGTTCGACGTCTCGCACATGGGTCAGCTGCGCCTGGAGGGCGACGACGCCGCCGCCGCGCTCGAGACCCTGGTCCCGGTGGACGTGGCGGGCCTGGCCGTGGGCCAGCAGCGCTACGCCCTCTTCACGAACGAGGCCGGCGGCCTGCTCGACGACCTGATGGTGGTGCAGCGCGAGCACGACCTGATGCTCGTCGTCAACGCCGCCTGCAAGGCGCAGGACACCCTGCACCTGCAGCAGCACCTCGGCGGGCGCTGCGCCGTCGTGCCGATGCCCGAGCGCGCGCTGCTGGCGCTGCAGGGCCAGCGCGCCGTGGAGGCGCTGGCCCGGCTGGCACCCGGCGTGGCGGCGCTGCGCTTCATGACCGGCGGCGCCTTCGAGCTGGCCGGCGCCGCCTGCTACGTCACGCGCTCGGGCTACACCGGCGAGGACGGCTTCGAGATCTCGGTGCCCGCGGAGGCCGCGCAGGCGCTGGCGCGCGCGCTGCTGGCCCAGCCGGGGGTGCACCCTGCGGGCCTGGGGGCGCGCGACACGCTGCGCCTCGAGGCCGGGCTGTGCCTGTACGGGCACGACATCGACCCCGACACCACGCCCGTCGAGGCCGGCCTGGCCTGGGCGATCCAGAAGGTGCGCCGCGCCGGGGGCGCGCGCGCGGGTGGCTACCCGGGCGCGGCCGTCATCGACGCCCAGCTCGCCGCCGGCCCCGCGCGCAAGCGCGTCGGCCTGCTCGGGCTGGAGAAAGCCCCGGTGCGCGAGGGCGCGCCGCTGCAGGACGAGGCCGGCCGCACCGTGGGCCGCGTCACCAGCGGCACCTCGAGCCCGACGCTGAAGCAGCCCGTGGCCATGGGCTACGTGGAGGTGGCGCTCGCAGCCCCCGACACCCCGCTGTGGGCCGAGGTGCGCGGCCGCCGCCTGCCCATGCGCGTGGCGCGCCTGCCCTTCGTGCCGCACCGCTACGTGCGGGGCTGAGCGCAGCGACCATCGGCTGCCCTGCCCCGACACCTTTTTTCCCTCCAACCCCCAACTGCCCGCCCGAGGACCCCGCCATGACGACCATGTACACCCCCGACCACGAGTGGATCAATATCGAGGACCACGAGGCCGCCGTCGTCGGCATCACGCAGCACGCGCAGGACGCGCTCGGTGACGTGGTCTTCGTCGAACTGCCCGAGGTCGGCGCGACCTTGAAGCAGGGTGACGCCGCCGGCGTCGTCGAATCGGTCAAGGCCGCGGCCGACGTCAAGATGCCGGTCTCCGGCGAGATCGTCGAGGTCAACGAGAAGCTGCGCGCCGAGCCTGCCCTGGCCAACAGCGACCCCATGGGCGAGGGCTGGTTCTTCAAGGTGCGCGTGGCCGACATGGCCGAGTTCGAGCGCCTGATGGACGGCCCGGGCTACGACGCGCTGCTGAAGACGCTCTGAGACCCAGCCATGTCTTCCTGCCACCCGCAACGTCGCGCCAGATCCCGTTCGAGCCGAGCCTGTCGAAGCCCTCACGAAAACCGTTCGGGCTGAGCCCGTCGAAGCCCGCACGAAAACCGTTCGGGCTGAGCCCGTCGAAGCCCGCACGAAAACCGTTCGGACTGAGCCCGTCGAAGCCCGCACGAAAACCGTTCGGGCTGAACCCGTCGAAGCCCGCACGAAAACCGTTCGGGCCGAGCCTGTCGAAGCCCGCATGAAAACCGTTCGGGCTGAGCCTGTCGAAGCCCGCACGAAAACCGTTCGGGCTGAGCCTGTCGAAGCCCGCGAGAGCCCTGAGACCCGACGCTGCACCCCGCACCTTCCCCATTACCGCCCCAGCCTGATCTCACCCGCCATGCTGATGACCGCCACCCCCTCGCTGCCCGAGCTCGAGCGCACCGACGAGTTCGTGCCCCGCCACATCGGCCCCACGCCCGAGGACGAGGCGCACATGCTCTCGGTCATCGGCGCGGCCTCGCGCCGCGCATTGATCGACGCCGTGGTGCCGCGCGCCATCGCGCGCAGCCGCCCCATGGCCCTGCCCGCGCCCGTGACCGAGGCCCAGGCCCTGGCCGAGCTGAAAGCGCTGGCCGGCCGCAACCGGGTGCTGAAGAGCTACCTCGGCCAGGGCTACCACGGCACGCACACGCCAGGCGTCATCCTGCGCAACATCCTCGAGAACCCCGCCTGGTACACGGCCTACACGCCCTACCAGGCCGAGATCTCGCAGGGCCGCATGGAGGCGCTGGTCAACTTCCAGACCATGGTCTGCGACCTGACCGGCATGGCGATCGCCAACGCCTCCATGCTGGACGAGGCCACCGCCGCAGCCGAGGCGATGACGCTGGCCCGTCGCAGCGTCAAGAGCAAGTCCGACACGATCCTCGTCGCCGACGACTGCCACCCGCAGACGATCGAGGTGCTGCGCACCCGCGCCGAGCCGCTGGGCCTGCAGGTGCGCGTGGGCGACCTGGACGCCCTGCTGGCCGGGGGCGAGGACTGCTTCGCCGTGCTGGCCCAGTACCCGGGCACCACGGGCCGGCTGCGCGCGCTGCAGCCGCTGGCCGACGCGGCGCGCGCGCGCCAGGGCGCGCTCATCGTCGCCGCCGACCTGCTGGCGCTGACGCTGCTGGTGCCGCCCGGCGAGTGCGGCGCCGACATCGTCGTTGGCACGAGCCAGCGCTTCGGCGTGCCCATGGGCGGCGGCGGTCCGCACGCCGCCTACCTGGCCTGCCGCGACGAGTTCAAGCGCTCGATGCCCGGCCGGCTGGTGGGTGTCAGCGTCGACGCGCAGGGCCAGCCGGCCTACCGCCTGGCGCTGCAGACGCGCGAGCAGCACATCCGGCGCGAGAAGGCCACCTCCAACATCTGCACCGCGCAGGTGCTGCTCGCGGTGATGGCCAGCATGTATGCCGTCTACCACGGCCCGCAGGGCCTGAAGCGCATCGCCCAGCGCGTGGCCGCCTACACGGCGGTGCTGGCGCGCGGGCTGCAGGCGCTCGGCCACCGCGTGCGCCACGCCGAGGCCTTCGACACCCTCACCGTGGAGACGGGCGCGCGCACCGACGAAATCCTGCAGCGCGCGCTCGAGGGCGGCGCCAACCTGCGCCGCCTCGGCGACGGCGCGCTGGGCATCACGCTGGACGAGACGACGACGCGCGCCGACATGGCCGCGCTGTGGGGCTGGTTTGCCGCGCCCGGGCAGGCGCTGCCCGAGGTGGGGGCTTTCGAGGCCGGCGTGGAGCCGCTGATCCCGGCCGCCCTGCGCCGCGCCAGCCCCTGCCTGACGCACCCGGTCTTCAACACCCACCACAGCGAGACCCAGATGCTGCGCTACCTGCGCAGCCTGGCCGACAAGGACCTGGCCCTCGACCGCACGATGATCCCGCTGGGCTCGTGCACGATGAAGCTGAACGCCACCAGCGAGATGATCCCCATCACCTGGCCGGAGTTCGCGCACATCCACCCCTACGCCCCGGCCGGGCAGCGCGCCGGCTACCAGGCCCTGGCCGACCAGCTCGTCGCCTGGCTCTGCCAGGCCACGGGCTACGCCGGCATCAGCCTGCAGCCCAACGCCGGCTCGCAGGGCGAGTACGCCGGCCTGCTGGTCATCCGCGCCTGGCACCGCGCGCGCGGCGAGGGCCATCGCGACATCTGCCTGATCCCCGAGTCAGCCCACGGCACCAACCCGGCGAGCGCGCAGATGGTGGGCATGACGGTGGTCGTCGTGAAGTGCGACGCCCACGGCAACGTCGACATGGACGACCTGCGCGCCAAGTGCGAGCAGCACAGCCAGCGCCTGGCCGCGGTGATGATCACCTACCCCTCCACCTACGGCGTCTTCGAGACGCGAGTGCAGGAGCTGTGCGCGCTGGTGCACGCGCACGGCGGGCGGGTCTACGTGGACGGCGCGAACATGAACGCGCTCGTGGGCGTGGCCGCGCCGGGCGAGTTCGGCGGCGACGTCAGCCACCTGAACCTGCACAAGACCTTCTGCATCCCGCATGGCGGAGGCGGCCCGGGCGTGGGCCCGGTGTGCGTGGTCGAGGACCTGGCCCCCTTCCTGCCCGGCCACGCCACCGGCGGCGTCGGCGGGCCGCAATCGGTGGGCGCGGTCTCGGCCGCGCCGCTGGGCAATGCCGCGGTGCTGCCCATCAGCTGGATGTACGTGCGCATGATGGGCGCCGACGGCCTGCGCGAGGCCACCGAGACGGCCATCCTCTCGGCCAACTACGTGGCCGCGCGCCTGGCCGACCACTACCCGGTGCAGTTCAGCAGCGGCGTGCCGGGCCTCAAGGGCGGCGGCGTGGCGCACGAGTGCATCCTCGACCTGCGCCCGCTGAAGGAGACCTCTGGCGTCACCGCCGAGGACGTGGCCAAGCGCCTGGTCGACTACGGCTTCCACGCCCCGACGCTGAGCTTCCCGGTGGCGGGCACGCTGATGGTCGAGCCCACCGAGAGCGAGCCCCTGGCCGAGCTCGACCGCTTCTGCGACGCGATGATCGCCATCCGCCACGAGATCGCCCAGGTAGAGGCCGGCCACTGGCCGCGCGAGGACAACCCGCTCAAGCACGCCCCCCACCCCGCCAGCGTGCTGCTGGCCACCGAGTGGACCCGCCCCTACACCCGCGAGCAGGCCGCCTACCCCGTGGCCAGCCTGCGCCGCCAGAAGTACTGGCCGCCGGTCGGGCGCGTGGACAACGTCTGGGGTGACCGCAACCTGTTCTGCAGTTGCGTGCCGGTGGGGGAGTACGGGGGGTAGGGCTCTCCCTGCACACCACGGCGCCGGGGTCGCAAGGGCCTCGGCGCCGTGGGATCAGTAGAGCGAAGGCACCGTGAAGCCGATGGCCGACTTGATGTCGGGGCTGGTTCCCTTGCCGATCAGGAAGTTGGTCTCCGTCCCCGAGACGTTCACGGGGACGTCTGATCCATCGATCGTGCCATTGTCGTCACGGTCGAGCCAGGCCGACACGCTGGTGGTGTCCTTGCAGGTGTTCGTCGGCGCGTAAAGGATGTTGCTAGAACTGGCCGTCCACTTCGCGGCGCCCAGCGCCATCGACTGCCTCTGGGCGAACGACGCGTAATTGCCTGCGCCCTTCGGCCCGTGGCCAGGACCGGCCCAGTTGCAGAACATCCCCTGGATGATCCCGGCATCGGTGGCCGAAGCGATGTCCGCACCGAAGCCGAAATGCGCCACGGCGGTCTTGCTCGCCAGGGCCTGCTGCAGCGTCAGTTGCAGCGTCCGACCGTGGTTGTCGTTGGGCCCGGCCTGCCAGACATAGACGTAGCGTCCCGCCTCGGTCGACGGATTGAACGACGCGGCAAAGCGCGAGAAGTTGTTGGCCCAGCCCTTGCCCGTGGCACCGTTGAGCTTCGACGAAGGGTCGAGTTGACCGTCGCTCGCATAGGCTGCGCCACGGTCTGTCGCCAGCGTGCCACCCGCGCTGCCCGCGCCGCAGTACATGCCGCTGCGGTGCGAAACGTCGAGGGCGGCGCTGCTCGCCTTGTTGTACTTCAGGGTGCCGACCCAGGTCACGTCGTGTTCGGACCCGCCCGGCGTGGCAGGGCAGTTCCCGCCCGTGAACCGGTCGGTGATCGCGTACTTGAGCAGGCCGTCGTACACCTCGGACGGCGTCGTCGTCGTGTGGGTGAGCGTCATGTCGATGCGGTGCAGGCGACCGCTGGTGGGGTGCGTGAGCTCGGCCTGGATCTCGTAGGCATAGGTACCGGCCACGCTCTGCACGATCGTCGCCTTCTTGAACGTCAGAGCCGGGATGGACGGCATGCTGGAAGTGAGGTCCAGTGCAGCCGCGCCGGCTGCCGGGAGGCCACCCGAAGTGGCCGCCGCCTGCCGCGCAAGGACGGCGAGCATCCGCAGGGCTTGCGTGCCGCGCTGGGCCGCGCCCTTCATGCGGGCGTTCATCTGTGCGGCGGCGCAGGCATCGCCCGAGGCGGCATCGGTCTCGGTCCAGATGCCGACGTCACCGGGAGGAAGCTCGTCTGCCAGTGCTGCTGGGTTGTCCGGATGCCCCGTGCCGTACTTGAGGCTGGGCCCATAGCACGGCGCGTCCATGTCTGTCTGGATCAAGCGGTCCGGCTTGACAAGCGTCGCGATGACCGGCACCGAGCCGTTGAGCAGGGCATCGATCCGCTGGGCACGGGCACTGAACGCCGACGTGGGCGTGGTCTGGGCATGGGCTTCAGGCAGGATCCTGGCCGCGGCGAGCGCCTTGAACAGTCGGTCGAGCAGAGGCGCCGCGCTGGCTTGCGTGACGACCTCGCTATCGACCTCGGTAGGCGAAGCGAGCGACAGCCCCGCTGGGAAGGCCGACGTCGCGGTTGCAGAGCTTCCCGAGAGCGGGTTGCCGGACGAGCCCCCGCCCCCACCGCAGGCCGTCAACCCCGCCACGGCAATCACCGCTGGCAGCAGTCGCAGGGAAGGGGTCGAAACGCGGGAAGCAGGGCGCATGGTCGGTACTCCGTCTCAAGAGGGCGATCGGGCTGCCGCAGCGCAGCAGCGCGACGAAGGAAGGAACCCCTTCAGTCATCAGGGCATTTTGCGACGGCCTCCCTGCCCGAGTCCAGCCACCCACGCGCTGCGGTGAACCCGATGAGCAGGGCGTTCAGGCCCCAGTTCTCGCCATGACCCCCAGCCCAGACCGCAACCCCTCAGGGACGCGCCGCCGCCGCCGCCCGCCGCGCGCACCACCACCCCAGCGCCGACACCCCGCTGGCGGCCCAGAAGGCGGCCTCGAAGCCCCAGCGGTCGATGAGCGCGCCGCCGCCGATGCCGGCGACCACGCCCGACAGGCCGTAGCCGAGCACCGTGTACAAGGCCTGGCCGCGCCCGCGCAGTCGGTCGGGGAAGAGCCGGTGCACCAGGGAGATGCAGGTGGCGTGGTGCGCGGCGAAGGTGATGGCGTGCAGCGGCTGCGCCACCAGCACCAGGCCCGGCACCCAACCGGCCAGCGCCGTGAGCGCGAAGCGCAGCACGCTCGCGCCTGCGGCCACCTCCAGCCAGCGGTGCAGGCTCAGGCGGTGGAACCAGCGGCCCTGGCGCCAGAAGAACAGCACCTCCACGGCGGCGGCCAGTGCCCACAGCCCCCCCACCGCCGCCTTGCCCCAGCCCAGGCTGACCAGGTAGAGCGAGAAGAAGGCGTACATGACGCCGTGCCCGGTGACGGTGAAGAAGGCCGAGGCGAAGAACCAGGCCACCTCGGGCTGGCGCAGCAGGGGCAGCACCGGGGGCGCCGGCTCGCCCTGCACGACTGGCACCCGCAGGCGCGGCAGGCGCATCACCGCCGCGAACATCGCCACGTTCATCAGCACCACCAGCCACGGGAAGAGGCCCACGTCGGCGGCCTCCAGCAGCGCGCCGCAGACGATGACCGTGAGGATGAAGCCGATCGAGCCCCACATGCGTACGCGCCCATAGCGCCCCGCGTCCAGCCCCTGCTCGGTCGCCAGCAGGCGCCCGAGCGTGGCGTCGTGCATCGGCATCAGCGCGCTGTTGAAGCCGAACAGCAGCAGCGTGGCAAGGGCGGCGCCCCAGTAGCCGGTGACGCCGAACAAGGCAAGGGATGAGACGACGCAACCCAGGGTGGTCCAGCGCATGATCTCGACGCGCCGGCCGGTGTGGTCCCCCAGCCAGCCCCAGGCATACGGCGGCACCACGCGCGTCCAGGCCTGCAGCGAGGTGATCGTGCCGATGGCCAGGGTGCTCAGGCCGAGTTCCTTGAACCACAGCGGCGCGTACGGGTTGAACAGCCCGAGCGTCGTGAAGTAACAGAAAGACACCAGCGCGAAGGCCGGCAAAGGCGAGCGGGCGCCCGACATGGCAGGGGTCAGGCCTGCGCAGCCAGCGGCGGCAGCGACAGCCGCACGTCGCCGCACTGCGCGCGGTGGCGCAATGCGTGGTCCATCACGACGAGGGCGAGCAGCGCCTCGGCGATGGGCGTGGCGCGGATGCCCACGCAGGGGTCGTGGCGGCCGAAGGTCTCCACCACGGTGGAGCGGCCTTCGCGGTCGATGGAGCGACGCGGGGTGCGGATGGAGCTGGTGGGCTTGATCGCGATTGTCACCACCAGGTCCTGCCCGGTGGAGATGCCGCCGAGCACACCGCCGGCATGGTTGCTGGCAAAGCCCTCGGGCAGCAATTCATCGCCATGCTCGCTGCCGCGCTGGCCGACGACGCCGAAGCCGTCGCCGATCTCCACGCCCTTGACGGCGTTCAGCCCCATCATCGCGTGCGCGATGTCGGCGTCCAGGCGGTCGTACAGAGGCTCGCCCAAGCCCGCGGGCACGCCGCGGGCGACGACGCGGATGCGCGCGCCGCAGGAGTCGCCGGCGCGGCGCAGCGCGTCCATGTGCGCCTCGAGCTGCGGCACCAGGCTGGCATTGGCCGCGAAGAAGGCGTTGTCGGGGATGTGGCGCTCGTCCTCGAAGGGGATCTCGATCTCGCCGAGCGCCGTCATCCAGCCGCTGAAGGTAGTGCCGTGGTGCTCGCGCAGCCACTTGCGCGCCACCGCGCCGGCGGCCACCGTGGGCGCGGTCAGGCGGGCCGAGGAGCGGCCGCCGCCGCGTGGGTCGCGCACGCCGTACTTGCGCCAGTAGCTGTAGTCGGCGTGACCGGGGCGGAAGGTGTCGAGCAGGTTGCCGTAGTCCTTGCTGCGCTGGTCGGTGTTGCGGATCAGCAGGCAGATCGGCGTGCCCGTGGTCAGGCCCTCGTACACGCCGGAGAGGATCTCCACCCGGTCGGCCTCCTGGCGCTGGGTGACGTGCCGGCTCGTGCCCGGGCGTCGTCGATCGAGCTCGGGCTGGATGTCGGCCTCTGACAGCGGCATGCCCGGCGGGCAGCCGTCGATCACGCAGCCGACGGCGGGGCCGTGGCTCTCGCCGAAGTTGGTGACGCGGAACAGCGCGCCGAAGGTGGAACCGGACATGCATCGATTATCGGCCGCGCGGCCGGCCCGCCGGCGCGCCCAGGCCCCGCGCGGAGATCAGGGCCTGGCGGCCGGGGGCTCGGCGTCGGCCGGCCAATCGCGGATGTAGGCCTTGAGCATGCGGTTCTCGAAGTCCTGCGCGTCGACCACGGCCTTGGCCACGTCGTAGAAGGAGATCACGCCCATCAAGGTGCGCTTTTCCATCACGGGCATGTAGCGCGCGTGGCGCTGCAGCATCATGCGCCGCACCTCGTCCATGTCGGTCTCTGGGGTGCAGGTCAGCGGGGCGTCGTCCATCACCGTGCGCACGATGGTCGTGCCGACGCCGCCGCCGTTGCGCACCACGGCCGAGATCACCTCGCGGAAGGTGAGCATGCCCACCAGGTCGCCGTGCTCCATGACGACGAGGGAGCCGATGTCCATCTCGGACATCAGCGCCAGCGCCTGCGACAGCGGCTGGTCGGGGCGGATGGTGTACAGGGTGTTGCCCTTGACGCGCAGGATGTCGCTGACCTTCATCGTGCCCTCCTCCCGAACCGGCCCCACCGGGGGCGATGACAGTTCAATATAGCCCACAATCGGCCGCGGAAGAACCCCCTTGGAGCCCCCCCATGGCCGGCGCGTCCGACCCCGGTTTCGACACCCTGGCGCTGCACGCAGGCGCCGCGCCCGACCCCGCCACAGGCGCGCGCGCCCTGCCCATCCACCTGAGCACGAGCTTCGTCTTCGACAGCGCGGACCACGCCGCCGCGCTGTTCAACATGGAGCGCGCGGGCCACGTCTACAGCCGCATCAGCAACCCCACCACGGCGGTGCTGGAGGAGCGCATCGCCGCGCTCGAGGGCGGCGTCGGCGCGATCGCCACCGCCAGCGGGCAGGCGGCGCTGCACCTGGCCATCGCCACCCTGGCCGGCGCGGGCGCGCACGTGGTGGCCTCGTCGGCGCTGTACGGCGGCTCGCACAACCTGCTGCACTACACACTCGCGCGCTTCGGCATCGAGACGAGCTTCGTGCCGCCGCGCGACGTGGACGCCTGGCGCGCCGCGATCAGGCCGAACACGCGGCTGCTGTTCGGCGAGACCCTGGGCAATCCGGGGCTGGACGTGCTGGACATCCCGACGCTGGGCGAGGTGGCGCGCGAGGCGGGCGTGCCGCTGCTGGTGGACTCCACCTTCACCACGCCCTGGCTGATGAAGCCGCTGGAACTGGGTGCCCACCTCGTGCACCACTCGGCCACCAAGTTCCTGTGCGGCCACGGCACCGTCGTCGGCGGGCTGCTGGTGGACGGCGGCCTGTTCGACTGGGAGGCCTCGGGCCGCTTCCCGGAGCTGACCGCGCCCTACGCCGGCTTCCACGGCATGGTCTTCGCCGAGGAGAGCACAACCAGCGCCTTCCTGCTGCGCGCCCGGCGCGAAGGCCTGCGCGACTTCGGCGCCTGCATGAGCCCGCACACGGCCTGGCTCATCCTGCAGGGCATCGAGACGCTGCCGCTGCGCATGGAGCGCCACGTGGCCAACACGCGCAAGGTGGTGCAGTTCCTGGCCGCACACGCGATGGTAGAGCGCGTGGCCTACCCCGAGCTCGAGTCCCACCCCGACCACGCGCTCGCGCGGCGCCTGCTGCCGCGCGGCTGCGGCGCGGTCTTCAGCTTCGACCTGCGCGGCAGCCGCGCCCAGGGCCGCGCCTTCATCGAGACGCTGAAGATCTTCTCGCACCTGGCCAACGTGGGCGACTGCCGCTCGCTCGTCATCCATCCGGCCTCGACCACGCACTTCCGCATGGACGACGCAGCACTGGCACGCGCCGGCATCGGACCGGGCACGATCCGCCTGTCGATCGGCCTGGAGGACGCCGACGACCTGCTCGACGACCTGGGACGCGCCCTGAAGGCGGCGGAGAAGGCGCGATGAAGCTCGAGCTCGACGGCCACACGGCCTACGCCTACACTGGCGGCCGGCCGTTGGACGCCTCAATGCCGGGCGTCGTCTTCGTGCACGGCGCCCTGCACGACCACAGCGTCTGGATCCAGCAGAGCCGCTACCTCGCGCACCACGGCCATGCCGTGCTGGCGGTCGACCTGCCAGGTCACGGCCGCAGCGGCGGCGCGCTGCTGGGCGTGGAGGCCGCGGGCGACTGGCTGGCGCGCCTGGTGCAGGCCGCGGGCCTGGCCCGCGTGGCGCTGGTGGGCCACAGCATGGGCTCGCTGATCGCGCTCGAGGCCGCAGCGCGCCTGGGCGAGCGCGCCAGCGCGCTGGCCATGGTGGGCACCGCCTACCCGATGAAGGTCTCGTCGGCGCTGCAGCAGCTGGCGCTGGACGACCCGCTGCGCGGCATGAAGCTCGTGAACCAGCTCTCGATCTCCAGCCACGCGAGCAAGCCCTCCCACCCCGGGCCGGGTTTCTCGCTCCACGGCGGCAACCTCGCGCTGATGCGCCGCACCCACGCCGGCCACCGCGACGGGAATCTCTTCCACGCCGACTTCACCGCCTGCGACGCCTACGCCGGGCTGGCCCAGGCGGCGCCGCGCGTGCGCTGCCCGGTGACGCTGGTGCTGGGCGAGCGCGACCAGATGACCCCGCCCAAGGCCACCGCCCCGCTGGTGGAGGCCCTGAAGCCCCGGGTCGTCACCCTGCCCTCGGGGCATGCGCTGATGGGCGAGGTGCCCGATGCGCTGCTCGATGCGCTGCGCGACATACTGCGCGCTGCACCCTGAATCCCGGCACTCAGAGCGGGGCGCGTTCGGGCTCGGGCAGCCACTGCGCCAGCACCGCGCCCTCCAGGCCCGCCTCGGAGCGGAAGCGCGCCGCCGGCGCCGACGGCGCGAGCAGCAGGCGGTCGGCCAGGGGCGCGGCGGGGGTGCGGGCGGGGTCGGCCAGCAGCACGCAGCGCGCCGGGCCCTCCTCATCCAGGCGCGCCACCCAGCCCAGGGCCACCAGCAGGTCGACCACGGGCTCGACGTCCGGCAGGTCCAGACGCATCGCGGCGGCCAGCTCCGGCAGGCTCAGGCCCCGGTCAGGCCCGTGGCGGGCAGCGTCCAGCAGGCCGATCAGCGACAGCGCCAGCGCGAAGCGCCCGCCCGGGCCTGACACCGACGGCGCTGCGGTCTGCAGCAGCGAGGGCGCGTAGGCCGCCACCACCGCCCCGAGCAGCACCACCACCCACAGCAGGTAGACCCACAGCAGCAGGATCGGCACGATGGCGAAGGCGCCATAGACCGAGCTGAAGGTCGGCATCACGGCCACATACCAGCCCAAGGCCTGCTTGGCCACCTCGACGCCCGCGGCAACGAAGAGCCCGCCCGCCGCTGCATGGGCCCAGCGCACATCGGTGTGCGGGACAAAGCGGAACATCGCCGTCGCCCCAGCCACCAGCAGCAGGAACTGCACGGCGTCGATCAGCAGGCCGAACCCGCCCGGGATCGCGCCCACCAGCCCGCGCGAGGCCGACAGCGCGTAGGAGGTCAAGGTCAGGCTGGCGCCGAGCAGCAGCGGGCCGAGCGTCAGCGCCGCCCAATACACCAGCAGGCGTTGCGCGAAGGGCCGGGCGCGGCGCACGCGCCAGATGTCATTGAGCGTGCGGTCGATGGTGAAGATCAGCGCCAGCGCCGTGCCCAGCAGCGCGGCCAGGCCGACAACGCCGATGCGGCTGGCCTTGGCGGCGAACTGGGTCAGCGCCGACAGCACCGGCCTGGAGATGGCATCGGGCACCAGGTTCTGCAGCAGCAGTCGCTCCAGCGCGCCCTGGAAGGAGGAGAACATCGGGAAGGCCGAGAACGCCGCCAGCGTCACGGTCAGCAGCGGCACGAGCGCGATCAGCGTCATGAAGGTCAGGCTGCCGGCCGTCACGCCCAGCCGGTCTTCGCGAAAGCGCGTCGAGACGATGCGCCAGGCCTCGGCCAGCGTGCCGCGCCGGCGCTCCCACGCCGCCGCGGCACGTGCGGTGGCCGGGGCAAGAGACGGCGCGCCGGCACGGGCGGGGGGCGCATTCCCGTCAACAGGCCGGGCCCTCGGATCCGCCGCCGCGGGATGGTCGTTCATGCTGGCTATCATGCCAGCATGCCCTCACCGTCCGACGACCTTGCCGCAGCCCCCCCGTCCGTCGAGACCGCCCCTGCCGCGGCAGACCGCATCGTGCGCCTGACGCGGGCCCTGGCGCTGGGCAGCGTGATCGCACTGATCGTGCTGGGCCTGTCCTGGGAGCTGTGGCTGGCGCCCACGGGCTCGGGCACGCTGGCGCTGAAGGTGCTGCCGCTGCTGCTGCCGCTGCCGGGCCTGTGGCGCCACCGCATGTATACCTTCCGCTGGCTCAGCCTGCTGGTGTGGCTGTACTTCCTGGAGGGCGCGGTGCGCGCCACCAGCGAATCCGGCCTGTCCCAGGCCCTGGCGCTGGTGGAGGTGCTGCTGTGCCTGCTGCTCTTCACCGCCTGCGCGCTGCACGTGCGCTGGCGCCTTCGCAAGGCCCCCGAGCCGACCACGCGCCCATGAACGACACCCTGCTGGACGAACTGCGCGCCGCCGTCGGTGCGGCGCACCTGCTGTGCCCACCCGAGGACCTCTCGGCCTACGAGCAGGATTGGCGCAAGCGCTGGCGCGGCAAGGCGCGCGCCGTCGTGCGCCCCGGCACTGCGGCCGAGGTGGCGGCCGTCGTGCGCGCCTGCGCGCGCCACGGCGCCAGCGTCGTGCCCCAGGGCGGCAACACCGGCCTCGTGGGCGGCGGAGTGCCCGGCGGCGGCGGTGATCAGGTCGTGCTGTCGACACGCCGCCTGGCCGCCGTGCGCGCCATCGACACCGCCAACCTGACGATGACGGTCGAGGCAGGCTGCGTGCTGCAGCAGGTGCAGGAGGCCGCGGCGGCGCAGGGCCTGCTCTTCCCGCTGAGCCTGGCGGCCGAGGGCAGTTGCACCATCGGCGGCAACCTCGCCACCAATGCCGGCGGCACCCAGGTGCTGCGCTTCGGCAACGCGCGCGACCTCTGTCTGGGGCTCGAGGTGGTCACGCCGCAGGGCGAGGTCTGGGACGGCCTGTCGGGCCTTCGCAAGGACAATACCGGCTACGACCTGCGCGGGCTGTTCGTCGGCAGCGAGGGCACGCTGGGCATCATCACCGCGGCCACGCTCAAGCTCTTCCCGCAGCCGGCGGCGGTGACGACGGCGCTCGCGGCCTGCGCCTCGCTCGAGGCCTGCGTGGGGCTGCTCGCGCTGGCGCGCGCGCGGCTGGACGCCGGGCTGACGGGCTTCGAGGTCATGAACGCCTTCTCGCTGGAGTTGGTCGCACGGCACTTCCCTGCCCTGCCCCGGCCGCTGCCGGGCGCGCCCTGGACGGTGCTGCTCGAGCAGTCCGACCCCGAGGGCGAAGCCACCGCCCGCGCCCGCTTCGAGGCCTTGCTCGAGGCGGCGGTCGAGGCCGGCCACGTGCGCGACGCCGTCGTCGCCGAGAGCCTGGCGCAGTCAAAGGCGCTGTGGCACGTGCGCGAGTCCATCCCGCTGGCCCAGGCCGAGGAAGGCCTGAACATCAAGCACGACATCGCGCTGCCGGTGTCCTCCATCCCCGAGTTCTGCCGCCGCACGGATGCCGAGCTCGCCGCCCGCATCCCGGGCGTGCGCCTGGTCAACTTCGGCCATCTCGGCGACGGCAACCTGCACTACAACGTGCAGGCGCCCGCCGGCGGCGACGCCCGCGCCTTCCTGCGCCACTTCGAGCCCGCGGTCAACACCATCGTCTACGACGCGGTGCAGTCCTTCGGCGGCTCGATCTCGGCCGAGCACGGCGTGGGCCAACTGAAGCGCGAGGAATTGAAGCACCGCAAGCCCGCAGCGGCCTTGCAGATGATGCGCAGCATCAAGGTGGCCCTCGACCCCGCCGGGCTGATGAACCCGGGGCGCGTGGTCTGACGACCAGATTCGACCGGCGATCGCAGTCTCTGCCCTCCCCGACCTCGGGCGACGCGAACCCTACTGGACCGGCCCCTTCAGCGCCGGCGGGATCGGCAGCGCCATCACCTCGATGCCCTCGTCGCGCAGCGCAACGCGCTCTTCCGGCGAGGCCAGCCCGCGGATGCCGCGGGTCTCGGTCTCGCCGTAGTGGATGCGGCGTGCCTCCTCGGCAAAGCGCTCGCCCACGTCCTCGGTGTTCTCGATCGCGTGGCGCACGGCCTGCATCCACAGGGCCTGCAGATCGGCGGGCGTGGGCTTGCCGGCGGGCGCGGACTCGGGCTTGGCGGGCGCCGGCTCGCGCGCGCCGGAGAGGTTCAGCCGCGGCGCGCTGGGCAGGCGTGTGACGACGCGGTCGGCACACAGGGGGCACTCGACGAGTCCCCGCCCGTTCTGGTCGAGGAAATCCTCCTCGGAGCCGAACCAGCCCTCGAAGCCGTGGCCGTTGCTGCAGCGCAGGTCCAGCACCTTCACCGCCATGCCCCCGGTATCAATCGCCCCATGCGCCGATTATGGGCGCAGGGTGGCGTGCTCTGCAGGCTCCCAGGCCAAAGGCCAGCCGCCCTGGCGCCATTGGCGCCACCACTGCAGGCCGATCAGGGTCTTGGCGTCGGTGAGGCCGCCCTCTCGGGCGAGCGAGGAGAGTTCCTCGTCGCCCATCTCGACAACCTCGAGGAACTCGCCCTCGTCCAGGCGCTGCGCCCCGGCGACGAGGCCGCGCGCGAACCAGATCTCGATGCCCTCGGTGGAGTAGGCGGCGGCGTTGTGGAACATGCCCCCGCGCGCCCACTGCAGCGCGCGGTAGCCGGTCTCCTCTTCCAGCTCGCGCATCGCGCAGGCGAGCACGGTCTCGCCGGGGTCGAGCTTGCCGGCCGGGAACTCCAGCAGCAGTTGCCGCAGCGGGTAGCGGTACTGGCGCACCAGCACCGCGCGGGCGTCGTCGAGGAGCGGCACCACGGCCACCGCGCCGGGATGCACGATGTACTCGCGCGTGGCAGTGGCGCCGTCGGGCAGGCGCACCGTGTCCTTGCGCACCGTCAGGAAGCCACCCTCGAGCAGCGTGCGCGGCTCGACCAGGGTCTCGACCAGTTCAGGCCCGGGCATCGGTGGAGAAGACGGCAGCGGGTGCGGGCAGGCCCGTCAGGCGCCCAGGACCGCGACGATCGCGCTGCGGCACCACTCCAGCAGCCCACCCGACAGCGGTCCCAGCACCAGCACAGCCGCGCCGTTGAGCGCAAGCAGGCCGCCCAGGCGCGGGCTCTGCGAAATGGGCGCCGACTGCTGCGGCTCGTCAAAGTACATCACCTTCACCACGCGCAGATAGTAGAAGGCCCCGACCAGAGAGAACAGCACCGCGACGACGGCCAGCACGATGTGCCCGGTGGTGCCTGTGGAGATCAGCGCCTGCAGGATGGCCAGCTTGGCGAAGAAGCCCACCATCGGCGGGATGCCGGCGAGCGAGAACATGAACACCGTCATCACACCAGCCAGCCAGGGCCGGCGCCGCGCGAGGCCGGCGAGGTCGGTGATCTCCTCGCTCTCGAAGCCATCGCGCGCCAGGAACATGATCAACCCGAAGGTTCCCAGCGTCGTCAGCACGTAGGTGACGATGTAGAACATGGCCGAGCTGTAGGCGTTTGCCGCCGCGTCGGACTTTCCGCCCACCACCCCCACCGCCAGGCCCAGCAGCAGGAAACCCATCTGCGCGATCGTCGAGTAGGCGAGCATGCGCTTCAGGTTGGTCTGCGCGATCGCGGCGAGGTTGCCCACCGCCAGCGAGCCGACGGCCAGCACGATGAGCATCTGCTGCCAGTCCACCGCCAGCGGCGCCATGCCCTCCACCAGCAGGCGCATCGTGATGGCGAAGGCCGCGAGCTTGGGCGCGCCACCGATCATCAGCGTCACCGCCGTGGGCGCGCCCTGGTAGACGTCGGGTACCCACATGTGGAAGGGGACCGCGCCCAGCTTGAAGGCCAGCCCGGCAACGACGAAGACCGAGCCCAGGACCAGCGCCTCGCGCGCGGCCTGGCCGGCGGCGATGCGCTCCAGCACGGCCGGGATCTCCAGCGTGCCCGTGGCGCCGTAGAGCATGGACAGGCCGTACAGCAGGAAGCCGCTGGCCAGGGCGCCGAGAACGAAGTACTTCATCGCCGCCTCGGTGCTGGTGGCGTGGTCGCGCCGCAGTGCGGTGAGCGCGTAAAGCGACAGGCTCATCAGCTCCAGGCCCAGGTAGAGCACCAGGAAGTGATGCGCCGAACACATGACCAGGATGCCCAGCAGCGCGAACAGGGCGAGCGTGAAGAACTCGCCCTTGAGCATCTCGCGCGAGGCCAGGTAGGGCTGCGCATAGGCGACCGCGACCATCATCGCCAGGCAGGCGAAGAAGGCCAGGACGTGCCCGAGCGGGTCCCCCACCACCATGCCGCCGAAGGCCGACTGCACGGCGCCGGAGTCGGCGTGCAGCAGGTGCAGCGCCGCCACGGCCGCGATGGTGAGCTGGGTCAGCCAGAAGGTGGGGCGGCGCGCCGGGTCGCGGACCCAGAGGTCGACGACGGCGATCACGCACGCCATCACGAGGAGGACGATCTCGGGCAGGACGACGGGCCAGTTCATCGCGGGGTTCTCGTCTGGGGCGCGGCGCGCATCAGGGCAGCTTGCTCGCCGCCACGTGGCGCAGGAGCTCGGTCACGGAGACGTGCATCACGTCGGTGAAGGGCTTGGGGTAGACGCCCATGGCCAGCACCGCCACGGCCAGCAGCGCGAGCATCAGGAACTCGCGTGCGTTCAGGTCCTGCAGGGTGCGCACATCGTCGTTGGCCACCTCGCCGAAGTACACGCGCTTGACCATCCACAGCGTGTAGGCGGCACCGAAGACCAGCGCGGTGGCTGCGAGCGCACCGAGCCAGAAGTTCACCTGCACCGTGCCCAGGATCACCATCCACTCGCCGACGAAGCCGGCGGTGGCCGGCAGGCCGCAGTTGGCCATCGCGAAGAACACGGCGAAGGCGGTGAACTTCGGCATGGTGTTGACCACGCCGCCGTAGGAGGCGATCTCGCGCGAGTGCACGCGGTCGTAGAGCACGCCGATGCACAGGAACATCGCGCCCGAGACGAAGCCGTGGCTGATCATCTGCACCAGGCCGCCGCTGACCCCGAGCTCGTTGAAGATGAAGAAGCCCAGCGTGACGAAGCCCATGTGCGCGATGGACGAGTACGCCACGAGCTTCTTCATGTCCTGCTGCACCAGTGCCACCAGGCCGATGTAGATCACCGCCACCAGGCTGAGCGCGATGATGAACCAGGCCCACTCACGGCTGGCATCGGGGGCGATGGGCATCGAGAAGCGCAGGAAACCGTAAGCCCCGAGCTTGAGCATGATGGCCGCCAGCACCACCGAGCCGCCGGTCGGTGCCTCGACGTGCGCGTCGGGCAGCCAGGTGTGGACCGGCCACATCGGCACCTTCACCGAGAAGGCCGCGAAGAAGGCGAAGAACAGCAGCGTCTGCGCCGACAGCGGCAGCGGCAGCTTGTGCCAGGCCTGGATGTCGAAGCTGCCGCCGGACTTCACGTAGAGGTAGGCCAGCGCCACCAGCATCAGCAGCGAGCCTGCCAGCGTGTAGAGGAAGAACTTGAACGCCGCGTAGACCCGGCGCGGCCCGCCCCAGATGCCGATGATGATGTACATCGGGATCAGCGTGGCCTCGAAGAAGACGTAGAACAGCAGCCCGTCGAGGGCGCTGAAGACACCGATCATCAGCCCGGACAGGATCAGGAAGGCGCCCATGTACTGGTTGACGCGGTCCGTCACGACCTCCCAGCCGGCGATGACGACGATCACCGTGATGAAGGCCGTCAGCAGCACGAACCAGACCGAGATGCCGTCCACGCCCAGGTGGTAGCGCACCTTGAAGCGCTCGATCCAGGGCAGGTTCTCGACGAACTGCATGGCCGCCGTCGAGGTGTCGAACCCGGTGGCCAGCGGGATGGTGACGAGGAAGGCTGCCAAGGCCCCGAGCAGCGCCGCCCAGCGCACGGCGTTCGCGTGCTCGTCACGGCCGGCCGCCAGCAGCAGCGCCCCCACCGCCACCGGCAGCCAGATGGCCACGCTCAGAAGACCCATCGAAACTTCTCCGTGACTCTCTTCAGGCCCTGACCAGATACGGCCACAACTGCCAGGTCAGCAGGGCGAACACGCCGAGCACCATGGCCAGCGCGTACCAGGACAGCAGGCCGGTCTGCACGCGCCGCACCAGCAGGGCGACGCCGCCCACGGCCCGGGCCGAGCCGTTGACGACCGCACCGTCGATCAGCGCGACGTCGCCACCCTTCCACAGGCCCAGGCCCAGCAGGCGGGCACCGGCAGCCAGGATGTGCTCGTTGATCCAGTCCATGTAGTACTTGTTCTCGAGCACCTTCACCAGAGGCGCGAGCGCGCGGCCGATGGCAGCGGGGATGGCCGGCTGCTTCAGGTAGAACCACCAGGCCACGACCACGCCGGACAGCGCCAGCCAGAAGGGGAGCGTCTGCAGGCCGTGCAGCGCCATGCCCCAGGCCCCGTTGAAGCCGACGGCGAGTTCGGCCATCGCGCCGTGACGCGCCGCGTCGACGAAGATCGCGTCCTTGAAGAAATCGCCGAACAGCAGCGGCTGTATCGTCAGATAGCCGATCACCACCGAGGGGATGGCCAGCAGCACCAGCGGTAGCGTGACGACCCAGGGCGACTCGTGCGGCTCGTGCGCGCCGTGATGGCCGTGGTCGTCAGCGTGTGCGTGATCGTCCTCGGGCGGGTACGGCTTGTGGCGGAAGCGCTCCTCGCCGTGGAAGACGAGGAAGTACATGCGGAAAGAGTAGAAAGCCGTCACGAAGACGCCAGCCACGACCGCAAAGGCTGCGAAGCCTGCGCCCGGCAGGCGGCTCGCCTCCACCGCCAGGATGATGCTGTCCTTGGAGTAGAAGCCCGCGAACAGCGGCGTGCCGATAAGCGCCAGCGAACCCAGCAGCGAGGTGATCCAGGTCAGCGGCATATAGCGCCGCAGCCCGCCCATGTTGCGGATGTCCTGATCGTGGTGCATGCCCATGATGACGGAGCCCGCCCCCAGGAAGAGCAGTGCCTTGAAGAAGGCGTGCGTCATCAGGTGGAACACCGCCACCGAGTAGGCTGAGGCGCCGAGCGCCACCGTCATGTAGCCGAGCTGGCTCAGCGTGGAGTAGGCCACCACGCGCTTGATGTCGTTCTGGATGATGCCCAGGAAGCCCATGAACAGCGCCGTGATCGCGCCGATCACGAGCACGAAGTTCAGCGCCGCGTCGCTGAGCTCGAAAAGCGGCGACATCCGGGCAACCATGAAGATGCCGGCCGTGACCATGGTCGCCGCGTGGATCAGGGCCGAGATCGGGGTCGGACCCTCCATCGAATCGGGCAGCCACACGTGCAGCGGGAACTGCGCGCTCTTGCCCATGGCACCGATGAACAGGCAGATGCAAGCCACCGTGAGCAGCATCCAGTCCGTGCCGGGGAAGCTGAGCTTGGCCAGTTCACCGGCCTTGGCGAAGGTCTCGCCGTAGTTCAGCGTGCCCGCATAGGCAGCGATCAGGCCGATGCCGAGGATGAAACCGAAGTCGCCCACCCGGTTGACGAGGAAGGCCTTCATGTTGGCGAAGATCGCCGTCGGCTTCTTGAACCAGAACCCGATCAGCAGGTAGCTCACCAGGCCCACCGCCTCCCAGCCGAAGAACAGCTGCAGGAAGTTGTTGCTCATGACGAGCATGAGCATCGAGAACGTGAACAGGCTGATGTAGGAGAAGAAACGCTGGTAGCCAGGGTCGTCGGCCATGTAGCCGATGGTGTAGACGTGCACCATCAACGAGACGAAGGTGACGACGCACATCATCATCGCCGTCAGGCCGTCGACGAGGAAGCCCACCTCCATCTTCAGGCTGCCCAGCACCATCCATTCGTAGACGGTGGCGTTGAAGCGCGCACCGCCGATCACGTCGACGAGGACGAGCACCGAGCCGACGAAGGACACCGCCACGCCGAGGATGGTGACCACGTGCGCGCCGCGGCGACCGACGAGCTTGCCGAACAGGCCGGCGACGACGGCGCCCACCAGCGGCGCGAGCGCCACCGAGAGCAGCAGGTTCTGGGACAAGGTGGCAGACATCGTGGTCAACCCTTGAGCCCGTCGAGCTGGTCGACGGCGATCGTGGCCCGGTTGCGGAACAGCACCACGAGAATGGCCAGGCCGATGGCCGACTCCGCCGCGGCCACCGTGAGGATGAAGAAGACGAAGATCTGGCCCGCCAGGCGGTCGGCCTCCAGCGGCAGGTAGTGCGAAAAGGCGACGAAGTTCATGTTGACGGCCAGCAGCATTAGCTCGATGGCCATCAGCAGCACGATCAGGTTGCGCCGGTTCAGGAAGATGCCCACCACCGACAGCGCGAACAGTATTCCGCCGAGGGTGAGAAAGTGGCCGAGCGTGAGCGCACCCATGGTCAGGCCTCCCCCTGCCCGCGCACCGGCGCGGCATCGCTCGCGGTGGACGGCGCCATCTTGACCAGGCGCACACGGTCGGCCTTGCGCGCCTTGACCTGCTCACCCGGGTCCATCGCCCGGCTGTCCTTGCGCCGGCGGAGTGTCAGCGCGATGGCCGCGATGATGGCCACCAGCAGGATCACGGCCGCTACCTGCAGCGGGTAAAGGTAGTTCGTGTAGAGCTCGATGCCCAGCATCTTGGTGTTGCCCAGCTTGGCCAGCGCCGGGTCCACGGGCGCGCTGGCAACACCGAAGCTGGAGAACATCACCAGCCCGATCTCCACCGCGATCACCGCCCCCACCAGGCCCGCGAGCGGGAAGTGCTTCCAGAAACCCTCCCGGAAGCTGTCCGAATTGATGTCGAGCATCATCACGACGAACAGGAAGAGCACCATCACCGCGCCGATGTAGACGAGGATGAGCGTGATGGCGAGGAACTCCGCCGACAGCAGCATCCACAGGCAGCTCGCGCTGAAGAAGGCAAGCACCAGGAACAGCGCGGCGTGGACCGTGCTGCGGGCCGTGATAACCCGGAAGGCTGCCAGCAGCAGCACCGCCGAGAAGACGTAGAAGAGTGCGGTGATGGTGTTCATGGATCAGTGCGCTCGCGCGGCCTGCCTGCGCCGTGCCAAGGGGCCGCGCGCGCAGCCCGCGGGGCCTCAGCGGTACTTGGCGTCGGCCTGCCGGTTGGCGGCGATCTCCTTCTCGTAGCGGTCGCCCACGGCCAGCAGCATGTCCTTGGTGAAGTACAGGTCGCCGCGCTTCTCGCCGTGGTACTCGAAGATGTGCGTCTCGACGATCGAGTCCACGGGGCAGCTTTCTTCGCAGAAGCCGCAGAAGATGCATTTGGTCAGGTCGATGTCGTAGCGCTTGGTACGGCGGGTGCCGTCATCGCGCACGTCGGATTCGATCGTGATCGCCATCGCCGGGCACACGGCCTCGCACAGCTTGCAGGCGATGCAGCGCTCCTCGCCGTTCTCGTAGCGGCGCAGCGCATGCAGGCCGCGGAAGCGCGGCGACTGCGGCGTCTTCTCCTCGGGGAACTGCACGGTGATCGTGCGCGACAGGAAGTGCCGGCCGGTCAGGGCCAGGCCCTTGAACAGCTCGGTGAGCATGAAGCTCTGCAGGACGTCCTTGACTGCCATGATCGTCGCGTCTCGGGGCTTACTTCCAGATGTTGAACGGGGTCTGGATCCACAGGCCCACGACCACCAGCCACACCAGCGTCACAGGGATGAAGATCTTCCAGCCCAGGCGCATGATCTGGTCGTAGCGGAAGCGCGGGAAGGTCGCGCGCACCCACAGAAACATCGTGACGACGACGAAGACCTTGATGCCCAGCCAGATCCAGCCCGGGATGAAGGACAGCGCCTCGACCGGCGGCAACCAGCCGCCGAGGAACAGCAGCACGCACAGCGTCGACACCAGGATCATGTTCGCGTACTCGGCCAGGAAGAACATCGCGAACGACATCCCCGAGTACTCGATCATGTGGCCGGCGACGATCTCGGACTCGCCCTCGACGACGTCGAAGGGATGGCGGTTGGTCTCCGCCAGTCCCGAGATGAAGTAGACGACGAACACCGGCAGCAGCGGCAGCCAGTTCCACGAGAGGAAGCCCAGGCCCATCTCGGCAAAGCTGCCCTTGCCCTGCGACATCACGATGTCGGTGATGTTCATGCTGGCCGACACCATCAGCACGATGACGAGCGCGAAACCCATCGCGATCTCGTACGACACCATCTGCGCCGAGGCGCGCAGTGCGCCGAGGAAGGCGTACTTCGAGTTCGACGCCCAGCCGGCGATGATGACGCCATAGACCTCGAGGGAGGTGATGGCCATCAGGAAGAGCAGGCCGGCATTGACGTTGGCAAGCGCGACGTCGGGCCCGAAGGGAATGACCGCCCAGGCCGCCAGGGCGGGCATGATGGTCATGATCGGGCCGAGGAAAAACAGGCCCTTGTTCGCGGCCGTCGGGCGGATGATCTCCTTGAAGATCAGCTTGACGGCGTCGGCGATCGGCGTCAGCAGGCCCCAGGGGCCGACCCGGTTCGGGCCCGGGCGGATCTGGCTCCAGCCGATGGCCTTGCGCTCCCACAGCGTCAGGTAGGCCACGCAGCCCATGAGGGGCAGCACGACGGCGACGATCTTGATCAGGCTCCAGACCACGAGCCACAGCGTCGGGCCGAGCAGCGCCGCGCCCGCGGCGTTGAATTGGTCAATCATGCAAGGGCTCCTGCGGGCGCCGCCGCGGCAGCCGCGGCTGCAGCCGGCACGCGCTCGAGCGTCAAGCTGCCCGTCATCGCCGCCAGGCCGGCGGTGTCGGCGTGGCCTGCGGGCACGCGGGCGGAACCCCAGGCCAGCGTCGGCTCCACGCGCACCGGCAACACGGCGCTGGCTTCGCCTTGGCGCACGCGCACACGGTCACCAGGCTGCAAGCCGAGCTCGGCCCACAGCGCCGCGTTCACGCCCACCTGCGGCGGGCGCGCATCGGCAGTCTGCTGCAGCGCGGGCGCACGGCGCACGAGCGCGTCGGTGGCGTAGATCGGCACGTCGGCCACACGCTGCAGTCCCGATCCCGCGCTGACGGCCGCGGAATCCACGGCCGCGGTACTGACATTGGACAGTCGCTGCGCGAGCGTGGACTCGTCGCCCAGCGCAGTGGCGCGCACCTGCTCGGTGTTCTCGAAGTCGAAACCAGGCAGACCGAGCATGTTGCCCAGCACGCGCAGCACCTTCCAGGCCGGGCGCGAGTCGCCCAGGGGCTTGACCACGCCGTGGAATCCCTGCACGCGCCCCTCTGCATTGACGAAGGTGCCCGAGGTCTCGGTGAACGGCGCGATCGGCAGCAGCACATCGGCGCCTTCGACGGCGGCATCCTTGAAGCTGGTGAGGGCCACGACCATCGATGCCTGCTGCAGCCCCACGTGCGCGGCCTGCGGGTCGGCCATGTCGAGCACGGGCTCGACGTTCAGCAGCAGCAGGGCGCGACGCGGCTGCGCCAGCATGGCCGCAGCGTCCAGGCCGCCCGGGCCGGGCAGCGCGCCGGCGAGCTGCGCGCCCACGCTGTTGGCGGCTTCGCACAACTCGCCGACGGACGCACCGGTGCGCTGGGCGATCCAGTTCGCGAGCGCCAGCAACTCGGCCGCGCGCGGGTGCTGCACTGCGGCGTTGCCGAGCAGCACAGCCTTGCGCTCGCCCGAAAGCAGCGTCGCGGCGGCGGCCTGGGCCGCTTCGGTGGCGGTGCCGGCGACCGGGGCATCGATGCCCTGGGCCGCCGCGATCGCGGCAACGATATCGGCCAGCGCCTGGACCCAGTCGGCAGGAGCGGCGGTCAGGCGCTGCGCCACCGGCATCAGCCAGTCATCGTGCAGCGCGTGCAGGCTGACGACCTTGGCGCCCTGGCGCGCGGCCTGGCGGATGCGCTGCGCGAACAGCGGGTGGTCCTTGCGCAGGAAGGAGCCCACGACGAGCACGCGCTGCAGCGTCGACAACTCCGCGATCGGCAGACCGAGCCAGCGCGCCGCGCCTTCGGGCGCGCCGTCGCGGCGGAAGTCGGCGTGGCGCAGCCGGTGGTCGACGTTCTGCGAACCGAGGCCGCGCACGAGCGCGCCCAGCAAGTGCAGTTCCTCGACGGTGGCATGGGGCGAGCCCAGCGCGCCCAGAGTGGCCGGGCCGTGCTCGGCGACGATCTGCTTCAGGCCGTTGGCCACGTACTCGAGCGCGGTCGTCCAGTCCGTGGCCACCCACTGCCCGCCCTGCTTCACCATCGGCTGGGTCAGGCGCTGCTCGCTGTTCAGAGCCTCGTAACTGTAGCGGTCGCGGTCGGCGATCCAGCACTCGTTGACGGCCTCGTTCTCGAGCGGCACGACGCGCATCACGCGCTGACCCTTGACCTGCACGACGAGGCTCGCTCCAGTGGAGTCATGCGGGCTCACGCTCTTGCGGCGCGAGAGCTCCCAGGTGCGGGCGCTGTAGCGGAAGGGCTTGCTCGTCAGCGCGCCGACCGGGCAGATGTCGATCATGTTGCCCGAGAGCTCGGAGTCCACCGTGCGGCCGACGAAGGTGGTGATCTCGCTGTGCTCGCCGCGGTGCAGCATGCCCAGTTCCATCACGCCGGCGATCTCCTGGCCGAAGCGCACGCAGCGGGTGCAGTGGATGCAGCGGCTCATCTCCTCCATCGAGATGAGCGGGCCCACGTTCTTGTGGAAGACGACGCGCTTTTCTTCCTGGTAGCGCGAGGCCGAGCCGCCGTAGCCCACCGCCAGGTCCTGCAACTGACACTCGCCGCCCTGGTCGCAGATCGGGCAGTCCAGCGGGTGGTTGATGAGGAGGAACTCCATCACCGACTTCTGCGCCTTGACCGCCTTGTCGCTCTTCGTGCGCACGATCATGCCGTTGGTCACCGGCGTGGCGCAGGCCGGCATGGGCTTGGGCGCCTTCTCGACGTCGACCAGACACATGCGGCAGTTGGCCGCGATGCTGAGCTTCTTGTGATAGCAGAAGTGCGGGATGTAGGTGCCCGCCGCGTCGGCCGCGTGCATCACCATGCTGCCCGGGGGCACGCTGACCTTCTGGCCGTCGAGTTCGATCTCAACCATCTGTGCTGTCCCGCCCGCTCAGCCGGCCGTGCCCGGCAGGCAGGCCTTGTGCTCGACGTGGTGCGCGAATTCGTCGCGGAAGTGCTTGAGCATGCCCTGCACCGGCATGGCCGCCGCGTCCCCCAGTGCGCAGATCGTGCGGCCCTTGATGTTGTCGGCCACCGAGTCGAGCAGGTCCAGATCCTCGGGGCGGCCCTTGCCGTGCTCGATGCGGTCGACCATGCGCCAGAGCCAACCCGTGCCCTCGCGGCAGGGCGTGCACTGGCCGCAGCTCTCATGCTGGTAGAAGTAGCTCAGACGCAACAGGCTGCGCACCATGCAACGCGTGTCGTCCATCACGATCACGGCACCCGAACCCAGCATCGAGCCGGCCTTGGCGATGGCGTCGTAATCCATCGTGATGTCCATCATGATCTTCGCGGACAGCACCGGCGCCGAGGACCCGCCCGGGATCACAGCCTTCAGCGCCCGCCCGCCGCGCACGCCGCCGGCAAGCTCGAGCAGCTTGGAGAAAGGCGTGCCCAGCGGGATCTCGAAGTTGCCCGGCTTCTCGACGTCACCGACGACCGAGAAGATCTTGGTGCCGCCGTTGTTGGGCTTGCCGCACTCGAGGTAGGCCTGGCCACCATGGTTGATGATCCACGGCACCGCGGCAAAGGTCTCGGTGTTGTTGATCGTGGTGGGCTTGCCGTAGAGGCCGAAGCTCGCCGGAAAGGGCGGCTTGAAACGCGGCTGGCCCTTCTTGCCCTCGAGCGATTCGAGCAGGGCCGTCTCCTCGCCGCAGATGTAGGCGCCGAAGCCGTGGTGCGCGTGGAGCTGGAAGCTGTGGCCCGAGCCGAGGATACGGTCGCCCAGCAAGCCCGCGGCGCGGGCCTCGTCGAGCGCCTGCTCGAAGCGCTCGTAGACCTCGAAGATCTCGCCGTGGATGTAGTTGTAGCCCACCGCGATGCCCATGGCGTAGGCGGCGATCGTCATGCCCTCGATGACGATGTGCGGGTTGTAGGCGAGGATGTCGCGGTCCTTGCAGGTGCCGGGCTCGCCCTCGTCGGAGTTGCACACCAGGTACTTCGCACCCGGGAACTGCCGCGGCATGAAGCTCCACTTCAGCCCGGTGGGGAAGCCCGCGCCGCCGCGCCCGCGCAGGGCCGAGAGCTTGACCTCGGCGATCACCTGGTCGGGCGTCATGCCCGGGCCGCCGTCGGCGCCGAGGATCTTCTTCAGCGCAGAGTAGCCGCCGCGCGCCACATAGTCCTGCAGGCGCCAGTTGCTGCCGTCGAGCCCGGCGTAGATCTGGGCGTTGACGTGGCGGCCGTGGAAGCAGGTCTCGTGGCCGCGGGCCTGGAAGCGGGCCAGGCGGTCCAGCAGGTCGGGGGCGACTCGGGCGTTCATGCGGTCCCCTTCAGCGTCCGGACCAGGTCGTCCAGCCGCTCGTCGCTCATGAAGCTGAGCATCTTGCGATCGTTCACCAGCATCACCGGCGCGTCGGCGCAGGCACCCAGGCACTCGCTGGGCTGCACGGTGAAGCTGCCGTCGGCCGTGGTGCCGTAGGGTTCGACGCCGAGGCTGTGGCACAGGTGGTCGAGCGCCTTCTGTCCGCCGCGCAGCTGGCACGGCAGATTGGTGCAGACGTTGAGCTTGAATGCGCCCACCGGCTGCTGGTTGTACATGTTGTAGAAGGTCGTGACCTCGCGCACGGCCACCGGCGCCATGCCCAGATGCTCGGCCACGGCCTCCTCGGCCTCGGGCGAGACCCAACCCTGCTCCTGCTGCACGATGGACAGGCAGGCCATCACGGCCGACTGCTTCTGGTCGGCGGGGTACTTGGCGACTTCGCGATCGAAGCGCGCGCGCGTGGCGTCGGACAACTGCATCATCTGTCGATCTCGCCGAACACGATGTCCATCGTGCCGATCACGGCCACGGCGTCGGCGATCATGTGGCCGCGGCTCATCTCGTCCAGCGCCGCCAGGTGGGCGAAGCCCGGCGGACGGATCTTCAGCCGGTAGGGCTTGTTCGCGCCGTCGCTGACGATGTAGATGCCGAACTCGCCCTTGGGGTGCTCCACGGCGGCGTAGGCCTCACCCTCGGGCACGTGGAAGCCTTCGGTGAAGAGCTTGAAGTGGTGGATCAGCTCCTCCATGCTCGACTTCATCTCGACCCGCGAAGGCGGCGCCACCTTGTGGTTGTCGGTGATCACCGGGCCACCGTTGCGGCGCAGCCAGTCCACGCACTGCAGCACGATGCGGTTGGACTGCCGCATCTCCTCGATGCGCACGAGGTAGCGGTCGTAGGTGTCGCCGTTCACGCCCACAGGGATGTCGAAATCCATCCGGTCGTAGACGTCGTAGGGCTGCTTCTTGCGCAGGTCCCAGGCGATGCCCGAGCCGCGAAGCATTGCCCCGGTGAAGCCCAGGTTCAAGGCCCGCTCGGGCGAGACGACACCGATGCCCACCGTGCGCTGCTTCCAGATGCGGTTGTCGGTCAGCAGGGTCTCGTAGTCGTCGACGTTCTTCGGGAAGCGGCGGCAGAAGTCCTCGACGAAGTCCAGCAGCGAGCCCTGGCGGTTGGCGTTCAGCGCCTTGATCGCGCGCTCGTTGCGGATGCGGCTGGCCTTGTACTGCGGCATCGTCTCGGGCAGGTCGCGGTAGACGCCGCCCGGGCGGAAGTAGGCCGCGTGCATGCGCGCGCCCGACACCGCCTCGTACATGTCGAAGATGTCCTCGCGCTCGCGGAAGCAGTAGATGAGGATGTTCATCGCCCCGCAGTCCAGCCCGTGGCAGCCCAGCCACAGCAGGTGGTTGAGGATGCGGGTCAACTCGGCGAACATCACCCGGATGTACTGCGCGCGCTCGGGAACTTCGACGCCCAGCAGCTTCTCTATCGCCAGGCAGTAGGCGTGTTCGTTGGCCATCATCGACACGTAGTCGAGACGGTCCATGTAGGGCAGCGACTGGATGTAGGTCTTGCTCTCGGCCAGCTTCTCGGTGGCGCGATGCAGCAGGCCGATGTGCGGATCAGCGCGCTGGATGACCTCGCCGTCGAGCTCGAGCACGAGGCGCAGCACCCCGTGCGCCGCCGGGTGCTGCGGCCCGAAGTTCAGCGTGTAGTTCTTGATCTCAGCCACCGCAGACTTCCTTCCGAACGCCTGGGTCGCGCTGAACTTCGGCGCAGGCTGACTTCGCGGCAGCGAAGTCAAGGCCGCGAAGCGGCCGGCCGCAGCCAAAATTCAGCGTGTAGTTCTTGATCTCGGCCATGTCAGCAGGAGATGTTCAGTGCAGGCCGCCGTAGTGGTCTTCGCGCACGACGCGCGGCGTGATCTCGCGCGGCTCGATGGTCACCGGCTGGTAGATGACGCGGCCGGCCTCGGGGTCGTAGCGCATCTCGACATGGCCGCTGACCGGGAAGTCCTTGCGCATCGGGTGGCCGATGAAACCGTAGTCGGTGAGGATGCGGCGCAGGTCCTCGTGGCCCTCGAAGACGATGCCGTAGAGATCGAAGGCCTCGCGCTCGAACCAGTTGGCCGAGTTCCACACCGGCGTCACCGAAGCGACGGCAGGCAGGTCGTCGTCGGGGGCGAAGGCCTTCAGACGCAGGCGCCAGTTGTGCGTGACGCTCAGCAGGTGCGAAACGACGCAGAAGCGCGGGCCGTCCCACGGAGCGTTGCGATAGTCGCTGTAATCCACACCGCACAGGTCGATCAACTGCTCGAAGCGCAGCGCCGGGTCGTCGCGCAGCGCCTGCGCGATGCGCGGGTAATCCGAGGCGCCGACAGTCAGCGTCAACTCGCCGCGCTCGAGTTTCAGCGCGCGCACGGCTTCGCCGAAGGCCGATTGCAGCGTCGCCTGCAGGGTCTCGAGTCGGGTGCTCATGGATGTGAAGGGGCTCCGGGGCTCAGCGCGCGATCGTGTTCTCGCGCCGGATCTTGGCCTGCAGTTGCAGGATCCCGTACAGCAGCGCCTCGGCGGTGGGCGGGCAACCCGGCACGTAGACGTCCACCGGGACGATGCGGTCGCAGCCGCGCACCACCGAGTAGCTGTAGTGGTAGTAGCCGCCGCCGTTGGCGCAAGAGCCCATGCTCAGCACCCAGCGCGGCTCGGCCATCTGGTCGTAGACCTTGCGCAGCGCCGGCGCCATCTTGTTGCACAGCGTGCCGGCCACGATCATCAGGTCGCTCTGGCGCGGGCTGGGGCGGAAGAGCATGCCGAAGCGGTCGATGTCGTAGCGCGCCGCACCGGCGTGCATCATCTCCACCGCGCAGCACGCAAGGCCGAAAGTCATCGGCCACAGCGACCCCGTCTTGGACCAGTTGATCAGCTTGTCCACCGAGGTGGTGACGAAGCCTTCCTTGAGTACGCCTTCGATGCCCATGCTTGCCTGCGCCTCAATCCCAGTCGAGGGCGCCCTTCTTCCACTCGTAGACGAAGCCGACGACCAGGATCCCGAGGAAGACCATCATGGCCCAGAAACCGGCGGCGCCGATGTCGTGCAGCGCCACGGCCCAAGGGAAGAGGAAGGCGATTTCGAGGTCGAACAGGATGAACAGGATGGCCACGAGGTAGTAGCGCACGTCGAACTTCATGCGCGCGTCCTCGAAGGCCTCAAAGCCGCATTCATAAGGGCTGTTCTTGGCCGCATCGGGCCGGTTGGGGCCGAAGATGAAGCCCAGCACCTGCGGCACAACGCCCACGCCCACCCCGACCAGGATGAAGAGGATTACCGGAAGGTACTCTTGCAGGTTCATCTCATCGACCGTTCATGCAGCGTCTGGTGTGCCGGACGTGGCGAACGGTCGCATTCGCGCACCTGCGGAAGCCCTTCCGCGGCGGCCTGCGATATCCCTCCCCGCCTCACTATGCAGGGGCCGCACTTCGGGACCGGAACTCCCCCCGAGCGCGATCGTTCGTTCATTCTTGGTGCCGACGGCGAGACTCGAACTCGCACAGCTTTCGCCACTACCCCCTCAAGATAGCGTGTCTACCAATTTCACCACGTCGGCTTGACGGGAAACTGAATCGTTTCCCTCACATCTCTCGCGTTGCGCGCAATGTCATCGCACCGCTCCACAACGCCCTCGATTCTAACGGGAAAACCCCCCTGGATCCGGGCTCGAACGCGTCTGACGCGCGAGCGGGATGCAGCCGCAAGAGCAGTCAGGTCGCATCACTTCGAGGGAATAGGCGCCGGCGCGGGCACGGCGGGCGCAGGTGCCGGAGTCGGAGCCGGGGCAGGCGCCGGGATCGCCCCCGGGATGACGCCCGCCGGCGCGGGCACGGCGCTGGCGGCACCTGCCGCCGGGGCGGGCTGATCCAGCACGCTGCCCGCCGAGCCTGGCCGGCTGGCAGGCGTGCTGGACAGCAAGGCAAGACCCAGCGTGCAGGCGAAGAACAGGGTCGCGCACACCGCCGTGGAGCGCGAGAGGAAGTTGGCGCTGCCGGTGGCCCCGAACAGGCTGCCCGAGGAGCCGCCGCCGCCGAAGGAGGCACCCATGTCGGCACCCTTGCCATGCTGCACGAGCACGAGGCCGATCATCACCAGCGCCGACAGCATTTGCACGGCAAGCAGCAAGGTCATCCAGAGTTGCATGGTCCGGTCGCTCCGCAGGAGGATCGTGGTGAGTGTCAGGAAAGGGTCGGTACGGATCGCCGCGTCAGCCAGCCGCGCGGCAGATGGCGACGAAGTCGGCCACCTTCAGCGCCGCGCCGCCGACGAGCCCGCCATCGATGTCGGCCTGCGCGAACAGGGCCGCAGCGTTCTCGGGCTTGACGCTGCCGCCGTAGAGGATGGTCATGCCGTCGGCACGCGGCGTGGCCGCCCGCAGTTGCTGGCGCAGCAGCGCGTGCACTGCCTGCGCCTGCTCGGGACTCGCCGTCAGCCCGGTGCCGATAGCCCACACGGGCTCGTAGGCGACCACCATCTCGCTGGCACAGTGCGCCAAGGTGTGGATGGCCGCCGAGAGCTGGCGCTTGACCACGGCCTCGGTCTGGCCGGCTTCGCGCTGGGCGCGGGTCTCACCCACGCAGACGATGGGCGTCACACCGCAGGCCAGCGCGGCCTTGGCCTTGTCGGCGACGAGCTGGTCGCTCTCGCCGTGCAGCGCGCGGCGCTCGGAATGGCCGACGATGGCATAGCGGCAGCCCAGTTCGGCCAGCATGGACGCGGCCACCTCGCCGGTGTAGGCACCCTGAGCCTGGGCGGAGCAGTCCTGCGCGCCCCAGCGCAGGCCACTGGCGGCCAGCGTCGAGGCCACGTCGGCAAGATACGGAAACGGTGGGCAGACCGCGACGTCGCAGCCGTAGGGCCGGGCCTGCATCAGGCCCTCGAGCAGCGCCGCATTGGCGGCACGGCTGCCGTGCATCTTCCAGTTGCCGACGACGAGCTTGCGACGCGCCATGGCCATCACCTCCAACGCAGCACGATCTTGCCCACGTGCGCGCTCGACTCCATCAGCGCGTGCGCCTGCGCCGCATCCACGGCGTCGAAGACGCGGTGGATGACCGGCCGGACGCGGCCGGATTCGACCAGGGGCCAGACTCGCTCTCGCAGGGCGCTCGCCAGCGCCGTCTTGTAGGCGACCGATCGGGGCCGCAGCGTCGAACCGCTGACCGTCACCCACTTGCGCAGCAGCAGACCGGCGTCAACGGCACTGTGGGTGCCGCCCTGCACCGCGATCACGGCGATGCGCCCGCCCTCGGACACACATTGGAGTTCGCGGCCGAGATAGTCGCCCGCCACCATGTCGAGGATGACGTCCGCGCCCCGCCCCGAGGTCAGGCGCCTGACCTCGGCGACGAAGTCCTGGGTGCGGTAGTTGATCGCGGCGTCGGCGCCGAGCGCGACGCAGGCCGCGCACTTCTCGTCGGTGCCGGCAGTCACGAGCACGCGCGAACCCAACGCCTTGGCCAGCGCGATGGCGGTCACGCCGATGCCGCTGGAGCCGCCCTGCACCAGCAGGGTCTCGCCGGGCTGCAGGCGTGCGATCTCGAACACGTTCTGCCAGACGGTGAAGAAGGTCTCGGGCAGCGAAGCGGCCTCGATCTCGTCCAGCCCGGCCGGCACTGGCAGGCACTGCCCGACCGGCGCCACGCAAAACTGAGCGTAGCCACCGCCGGCCACCAGCGCACAGACCCGGTCACCGAGCCTCAGCCCCACCGCGGCCAGCTCGGCGGCATCGCCCTCGACCACGGTGCCTGCCACCTCGAGCCCCGGCAGGTCGGACACGCCCGGCGGCATCGGGTACAGGCCCATGCGCTGCAACACGTCGGGCCGGTTGACGCCGCTGGCTGCCACCTCGATCAGCACCTCGCCCGCCCCCGGCACAGGGCGCGGACGCTCGCAGGCCCGAAGGACCTCCGGCCCGCCGGGTTGCTGGATCTCGATCGCCTTCATGGTGTACCGGGTCTCCGGGCTCAGTCCTGGCGCGGCTCCGACGGCGCGGGCGCGGGCGCAGGAGCGGCCTCAGGGGCGTTGCTGGACGCCGGCGCATCGGCGCCCTCACGCGGCTCGCGCGGCTCACGCGGCTCGCGGCGGGGACGGTCACCCCGGTCGCCACGATCCCCGCGGTCACCGCGGTCGCGGCGCGGTCCGCGATCGGAGCGATCACCGCCCTCGCGGCGCGGACGCTCGTCGTCACCCATGCCCTCGGGCCGCTCGAGCAGCGCCTTCATCGAGAGCTTGATGCGGCCCTTCTCGTCGGTCTCGAGCACCTTGACCTTGACGACCTGGCCTTCGGAGAGGTAGTCGCTCACCTGCTCGACGCGCTCATGCGCGATCTGGCTGATGTGCAGCAGGCCGTCCTTGCCGGGCAGGATGTTGACCAGGGCACCGAAGTCCAGCAGCTTGGTGATCGGGCCCTCGTAGACCTTGCCCACCTCGGCCTCGGCCGTGATCTCGGTGATGCGCTGCTTGGCGAACTCGGCCCTGCCGGCGTCGGTGGAGGCGATCGTGATCGTGCCGTCCTCGCCGATGTCGATCGTGCAGCCGGTCTCCTCGGTCAGGGCGCGGATCGTGGCGCCGCCCTTGCCGATCACGTCCCGGATCTTCTCCGGATTGATCTTCATCGTGTACAGGCGCGGCGCGAAGTTGCTGACCTCGGTCTTGGCCTCGCCCATGGCTTCGACCATCTTGCCGAGGATGTGCATGCGCGCTTCCTTGGCCTGGGCCAGCGCAACCTGCATGATCTCCTTCGTGATGCCCTGGATCTTGATGTCCATCTGCAGGGCTGTCACGCCGGCGGTCGTGCCCGCCACCTTGAAGTCCATGTCACCGAGGTGGTCCTCGTCACCGAGGATGTCGGTCAGCACGGCGAAGCGATTGCCGTCCTTGATCAGACCCATGGCGATGCCGGCCACGTGCGCCTTCATCGGCACGCCGGCGTCCATCAGCGCCAGGCAACCGCCGCACACCGAGGCCATCGACGACGAACCATTGCTCTCGGTGATCTCGCTGACGACGCGCAGCACGTAGGGGAAGTCCTCCTTCGAGGGCAAGGCCGCCACCAGGGCGCGCTTGGCCAGACGGCCGTGGCCGATCTCGCGCCGCTTCGGGCTGCCCACGCGGCCCGTCTCGCCGGTGGCGAACGGGGGCATGTTGTAGTGCAGCATGAAGCGGTCCTCGAACTCGCCGGCCAGCGCGTCGATGCGCTGCGCGTCACGCTCGGTGCCCAGCGTGGCCACCGCGAGCGCCTGCGTCTCGCCGCGCGTGAACAGCGCCGAGCCGTGCGTGCGCGGCAGCACCGAGGTGCGGATCTCGATCGGGCGCACGGTGCGCGTGTCGCGACCGTCGATGCGGGGCTCGCCGGCCAGGATCTGGCCGCGCACGATGCGGGCCTCGATCTCGAACAGCAGCGCCTCGACCTTGACCTCGTCGAAGGCCACGCCTTCAGCCTTCAGGGCCGCCTTGGCAGCCGCGTAGGCCTCGCGGCAAGCCTGCGTGCGGGCCTGCTTGCTGCGGATCTGGTAGGCCGCGCGCAGCGGCTCCTCGGCCAGGGCGTTGACCTTGGCGATGAAGGCCTCGTCCTTGGCCGGCGGCGACCAGGTGCCTGCAGCCAGCCACTCGGCCTTGCCCGCCTCGCGCACCAGTTCGTGGATGGCGTCGATCGCCACCTTGCCCTGGTCGTGGCCGTAGACCACGGCGCCGAGCATGAGCTCCTCGCTGAGCTGGTCAGCCTCGGACTCCACCATCAGCACGGCCGCCTCGGTGCCTGCCACCACGAGGTCGAGCTTGCTGTTGGCGAGGTCGGCCTTGCCCGGGTTCAGCACGTACTCGCCATTCACATAGCCCACGCGCGCCGCGCCGATCGGCCCGTTGAAGGGGATGCCGCTGACCGACAGCGCCGCGCTCGAGGCGATCAGCGCTGCGATGTCGGCCTGCACCTCGGGGTTCAGGCTCAGCACGTGCACGACGACCTGCACTTCGTTGAAGAAACCGTCCGGGAACAGCGGGCGGATCGGCCGGTCGATCAGGCGGCTGGTCAGCGTCTCGAGTTCGCTGGGGCGGCCTTCGCGCTTGAAGAAGCTGCCCGGGATCTTGCCGGCAGCGTAGGTCTTCTCGATGTAGTCGACCGTCAGGGGGAAGAAATCCTGCCCCGGCTTGGCGTTCTTGGCGGCCACGACCGTGGCGAGAACGACCGTGCCCTCGATGTCGACGAGGACGGCGCCGGTGGACTGGCGGGCGATCTCACCCGTCTCCATCGTGACGCGGTGCGGGCCCCATTGGAAGGTCTTCACGACCTTGTTGAACATGCTCATGGCATTGACTCCGTGGTGTCGGCGCGCGCAAACCCCGCGCCTTCGGGCTGGAGGCGTCGGGCGACGGCAGCAATGCCATTCCAGCGCGGCCGGCCTGGGACGCACGCCCGCTGGCGTGCGGCCGAGCCGCCCTGGAATGACACAGCAGCTGCCCCTGCCCTCATCGTCTCCGTGGCGCCCGGTGCGGCGGGTGAGAGCACGCACCGGGACGCCATGATCGTTGTCCTCGTGGACTTACTTGCGCAGACCCAGCTTCTGGATCAGCGCCGTGTAGCGCTCGGCATCCCTGTCCTTGAGGTAGGACAGCAGGCGCTTGCGTTGATTCACCAGCTTGAGCAGGCCTCGCCTGCCATGGTGGTCCTTCGCATGGGCCTTGAAGTGCGGCGTCAGCTCATTGATGCGCGCCGTCAGCAGCGCAACCTGCACTTCGGGGGAGCCGGTGTCGGCGACGCCGCGGGCGTGCGCCTTGATCACTTCGGCCTTCTGGGTGGTATCCATCGTCATCGCGATTTCCTCGTGGAGCCGGATGCCCGCGAAGGAACCACCTCGGCCGAGGCGGATGACGCGGTTTCCGGTGCCTTGCGGCATCCAAACTTGCGAACGCGGGTGAAACCGACCCGCGCCGTGCGGCTTTGCCTGCAAGGCCGATCGATGCTCACGCAACGACAACCGATGCAAACCGCAGGATTCTAGCCTAGCGGCGCCCCAGCGCCTGCGCCAGCCGGCGCACGCCCTCGTCCAACCGCGCCGGGTCGCGCGAGGCGAAGCACCAGCGCAACCAGCCCTCGCCTTCGGGCCCGAAGGCCGCACCAGGCGCCAAGCCGAGCCCATGATGGCCCACCAGACGCTTGGCAAAGGCCAGCGAGTCGTCGACGCCGTCCACGCGCAGGAAGGCGTACATGCCGCCCACGGGCGCCGCGACGGTCACCCCGGGCAGGCGCGCGAGCCCGGCGACCAGGCGGTCACGGCAGGCGCGCATGTGCTCGCGCAGGCGCGGCACCGAAGCCTGCGCACCCTCCAGCGCGGCGAGCGCTCCGCGCTGCACGAACACGGGGGCGCAGGAGCTGTTGAACTCGACCAGCTTGCCCAGGGCCTGCGCGTGCCCGTCGGGCACCACCATCCAGCCCAGGCGCCAGCCGGTCATCAGGAAGCTCTTGGAGAAACTCTGCACCAAGACGACGCGGTCCTCGGCCGTGGCCGCGTCAAGGAAGCTCGGCGCCGCCTCGCCGGGCCCGTAGTACAGGCGCTCGTACACCTCGTCGGAGACGATCCACGTGCCGGTGGCGCGGCAGTGCTCGAGGATGGCGCGCACCTCGTCGGGGCTCAGCGTCCAGCCCGTCGGGTTGTTCGGCGCATTGACCAGCAGCACGCGCGTGCCGGACCCGACGGCAGCGCGCAGCGCATCGAGATCGAGTTCCCAGCGCCCGCCGCGCGCGCGCAAGGGCAGGCGACGCACGCGCGCGCCCAGGATCTGCGGCTGGGCGGTCAGGTTGGGCCACACCGGGGTGACGGCAACCACTTCGTCGCCCGGGCCGGCGAGCATCTGCATCGCCAGCATCAGCGCGGTCACCCCCGAGGAGGTGACCACCACGCGCTCGGCATCGACCGCCGGATGCAGGCTCCCGACGTAGCCGGCGATCGCCGCGCGCAGCGCCGGCAGGCCGAGGTTGTGCGCGTAGAAGGTCTCGCCGTCACGCAACGAACGCTCCGCGGCCTCGCGCACCGGCTGCGGCGTGACTTCGTCACTCTCGCCGAACCAGAAGGCCAGCACGTCAGGCCGGCCCATGGCCGCATTCGCCACGTCTCGGATCAGCGACCCGGGCAGGGCCTGGATGGTTGCTCGCATGGGTCTCGGGCCTGGCGCCCCCTCCTTCAGTGGATCTCCTGCAGCGGCCACCGTGGCCGCACGTCGAAGGCCTCGGCGGCCTGCCCCACGGCCAGGCCGGCCTGCACGCGCATCGCCCCCGCGAGCGCGATCATCGCGCCGTTGTCGGTGCACAGCTCGAACTCCGGGTAGTGCACGCGCACGCCGGCTCGCTCGCAGGCCTGCCCGAGCCGGCGCCGCAACTCGCCGTTGGCGCCGACGCCGCCGGCCACGACGAGCCGCCGCAGCCCGGTGCGCCGCAGCGCCGCCATGGCCTTGGCCGTGAGCACGTCGACGATGGCGGCCTGCGTTGCGGCGGCCAGGTCGGCCAGCGCCTGCGGCGCCGGGGCCGGGCCGAGCTTGCGGTGCTGCGTCAGCACTGCCGTCTTCAGGCCGGCGAAGGAAAAGTCGAGGTCTGCGCTGTGCAGCAGCGGCCGCGGCAGCGCAAAGGCATCGGACCGGCCGTGCTGCGCCAGCCGGGACAGGGCCGGCCCGCCCGGATAGCCCAGGCCCATGAGCTTGGCCGATTTGTCGAAGGCCTCGCCGGCGGCGTCGTCGATCGTCTCGCCCAGCAGCGCGTAGCGCCCCACACCGTCCACGCGCATCAGCTGCGTGTGGCCGCCGGACACCAGCAGCGCGACGAAGGGAAATTCCGGGGGATCGGCCGACAGGAAGGGCGACAACAGGTGCCCCTCGAGATGGTGGACCCCCAGCGTGGGCCGATCCAGTGCCGCCGCCAGCGCCACGGCATAGCCCGCACCGACGAGCAGGGCGCCGGCCAGACCTGGCCCGCGCGTGTAGGCCACGAGGTCGATGTCGCCGGGCGCGCAAGCAGCTTCGCCCAGCACGCGCTCGGTCAGCGGGATCACGCGCCGGATGTGGTCGCGCGAGGCGAGCTCGGGCACGACGCCCCCGTAGGCCTCGTGCATCGCCACCTGACTGTGCAGCGCGTGTGCGAGAAGACGCGGCACGCCCTGTCCCGCCCACTCCACCAGCGCGACCCCGGTCTCGTCGCAGGACGACTCGACTCCCAGGATCTTCACGCCGGCACCGGCCCGCGCACGCCGCGGGAGGGCTGCACGCGCTCCCGGGCGGATCCGCCCTCAGTGCTTCTCGCGCGCATGGTTGATCGTGTACTTCGGGATCTCGATCGTGACATCGCGGTCCGACAGGATGGCCTGGCAAGACAGGCGCGACGTCGGCGTCAGCCCCCAGGCCCGGTCGAGCAGGTCCTCCTCGGTCTCGTCGATCGCCCCGAGCGAGTCGTAGCCCTCGCGCACGATCACGTGGCACGTGGTGCAGGCGCAGCTCATCTCGCAGGCGTGCTCGATGGCGATGCCGTTGTCGAGCAGGGCCTCGCACACCGAGGTGCCACGGGGCGCCACGATGGTGTCCCCCTCGGGGCAGTACTCGGCGTGGGGCAGGATGCGGATGACCGGCATGGGGGTTCGTGGGGGCGGTTTGCGGGATTTCAGATCTCGTCGACCTTGCGGCCGGCCAGGGCCGCGCGAATGCCTCGGTTCATGCGCGCGGCTGCAAAGGCCTCGGTGCCCTCGGCCAGCGCGTGAACCGCGTCGTCGATGGCCTGCGCATCTGCACCCAGGGCCGCGTCGGTCGCGACCACCAGGAGTGTCTCGACGCGCGCACGCTCCTCGCCGTCGAGCAGGTCGCCGTCGGCCGCCAGAGCCGAGCGCGTGGCCAGCACCATGCGCTCGGCCTCGACCCGGGCCTCGCGCAGCTTGCGCGAGTGCATGTCGTCCTCCGCATGGGAGTAGCCCTCGCGCAACATGCGCGCGACCTCATCGTCGCCCAGCCCGTAGCTGGGCTTGACAGCCACCGAGGCCTCGACGCCGGAGCCGAGCTCGCGCGCCGAGACCGACAGCAGGCCGTCGGCGTCGACCTGGAAGCTCACCCGGATGCGCGCCGCGCCGGCGACCATCGGCGGGATGCCGCGCAGCTCGAAGCGGGCCAGGCTGCGGCAATCGGCCACCAGGTCGCGCTCGCCCTGGACGACGTGGATCGCCATCGCCGTCTGGCCATCCTGGAAGGTCGTGAAGTCCTGCGCCTTGGCCACCGGGATCGTCGTGTTGCGCTCGATGACACGCTCCACGAGCCCCCCCATGGTCTCCAGGCCCAGCGACAGCGGGATGACGTCCAGCAGCAGCAGGCCGCCGTCGCGGGTGTGTCCTGCAAGCGCATGGGCCTGCAGCGCCGCGCCGATGGCCACCACCTCTTCCGGGTTGACGTCGGTCAGCGGCTCGCGGCCGAACTGCGCGGCCACGGCAGCTTGCACGCAGGGCATGCGCGTCGAGCCACCGACCAGCACCACGCCCTGCACCTCGTCGCGGGCGACCCGGGCGTCGCGCAGCACCTTGCGCGCGCTGGCCAGCGTGCGCTCCACCAGCGGCCGCGCGAGGGAGTCGAACTGCTCGCGGCTCACGTTCACGTCGACTGCACGGCCGTCGACAGTGCAGGACAGCATGGTCTGCGCGGCATTGCTGAGCGCCTCCTTCGCAGCGCGCGCGGCCACCAGCACCGCCCGGCGGTCGCGCGGGCTGGACGCCTGCAGGCCGGCCTGGCCCAGCGCCCACTGGGCCAGGGCGTCGTCGAAGTCGTCTCCCCCCAGCGCCGCGTCACCGCCGGTCGCCACGACCTCGAAGACGCCGCGCGTCAGACGCAGCAGCGAGATGTCGAAAGTGCCGCCGCCCAGGTCGTAGACGGCGTACAGGCCCTCGCTGCCGTTTTCCAGGCCGTAGGCCACGGCAGCCGCGGTCGGCTCGTTGATCAAGCGCAGAACGTTCAGCCCGGCGAGCTGGGCCGCGTCCTTGGTCGCCTGACGCTGTGCGTCGTCGAAGTAGGCCGGCACGGTGATGACGGCGCCGAAGATCTCGTCGTCGAAGGTGTCCTCGGCGCGTTGCCTCAGTACGGCCAGGATCTCGGCCGACACCTCCACAGGCGACTTCTCGCCCTCGCGCGTGGTCAGCGCCACCATGCCGGGGCGGTCGACGAAGCGGTAGGGCAGCTTGCCGTGCCCTGGAATGTCGGCGAGCGTGCGCCCCATGAAGCGCTTGACCGAGGCGATCGTGTTCTCGGCATCCTCGGCCTGTGCGGCACGCGCCGCCGCCCCGATCTGGCGCCGTCCGCCGTCGAGGTAGCGCACCACCGACGGCAGGATGACGGCGCCGTCCGCGTCAGGCAGGCACTCGGCCACGCCGTGCCGCACCGCGGCCACCAGGGAGTGCGTGGTGCCGAGGTCGATGCCCACGGCGACGCGGCGCTGGTGGGGATCGGGTGCGGCGCCAGGTTCGGAGATCTGCAGCAGGGCCATGTCGGGGGGAACTCGCGGTTCTCAGGCGTCGAGGGCTTCGAGCCGACGGCCGATGTCTTCACGGAAGCGGCCTACGAACATCAATGCGCGCACCGTGGCCGCAGCCGCACGCGCGTCGCCGGTCTCGTCGATCTCGCGTGCCAGGCGCTGAAGCAGCACACGCTCGCGCCCGGCCACCTCGGCGTCCAAGGCCTCGACCGCCGGTACGTCACCGTCCGCCTCGTCCAGGGCCTCGCGCCAGGCCATCTGCTCGAGCAGGAACTCCGGCGGCATGGCCGTGTTGCGCTCGGCCTCCACCTCGGCACCGGCCAGTTCGCAAAGGTAGGCACCGCGCCGCAGGGGGTCTTTCAGGCGCCGGTAGGCCTCGTTGACGCGCATCGCCCACTGCATGGCCAGGCGTTGCGCCGCCGCACCCTGGGCCGAGAAGCGATCCGGGTGCACCTCGGCCTGCAAGGCGCGCCAGCGCGCGTCCAGATCGCCACGGTCCAGCGCGTGCCGGCGCGGGAGTCCGAAGAGCGTGAAATCGTCGTCGTCGAGCTTCATCGGCGGGTTGGAATGCAAAGGCGCGGCAAAGCCGCGCCTCGCCAGCGATCCTTTGCCTGCGGGTCAGACGCGGAAGGACTCCCCGCAGCCGCAGCGGTCCTTCTCGCGCGGGTTGTGGAACTTGAAGCCTTCGTTCAAGCCCTCGCGAACGAAGTCGAGTTCAGTGCCGTCCAGGTAGGGCAGGCTCTTCGGATCGATCAGCACCTTCACGCCATGGTCCTCGAAGACGATGTCGTCGGGCGCCACATCGTCGGCGTACTCGAGCTTGTAGGCCAGACCCGAGCAGCCGGTTGTCTTCACCCCCAGGCGCACGCCCACACCCTTGCCCCGGCGCGCCAGGTAGCGCGTCACGTGGCGCGCCGCGGACTCGGTCATCGTCACCGCCATGAGACCGGGCTCCGCCTCAGTGCGCCGCCACGGCGGCCGGCGCGGCCTCGCCGTGCTTGGCCTTGTAATCGGTGACAGCCGCCTTGATCGCGTCCTCGGCCAGGATCGAGCAGTGGATCTTCACCGGCGGCAGCGCCAGCTCCTGCGCGATCTGCGTGTTCTTGATCGTCAGCGCCTCGTCCAGTGTCTTGCCCTTGACCCACTCGGTGACGAGCGAGCTCGATGCGATCGCCGAGCCGCACCCGTAGGTCTTGAAGCGCGCGTCCTCGATGAGGCCGGACTCCGGGTTGACCTTGATCTGCAGCCGCATCACGTCGCCGCAGGCGGGCGCGCCGACCATGCCGGTACCCACACTGTCGTCACCCTTGTCGAAAGCGCCGACGTTGCGGGGGTTCTCGTAGTGGTCGATGACCTTGTCGCTGTAAGCCATGGAAAGACCTCCTCGGTGTTCGTCTCTGGCCGGGGGCGCCTCAGTGCGCCGTCCACTGGATGCTGTTCAAGTCGATGCCGTCGCGGTACATGTCCCACAGCGGGGACAGTTCCCGCAGGCGCGCCACGCGGTCCTGCAGCGTGTTGACCGCATAGTCGATGTCGGCCTCGGTCGTGAATCGGCCGATCGTCATGCGCAGGCTGGAGTGCGCCAGTTCGTCGCTGCGGCCGAGCGCACGCAGCACGTAGCTGGGCTCCAGGCTGGCCGAGGTGCAGGCCGAGCCGGAGGACACGGCAAGGCCCTTGATCCCCATGATCAGCGACTCGCCCTCGACGTAGTTGAAGGACGCGTTCACGTTGTGCGGCACGCGCTTCTCGAGGTGGCCGTTGATGAACACCTGCTCGATCTGGCCGATGCCGGCCAGCAGGCGCTGCTGCAGCATGCGAACGCGCTCGCTCTCGGTTCCCATCTCCGCACGGGCGATGCGGAAGGCCTCGCCCATGCCCACGCACTGATGCGTGGGCAGCGTGCCCGAGCGCATGCCGCGCTCATGGCCACCGCCGTGCATCTGCGCCTCGAGCCGCACGCGCGGCTTGCGGCGCACGTAGAGGGCACCGATACCCTTGGGCCCGTAGGTCTTGTGCGATGCCAGGCTCATCAGGTCGACCGGCAGCGTGGCCATGTCGATGCCGACCTTGCCTGTGGCCTGGGCCGCGTCCACATGCAGCACGATGCCGCGCTCGCGGCACATGGCGCCGATGGCCGGGATGTCCTGGATGACGCCGATCTCGTTGTTGACCAGCATCACCGACACCAGGATGGTGTCGGACCGCAGTGCATCGCGGAAGCGGTCGAGGTCGAGCAGACCGTCCTCTTGCACGTCGAGATAGGTGACCTCGAAGCCCTGGCGCTCGAGCTCGCGCATCGTGTCGAGCACGGCCTTGTGCTCGGTCTTGACCGTCACGAGGTGCTTGCCGCGCGAAGCATAGAAATGCGCCGCGCCCTTCAGCGCCAGGTTGTTGCTCTCGGTGGCGCCGGAAGTCCAGACGATCTCGCGCGGGTCGGCGTTGAGCAGGGCGGCGACGTCGACGCGGGCCTTCTCCACGGCCTCCTCGGCCTCCCAGCCCCAGGCGTGGCTGCGGGAGGCGGGGTTGCCGAAGTGCTCACGCAGCCAGGGGATCATTGCATCGACCACACGCGGGTCCACCGGCGTCGTGGCGCCATAGTCCATGTAGATCGGGAAGTGCGGGGTCATCGCATGCAGCTCCAGGGAATCACTTCGAGAAGACGTTGCCCAGCGCGAAAACCGAGTTCGGCGCCGTCACCTTGATGGGCTTGACCACGGGCTGGGTGGAGATGGCGCGCTTGACCGGCGCCTCCTCGATCGAAACGCCCTTGGCCACCTGCTCGTCCACCAGCTTCTTCAGCGAGATCGAGTCCAGGAACTCGATCATCTTGGTGTTCAGGCTCGTCCACAGGTCGTGCGTCATGCACTTGCCGGTGTCCTCGCCCATGCAGTGCTCCTTGCCGCCACAGCCCGTGGCGTCGATCGGCTCGTCCACCGCCACGATGATGTCGGCCACGGTGATCTCGGCCATGCTGCGACCCAGCGAGTAGCCGCCGCCCGGACCGCGCGTGCTCTCCACCAGCTCGTGGCGCCGCAGCTTGCCGAACAGCTGCTCCAGGTAGGACAGCGAGATCTGCTGGCGCTGGCTGATCGCCGCCAGTGCGACCGGCCCGTTGTGCGAACGCAGGGCGAGGTCGATCATCGCGGTGACGGCGAATCGGCCCTTGGTGGTCAGTCGCATGGGTGCACTCCCGGCCGCAGGCGCGGCAAAGTTGAGGTCGGCAGGTGGAAGACGTCAGGAATCGGCCTCATCCGCCGGTGTCTCGACACCCGTTGAACGCGCTGATCCCTACAAGAAGACTCAACTTTAGCAGAAGTCGAGCGTTTTGCTCGACATAGATCGAACTCGCCCTTCTTTTGTCCTGGACAAACAAGCCAAGCAGGGCTCAACGGCGCGCCGCCGGAGCCACCAAGGGCACGACGGCACTGTCGGTGCCGGTGGCGCCGAAGGCCTGCTCCTTCAGCAGGGCAAGCTGGTCGCGCAGGCGTGCCGCCTTCTCGAACTCGAGGTTGCGCGCGTGCTCGAGCATCTGTTTCTCCAGCAGCCGGATGCGCTTGCCCAGGTCCTTCTCGCCCAGCGCTTCGACCTCGGCAGCGGCCTGCGCAGCCTTGAGGTCGTCGCGCGCCGTCTTGTCCGACACCACGCCGTCGATCAGCTCGCGCACCTGCTTGGAGACACTCCGCGGCACGATGCCGTGCGCGGCGTTGTGCTCGAGCTGCCGGGCACGCCGACGCTCGGTCTCGTCGATGGCGCGGCGCATCGAATCCGTCACCTTGTCGGCGTAGAGGATGGCCTTGCCGTGCACGTTGCGCGCGGCGCGACCGATGGTCTGGATCAGGCTGCGCTCGGCGCGCAGGAAGCCCTCCTTGTCCGCGTCGAGGATGGCCACGAGCGACACCTCGGGGATGTCCAGCCCCTCTCGCAGCAGGTTGATGCCCACGAGCACGTCGAAGGTGCCCAGACGCAGGTCGCGGATGATCTCCACGCGCTCCACGGTGTCGACGTCGCTGTGCAGGTAGCGCACCTTGACACCGTTGTCGGCCAGGTAGTCGGTCAGCTGCTCGGCCATGCGCTTGGTCAGCGTGGTGATGAGCACGCGTTCGCCCGCCGCGACGCGCTCGCGGATCTCCTGCAGCACGTCATCGACCTGCTGTAACGCCGGGCGGACCTCGATCTCCGGGTCCACCAGCCCCGTGGGCCGCACGAGTTGCTCGACCACCTGCCCCGCATGCGTCTGCTCGTAGGCGGCCGGCGTGGCGGAGACGAAGACGGTCTGCCGCATCTTGGTCTCGAACTCCTCGAACTTCAGCGGGCGGTTGTCCAGCGCGCTCGGCAGGCGGAAGCCGTATTCGACGAGCGTGGTCTTGCGCGCACGGTCGCCGTTGAACATGCCTCCAAGCTGCCCGATCAGGACATGGCTCTCGTCGAGGAACATCAGCGCGTCGCGCGGCAGGTAGTCCACCAGCGTAGGCGGCGGATCGCCCGGCCGCGCGCCCGAGAGGTGGCGGGTGTAGTTCTCGATGCCCTTGCAGTGGCCCACCTCCTGCAGCATCTCCAGGTCGAAGCGGGTGCGCTGCTCCAGGCGCTGCGCCTCCACCAGCTTGCCCGCAGCCACGAACTCGGCCAGACGCTCGCGCAACTCGTCCTTGATCGACTCGATCGCGCTGAGCACGCGCTCGCGCGGGGTGACGTAATGGCTGCCCGGGTAGACCGTGAATCGCGGGATCTTCTGCCGCACGCGGCCGGTCAGCGGGTCGAAGAGCTGCAGCGACTCCACCTCGTCGTCGAAGAGCTCGATGCGGATGGCCAACTCCGAGTGCTCGGCCGGGAAAACGTCGATGGTGTCCCCGCGCACCCGGAAGGTGCCGCGCGAGAAGTCGGTCTCGTTGCGGCTGTACTGCATGCGGATCAGGTGCGCGATCACGTCGCGCTGGCCCAGCTTGTCGCCCACGCGCAGCGTCATCACCATCTGGTGGTAGTCGCCCGGATCGCCGATGCCGTAGATCGCGCTGACCGATGCGACGATCACCACGTCGCGCCGCTCCAGCAGGCTCTTGGTGGCCGACAGCCGCATCTGCTCGATGTGCTCGTTGATCGAGCTGTCCTTCTCGATGAAAAGATCGCGCTGCGGGACGTAGGCCTCGGGCTGGTAGTAGTCGTAGTAGCTGACGAAGTACTCGACCGCGTTCTTCGGGAAGAACTCGCGGAACTCGCTGTACAGCTGCGCCGCGAGCGTCTTGTTGGGCGCGAAAACGATCGCCGGCCGGCCCAGACGCGCGATCACGTTGGCCATCGTGAAGGTCTTGCCCGAGCCGGTGACGCCCAGCAGGGTCTGGTAGCTCAAGCCGGACTCGATGCCGTCGACCAACTGGGCGATGGCCGCGGGCTGGTCGCCGGCCGGTGGGTAGGGCTGGAAGAGCTGGAATGGCGAGCCCTCGAAGCACACGAGCTGCCCGGCATCCGGCGTGCCCGGCATCGTTTCGTCCACGACAGACAGCGCGGGTGCCGCACTCCCCCGCGGCGCCGCAAGGCCCCTCGCGTCCGCGCCGGCGGGGTCTGACGGCGTGCTGCGGGGGGTCTTGGGCATGAGCGGGGTCCTAGAATCCTGGGTTTTTCGCGTCGCCGGCCCACTGCGCCGACAACCCGCCAGCGTACCTCAGCCCGGTACGAACTGCTTGGCTCCAGCGCCTGACCGTCCACCCCAGAACCCGGAAACCGACCATGTCCCTGTTCGACGCCGTCCAGATGGCCCCCCGCGACCCGATCCTGGGTCTGAACGAGCAGTTCGCGGCCGACACCCGGCCCGGCAAGGTGAATCTGGGCGTGGGTGTCTACTTCGACGAGAACGGCAAGCTGCCGCTGCTGGCCTGCGTGGCCGAGGCCGAGCGGGCCCTGGTGGCCGCGGGAAAGCCGCGCGGCTACCTCCCCATCGACGGTATCGCGGCTTATGACCAGGCCGTCCAGGGCCTCGTCTTCGGCGCCGAGTCTGCCGCTGTGCGCGATTCCCGCGTCGCTACCGTGCAGGCGCTCGGTGGCACCGGCGGGCTGAAGCTCGGGGCCGACTTCCTGCGGCGCCTGAACCCCGGTGCCCGCGTGCTGATCAGCGACCCGAGCTGGGAGAACCACCGGGCGCTGTTCACGAACGCCGGCTTCGAGGTGGAGACCTACCCCTATTACGACCCGGCCACGCGCGGCGTGCGCTTCGCCGAGATGCTCGCGGCGCTCCAGGCCGCCGCCCCCGGCACCGTCGTCGTGCTGCACGCCTGCTGCCACAACCCCACCGGCTGCGACTTGGACGGCGGCCAATGGTCCCAGGTCGTCGATGCCGTGCGGCAGCGCGGCCTGGTCGCCTTCCTGGACATGGCCTACCAGGGCTTCGGTGACGGCATCGCCGAGGACGGGGCAGTGGTCGGCCAATTCCTCGCCTCCGGCGTGGACTTCTTCGTCGCCACGTCGTTCTCGAAGAGCTTCTCGCTTTATGGCGAGCGCGTGGGAGCGCTGAGCGTGGTCTGCGCCAGCCCCGACGAGGCCGCGCGCGTGCTGTCGCAGTTGAAGATCGTGGTCCGCACGAACTACTCCAACCCCCCGACCCACGGCGCCCAGATCGTCGCCACCGTGCTGAACACTCCTGCGCTGCGGCGCCAGTGGGAGGACGAGCTTGCCGGGATGCGCCAGCGCATCCGGCTGATGCGGCAGGCGCTGGTCGACGGGCTGGCCGCGGCCGGTGTGCGCCAGGACATGGGCTTCATCACGCGCCAGAAGGGCATGTTCAGCTACTCCGGCCTCGGCAAGGCGCAGATGCAGCGTCTGCGTGAGGAGTTCGGTGTCTATGGCGTTGATTCCGGACGCATCTGCGTGGCCGCGCTCAATCGCGGCAATCTCGACGGTGTCGTGCGGGCGATCGTCAGCGTCATGTGACGGCGCGGCCGCCGCGCGTCAGGCGCACGGCAGGCCCGAGGGCTACATTTCGTCGCGTTTCCTGCTGCGGCGCAGCAAGTTTCGTGGCAAAGTCCTGAGTAACGTCAACCTGACGGCACATCCGGGGTTGTCAAGCCATCCCGGAAAGCACCCCCATGCTCTACCAGTTCTACGAAGCCCAGCGCGCGATGATGTCGCCCTTTGCCGAGTTCGCCAGCGCCTCGGCCAAGCTGTACACGCACCCGCTGTCGCCGTTCGCCCACGCCCCGATGGCGCAGCGCGTGGCCGCCGGCCTGGACCTGATGCACCGGCTGGCCAAGGAATACGAGAAACCCGAGTTCGGCATCCTTGGCGTCAACGTCGGCGGGGTCGACGTGGCCGTCCAGGAGCAGGTCATCGTCCACAAGGATTTCTGCCGGCTGCTGCGCTTCAAGCGTTTCACCGACAACCCGGATGCGCTGGCGCGCATGAAGAACCAGCCCACGGTGCTGGTCGTGGCGCCGCTGTCGGGCCATCACTCCACGCTGCTGCGCGAGACCGTGCGCAGCCTGCTGCAGGACCACAAGGTCTTCATCACCGACTGGACCGATGCGCGCATGGTGCCGGTGGAGGCAGGCCCCTTCCACCTGGACGACTACATCGCCTACGTACAGGACTTCATCCGCCACATAGGCCCCGACGTGCATGTGATGTCCGTGTGCCAGCCCACGGTGCCGGTGCTCGCGGCGGTGTCGCTGATGGCCAGCGCCGGTGAGGCCACGCCGCGCACGTTGACGATGATGGGTGGCCCGATCGATGCCCGGCGTTCCCCGACGGCGGTGAACAACCTGGCCATGAACAAGAGCCACGACTGGTTTGAGAACAACGTCATCTACCGGGTGCCGCTCAATTACCCCGGGGCCGGACGCCGCGTTTACCCTGGCTTCCTGCAACACACGGGTTTCGTGGCGATGAACCCGGATCGCCACCTGAGCTCGCACTACGACTACTTCCTCGACCTGATCCGCGGCGACGAGGACAGCGCAGAGTCGCACCGCCAGTTCTATGACGAGTACAACGCGGTGCTCGACATGCCCGCCGAGTACTACCTCGACACGATCCGTACCGTGTTCCAGGAGTTCGCGCTCGTCAACGGCACGTGGGAAGTCGACGGCCAGCAGGTGCGCCCGCAGGACATACGCACGAGCGCCTTGCTCACGGTCGAAGGCGAGCTCGACGACATCTCGGGTGCGGGTCAGACCCGCGCCGCCCACGATCTGTGCACCGGCGTGCCCGCCGACCGACGCTTCCACTATGACGTGCCGGGCGCGGGGCACTACGGCATCTTCTCGGGGCGTCGCTGGCGCGAGCTGGTCTACCCGCGGGTGCGCGATTTCATCGGCAGCCATCGGGCTGCCAACACAGCCCCTGCCCTTCGCCGCCGTCCGCGCTGAACCTGCACCCTCGACCCAACCGCCGTGGCCACGCCGCCCAGCCTGGCCGACCGCATCGAGGACGCGCTGCCGCAGACGCAGTGCACCCGCTGCGGCTACCCGGACTGCCGCGCCTACGCTGAGGCGATCGTGCGCGGTGAGGCCGGGATCGCGCAATGTCCTCCGGGCGGCACCGAAGGCATCCAGCGTCTGGCGATCCTGACCGGCCAGCCGGTGGTGCCCCTGGGTCCCTCCCACGGCGTCGAAGGCCCGCTGCGGCGGGCCGTGATCGACGAGACCTGGTGCATCGGCTGCACCCTGTGCATCAAGGCCTGCCCTGTCGACTGCATCGTCGGGGCGCCGAAGTCGATGCACACGGTCGTCGAGCCCTTGTGCACCGGCTGCGAGCTGTGCATGCCGGCCTGCCCGGTGGACTGCATCAGCCTGGAGACGGTCACCCCGGGGCGCAGCGGCTGGGCCGCCTGGAGCCCGGCCCAGGCCGACACGGCCCGACAGCGGTATGCCTTCCATCGCCTGCGCGTTGAACGAGACCAGGCCGAGCAGGACGAGCGCCTGGCCGCCAAGGCCGCCGCCAAGCTGGCGGACTTGGCGGCCGCGAGCCGGCTCACCGACGCCGAAGCGCTGGCGCGCAAGCGCGCCGTCGTGGACGCTGCGCTCGCACGCGCACGCGCCCGACGCCAGGGCACAGCCGGCGGATGACCGCGCCCGCGCCCGCACCCCCGCCCCAGCCCGCCGCCCACTCGCCTTGCCATGAAGACTGCCGACATCGAACCCTTCTTCGCCACGCTCAAGGCCGCCAACCCGCAGCCGGTGACCGAACTCCAGTACGCGAGCGTCTTCGAGTTGCTGGCCGCCGTGCTGCTGTCGGCCCAGGCCACCGACGTGAGCGTCAACAAGGCCACGCGCGGCCTCTTCGCGCGCGCACCGACGCCGACGCGCATGCTCGCGCTCGGCGTGGAGGGTGTGGAGGCGCAGATCCGCACGATCGGCCTGTACCGCACCAAGGCGCGCAACCTCGTCGAGACCTGCCGCCTGCTGATCGAGCGCCACGGGGGCAGCGTCCCGCGCTCGCGAGAGGCCCTCGAGGCGCTGCCAGGCGTGGGCCGCAAGACCGCCAACGTCGTCCTCAACTGCGCCTTCGGCGAGGAGACGATGGCGGTGGACACGCACATCTTCCGGGTCGGCAACCGCACCGGGCTCGCCCCCGGGCGCAACCCGCTGGAGGTGGAGCAGGCGCTGCTGCGGCGGGTTCCGCCGCCCTACCGCGCCGACGCGCACCACTGGCTCATCCTGCACGGGCGCTACGTGTGCAAGGCGAGGCAGCCCGACTGCGGCCGCTGCGCCGTCAGCCACTGGTGCGACTCCGCGCCTGGACGCCGCCGCACGCGCGCCTAGAATCCGCGCCTCGTTCCGGTCTCTCCCTTCCATGATCGATCCCGCCCCGATCGTCGAGCGTGTCGAACGCCTGCTGCTGCGGCACGAGGAGCTGAAGCGGACGAATGCACTGCTGCGACGCCAGGTCGATCTGCTGACGGCCGAGCGTGACGGCTTGAAGTCGCGCCTTGGGGCGGCACGCTCGCGCATCGACGCCCTGCTCGAGAAGTTGCCGCCCTCCGGGAACGGCGGCGGGGAGGCGACGTGAAGCAGATCGAAGTGACGATCCTGGGGCAGGGCTACCTGTTGGCCTGTCCTGAAGGGGGCGAGACGCGACTTGAAGCGGCCGTGGCGACCGTGGATCGCGAGATGACCGCCATCCGGGACGCCGGCCGCATCAGGGCTCGCGAGCGTATCGCGGTGCTGGCCGCGTTGAACATCGCCTACCAACTCGCCGAGCGCCAATCCCAGGGCCGAGCCATGCCGCCCGGGGCTCCGGGCGCCGAGACCCCTGAACGATCAGCCGCAGGCTCGGCTCTCGAAACAGACCCGGCAGGCCAGAGCGCCGTCTGGCAGGCACTGCTGGCACGGATCGACAGGGCCTTGACGGAAGACGGGCACCTGATCTGAAACGCTCGAGCCCGGTGCCGCCCAGGGCACGAAGGGCTGATAATGGTGGCGTCCGGTGGTTTGGCGGGCTTTATATTTCCTTGAACCGATGCTCATCGAGCCAGGGCTTGGAACATCGCTCGGCGGGCGTGATCGTCTCGCGTCAGACGAACCCGAAGCCTTGCTGACCTCGCCCACCTGAACTTCCCTGAGGGTTCAGGAATGCGGTTCGCCATCCCGCCGGACACCTTCTTTCCTTTCGGCGGCAGCCCAGGGCCTCCGGGGCGCTATAATCTTGGTCTTTGTTTGACGACCTGCAGCTGATATGACCACCATTCGCGTCAAGGAAAACGAGCCCTTCGATGTTGCGCTGCGCCGCTTCAAGCGCACGATCGAGAAGCTCGGCCTGTTGACCGAACTGCGCGCCCGCGAGTTCTACGAGAAGCCCACCTCCGAGCGCAAGCGCAAGAAGGCCGCGGCCGTCAAGCGCCACTACAAGCGCGTGCGCAGCATGCAGCTTCCCAAGAAGCTGTACTGAGCGCCTCAGGGCCGAACCGCTGCCCAAGCCCGCGCGGGTGACCGACGCGGGCTTTTGTCATCCACGGGGATCCGATCATGAGTCTGAAGGACCGCATCCAGGAAGACATGAAAGCCGCCATGCGTGCCAAGGAGGCGGACCGCTTGTCGACCATCCGCATGTTGCTGGCGGCCTGCAAACAGCGCGAAGTCGACGAGCGCATCGTGCTCGACGATGCCGCCGTGGTCGGGATCGTCGACAAGCTGATCAAGCAACGCAAGGATTCGATCGCCGCCTTCGGGCAGGCCGGTCGCACCGACCTTGTCGACAAGGAAACCGCCGAGGTGACGGTGCTCGAAGCCTACCTGCCCCAGCGCTTGAGCGCCGAGCAGATCGCCGCCGCCGTGGGCGCCCTGGTGACCGAGCTCGGCGCCTCTGGCCCTGGTGACATGGGCAAGGTCATGGCTGCGGCCAAGGCCCGCCTGGCCGGTCAGGCCGAGATGGCCCTCGTCTCTGCCGCCGTGAAGCAAGCTCTGTCGCGTTGAGGAGACACCGATGAACGCCCTGCCCGTCCAGCCCATCGCCGCCGACGTCTGCGTCGCACCTCAACTCACGCCCGAAGCCATGTCAGAGGCAGCTCGCATGGGGTTCCGCAGCGTCGTGAACAACCGCCCCGATTACGAAGGGGGCCCCGACCAACCGCTCAACAGCGCGGTCGAGGCCGCTGCACGCGCCGCTGGCCTGGAATACCGCCACCTGCCCGTCTCGGGCGCCTACCAGTCGCCCGAGGACGCGGCGGCCATGGCCCGCCTGCTCGCGGAACTGCCCCGGCCCCTGCTGATGTTCTGCCGCTCCGGGGCGCGTTCGGCGCGGCTGTTCCAGTTGGCGCAAGAAGCCTGACCCTTCGCTACGGCGCGGATTTCCACGGCCTGCGGGCCGCGCAGAGGCTGCACTGCCCGCCCGGACGGGCCGGTTTCCGAGACAATAGTCTGTTTGTCTGGATCGCATCCCGCCTGTTCCACGGAGGTCTCGTGAACGCCCTGCTCAAACTTTCAGCATTGATCGACCGGATCAACGAGGCCGTCGGCAAGGTCGTCATGTGGCTGGTGCTCGCCGCGGTGCTGATCAGCGCCGGTAACGCGATCATGCGCAAGGCCTTCAGCATCGGCTCCAACGCCTACCTCGAGATCCAGTGGTACCTCTTCGCCGCGGTGTTCATGCTCGGCGTGGGCTACGTGATGCTCAAGAACGCCCACGTGCGCATCGATTTCGTCTCGGCCCGCCTGAGCAAGCGCACCAACGCCCTGATCGACGCGATCGGCATCGTGGTCTTCACGATCCCACTGTCGATCATCATGGTCGACCTCGGCTGGCCCTTGTTCGCACGGGCCTGGGACAGTGGCGAGATGAGCCAGAACGCCGGCGGCCTGATCCGCTGGCCGGTGATGCTCCTGATTCCGGCGGGGTTCACCATCCTGATGCTGCAGGCGGTCTCCGAGTTGATCAAGCGGGTTGCCTTCCTGAAAGGCCTGCGTGACGAGCCCTTCAGCGTCGAGCCGGGCAAGTCCGACGAGGAACTGCTGGCCGAGGAACTCGCGGCCGAGGCGCAGAAGAAGCTGGCGGGAGCGAACTGAGATGACAGCCTTCATCGCCCAGAACTTCGTCCCGCTGATGTTCGCGGGGCTCTTCTTCTTCCTGATGACCGGCATCCCGGTCGCCTTCGGTCTCGCGGCCACCGGGCTGCTGTTCGGCTTCATCGGCATGGAAGCCGGGCTCTTCCCGGCCAACATGTTCCAGGCCCTGCCCTTGCGCGTGTCCGGCATCATGCAGAACGACACGCTGCTGGCCATCCCCTTCTTCACACTGATGGGCATCATCCTCGAGCGCTCCCGGATGGCGGAAGACCTGCTCGAGACCGTGGGCCAGGTCTTCGGTCCGATGCGCGGCGGTCTGGCCGTGGCCGTGATCCTGGTGGGCGCTCTGCTGGCCGCCACGACCGGAGTCGTCGCCGCCGCAGTCATCTCGATGGGCCTGATCTCGCTGCCCATCATGCTGCGCTACGGCTACAACCGCAGCATCGCCACCGGCACCATCACGGCATCGGGCACGCTGGCGCAGGCGATTCCGCCCTCGCTCGTGCTCATCGTGCTGGCGGACCAGATGGGGCGCTCGGTGGGCGACATGTACGCCGGGGCGCTGGTGCCCGGCCTGATGCTCGTCGGCCTGTACCTGCTGTTCATCATGTGCCTGACGGTGGTGCGGCCGTCCTGGGTGCCCGCGCTGCCCCCCGAGGCCCGCATCTACAAGGAGCCCGACGGCAGCGGGGGCTACCGCTCGCTGATCGTCCTGCTGGCGATCTGCGCGGCGGCGGGTTATGGCTGGAGCCAGGCCCACGACAGCGTCCTGGGCCCCCTGCTGGAGCGCACGAACCCGGCTGCGCGCGACGAGGTCATCATCCTGTCGATGACGGTGGCGTCGCTGCTGGCGCTGGTCCTGGCGCTGGTCAACCGCAAGACAGGCCAGGGCCTGCTGTCCAAGCTGGCCGAGCAGGTGACCTTCGTGCTCATCCCGCCGCTGGTGCTGATCTTCCTCGTGCTGGGCACCATCTTCCTCGGCGTGGCCACGCCCACCGAGGGTGGCGCCATGGGCGCGGTCGGCGCGCTGCTGATGGCGCTGGGGCGGCGCCGCCTGAGCTGGTCGCTGCTCAAGCAGGCCCTGGACAACACGGCCAAGCTGTCCACCTTCGTGCTGTTCATCCTGATCGGCTCCACCGTCTTCAGCTTCACCTTCAACGCGGCCGACGGCCACATCTGGGTCGAGCACCTGTTCGACGACATGCCCGGCGGCGCGATGGGCTTCCTGATCGTCGTGAACATCCTGGTGTTCATCCTCGGCTGCTTCATCGACTTCTTCGAGATCGCCTTCATCGTCATCCCGATCCTGGCGCCGGTGGCCGAGAAGATCCTGCCCGAGCTGTTTCCCCAGGGCACCCCGGTCGAAGGCATCATGATCTGGTTCGGCGTCGTCATCGCGATGAACCTGCAGACCTCGTTCCTCACCCCGCCGTTCGGCTTCGCGCTGTTCTATCTGCGCAGCGTCGCGCCCAAGAGCGACTACAAGGACCGCGTGACGGGCGAGATCATCCCGGCAGTCACGACCCCGCAGATCTACAAGGGATCGATCGCCTATATCGTGCTGCAGCTGATCATGGTCGGCGCCACGATCGCGTTCCCCAACCTGGTCATCGACGGGATCACGCAGACGCAGAAGGTCGATGCCGACAAGGTGCTGCAGCAGATGCTCGAAGCGGCGCCCGAAGCCGAGCCCTCCGCCTCGGAGCCGGAAGCTGGCGCCAGCAGTCCTGCGGCAGAACCGGGCCAGGAGAGCGGCGAGGAAAAGCAGGCCGAGGAAGACGACCCGATGAAGGCGCTGATGGAATCGATGAAGAAGGACGCGGCGAAGAAGTAAACGCCGCGCCCAAGCATTCGCCGCTGCACCGGCGGATGCCGTGCGTCGGCATGGCCGGCGTCAAGTGCAGCGCAGAACCAAAAAGAAACCCCGCCGAAGCGGGGTTTCTTCCTTGACGCGAACCGGCCAGATTTCCCGTCCGGTTCCTGGAGTGCAGGTCAGAGCTTGGCAGCCTGCATGAAGGTGTCGAAACGTGCCTCCGTGAAGCGGAACCACAGATTGGACTCGCGGCGGAAGTTCGCGTAGTCGTCGTAGATCTTCTTGAAGGCCGGGTTCGAGGCGCTGATCTCGCTGTAGAGCGCCATCGCCTCCTTGTAGGCCGCATCCATGATGGGCTTCGGGAAGGCAACGAGCTTGGCACCATTGGCCACCAGCTGCTTCAGCGCGGCAGGGTTGCGGGCGTCGTACTTGGCCTGCATCTCGGTGTGGGCATAGGCCGCCGCGCACTCGATGATGGCCTTGTACTCGGCCGAAAGGGTGTCAAAGGCCTTCTGGTTGACGTACAGGTCGAGTTGCGGGCCACCTTCCCACCAACCGGGGTAGTGGTAGAACGGGGCCACCTTGTTCAGGCCCAGCTTCTGGTCGTCGTACGGACCCACCCACTCGGCAGCGTCAATCGTGCCCTTCTCGAGCGCCTGGTAGATCTCACCGCCAGGGATGTTCTGGGACACGCAGCCCAGCCGGCTGGTGACCTTGCCGGCGAAACCGCCGACGCGGAACTTCAGGCCCTTCATGTCGGCGACCGTCTTGATCTGCTTGCGGTACCAGCCGCCCATCTGGGCGCCGGTGTTGCCCATCGGGAAGCTGGTGAAGCCGTAGTTCGAATAGAACTCGCGCATCAGCTTCAGGCCATTGCCGTCGTACTGCCAGGCCGTCATCTGACGGCTGTTCAGGCCGAAGGGAATGGCGCAACCGAGCGCGAAGGCGTCGTTCTTGCCAAAGTAGTAGTAGGGCGCCGTGTGGCCCATCTCGACCGTGCCGTTCTGCACCGCGTCGACCAGGCCGGGCATCGGCACCAGTTCACCCGCCGCGTGTGTGGAGATCTCGAACTTGCCGCCGCTGAGTTCCTTGACCTTCTTCGCGAAGGTGTCGGCGGCGCCGTAGATCGTGTCGAGCGCCTTCGGGAAACCCGAGGTCAGGCGCCAACGAATGTTGGCCTGGGCATGCACCACCGCCGGGGCCGTGCCGGCCGCCAGCACGCCGGCAATGCCAGCGCCTTGGACAAATGAACGACGTTCCATCGAAGAACTCCTACGTTGAGGGACGAGCCTGTTCCGCTCGCAAGACTAGCAAGCGCGCGGATTCTAGGCGCCCGCAAAGCGGCACCCGACACGGGTTTCCCCGTGTCCGGCCAGGGGCATCGTCTAGGACAAGGGGCCGAGCACGGCACGCAGCACAGGCTCGATGCGCTGCGTCACTTCGCGGTCCATCGTGATCGAACGTCCCCACTCCCGCTCGGTTTCACCGGGCCACTTGTTCGTGGCATCCAGCCCCATCTTGCCGCCCAAACCGCTGACCGGCGAGGCGAAGTCCAGGTAGTCGATGGGCGTGGAGTCGACCAGCGTCGTGTCGCGCACCGGGTCCATGCGGGTGGTGATGGCCCAGACGACCTCCTTCCAGTCGCGCACGTCCACGTCCTCGTCGACGACAACGATGAACTTCGTGTACATGAACTGGCGCAGGAAGCTCCACAGCCCGAACATCACGCGCTTGGCGTGGCCCGGGTAGGCCTTGCGGATGGAGATCAGCGCCATGCGATAGCTGCAACCCTCGGGCGGGAGGAAGAAGTCCACGATCTCGGGAAACTGCTTCTGCAGGATGGGAACGAAGACCTCGTTCAGCGCCTCGCCCAGCACCGCCGGCTCGTCGGGCGGCTTGCCGGTGTAGGTGCTGTGGTAGATCGCGTCGCTGCGCATCGTCAGGCGGCTCAACTCGAACACCGGGAACCAGTCCTGCTCGTTGTAGTAGCCGGTGTGGTCGCCGAAGGGCCCCTCGAGGGCATGCAGGTAGCCGTCCTTCTCGCGCAGCGACACCCCCGCAGCGCTCTCGCCCTCGAACCCTGCCGGCGCCGGCGGAATGTGTCCCTCGAGCACGATCTCGGCGCTGGCCGGCACCTGCAGCGGCCAAGCCGCCTCGCCCACGCCGGTGTCCACCACCTCGGTACGCGCTCCGCGCAACAGGCCGGCGAACTGGTATTCGGACAGCGTGTCGGGCACTGGCGTCACCGCGCCCAGGATGGTGGCCGGGTCGGCGCCGAGTGCCACTGCGATCGGGAAGGGCTGTCCGGGGTTGGCGCGGGCGAACTCGCGGAAGTCCAGCGCGCCGCCGCGGTGTGCGAGCCAGCGCATGATCACCTGGCGCGGACCGATCACCTGCTGGCGGTAGATGCCCAGGTTCTGGCGCTGGCGCGGCTGCGCTACGCCCTGCGGGCCGCGCGTGACGACCAGTCCCCAGGTGATCAGCGGGCCGGCATCGCCGGGCCAGCAGGTCTGCACCGGCAGCCGGGCGAGGTCGATGTCGCCGCCCTCCAGCACGCATTCCTGGCAGGCCGCGCGGCGCACCGTCGCGGGCTTCATGTCCCACACGGCCTTGGCCATGTGCAGCAGTTTGCCCGCATCCCTGAGGCCACGCACCGGCTCCGGCTCCTTCAAGGCGGCCAGCAGGCGGCCGACGTCGCGCAGTTCCGCGGCGGAATCCGCCCCCATGCCCAACGCCACGCGCCGCGTCGTGCCGAAGAGGTTCAGCAGGCAGGGCATGGCGTGCCCCTCGGGCCGCTCGACCAGCAGCGCCGGCCCGCCCGCGCGCAGCACGGCGTCGGCCAACGCAGTCATCTCCAGGCGCGGAGACACAGGGTCCCCAACGCGGCGCAGTTCGCCGCGGACCTCGAGCTGGGCCATGAAATCGCGCAAATCTCGGTATTTCACGGCGACTAAGGGTTCGGGGGAAATTGCACCTAGGCTTGACGGGCCCTGCAGCGGTTCCTAGAATCCGCGACCCCGCCGACGCCCCGAGGGTTAACCCTGAGGTCGCCATGACCAGGACGCCCGAGCTCGCCTCCGACAGGCCCTGCGCCTGCGCAACCGACGGGCATCCCGCTCCGAGGATTATCCCTTGGCCGCCTTTGGCAGCGTCCGGTCTGGGGACGGATTCACGGGGCCCGTGCATCGAAAGGAAGCACATGCAGACACTCCGGTGGAGAGACCGATCGCACGGCGCGCTGCGCGCCGTCGGTATCTTTACGCGCGACGTAGGCCATGGCCTGCTGGAGATCAGCCACAACTCGCTGGCAGCCATCGGCCTGACAGTTCTGGCGGCGGCCATCTTCGTCGGCGGCAATCCGGCCGTGCTCGCACAGGCGGAGAACGCCGCCCTGGGCTGGCTCAAGACGCGCCAGGACGCGCGCGCGGACGCCGCGGGCAACCTGCTGGCTTCCATGGCCGAGCCCCAGGCCGTGGCGCGCGCCACGGCCGTGGACCCGACCCAACTCACGCGCCAGCAGGCCGCGGTGGCGCAATGGATCTCGCGCCGCTACAAGGTGGCCACCGAGCCCGTCGGTCGTCTGGTGCAGGAGGCCTGGGCCATCGGCCAGCGCGCGGGGCTGGCGCCCACGCTCATCCTGGCGGTCATGGGCGTGGAGTCGAGCTTCAACCCCTTCGCCCAGAGCCCGGCGGGTGCGCAGGGGCTGATGCAGGTGCTCACGCGTGTGCACGACGACAAGTACTCGCCGTTCGGGGGTCTGCACGCGGCCTTCGACCCGCTGACCAACCTGCGCGTCGGCGTGCAGGTGCTCAAGGAATGCATCCAGCGCGCCGGCAGCCTCGAGGACGGCCTGCGTCACTACGTGGGGGCGAGCCAACTGCCTGACGACGGTGGCTACACCTCCAAGGTGCTGGCCGAGCATGAGCTGCTGGAGCGAGTGGCCCGCGGAGAGCAGGTGCCGCCCAACACCCCAGCGGCGACGCCGGAGCGTGTGGCGGTGTCGGGGCCGGCCGCGGGGGGCCGATAGAATCTCCTTGTCGGTGCAACTGGCGATAGGGCGGGCGGCTGCAGGCGCGGCCGCCGCGCCCGAGGTGGAAGACCACCGGGGAGCCCGACGCCGGGCTCCAGCCGATGGGCTGGAGCGGTGGCTGCCGCCGTTCGCCTGGGCAACCCTCACGCCCCCGTCTTCCCGGCCCGCACGGCCAGTACGGGCCCGCGGCGACGGCTCGCTCCGAAGGCGCCGGCACGTTCCGGCTGAACCGGCGCGGCCCCGCACCCAACGTCCAAGGGATTGCCCCCGCACCATGTTCGACCGCCAGCAACACACCATCGCCCGCATCGACCCCGAGATCTGGGCGGCCGTCCAGGCCGAGAACCAGCGCCAGGAAGAGCACATCGAGCTCATCGCCTCCGAGAACTACACCTCGCCGGCGGTGATGGCCGCCCAGGGCAGCCAGCTGACCAACAAATACGCCGAGGGCTACCCCGGCAAGCGCTACTACGGGGGCTGCGAGCACGTCGACGTGGTCGAGCAGCTCGCGATCGACCGGCTGAAGCGCCTGTACGGTGCGAATCACGCCAACGTCCAGCCCAATTCCGGCTCGCAGGCCAACCAGGCGGTCTTCTTCGGCCTGCTGCAGCCGGGCGACACCATCATGGGCATGAGCCTGTCCGAAGGCGGGCACCTCACGCACGGCATGCCGTTGAACATGAGCGGCAAGTGGTTCAAGGTCGTGAGCTACGGGCTGGACGCGAAAGAGGCCATCGACTACGACGCGATGGAACGTCTGGCGCACGAGCACCGCCCCAAGCTCATCATCGCCGGCGCCTCGGCCTACAGCCTGCGCATCGATTTCGAGCGCTTCGCGCGCGCGGCGCGCGCCGTCGGCGCCTGGTTCCTGGTGGACATGGCGCACTACGCGGGCTTGATCGCCGCCGGGGTGTACCCCACCCCCGTGCCGCACGCCGACGTCGTGACCTCCACCACGCACAAGAGCTTGCGCGGGCCGCGCGGCGGCATCATCCTGGCCAACGACGACGAGGTCGCGAAGAAGGTCAACAGCGCCATCTTCCCCGGCATCCAGGGCGGGCCGCTGATGCACGTGATCGCGGGCAAGGCGGTGGCCTTCCAGGAGGCCCTGGCGCCGGAGTTCAAGGCCTACCAGCAACAGGTCGTCGCCAATGCCCGCGCCTTGGCCGAGACGCTGATCGAGCGCGGCCTGCGCATCGTATCGGGCCGCACCGAGAGCCACGTGATGCTGGTGGACCTGCGGCCCAAGGGCCTCACCGGCAAGGAGGCGGAAGCCCTACTGGGCCGGGCGCACATCACCTGCAACAAGAACGGGATCCCGAACGACCCGCAGAAACCCATGGTCACCAGCGGCATCCGCCTGGGCAGCCCGGCGATGACCACGCGCGGCTTCCGGGAGGAGCAGGCGCGCCGCACCGGGCACCTGATCGCCGACGTGCTGGACCGGCCCCACGACGAGGCTGCCATCACCGCCGTGCGCGCGCAGGTCTCCGAGCTCACCCGGGCCTTCCCGGTCTACGGCTGAGCCAGCCGGGCGATGCGCTGCCCCTTCTGCGCTCATCCCGAGACCCAGGTCACCGAGACCCGGGACTCCGACGAGGGGTTCACGCGCCGGCGGCGGCGCTGCCTGCAGTGCGACCGCCGTTTCACCACCTACGAGCGGCCCGAGATCGCGCTGCCGGCCGTCGTCAAGCGCGACGGCGGCCGGGCCGAGTTCGACCCGGCCAAGCTGCGCACCTCGATGATGCTGGCGCTGCGCAAGCGCCCGGTGGGGGTCGAGCAGGTCGACGCCGCGCTCGAGCACATCCAGGAGCAGTTGCTGGCCGACGGCGCGCGCGAGGTGCCAACCTCGCGCCTGGGCGAACTCGTGCTCGAGGAACTGAAGAAGATCGACAAGGTCGCCTACGTGCGCTTCGCCAGCGTCTACCGCAGCTTCGAGGACGTCGACGAGTTCCGCAAGCTGATCCGCGGGATCTGAAAGCCTGAGCGCGTCACCCCTGGGCCCGCGCGTCGCCCGCCCTCCCCCGTGCGGGATCCCCCATCCGGGTGACCCCTCAGAGGGATGCGCCGGCGGCCGGTGATTTCCACAATGCGCTGCATCGCGGGCCCTGTCCCGCACGGGAGACCGAGATGCTGCGCCAAGCCACCCGCCCTGCCGCCCCCTGCACCACCTCGAGCCGACGTGTCGGCTCCGCCGCGGCACGCGCCGCCAGCCGCGGCGTCTCGCTGATCGAATGCTGCGCCGTGCTCGCGGTGCTGTCGGTGCTGGCCGGGCTCGCACTGCCGGCCTTTGGCGACCACCTGGCCAAGCGCCGGCTCGAGGGTCGGGCCGCCGAGGTGTCCAACGACCTGCAGTACCTGCGCAGCGAGGCGGTCTCGCGCAACGAGGCCATGCGCATCAGCTTCGGCACCGATGCCGGTGGCAGCTGCTACGTGCTGCATCCGGCCGAGGCACGCGAGTGCCGCTGCGCGAGCGACGGCAGCGCGCGCTGCCACGCCGGCGGTCCCGCCCCCCTGCGCAGTGTGGGCCTGCCGGCCACGGACGGCGTCACCCTGGCCAGCAACGTCGCCTCGATCATGATCGACCCGCGGCTGGGCACCAGCACACCGGGCGGCACGCTGCGGCTGAGCGACCGCGCCGGACGCGAGATCCGGCAGGTCGTCAACATCATGGCGCGCGTGCGCAGTTGTTCACCCGGCGGGGGCATGCCAGGCTACCGGCGGTGCTGAAACCGTCAGTGACACGCAAGCCCCCACCACCGTCGGACAATCCCTCCATGCACACTCCACCGCACCCGCAGACCGTGGCGCCCGCGTGGCAGCGCGCGCGAGGTCTGACCCTGATGGAACTGATGGTGGCCCTCGCGGTCGCCGCGATCCTGGCCGCGATCGCCGTGCCGACCTACCTCGACAGCGTGCGCCGCGCCCGGCGCGCCGATGCGATCACCACCCTGCAGCAGGTGATGCTGCTGCAGGAGCGCCACCGCGCCAACAGCCCGGAGTACGCCACGCACCTGGTCGCCAGCGGCAGCACGCTCGGCGGCGTGGGATCAGCCACCACCCCTGGCGCGGCCACGAGCATCGACACCCCGGGAGGCAGCTATGCCGTGAGCCTGTCCGGCGTCTCGGCCACCGGCTATACCGTGCAGGCGCAGGCCCAGGGCTCGCAGGCATCGGACAGCCCCTGCCAGGTGCTGCAACTGCAGGTCTCGGGTGGGCAGGTCGTGCAGGCCTCGGGCGCCACGGCCGCCCTCGGCAATGACGCTGCCGCCAACCGCCGCTGCTGGGGCACGTGAGCGGCGCGCGCAGCTACCCGGGCAGGGCGCGGACGGCGCCGTGCTCGCGGCCGGGCGGCGGGCGGGGCTTCGGCGCCCTGGAGTGGCTGGTGGTCGTGGCCGTCATCGGCATCCTCGCCGCAGCCGCCCTGCCCGCGTGGATGGATCATCTCGAACGGCGGGCCGTCGAAGGCGCGGCGATGCAATTGCTGGGCGACCTGCAGTACGCGCGTAGCGAAGCCGTGCAGCGCAACGAAGCGGTGGCGCTCACCGCGGGGACCAACTGCCATGTCATCCCCCTGGCCAGCGCCAGTGCGGCCTGCTCCAGCGCTGGCGCCACGGTCAGCCCGGAGGCCTCGGCGCTGAAGCGCGTGCAGCTGGAGGGCCAGCCCGCCGTCACGGCCAGCGCGGAGGGCGGCCTCGAGCGCGTGGTCTTCGATCCCGTCGGCGCGACGGCCACGTTCGTGGGCGTGAAGGCCGGGGCAGAGTCGGCCTCATGGATCGTGGCCACCGCAGACAGCCACCTGCGCATCCGCGTCAGCATCAACCCCGGCGGCCGCGCCGCCGCCTGCGTGCTGGCGGGCGGGCACCTCCCCGGCCTCCCCGACTGCGGGTCATGAGCGTGAAGGGCCGTTCCCGAGCGCTCATTCCGGAGCGCAAAGCGCGCAGGAGGATCCACGCCCACCGCGGCCTGTCCGTGGTGGAACTCATGGTCGGCCTGGCGGTGGGGATGTTCATCGCCGCCGCGGCCCTGCTCTCCAGTGTCAACCTGACCGAGTCGACCCGCCGCGTCCTCCTGGAGGCGCGCCTGAACCAGGACCTGCGCGCGACCATGGACATGGTCACGCGCCACCTGCGCCGCGCCGGCTACTGGGGCAATGCCCAGGCGGGCGCGCGCGACAGCGCCGGCACCGCCGTGCGCTACGCCACGACAGGGTATGCCGAGGTCAGCCCCTCCGGCGCCGCCGCGTCCTCGGTGACGCTGCGCATCGCGCAGGACAGCGACGACAGCGCCGAGAGCGACGAGGCCTTCGAATTCCGCCTCGCCACTGACGCGCAGGGCATCGGCCGCCTGCAGGTCCGCCTGGCCGGGGCGACGACCTACCAGGACCTGACCGACCCGGCGATCACCAACGTCACCGACTTCAGCGTCGAGCCGCAAGCCGCATCGGCCGTATCGCTGTCCTGCCCGGGCGCCTGTGGCAGCGGCTCGCTGCCGGCCTGCCCGACGCTGCAGGTCCGCCGCTACCGCGTCAGCCTGAGCGCCCAGGCCAGCTTCGACCCCGCGGTGCAACGCAGCTTGCAGGCCAGCGTGCGGCTGCGCAATGACGCGCTCAGCGGGGATTGCCCGTGACGGCCCTTCCCGCCCCTGCCCAGGCTGTGCGGCCGCCTCGCCGCCGCGCTGCACGGGCGCCCGCGGCGCAGCGCGGCGCACTGCGCGGCGTGGCTACCGTGCCGGTCGTGCTGCTGCTGCTGCTCGGCCTGGGCATTCTGGGCCTGTACGCCAACCGCGGGCTCGTGTTCGAGCAACGCACGGCGGCCAACCAGGCGCGGTCGACCCAGGCCTTCGAGGTAGCCGAGGCCGGCCTCGAATGGGCGGGCGCGATGTTGAACGCGGTCGCGGCGATCGGCACCGATTGCCAACCCGATACCGCCCAGACACAGGCCTTCCGCGACCGCTTCCTGAGCTTCGACGCCACCACCGGCAACGTCGCGCCCCGCGCGGACAGCGCCAATACGGGCGCCAGCCTTCGTGCCGCCTGTGTGTTCACGGCTGCCGGGCTGCGCTGCAGTTGCCCAGCCAGCGGCTTTCCCAGCTTCGGTGCCGACGCCATCGGCGAGAACTTCCTGGTCACCTTCGAGGCGCCGTCCCCGGCGCGGCCCGGGGTGGTGCGCCTCACCGTCACCGGCTGCACGTCCACCGGCGTTGCGGACAAGGACCCGACCTGCCTGCCCGGCGGCGGCGGTCGCTCCGACGCGCGGGCCCGCGTGACTGCCCTGCACGCGCTGCTGCCGCTGCTGGGCAGCGCTCCCGCGGCACCGGTCACGCTCGTGGGCAACGTCACCTGGCAGGGCAGCGGCGCCGCAGTGGGCGTCTACAACACCGACGCCGCCACCCAGGGCGTCACCATCCGGGCCGGCGGCGCGGTCGATGCAAGCAAGGCGCGGGTGACTTCCATGCCCGGCACGCCGGCGGCCAACTCGATCGTGGCCAACGACAGCACCCTGTCGACGCTGTCGCCACAGGCGCTGTTCACCAGCTTCTTCGGCATGGGCCGGGAGGCCTGGCGCAGCCTCGCCACCAAGGTCCTCTGCGGCGGCAACTGCACCGCAGACCTGGCCGCCGCCGCCACGGGTGGCGCGCAGGCGATCTGGGTCGAAGGCGACCTTGAGCTCCAGGGCAACGCCGTGATCGGCACCACCGACCGGCCCGTCGTCATCGTCGTCAACGGTCGAATGACGATGCGCGGCACGGCCAACATCAACGGCCTGGTCTACGCCAGCGACTGGGACAACAGCGGCGGCGGCTCCGCCCTGCTGCGCGGCGCCGCGGTCTCCGAGGCGGGCTTCACGGCCAACGGTTCGACCGACTTCTACTTCGACCCGCTGGTGCTGCAGCGCCTGACGCGCGGCGGCAGCGGCGCCTTCGTGCGGCTGCCCGGCAGTTGGCGGGACTTCTGAATGACGTCCGCAACACCCGTGCGTCCACTGCCGAGCCGCCGGCGCCCGCGGGGCATCACGCTCGTGGAGGCACTGGTCGCCTTCGCCGTCATGGCGGTAGGGATGCTGGCCTTGATCCGGGCGCAGGCCAGCCTGCGCCTCGAGGCCGACGTCACGCGCCAGCGCGCCGAGGCCGTCCGCATTGCCCAGGAGGACCTGGAGCGTCTGCGCGGCTACGCCACCCCCTCCGAGTTCGATGCCTCGGTGGTGGCCGCGGGGCCGGCCGAGGTGCAGGCGCTGGACGCGAACACGAGCTACACGCTGACGCGGTCCGCCGACGCCGACGCCGCCTCGGGCGCACGGCTCGTCAGCGTCACCGTGGCCTGGACCGACCGTCGCGGCCAGGCGCAGTCGCTGACGCTGCGTACCCTGATCGCGCGCACCGATCCCTCACTGGCCGGACAGCTCTCCATCCTGCCGGGCGCCAGCGTGGGCAGCCTGCCCTTCAACCGCAACGTGCAGATCCCCGCCTCCGCGGTCGACCTGGGCGACGGCAAAAGCGGCTTCCGCCCGCCCGGGCTGCCGGCGGACGGCAGCGGCGACGTGTACTTCGTGCTGGACAACACCGAAGCCACCGTGATCGAGAAGTGCATCGGTGTGCCATCGGCCGCCGCCTACGCCAGCGCCAAGGCCGGCGGCGCCTGCGTCACGCTCAAGGGCAGCCTGCTCAGCGGTTTCGTCAGCGTCGACCTCAGCAACAACATCAGTGCCATCGACCCGGCGTCCACCGTGTGCCAGTACTACCGCGACCTCCAGACCGGCGGGCTGATCGGCAACGCCCCCCCCGTGCTCGGCGTGGCCAGCCTGGCGCAGGACCGCTGGGCCCTGATGCCGCGGCTCGCGGGGGCCGTCCGCGCGGCCGCGGTCACGCTGGCGCCGAGCGGCAACCCGACCGACGGCGCGGCTGACGTCGGCCTGAGCCAGAACCTGACGCTCCCCCTGTTATCGTCTACGCTGAACACCGTCAACTCGGTGGAGTTCATCTCCAGCGCCCCCCTCGTGCTGCGCGTGCGCGGCGGCGCCACGGTGGAGAGCTTCACGGCAGCCAGCGCGTCCACCTCGAACACCGCTTCCAGCGCGAGCGGCTCCGCCGGCGGCAACGTCATCCGCAGCGGATCATCCATCGTCGTCGACCCGGGCGCTGCGCTGGCTGCCGCCACGGTCTACGAACTGGTGATCCCCGGAGACACGATCCGCCTAAAGAAGAACCCGAATTCCTACGACGTCTACGGCGGCGGCACCGTGACCTTCAGCACCGGCACCGGCCCGACCTTCGTCTCCAGCAGCCCGGAATCGGGGGGCGTGGCATCATCCCTGGGCTCACCCGTCGTCCTGAGCTTCGATCGCCCGGTCTACGCACGGGCCGGCACCGTCACGCTGCACCGGCTGGTCAACGGCAACAACTGGATGACCGTCGAGACCTTCAACGTCGTCGATGGCAGGGGCGGCGCCGGCGGCAGTGCCACCGGCTTCGGCACGGCCACGCTCACGGTCGACCCCGGGGCCGACCTGCTGGCGGGCGAGACCTATGCCATGCGGATCGAGGCCGATGCCCTGGTCGACGCCAACGGCATCCGCAGCGCGGGCATCAGCAGCTACACCACGCTGGCCTTCACCACCGCATCGTCCACGAGCTCCGGCAACTGCCCCACCGCAGCCACCGTGAAGCCCTTCCTCGGCCTCTCGCTGCAGGTCAGCGGCGCCGGTGGTGGAGCCCTGCTGCACGAGTGCTACACCGACGCCGCCACAGTGGCGACGCTGGCCGGCGAAAGGGTTGCCGGCTACTTCTGCGCCGTCTACACCACCGGCAGCGGCGACGCGCGCTGGAGCGGCACCGCGCGGCTCACCGGGCCCCAGGGCTGGCTGAGCGGGGCGCAGGCCCGCTACCGCGTCTGCCGCTACCATGACAGCAATGGCAACGGGGTCGACGACAGCAACGCCGAGCACCCCGCCGCCTACAGCAATGTCGACGGGCCCTTGAGCGGACAGAACTTCCTGGTCATCCGCAACGACCGCACCTGCCCCGACAACACGCTGAACGTCGGCTCTCAGACGGGGCTCGTCATCTACTACAACACCAGCCCGCTGCAGCCTTGAGCGGCCTCCCACCCCACAGCATGCACCCCTTCGACCCCTGCACCCGGACCCTGGCCCTGGCCCACCTCGGCGTGGGTCTGACCGAGCCCAACCCGCGCGTGGGCTGCGTGCTCGTGGCGGCCGACGGCCACACGGTACTGGGCGAGGGCCACACGCAGGAGGCCGGCGGCCCGCATGCCGAGATCATGGCCCTGCGCGCCACGGCGTCCGCCGGCCATGACGTGCGCGGCGCCACCGCCTGGGTGACGCTGGAGCCCTGCGCGCACCACGGGCGTACGCCGCCGTGCTGCGACGCGCTGGTGAGCGCCGGCATCGGCCGCGTCGTCGTCGCGCTGCGCGACCCCTTCGAGCACGTTGACGGGCGCGGCATCCAGCGCCTGCGCGAGGCCGGCATCGAGGTGCAGGTGGCCGGCGAGTTCAGCGCCGACTTCGCCGCGGCCCACGCTCGCGCGCACCCCCAGGACCCGCAGGGCCTGGCCTGGGCCGAGGCAGCGCGCGAGCTGAACATCGGCTTCCTGTCGCGCGTGCTGCGCCGCCGGCCCTGGGTGCGGATGAAGATCGCCGCCTCGCTGGACGGGCAGACGGCGCTGGCCAACGGCCGCAGCCAGTGGATCACCGGCGAGGCGGCGCGCACCGACGGCCACGCCTGGCGCAGGCGCGCCGGCGCGGTGCTCACCGGCATCGGCACCGTGCGCGACGACGACCCGCGCCTGGACGTGCGCCTCGTGCCCACGCCGCGCCAGCCGCTGCGCGTGGTGATCGACTCGCGCCTCGAGATCGACCTCGCAGCCCGCATCCTGCCGGCACCGGGCCCGGCCCTGGTCTACGCCAACCCGCAGGCCGCGGCGAGCGCGCGTGCCCAGGCCCTGACCGCGGCGCACCCGCAGGTGACGGTGGTGGCCGCGCCCGCGGACGACCGCGGCAAGACCGACCTGGCGGCCGTGGTCGCCGACCTGGCGCAGCGCGGCGTGAACGAACTGCACATGGAGGCCGGGCACCAGCTCAACGGTTCGCTGCTGCGCGCCGGGCTGGTGGACGAAGTGCTGGTCTACCTGGCGCCCAAGCTGCTGGGCCCCGGCCGCGGCATGGCCGCCTTCGGCCCGCTCGAGACCCTGGCCGATGCGCTGCAGCTCGAGTTCCTGGAATGCACCCCCGTCGGCGCCGACCTGCGCTTGCGCGCCCGGCCCCCGGGGCGGGCGGCATTCGCTGGCCGGGCGTGAAGGGCGTCAGCCCTCGGCGCGCCGGCCCGGGGTGATGACCACGTCGATGATCTCGCCGGTGTACGGAAAGGCCCCGTGGCGCTCGTACAGGTCCCAGTGCACGGGGCCGCGGCGGTCCAGCCCCACGTCCAGGCCCTCGAAGATGCCGTAGGGCACCATCGGCGGGGACATCTCGGCAAAGGGCGCGGCCTCGACGCCGTCCAGCAGCAGCCGGCCCCGCCCGCGGCCCGGCGCCGTCACCTCGTAGTCGAACACCGCCTCGTGCGCGCCCGCGGGCAGGCTGGGCACCGTCAGAGACGCGTGGTCGCCGAAGGCGTTGTAGTGCGCGTGCAGGCGGTCGTCCTCGGTCCAGACGACGATGCCCCCGTTGGGCTCGCCGATGGCCCACAGGATGCCGCGATCCCCGCGGCGCTGGGTGAAGCGCACGGCGATGCGGTAGCTGCGGTTGGCGATCAGCGGGAAGACATCGGCCCGATGCACGGTCTGCATGCCCGGCAGGTAGGTGCGCGGGTGGTCCCAGCGGTCGCTCGCGTCCGGCGCCGCGTCGGTGAACTTGCCGCGCCGGTCGCGGTTGTCCAGCGGGTAGGCCAGGTGCTGCCAGGCCGCGGCATCGAAGGCGGCCTTCAGGTCCGCCAGGCGCCCGGGGTGCTGCGCCCCCACGTCCACCGCCTCGGAGAAGTCGGTCTCTAGGTGGTGCAGGGTCCAGTTGTCCAGGTCGATGGGCTCGCCGCGCTTCTGAAGGGAGCGCGCAAGCCAGCCGTCGCGGTAGTGGGCCCGGTTCGACCAGCACTCGTAGTACTGCTCGCCGCGCGCCGGGGCGGCCTGCGCGTCGAACATCACCGGCGCGAAGCTCGCCCCCTGCATCGGGCGGGCGGGGCGGCCGTTGACCTCGGCAAGCGCCGGCACGCCGCACAGCTCCAGCAGCGTCGGCATCACGTCGATCACGTGCGCGAACTGGGTGCGGATCTCGCCGCGCGCCGCGATGCCAGCCGGCCACGAGGCGATGAAGGACACCCGCCGGCCACCGCCGCCGGTGTAGGTCTTGAACGACGGGAAGGGCGTGTTCGACACCTCGCCCCAGGCCGTGGGGTACAGCGAGGCGCTGCGCGGGCCGCCGAGGTCGCGCGCGTTCGCCCGCTCGGACTCGATCGGGGGCATGGGCAGCCCCATGAAGCGGCGGTAGTTGTTGAACATCCCCACCGTGCCGCCGGCGTCGGTGCCGCCGTTGTCGGAGGCGAACAGGATGATGGTGTCGTCGAGTTCGCCGATCTGGCGCAGGAAGGCGACGAGCCGGCCCACGTTCTGGTCGACGCAGTCCAGCATGGCCGCGTAGGCCTCCATGTGCCGCGCCAGCAGGGGCTGGTCGGCGGGGTCGGTGTCCTCCCAGCGCGGCACGCGCGGGTCGGAGGCGGGCAGACGGGTGCCGGGCGGCACCAGGCCCAGCTCGATCTGGCGGCGCAGACGCGCCTCGCGCGCCACCGTCCAGCCGGCGTCGTAGCGGCCGCGGTACTTCGCCAGGTCCGCCGGCTTGGCCTGCAGCGGCCCGTGCACCGCGTTCTGCGCCAGGTACAGCAGGAAGGGCTTGCGCGGGGCCGTGGCGCGCAGTTCCTTCAGGAAGCGGATCGACTGGTCGGTCCAGTCGTCGGTGGTGTAGTAGTCGCGCGGGTACAGGTCCACCGGCACGAGTTCCGTGCCCTTCATCAGGTGGGCCGGGAAGAAGAAGTGCGCCTCGCCCTCCATGAAGCCGTAGAAGTGGTCGAAGCCGCGGCTCGTCGGCCAGGAGTGGCGCGGGCCGGCCGGCGTGGTCTGCGGCGTGGGGGTGTTGTGCCACTTGCCCACCGCGATGGTGGCGTAACCGCCGGCGCGCAGCGTCTCGGCCAGCGTGGCGGCGTCCAGCGCGAGCTCGCCGCTGTAGCCCGGGAAGCCTGCGTGGTTGTTGGCCAGCCAGCCGGTCCCCACGGCGTGCGCGTTCATCCCCGTCAGCAGGGCCGCGCGCGCAGCCGAGCAGATCGGGTGCGTGGTGTATTGGTTGAAGCGCAGGCCGCGCGCAGCCAATGCGTCGAGGTGCGGGGTGTCGATCTCGCCGCCGAAGCAGCCCGGGTCCGAGAACCCCATGTCGTCCATGTAGATGATGACGACGTTGGGGCCCTTGTCGCGCGTCGGCGGGCTGGGGGGCCACCAGGGCGTGGACGTCTCACGGGTCAGGCCGATGCGGGGCCCAGCCGGGCCCTGCGGGCCGCTGTCTTGCATGCTCATCGCGCGAGTCCGGGAGGCGTCAGTCGGCCTTGGCGCCGGAGATCTTCACCACCTTCGCGTACAGCGCCACCTCGGCGCGCAGGCGCTCGCCGTACTCCTGAGGCGTGCTGCCGACGATCTCGAAGCCGCCGCTCAGGAACTGGTTGGCGATGGCCGGCTCGCGCAGGATGCGGCCGATCTCGGCGCTCAGGCGGTTCACGATCTCTACCGGCGTGCCCGCGGGCACGACCACGCCGTTCTCGGACTCGATGTCGAAACCCGCGCGCGTGGCCTCGTACATCGTCGGCACCTCGGGCAGGTGGGTGCTGCGCTGACGGGCCGTCACGGCCAGCGCGCGCAGCCGGCCGGACTTGATGTGCGGCAGCGCGCTCACCAGCACCGGGAACGAGTACTCCGTCTGCTTGCCCACGAGCGAGCTGATGATGTCGGGCGCGCCCTTGTAGGGCACGTGCACGGCCTCGATGCCCATGGCGGTGCGGAACAGTTCGCCCGCGAAGTGCGCCAGCGAGCCGCTGCCGCCGGACGCGTAGTTCAGGCCGCCCGGCTTGGCGCGGGCGCGCGCGACGAGATCGTCCACCGTCCGTACCGGCGAATCGGCCGCGACCACCAGCACCGAGGGCGTGCGGATCAACCCCGCCACGGGCAGGAAGTCCTTCAGCGGGTCGTAGTTGACCTTGCTGTACAGGCTCGGGTTGGCGGTGAAGTTGCTCGCCGTGCCGAGCAGGGTGTAGCCGTCACCGCCGGCGCGCGCCGCCTGCTCGATGCCGATGTTGGCGCCGGCGCCGGGCCTGTTCTCGACGAAGAACGACTGCCCGAGCCGTTCGCCGAGCTTGGGCGCAATGATGCGCAGCGCCACGTCCACGCCCACCCCCGGCGGGAAGGGCACGATGATCTTGACCGGCCGCTGGGGCCAGGCCGCCTGGGCCCAGGCGCCCCACGGCAGCCCCGCCGCCGTGGCGGCCAATGCGGTCAGGCACGCGCGGCGCGTGCCCTCGAAACCGTGCTCGATCTTCGTGCTCATGCGTGACTGTCTCCTCGCTGTGGCTTGACCGCGGCGCCTCTTTGCGTCCCGTCGGCCGGAACCTCGGTGCGGTCAGGCGCTTCGCGCCAGTACACCGTGACGTCCTCGCTGGACGATAGGCATGCCGGCGCGCCGGCGCGACTGGGGTTTACCCGCGCCAGGGGCCCGATTGCGGTACCGGCCTGCCCAGGTCGATCCCCGGGGCCCCACTGCAACCTCAATCCACCGCGGGATCCAGCTCGAGCGGCGCCAGATCAGCGCGCAGGCGCGCGCAGGCGGCATCGTCCAGGGCTTGCAGCGGCGGCTTCAGGCGGCGCCAGCCGTCGTGCCCGCTCTGCAGCGCCATCACGGCCTTGAGCGAGGGGAACAGGGGGTAGCGCGCGAGCACCGCGAGCACTGCCTCGACGCGGGCAAGATCCGCCGCCAGGGTGGGAGACTCGGGCTCGCAGGCCAGGCGCCGCACCGTGCGCGGCATGAAGTTGGCCAGACCGCTGACGGCACCGCGGCTGCCGCGGCGGGCCATCTCGGGCAGGTGCGGCTCGTGGCCCACGTGCACCCCCAGAGGCGGCATGAAGGCCTGCGCCAGCCCTACCGAGTGCGCCAGGTCGCCGGCGCTGTCTTTGATGGCCACGATGCGGGAACCGTGACGCCGCAGCAGCTCGGTCACCACCGCGTGCGGCACCGGCACCGCCGTCACCTGCGGGATGTGGTACAGAACCGCCCGCAGCGGCCGGTCGGCGCTGGCCCGCAGCACCTGGTCGAAGAAGTCGAGTACGCCGGCCTCAGGCACCCCCTTGAAATAGAAGGGCGGCATCAGCATCACGCCCCAGGCGCCGAGGTCCTGCGCATGGCGGGTGATCGCGATCGCGTCGCTGAGCGCCGTGCAGGCCGTGCTGGCCAGCAGGCTGGAGGCCGGCACCCCGCCCTGCACCAGGGCCTCGAGCGCGGCGCAGCGCTCGGCCACCGAGAACGAAGGCCCCTCCCCTGTGCTGCCGAAGGGCGTGAGGCCGGCGCACCCGCGCGCCAGCAGCGAGCGCGCGTGCGCGACGAAGACCTCGCGGTCAATGTAGCCGCCCGCGTCCAGCGGCGTCATCAGGGCGGGAAACAGGCCGGGCAGGCCAACCGAGGCGCTTGCCGGGGTGGTGTTGGTCGTGGTCATCCAGTGGATCCAGGAAGGGGCGCCGCGCCGGCCGCACGCAGCACCCCCTTGCGCAGCAGCACGTTGCCGTAGGTGCGGGCTTCCCCGCTGACGAAGATCGCGAAAGCCTGGCGCGCGCGCTCGTAGAAGGCAAAGCGCTCGAGCGCCGCCGCGGGCGCCTGCCCGGCATGACCGAGCACCGCCTGGGCCTCGGCCACGGCGGGAGGCACTGCAGCGGCGTCGCCGACCACCGCCATCGTCCAGGCGGACTCGGGGCCGAAGTCGTCCAGCGGCAGCAGGGCCAGCACCGCCTGCAAGACGGCAGGCATGTCGGCGCCGGGCAGGTGCACGAGCCGGGCCCCGCCCTCGCGCGCCAGGCGCGCCGCGGGAAAGAAGACGTCGACGATGGCAAGCTCGTCGCCATGGCCCATGCTGGCCAGCGCGTGCAGCGCGTCGGGGGTCAGCAGCGGGGGAACGTGACGCAGCATCGTGGGTGTCGAAAAGCTTTGGATACTAGTTTCGGCGCAGCCGCCGGCTCACTGGGGCAAACCCGCCCCGGCCTGGCGGGCGGCACGTCGAGAGCCGCAGCGCCATTCGGCCGCCCCATCCCGACCCGCCGCCGCGCCGGGAGCTGCCGAGGCGATACGCTTGCGCCCATGAATACCCCCGAACCCACCGACCTCACCGCCCGCAACTTCCCCAGCGCCGAGCAGGAGGCACGCGCCGTCCCAGCCGTGGCGCGCTACGCCGGCCCCGAGAGCGCCTACCGCCTGGCTTTCACCGACACCGACTTCCTGCTGCGCGAGGAACTGCGCCCGGTGCGCATGCAGCTCGAGCTGCTCAAGCCCGAGCTCGTGCAGCAGGAGCACGGCGTGCAGTCGACTGTGGTCATCTTCGGCAGCGCCCGCATCGTGCCGCCCGACGAGGCTGCCGCGCGCCTGGAGAAGGCGCAGGCCGAGGGCCCGGCTGCGGCCGTCGCGACCGCGCGCACCGCGCTGGCCATGAGCCGCTACTACGACGAGGCGCGCCGCTTCGCCGCGCTGGTGACCGAAGGCACGCGCGCGCTCGAGACACCCATCTACGTCTGCACCGGCGGCGGCCCCGGGATCATGGAGGCTGGCAACCGCGGCGCGCACGAGGTCGGGGGCAAGAGCATCGGGTTGAACATCGTGCTGCCGCACGAGCAGGCGCCCAACCCCTACATCACGCCCGAGCTGTGCTTCCAGTTCCACTATTTCGCGATGCGCAAGATGCACTTCCTGATCCGCAGCGTCGCGCTCGTGTGCTTCCCCGGCGGCTTCGGCACGCTCGACGAACTGTTCGAGGTGATGACGCTGCAGCAGACCGGCAAGATCCGGCGCCGGCCGATCCTGCTGTTCGGCCAGGCCTTCTGGGAAAAGCTGATCGACTTCGAGCACCTGGTCGAGACCGGGATGATCGCCGCCGAGGACCGACAGCTTTTCCATTTCGTCGAGACGGCGGAGCAGGCCTGGCACCTGCTCGCGGCCGAGTACGGCATCGGCAACGGGGCGGCGCGCCCCGGCTGAACGTCGGTTCAGCGGCCGTTCAGCGTCGCCGTCCTAATCTTCGTTCCAGCCAGGGCTGGTCCTGGCGCAGCGAGGAAAGGTACACGACGATGGACAAGCCGACGAACACGGGCAGGGCGAAGACGGTGGCGGCCTGCGTCCTGCTGGGCAGCGCCGGGCTGGCGATGGCCGGCCCCGGCGGATGGGCCGGGAGCCCCGGCATCGGCTTCGACGACCGCGCCGCCGTGCGCGAGGTGCAGCCCCAGTACGAGCGCGTCAACGTCCCGCGGCGCGAGTGCCGCACCGAGCTCGTGCCCGAGCGCCGCGTCGAGCGCGGCGAGCGCAGCCTGGCCGGCCCCATCTTCGGCGGCATCGTCGGCGGGCTGGTGGGCTCGCAATTCGGGCGCGGCGAGGGGCGGGTCGCCTCGGCCGCCGTCGGCGCGATGGCGGGCGCCATGACCGGCGAGGCGCTGTCCGACCGGCCAGCCACACGCGAGGAGATCCACCACCGCGAGGTGCAGCGCTGCCGTGACGTCGACCAGTGGGAAAGCCGCCTGAGCGGCTACCGCGTCACCTACGAATACGGGGGCCGCGTGCACACCACCGTACTGCCCTACGACCCGGGTCCCACGCTGGCGGTGCAAGTCTCGGTGACGCCCGACCACGCGCGCGAGCGCCGCGGGCAAGGCCACGGCCGCGGCTCCGACGGCCCCTGGTCACATTGACGCAAGGGGGCGGTGCGAGCGGGGCCGCGCCGCGTGGGACACTCCTGCCGCCTGCCATGAAGCTCCTTCGCCCCGTGCACGCCCTGCAGGCCGCCGCGCTCGCCGCGGTGGCCCTCGGGCTTGCGTGGGCGCCGACAGGCGCGCGCGCAGCCCCCGCGGACCGCGCGCCTGTCTGGGCCCAGGCCGGTCGCCTGAGCCTGGACCAGGCCGTCAGCCGGGTGCAGCAGGCCACGGGCGGCCGGGTGCTCGACGCCCGCGACGAAGGCAGCGTCCACCGCGTCAAGGTGCTGACCCCGCGCGGCGAGGTGCGCGTGGTCATCGTCGACGCGCGCACCGGCACAATGCGCTGAGAGACCGAAACGCCGAGGCCTCCAGCCGCCCCCTGCCGATGCGCATCCTGGTCGCCGAGGACGAAGCCGCGCTGCGTGAAGCCCTGTGCGCAGAGCTGGGCGCGCAGGGCTACGCGGTGGACAGCTGCGGTGACGGCGCCGAAGCCCTGTACCTGGCCACGGAGTACCCCTTCGACGCGGCGATCGTCGACCTCGGCCTGCCCGGCCTCGGCGGCCTGGATGTGATCGCGCGGCTGCGCCGCCAGGGCAGCCGGCTGCCGCTGCTGGTGCTGACGGCGCGCGGGCGCTGGCAGGACAAGGTCCAGGGTCTTGAAGCCGGCGCCGACGACTACCTGACCAAGCCCTTCCAGCCCGAGGAACTGCTGGCGCGCCTGAAGGCCCTGCTGCGGCGCGCGGCCGGCAACGCCCGCGAGACCTTCGAGTTCGGCCCGCTGCGCCTGGACCCCGGCGCCCAGCACGTGGCCCTGCGCGGCGCGACCGTCGAGCTCACCTCCTACGAGTACCGCCTGCTCGAGCAGCTGGTGCGGCACCGCACCCGCGTGCTGGGCAAGGACGAGCTCGCCGCCCACCTCTACCCGCGCGACGAGGAGCGCGACAGCAACGTCATCGAGGTGCTGATCGGCCGCCTGCGGCGCAAGCTCGACCCCGACGGCACCCTGCAGCCGCTGCTGACCCTGCGGGGCCGCGGCTACCGCTTCACGCTAGGCGATGGCGGCTCCGGCTGATCCCGCGCGCCCGCGCCCCGGCGCCTGCGGCGCGCGCACCGCGCGCCCCGGTCGCCCGCCGCCATGAACCGCCGCTCGCTGAGCCTGCGCATGGCGCTGGCAGCCGGCATCGTGCTGGCCGTCTTCGTCGTGCTGGTGGGGGTGGCGCTGGAGCAGGCGCTGCGCGACGGCGCGCGCAACGCGCGCCAGGAGCGGCTGCAGGCCCAGGTCTACCTGCTGCTGGCCGCGGCCGAGGTCGACGACGGCGGCAGGCTGTCGCTCGAGGGCCCGCTGCCGGAGCCCCGCCTGCAGACGCCGGGCTCCGGGCTGGTGGGCCTGGTGGCTGACGCCCAGGGCCGCATCGTCTGGCGCTCGCGCTCGGCCCTCGGCGCCGCGGCGCTGCCGGCCCCGGAAGCCCTGGCCCCGGGCCTGCAGCGTTTCGCGCGCGTGGAGGACGGCACCGGCGCGGCGCACTTCGCGCAGCAGTTCGGCGTCAGCTGGACCACCGGCTCGGGCAGCCACCGCTTCACTTTCGCCGTGTTCGAGGACCTGGCCCCCTACGAGCAGCAACTGGCCGACTACCGACGCACCCTCTGGGGCTGGCTGGGCGCGATGGCGCTGCTGCTGCTGGCGGCACAGGCCCTCACCCTGCGCTGGGGCCTGCGCCCGCTGCGTCGCATCACCCTGGCGCTGGCGCGCCTGGAGACCGGGCAGGACGCCCGCCTCGAGGGCGAGCACCCGGCCGAGCTGCAAGGCCTGGCCGACAACCTGAACGCGCTGCTCGCGCGCGAGCGTGCGCAACAGGCGCGGTACCGCCATGCGCTGGCCGACCTGGCGCACAGCCTGAAGACGCCGCTGGCACTGGTGCGCGCCGAGCTGCGCCGCGGCCAAGTCGAGCCGGCGCTGCGCGCGCTGCTCGACGAGCAGGTGCAGCGCATGGATCGCGTCATCGACCACCAGCTGCAGCGCGCCGGCGCCGCGGGCCGCAGCGCGCTCGCGCCGCCCCTGCCCCTGCGCCCGCTGGTGGAGCGCCTGCAGGCGGCGCTGGCCAAGGTGCATGCCGACAAGGCGCCGGGCTGGACGGTCGAGATCCCCGCCGGCGCGCGCGTGCGCATCGACGAGGGCGACCAGACCGAGCTGCTGGGCAACCTGCTGGACAACGCGTGCAAATGGTGCGCCGGCCGCGTGCGCCTGGCTGCCGCGGGCGCCGGCAGCACGCTGATCCTGGATGTCGAGGATGACGGTCCGGGCATCGCCACCGAACTGGGCTTGGCCGTGCTGCAGCGCGGCGTGCGCGCCGACCAGGCCACACCAGGCCACGGCATCGGGCTGGCGGTGGTGCGCGACATCGTCGACGCGCTCGGCGGCGAACTCGAGATCGGCCGCAGCGCCGCGCTCGGCGGCGCGCGCATCACGCTGCGGCTGCCGGGGGCCTGGATGGGCTGAAGAGCGCCGACAGGCGCTCACGGTCGCCATCCCATAATCCGCCGGCCCGCGCACCCGCCCTCCGCACTGGCGGAGCCTGGACCGCGAGCGCCTGCCCCCTTCCCGGCCCGCCATGCCCCCCGCTCCAGCACCCCCCGACAATCCCGCCGAGACCCCGCCGTACGCCGACCGGGACCCCTACTGGGTCGAGGCCCTGGCCCAGGGTCTGGCCGTGCTGCACGCCTTCGACGGCGACAAGGACTCGCTGACGCTCACCGAGATCGCCGCCCGGCTGGGCTGGAGCCGCAGCAAGCCCTTCCGCTTCGTGCACACGCTGGAAAAGCTGGGCTATCTGGCCCGGGACTCCTCGGGCCGCGCCTACCGCTTGACCACACTGGCCATGCAACTGGGCTTCTCCAGCCTCGCCCGGCTGCCGCTGGTGGAATTGGCGCAACCCGTGCTCGAACGCCTGCGCGAGCGCGTGCGCGCCTCCACCCACCTGGCCCTGCTGGAAGGACGCGACCTCGTCTACATCGCGCTGGCGCGGGTGCACTCACCCAACGCGATCAACATCCACGTCGGCTCGCGCATGCCGGCCTATGCCTCCTCGATAGGGCGCGTGCTGCTGGCCCACCTGGGCGAGACAGCGGTGGACGCGATCCTGGGCCCGGAGCCGATTCCGGCGCTGACGCCCAAGTCCACGGTCGACCCGGTGGAATTCCGGCGCAAGCTCGCGCTGGCGCGCCAGGAAGGCTGCTTCTTCAACGACGAGGAGTTCAGCCTGGGCATCCGCTCCATCGCCGCCCCCGTCGTCGACGGCCGGGGCCGCGTCGTCGCCGGGCTCAACGCCACCGCCCTGACCAGCGTCTTCAGCGACGAGCGCGTGCGCGCCGAGATCATCCCCGCCGTCAAGGACGCCGCGGCCGAGCTTTCGCGCGGGCTCGGCGCGACAACGCCGCGAACGGGCCTGCCGGCGCCGCTGCAAGGCGACAGCGGTCGGGGCAGGGGCTGACCGGGCAGCCGCCCCCGCGGCTGCCCCAAAGGCGCCGCCAAAGACCCACGACACGCGAGGGTCTTGTTGTGTATTCAAAACAATGTTCATGTCAAATCAGCGGGCGGCCGGCATTCCCGCCACCGCGAGAGGAGCGCCGATGAAGTCTCTGTCCCCCTGGCCGCTGACCGCCCGAGCGGGCCTGCCGCGACTTGACAAACCTGGGCGCGCGTCGGCTCTCGCGGTCGCAACGCTGGCTGCCGCAGCCATGGCGCCCGCGTGGGCGCAGGCCCCAGCACCAGACGCGTGCGCCAAGGTCTCGATGGCCACCGCGCCCGCCAAGCCCGTGCCCATCCGCTATGGCACCACGGGCAGCGGGGAGGAACCGCTTGCCCTGATGTGGGCGGACAAGGCGGCCTTCCCCAACAACGGGCGTCTGTACGCGCTCGAGCCCACCGAGTTCGCGGCCACCGACCGCGTCACCGCCTTCCAGGCTGGCCAGCTCGACGCCGGCACCATCAGCTTCCCGGCCCTGGTGGCCGCCGTGCACGCCGGCATCGACGCCCGCGCCGTGGCCACGCTCGTGCAGGTCAACAAGGAGGACAACGAGGGCGCCTTCGTCGCGCTGGCCGATGGCCCGGTGCGATCGGTGGCTGACCTCAAGGGCAAGCGCGTGGGCTACTACGGTCCCAACACCATCAGCGAGTACTGGGTACGCAGCGCCATGGCGCGCGCCGGCCTGAACCCGCGCGAGGTGTCCTTCGTCGCGCTGCCGCCGCCGGCGCAGGAGCAGGCCTTGCGCAACCGCCAGATCGACGTGGCCTGGCTCGCGCGCCAGTTCCTCGCGCGCGCCAAGACCGGCGGCGGCCTGAACGTGCTGATGACCCCCTTCGACGCGGTCGGCACGAACCAGCCCAGCCTGCTGGTCATGTTCTCGGCCCGCTTCGTCCAGGCGAACCCGCAGGCCTACTGCGCCTGGCGTGCCGACTACCAGAAGGCCCTGCAGACCTGGGTGGCCAGCCGGCAGGCGCTCTATCCGAAGCTGGTTGAAGCCCGCTACCTGACCCCGTTCGCCGCCAACGCGGGCCCCGACGGCGGGCGCAGCCCCGGCGGCACGCTGTCCGCGGCTGAATTCGACGCTACCCTGAAGGACATGGTGTCCTCGCGCTTTCTTCCGCCTGCGATGGCGCGCACGGCCAAGGACCTGATCCTGCACGGCTACGCGCTCGAACGCTGAGCGCGGACGGAGACTGCGCGTGATCGCGATCGAGGGCGTCGGCAAGACCTTCAGGCGGGGCGCCCAGGTCGTGCACGCCCTGGGGCCCGTGACCCTGACCGTCGGGCGCGGCGAGTTCCTGTCCGTGCTGGGCCCCAGCGGCTGCGGCAAGACGACGCTGTTGCACATCGTCGGCGGCTTCGAGACGCCGAGCGAGGGCACGGTCAGCGTCGACGGCCGAGGGGTCACCGGCCCTGGCCGGGACCGAGGCATGGTCTTCCAGGAGGCCACGCTGATGCCCTGGCGCACGGTGCTGGCCAATGTGGCGTGGCCGCTGGAGGTGGCCGGCAGCCGCAAGGCCCAGGCGCGGGAGCGGGCACGGGCGCTGCTGGCGCGGGTGGGCCTGGAGCGCTTTGCCGAGGCCTACCCCGGCGAGCTCTCGGGCGGCATGCGGCAGCGCGCGGCGCTGGCGCGCACCCTGGCCATGGAGCCCAGCGTGCTGCTGATGGACGAGCCTTTCGGCGCCCTGGACGCCCAGACACGGGAGGTCATGCAGGAGGAGCTGACGCGCCTGTGGCAGGCCTCCGGCCTGACCGTCATCTTCGTCACGCACGACATCGGCGAGGCCGTGTTCCTGGGCGACCGCGTGGTCGTGATGGGAGCGGCCCCGGGGCAGGTGCTGGACGACTGCCGCATCGAGCTGCCGCGCCCGCGCACGGCGCAGACCAAGTCCGACCCGCGCATCCTCGAGTACCGGGCCCGGTTCTGGGAGCTGCTGCGGCAGCAGGGTGCGCGCGCCGGCGCGTCATGAAGGGGGCGGCATGAGGGCAGCGGCCCCGGGCGGCGACGACACGCGCCCGCTCGAGGACTTCCTGCGTGCCCACCCCGGGGTCGTCTCGCTCGCCTTCGTGCTGGGCCTGCTCGCACTGTGGGAGGGTGCCGCCGCCGCGCGCTGGCTGCCCACCTACATCCTTGCCCCAACGGCCATCGCGCGCGAGTTCTGGGTCATGACGACAGATGGCGGGCTGCTCGTGCCTGCCGCGCACAGCCTGCGCCGGGCCCTGGCCGGGTTCGCCATCGGCGGCAGCCTCGGCGTGCTGCTCGGCCTGCTGGCCGGCGCGTCCAAACCCTTTCGCGACCTCTTCGACCTCAACCAGGCCTTCACCCACCCGGTGCCCAAGATCGCGCTCTTCCCCGCGGTGGCGCTCGTGCTCGGCTTCACCGACTCAGCGCGCATCCTCATCATCTCGGTCAGCGCCTTCTACCCCGCCTACCTGAACGCGCTGAACGGGGCACTCGGCGTCAACCCGCGGCTGTTCTGGGTGGCGCGCAACGCGGGCGCCTCGAAGCTGCGCGTGTTCTTCCAGGTGCTGCTGCCGGCCAGCCTGCCGCGCGCGCTGGTGGGCCTGCGCATCAGCCTGATGGTGGCCTTCGTGCTGATGGTCGCCACCGAGGTGCTGGGCCACTCCAACGGCCTGGGCGCGCAACTGATGCGCGCCTACCGCGAGGGCGAGTACGGCGCCATGTACGCCGGCATCGTGGCGGTGGCCGCATGCGGCGTGCTGGCCAACGCCGCCCTGCAATGGGCCACGCGGCGCCTGCTGGCCTGGCAGGCTCATGCCGGGGTTCCCCATGCCTGAGGCGCTGCGTCCGCCCTGGCTCAAGCTGGCCGGTGTCGCGCTGGCGCTGGCGCTGTGGCAGGCCGGCGCCATGCTGGCCAACCACCGGATGGTGCCGGACCTGCCGGCCATCGGCGCCCACCTCCTCGACGACCTGGCCGACCCCGAGTTCCGCTCCCATGTGCTGAGCACCCTGATGCATGGCCTGCTGGGCCTGGCGATCGCCTTCACCGCAGCCCTGGTCGCGGGCCTGGCCGCCGCGCGGCACTGGCTCGTGGACGCGGCCATCCACCCGCTGGTCACGTGGTGCTACCCGATCCCCAAGCTCGCCCTCTATCCGCTGGTGATCCTGCTGCTGGGGCTGGGCTGGGAATCGCGTGTCGCCCAGGTGGCGCTCGAGTGCTTCTTCCCGCTGTTCGTGCAGTGCCACGCCGGCGGACGGGCCGTGGCCCGGCGCATGGAGTGGCTGGCGCGCAATGCCCAGGCCGGTCGCTGGCACCGGCTGCGTGACGTGATCCTGCCCTCCGCCCTGCCCTTCGTGCTGACGGGCCTGCGCGTGGCCCTGCCGGTGATGCTGATCGTGACCACGGTGACCGAGTTCATCGGCGATTCGCAGGGCTTGGGACACGTCATCGTGCGCGCCGCGTCCTATTTCGACACGGCCGGGGTGCTCTCCGTGGCCGTGGTGCTGGGCGCGCTGGGCTTCGCCGGCGACCGCCTCATCGTCCTGGCGCGAGCGCGGCTCGTCTTCTGGGAGCGCGGCGTCGAACTGTGAGGCCCGCGTCCCCCACCCAACCCGAGGAACCGTCATGAGAACCGAAAGAGCCGACGTCGTCATCGTCGGAGCCGGGCTGGCCGGACTGTCCACCGCTATGTTCCTCGGCCTGCACGGCATCCGGGCGCTGGTGGTCGAGCGCCGCGGCAGCACCTCGGTGCTGCCCAAGGCGCGCGGCCAGAACCCGGTGACGATGGAGGCCCTGCGCACCGCCGGCGTGGCCGAGGCGATCCACGCCGCCATCCCCCCGGGCCGGCCGGCCATCACCTCGGTCGTCTCCGAGAGCATGACGGGCCGGGTGCTGTACGACCACGTCAAGCACCGGCCGGATTTCTCGCGCTTCTCGCCCGAGCGCCCTGGAATGGCCAGCCAGGCCCGCACCGAGGAAGCGCTGGCCGCGCGCGCGCAGGCCCTGGGCGCGCGCATCCTCTTCAACACCCTGTGCGAGGGCTTCGCCCAGGACGCCGACGGCGTCGACCTCACGCTGAAGTCGATGCAGGACGACACCGCCACCCGCCTGCGCGCGCGCTACCTCGTGGCCGCCGACGGCATCCGCGGCAGCATCGTGCGCGAACTGGGCATCGGCACCCACGGCTACGGCTTCCTGAAGTCGGTCACGGCCGTGCGCTTCCGCGCCGACCTCAGCGCCATCGCAGGGGACAACGCGATGGTGGTGCACTACCTGCAGAACCCCGCCCTGCCCGACGGCGCTGGCGTCCTCGTCAGCACCGACTACAAGGACGAGTGGGTGGCCAACATGTCGGCCGACCCCGACCGGGACGAGGCGCAGACCGCGCGCGTCATCCGCACGATGGTCGGTCTGCCCGACCTGCAGTTCGAGATCCTCGGCAGCACGAGTTACGACTACGCGCACCGCATTGCCGACCGCTTCAGCCACGGGCGCGTGTTCCTGACCGGGGACGCCGCCCACGTCATGCCCCCCACCGGCGGCCAGGGCGGCAACACGGCCGTGCAGGACGGCTACTACCTGGCCTGGAAACTGGCCGCCGTCTGCAAGGGACAGGCGGGCACAACCCTGCTGGACAGCTACGACTCCGAGCGCCGCCCCTATGCCGAGGCCGTCTGCACCTGGCAGGCCGCCAATCTGGCCGAGCGGCGCCGCCTGGACAACGTCGCCGAGGTGCTGGGCCGGCCCATGGACCACGCGACGATGATGTTCGGCTACACCTGCACCCAGGGCGCCTTCGTCCCCGACGCGGCCTGCGACGACGAGTCCTTCGAGGACCCCTCCCGCCCATCGGGGCGCCCTGGCGCGCGGATCCCGTACGCCGAACTCGAAGGGCCCGAAGGGGCGCTGCAGACCCGTCGCCTGCTCGGCCCGCACTTCACCGCCTACAGCGCCGCGCCCGGAGGCGCCCAGACGGCAAGCGCGGCTGCCGCGGAACTGGGCATCGAACTGCGCGCCTGGGAGGTGCGCTCCGTGGCGCCCCTCGGTGCTGCGCCCGGCGACACGGTGCTGGTGCGTCCCGATGGCGTGGTCGCCTGGCGCGGCCGCGACCCGGGCGGCGTCGGGGCGGCGTTGCGCACGGTGCTGGCGCGATGATCGTCGTCACGGGCGCGGCAGGCCGCGTCGGCCGCGCACTGGTGGAGGTGTTGACGCGCGCCGGGTCCCCCGTGCGCGCCGTGTGCCGTCGCGCGCCCGACCGCCCGCTGCCGTCCGGCGTGGAGACGGTGCAGGCAGACCTGACCGACGCGGCCAGCCTGAGGCCGGCACTGCGGGGCGCCGAAGCGGTGTTCCTGTTCACGCCCGTCGGCGGCGTCAGCCCCCTGGCGGCCCTGGCCCGGGAGGCGGGGGCGAAGCGGGGCGTGCTGCTGTCGTCGATCGTGACGCAGAAGGCGTCCGCCGAGACCAACCCCATCGCCGCGCGCCACGCCGCCGCCGAGCAGGCGCTGCGGGACAGCGGCCTGCCCGGGACCCTGCTGCGCCCCGACACCTTTGCCGCCAATGCGCTGGAATGGGCCGCGGCCCTTCGCGCAGGTGACGTGGTGCGCGCGCCCTACCCGCTGGCGACCCGATGTCCCATCCACGAGCGCGACATCGCCGAGCTGGCCGCGCTGGCGCTGCTGCACCCCGGCCACGAGGGCCAGGCGTACTGGATCACCGGGCCCCGGACCCTGACGCAGGTCGAGCAGGTGCAGGCGCTGGCGCGCGCCACCGGGCGCCCGCTGCGCATCGAGCAACAGGACCCTGCCGAAGCGATGGCGCTGATGTCGGCGCGGATGCCGGCCGCGGCGGCGCAACGCCTTCTCGACTACCTCAGGCGCTCGGTCGAGCACCCGAGCCCGATCTCGCCGCAACTCACGCGTCTGCTCGGGCGCCCAGCACTGAGCTTCCAGGACTGGGCAAACGACCACCGCGCCGACTTCCTCGCCTGACCGGCTGCAGCCCTGCCCCGTGAAGTAGCCCACCCCACGCGGGCCGGTCCGGTGCGGGCCGCGCCGCGATGCACCAGAATGCCTACCCGATGACCCATGCCGCTGCCGCCGCAGCCTCACCCGCGCACGCACGCCTCGAACTGGCCACGCTGGCCAATGGCGTGCGCGTGGTAGCGCTGCCCATGCCCCACCTGGCCACCTGCTGCGCCAGCGTGTTCGTGCGCAGCGGCAGCGCGCACGAGCCGCGCGCGCTGGCCGGCATCGGCCACTTCATCGAGCACATGGCCTTCAAGGGCACGGCCACGCGCGACGCGCAGCACATCAACCTGGACGCCGAGCGCCTGGGCGCCGAGGTGCTGGCCCACACCGACAAGGACCACACCGCCTTCCAGATGCGCGGCCTGGCCGCGGACGCCGGCGAGTTCGTGCGCATGCTCGGCGACATCGTCCTGCACCCCACCTTCCCGGCTGACGAACTCGAGCGCGAGCGCCAGGTGGTGCTGCACGAGTTCGCCGAGGTCGAGGACGACCCGATGGATGCCGCGTACCGGCTCTTCGACCACGCCTGCTTCGGCCTGCACTCGGCAGCGCAGCCGGTGATCGGCACCCGCTCGCACATCGAGCGCCTGACCCGCGCTGACCTGCTGGACTACGTGCAGCGCCAGTACACCGGCGCCAATGTCGTGGTCGGCGTGGCGGGCGGCGTGGAGCCCGGCGCCGTCCTGCGCGCCGCGGAGTCCGCGTTCGGCGCCATGGCCGCAGGCCGCGCGCATGCGGTGGAGACGCCGAGCTACCGCGGCGACGTGCGCGCCCGGGCGCTGTCGGGCTGCGGCCAGGCGCACGTGCTGATCGGCGGCGCGCTGCCCGCGCTGACCACTGCCGACGAGACCGGCACCGTGGCCGCCGCCGTGCTGGGCGAGGGCGTGAGCTCGCCCCTGCTGCAGCGAGTGCGCGAGCAGCGCCCCCTGGCCTACCACGCCACCTGCGCTGCCGACGTACTGGCCTGCTGCGGCCAGTTCGTCGTCGAGGGCTCCACCGCCCCGGAGCTGCTGGAGGACTTCGTGCGCGAGGTGACGACGCTGCTGCATCGCCATGCCGGGCACGTCGACCCCGTCGACCTGGCGCGCGCGCGCCAGCAGTTGCGCGTCCGGCGCCTGCGCGCGCTGGAGTCGCCCACCCAGCGCCTGGAGGAGGCCGCGCTCGAGCTCTTCTCCCTCGGCCGGGTGCGCGAGGTCGGCGAGCAGCTGGGCGCGCTCGACGCCGTCGGCGCCGCCGCCGTGCGCGCCACCTTCGAGCGCCTGCTCGCCGCCGGCATCTCCGCCGTCGCCGTGGGCAGCGTCGGCCGGGCCGCGGGGGAGCGGCTCAGGCGGGCGATGGCCTGAACCGCGGAGCGGCCGCCCGCCAGCGCGCTCGGCGCGCCGGCCGACACCGGGCGCGCCTCAGCCCTCGCCCTCCCTGCCCTTCAGCTCGGCGAACTTGGCGGCCATCGTCGGGTTGCCGCGGGTCAACTTCTTGATCGTCACGTCCTGCGCCTTGTCGTTGGCCAGGCGCAGGTTGCGGTCTGCGCCGAGGAGCGCGTCGCGCGTCTTCTGCAGGTGGTCGATCGACTTGTCGATCTCCTCGATGGCGGTGTGGAAGCGCCTGGAGGCCAGGTCGTAGTTCTTCGCGAACGCCGACTTGAAGGTCTCGAGCTCGTCCTCGAAGCGGGTGACGTCGACGTTCTGCGCCTTCACCAGGGCCAGCTCGGACTTGTACTTGAGCGCGTTCGTCGCAGCGTTGCGCAGCAGCGTGATGATGGGGATGAAGAACTGCGGCCGCACCACGTACATCTTCGGGTGGCGGTGGGAGACGTCGACGATGCCGCCGTTGTAGAGCTCGCTGTCGGGCTCGAGCAGCGAGACCAGCACCGCGTACTCGCAGCCCTTCTCGGTGCGGTCCTTGTCGAGCTCCTTCAGGAAGTCCTCGTTGCGGTTCTTCGTGGCCGTGCGGTCGCTCTCGTTCTTCATCTCGAACATGATCGAGACGATCTCGGTGCCGCCGTCGTCGGTGTCGCGGAAGATGTAGTCGCCCTTGCTGCCCGTGCGCGCGTCGTTGTCCTTCTCGAAGTAGGTCCGGGGGAAGGCCGTCGCGCGCAGGCGGTTGAACTCGGTCTCGCAGTGCTGCTCCAGGGTCTCGCCGACCATCTTGGTCGACAGCCGCGCCTTCATGTCGCGCAGCCGCTCGATGGCGTCGTCGCGGTCCTTGACCTGGGTCTCGTACCTCTCCTTGAGCGACTGCTCGCCGAGCCGCCGCTCCAGCTGGGCGCGCTCCAGGCTGCTCCTGAGTTCGTCGCGCTCCTTCTCGACCCCGCCCAGGGCCTCGGCGACGGCGAGACGCCGTGCCGTCTCGGCAGATTCCAGGCGCGACTTCAGCTGCAGGATCTCGGTGTCCTTCGCGGCGGCGGCGCGCTGCAGCTCGTTGGCGAGCCTGGCCTCGGCCAGCTTCAGGGCGTTCTGCTTGTCGTGGCGGGCCTGATCGAGTTCGCTGGCCAGCGCGTCGCGCTGCTTCTCGACCGCGCCCAGCGCCTCCGCCACGGCGAGCCGGCGCTCCATGTCACCGGCGTCGAGCCGGGCCTTCAGCTCGTGGATCTCGACGTCCTTCGCCGCAGCGGCCTTCTGCATCTCACCGGCCACCCGGGCCTTGAGCAGCTCGATGGCGTTGCGCTTGTCCTGCTCGGCAAGCGCGAGCCGCTCGTGCAGCTGCCTGTCGAAATCGCTGTCGCGAACCTGCTTCAGGATGTCCGCATAGCCCGCGTCGTCGATCTTGAAGGCCTTGTGGCAGTGCGGGCAGATGATGTCGTTCATGTCGGTCTCTGTGCAGGTCCGGTGCGTGGCGGGCGGCCGACCGGCATCGCGGCCGGTGGCCCGCGCATGCTACGACTGCGCACGCTGTCGGGCCGGGCCTGCGCGCGCAGGCCCATACCCGGGGCGCGACAAGGGTCCGGCCACGGCCATCGGCGTGGCGGGCATCACCAGGCATGGCAAGCGGGTGCGGGTCTGCCACTGCCACATCTCGGAGACCGGCAACGGGCCCAACCGCTTCAGCCGCAGCAAGGCCCTGGCCACCACTTCCTGGGACACGAGCGCGGCGCGCTACTTGAGGCGCTGCGCCTCCCACGCGAGCCCGCCCTCAGCCACCGCCCCCTCCCCCACCCCGAACCACCCCCACCGCGCTCGCTCCACGAGATCCACGCCACGGCCCCAGGTGCTGGCGGTCTCGAAGCGGCAGTCCAGCAGCCGCAGCCACCGCGATGCCTCGGGCAGTTCGCCCTTTTCGGTGGTGATGCGCACGAGTCGCGGGGCTTCGTCGCCGGGGAAGGCGATCCACTGCACGGTGGCCTCGCGGGCCACGCCGGCGCGCACCACGGCCAGAGCCACGCGGCGCGCGAGCAGCGTCCCGGCCCGGTCGGGCTTCCAGAAGTCCTTGCCGCTGAGCGCGGTGCCGCCGATGGGCACGCGCGGGCCGTAGTGGTCCAGCAGCAGCTTCTTGCCCGACAGACCGTTGTCGCCCTCGGGGCCGCCGATGGAGAAGGTGCCGCTGCCGTTGACGACGAGTTCGTAAGCCTTGCTACCTTCCCGTGCTTCCCCCGCCTCGAACCCCGGCAGCCTGCGGGCCAGTTCGCACGCCGCCTCGCGCACGGCCTGCGCCGCGGCGCGGTGCAACGCCACGTCCCCCGCCTGCGCGAGCAGCGAGCAGGAAACCGCGTGCAGCCGCCAGGCGCCGGGCGCGCCGGCAGCCGACACCTCCTCCTCCAGCACCACCAGCACCTTGCCGTCCGGGCACAGGGCCAGCGGCGAACGCACGAGCGCGAAGAGCCGCCGCGCCACCTCCCGCGCGAGCCACTGCTCGGGCGGGATGCAGCCGATGCCGGGCAGGTCCACCGCGTAGCCGGTGACGATCGACTGGTCGTCGCTGATGTGGCGGATGCGCTCCTCGCCGGGCACGAGCGGCTCGAGGCAGAGGTTGCCGCCCACGCCGAGCTCGTGCGGGGAGGGCCGCCAGGGGCCGTCGTCCGCACCACAGCCCGCGCCGTAGCCGGCTGACTGGTAGACCCCCTGCACGAGTTCGCGCAGCGGCAACCGGTCGGCCCCCTCGCAGGCCAGGCGGCCGGTGAGGTAGATCTGATCGCGGTGCACGGCCACCTCGATGGCGCACAGGGCTTCGGCTTGCCGGGCCTGCGCCGCCTGCACCAGGGCGTCGGCCACGGCATCGGCCAGCTTGTCCGGGTGGCCGGGCAGCACCCACTCGGCGGCGCGAAGGATCACGGTCGGGTTCATGGTGGTTCCTCCTTTCCGGTCACGCCTGGATGGGCAGGCGCACGGAGGCGTCCGCATACGGCGACAGCGCGCGCTCGTCCGGGTACTCGCCCAGGTACCCGACGCCCAGCCGGGCGGCCCGCAGCACCGCGGCTCCCACGGGCCCGGCCTGACCCACGTAGCCGTCGGTGAGCACCACGGCGCGGCGCACCCGGTGGCGCGCCATGTGGCGCGTGACGCACTGGATGTCCGTGCCGCCGGTGCTGCGGCAGACCCCGGCTCGCATCTGCGCGGGCGTGACCTCGGCCACCTCCGTGGAAAACAGGTGGACCTGCGGGTGCACGAGCGCCTGGCAGTCGAGCACCGCGCCGTAGAGCGGGCCCTTGATGCCCTCCATGCTGCCGGAGACGTCCACGTACACGTGCACGCGCTCCTGAACGGGCAGCCTCTGCAGAGCGGGCACCTCGCCCCGGTAGAGCAGCGGCGTGAGACCGAGCGCACGGCAGGTGGCAGCACGCCGGTCCGGCACGGGGATGGGGGTCTCCACCGCCAGGGGGGCGGGCACCCAGCGGCGCACGCTGCGCTGCTCGGCCCCGCCCCGGGCCACGCGGGAGATGAGGTCGCGCAGCAGGCGGCGGACGCCGGGCGGCCGGTGCACCTGCAGGCGGCTGTCGCGCAGAAGCTCCTGCAGCGAGGTGCCCTTGACCGGGTCGGGCGGCGCAGGCCACTGGCGCACGATGTCGGCCACGCCTTGCGCGAAGGCGCCCGCGCTCGCGCTGGAAAGGTCAGGCTCGCCCTCGTGGTTGCCGAGCAGCGGCACGCCCTGCAGCACCTTCTCACGCCGGGCGAGGAAGGCGCGCAGCACATGGCGCACATCCGCGTAGCTCGCGCCCTCGGGGCTGTAGAGGCTCTGGTACACCTGCCGCGCCGGGCCCATGCCACGCGCCTCCAGGGCCGGGGGCACCGGCACGAGGCGGACCTGCGGGTCCCAGCCCTCGGGCGGGCGCAGCAGGCAGGCCGGGAAGGCATCGTCGGCGTAGAAGTCCCGAAACAGCGCCGTGTAGGCGGGCTGCGGGAACATGCGGCACAGCAGCGCGTTGATGACCGCGTCGAAGACGAAGTTGTCCGTGGGCGTGGGGCCCGACAGGCGCCGCGTGTGGCCGAGCAGCACGTGGTGGATCTCGTGCAGCACCAGCATCATGAGCTTCTCGGGCGTGGCCGCGTGCTGCGCCACGAAGGCGGGGTTCACCAGCAGCCGGGGCTGCGCGTGGCACTCCACCGCGGCCGTGGGGACCGTGTCGGTCTCCACCACGTCCAAGAGGCGCAGCAGGCCGGCCAGGGCATAGCGGCCGGCGGGCAGGCACTCGAAGAGGCGGTCCTTGAGGGTCGAGGGGGTCGCTGGCCCCGCATCGGTGCGTGGTGTTCGCCCAGAAACCGTTCGGGCTGAGCTTGTCGAAGCCCCTCGCTGGCGCTTCGACGAGCATGTCCTGAGCAGCGTCGAAGGGCTCAGCGCGGGCGGAGGTGGGGGTGCGAGGACCGGGTTGACGGGTGAAAGAGGCGTCGAAGTCATGTCGTTCTCCTGATGAGATGGGCGGGTCGCGTGGCCGAGGCCTGGCCTCATGCCGCGCGCCCGGGCGCCTTGGGCGTGCCCAGGCGCGAAAGCAGTTCCTGCGGGATGCCCTGCGGGAACCACAGCGCCTGGCCCCAGCGCACGCCGCGCATGGGGATGCTGCCGGGCTCGATGAGGGTGGGGGCGTGCAGCGGGGCGAGATGGGGGCGCCTGTCGCGCAGCCAGAGGCTGCCGGTGCACTTGGCCAGCGCCACGAAGGTGGTGCCCACGTGGTCGAGCTCCACGCGCAGGTCGCTGGGCTGGCCGCGGGTCGAGCCGCCGCGCCCGGCCAGCAGGCAAGGCGGCCAGGGGCTGCGCGCCGTCTCCTCCTCGATGAAGGCCACGAGGCGCTCCTGCGCGGCAGCCTCTCCCAGCCCGTGCCCGGGCTCGGCCAGCTCGAGCAGGGCGCCAGCCGTGTTCCAGTCGCGCCGGTAGCGCTCATCGCGCTGGCCGATGGAGATCGTGAGTTGCAGCCAGGTGCCGCGCGGGCCAGTGGCCGCCGCCGTGCCCCCGCTTGCGCCAGACCCTGCACCCGTGGCCGGGCGGCTGCCGCTGGCCGTGCCGAGGGCGCCGCGGCCCAAGCCGCGCCAGCTGATCGTCGCCCGCGGCGGGCCGCCGATGTTGTGCAGCAAGCCGGGCGCGGGCTCGCTGCGGCGGTGTACCGCCCATGCGCCGCCGTTCATGCCGCCACCTCGGCCTTCACGCCCGAGGGCATGGACCCCAGGAGCTCCTGCCGCGTGCTCTGGTAGCGTTCGAGCACCACGTCCACGTCGGCCACGGCCTGCAGCCTGCCGGCAGCGAAGAGCGCGGCGAGCAGGTTGCCCTGCCTTTCGGCGGCCTCGGGCTCCATCGACCCGAGCCGCTGCTGCAGGTGCTTCCAGGTGCGGTGCCGCGGCCCGTTGGGTTGCACCTGCTCGTGGATCTCCTGCACGCACAGCACCTCGCGCACGGTCTCGGCCACGGCATCGGCCGCCACCACCGACAGGCGCGAGAGCGCTCCGCCTTCACCCCCGGAGGCGGCGCCGAACAGCCACTCCGCCAGCGCGTGCCGCCGCCCGTCCGGGCAGGAGGCCAGCGCATCGGTGACGATGGTGGTGAGCTCGCCATCGGGCAGCCCCGTGGCGGCCAGGGCCAGCTTCACGCGGACCACGGGGTCGCGCTCGGCCAGGATGCGCGTCATCGGGTCCTCGGCCTTGGCGTCCGCCTGGCGCCAGGCCTCGCGGTGGCAGGCCAGGAGCTTGGCGTCCTGGAGTGTCCCGCCCGCCGCCGCAAAAGGCATCGAGTGGAGCGCGGCGATGCAGGCCGAGTCCTCGATGCGGACGGCGGCGTCCAGCGCCAGGCGTGCAGCGTGGATGGCCATCACGTTGCCCGCCACCATGCCGGCGCGCCGGGCGCTGAGCAGCGCGCCGCCCTCGGCCAGCAAGCCGGCCAGCAGCCGCACATAGCGGGCCACCGAGGCGCCCCACTGCACCTGCACCATCGGCAGCCGCTCGCGGGTGGCCTGCAGCGCTGCGGCCCAATGCGCGCCGGCCTGCGCCCGGGCTTCCTCGTCGGGCTGCACCTGCGCCGCGCGGATCACCGCCTCCTGCTCGGCCTGGCCGAAGGCGCGCCAGTCGGGCACGCGCACGTGCAGCGCGAAGCGGTCGGCCAGGGCCAGATCCAGCGGCTGGCTGCCGGCGTAGGCGGGCGAATCGTCGGCGTCGGCTTCCTCACCCCCGGGCGGGTTCATCGCCGCCCAGCGGTGCTCGAGCGACTCCAGCGCGATGCCCTGCACGCGCTTCTCGTGGATGATGGGAAAGAGCCGGTTCTGCACGTCCAGCCGCGCGCGCGAGATCTCGTCGATGAACACGCACTGCGCGCCCCACACCGAGGCAGGCGTCTGCACGAAGCGCAGCTGCCCCCGCTCGTCGGGCAGCGGGTAGCCCACGAGATCGTCGAAGTTGACGAGCGCGGCGTTGTAGTGCCGCCAGGACAGCCCGAGCGCCACCGCCAGCCGCTCCAGCAGCAGCGACTTGCCGCTGCCGTGCGTGCCGATCAGCAGCAGCGGGCTGCGGGTGGCCAGCGAGGCGAGCACCACCGGCTCGAGCGAGACCAGGCCCACGAGGCCCAGGCGCGCGATCAGGTCACGCGCGGGCGGGGGGGTGGATGCGACCGAGCGGGCCTGCGAGGTGGCGGCCGAGGCCGCCGATCGAACCGCGTTGCCGGTGGCGGAGATGGCGCCGGCGACCGGGCGAGGTGACCGAATAGACATGTGAGCACTCCTGATCGTCCATGAACCGCGATGCGCGGATCGGCCGGACGACAGGAGGCCTCACCAACGCTTTAGCAGCACTTGGTGAGTCGCCCTGCAAGTTGTCACTTAAATCGGCGACGCCCGGGGATGTCGGGCCCGTGCGCCCCGGGGCTCTCGCAGCGGGGCACGCGCGTGGCGAACGCCCCAAATGAAAAAGCCCACCACCATTCCGGGGAGGGCCGACGCTCTTGCTTCCCGCTTCGTTGCCCTTCCGGGCCACATCTGCCTTCGGCGTGTCCACCTTGCCCGGTAGGCAGGTTGGCATGGGCGTCAGCCCAACTCGAAATGTGGACAGGAATGTAGCACGTGTTGCTAGGCCCGCAACCGGTGTTGCAGCAACTCCGCCACCTGCTCGGACACCACCCACTCCACCCGCATCCGCGCCCGCGTGAGCCCCACGAAGAGCAGGAGGCAGGCCTTGTCGTCCCACTGCGCGAAGTCGCACTCCGTGAGCACGACGGCGTGGGCGGCCTGGCCCTTGAAGCGGTAGACGGTGTCGGCCAGCAACTGCCCCTCGCTCCAGCGGGGCGAGCCGGCTTCGTCGTACCCGCCCGTGAAGCGGCGCAGCGTCCAGGGCCCGAGCGTCTGCAGGGCGAGGATCTGCGAGGAGGCGCGCCCGCGCAGCGTCACGAGCGCGATGTCCTCGATGGCGTGGCCGGCGTCCAGGCAGCGCTGGACGGCCTGGCGCGTGGCCGTCTCCAGGCGCGGCTGCCCGGCGCCGCCGTAGACGATCGGGTCGGGCACCTCGCCCTCGTGAGGGCCCAGGGCTTCCACCGGCTCGGGCGTGAGGCCGAGCAGGTTGCACAACTGCACGATGGACCGCGGCGAGCGAAAGTTCTCGCTCGAGGTGATGACCACCTCGCCCGCCACCGAGAAGGGCTCGCGGTTGCCGTAGAGCCGCTGGCTCGGGTCCTCCAGCAGGAACATGCGCCCCTGCGGGCGAAGCCGCTGCGCGAGCACCTGCACCCAGGCCGGCTGCATGTCCTGCATCTCGTCGATGACGAGCAGGTCCAGGTCCGGCTCCCTGCCGGCCAGGATCCTGCCGGCCTGCTCGGCCATGGTGTCGAAGACACCCTCGGCCGCGTAGTCCAGAGCCAGTCCCGCGCGGCGGCACAGATGATCAGCGTGCTGGTGAAAGGTCTCGGCCTCGCACTGCACGGGCACCACCCGCGCCATGTGATCGGCCAGCGCCCGGTTGAAGCAGAAGTAGGCGGCGCGTTGCCGGCGCCCGGCCGCCTCACGCAGCAGCCGCAGCGCGAGCTGCGTCTTGCCCGAACCGGCCGTGCCGACCACCCGCACGACGCCGCCAGGCACCTGCATGCGCGGCACCCAGGTGGCCAGGCCCGAGGACAGGCGCGAGCTCGCCTCGAGCAGGCGGCCGGCCAGGGCGGAGACGTCGGGCTGAACCTTGAAGACGTTGCTGAAGAAGTCGAGCACGGCGCGATGGCGGTCGGTGTCCGGCAGGCCCGGCCCGAGTTCGCCTTGCACACGGGCGGGCAGGTCCGCCAGCTCGGTGCTGTCGACGATGCGCTCGCGCGGCCAGCGCACGGTCTGCCCGATCGCGCGGGCGTCCGTCAACACGAGGAGCTGGGAAAGGCGAACCGGCAGGCCCGCCGCGCTGAGGCGGGAGCGCATGGCCCCGTACTGCGACCCCAGCTGCGCCGACACATCCTTGACCCTCGGCTGGGCGGCTCCGTAGGTCTTGTGGATGCCGCGCTCGCTGAACGTCACGGGCCCGGACTTGACCTCGAGCTGCATCACGTCACCCGCCTGGTTGACGATGACGATGTCCAGTTCGCCGTGGTGCACGGCCACGCCGCGGACGTCGGCGTAGTCCACGCTGTGGAAAAGGGAGTAGGCCGCGGGCAGGTCTTCCTCGAGGCGCTGCAGCACGTCCAGCTCGGCGCGCGCACCCGCGGTGATCGCGGTCACGTCACGGGGCGGCAGGCTGGGATGCAAGCGGGCCATGGCGGATGGTAAGGCGCGGCTGGGCTTCTTGCGTCCAGGTGCGGGGCCGAACGTGCATCGGGAACGTGCGAGTCCGGAACGTGCGAGTCCGGCTAGGATCCGGCCTCATGACCGGTGTGGATCGATGCCCCTTCTGCAGCCTGCCTGACGACCGTGTCGTCGCCGCCAACGCCTCCGGCATCGTCATCCGCGACGCCTATCCCGTCTCGCCGGGGCACACGCTGATCATCTCGCGGCGGCACGTCGGCAGCCTCTTCGACCTGACCCCTGCCGAGCGCGTCGACCTGCTGGCCCTGCTTGACCAGGCACGGGCCGACCTGGAGCCCTCCTGCCGTCCCGATGGGTACAACGTCGGCATCAACGACGGGCCGGCCGCGGGCCAGACGGTGCCGCACCTGCACATCCACCTGATCCCGCGCTACCGGGGCGATCAGGCCGACCCGCGCGGCGGCGTGCGCTGGCTGTTCCCCGACAAGGCCGACTATTGGACGGTTCGGCGTGACGCCGCGCAGCCGTGAGAAGCTGATCCGGGACCGTATCCCGGACCTGGCGGCCGCACAGGGCCGCCGCCTCGCGCTGCGCACCGCCGAACCGGCGGAGATGGCGCGCCTGCTCGGGCTGAAGTTGGTCGAGGAAACGCACGAGGTGCTCGATGCCATCCGCGTCGGCCGCCCGGGCGAGGTGCTCGACGAACTCGCCGACCTGCAGACCGTGATCGACGCCATCGCGGCGCGTCATGGGCTGAGCCGGCAGGACGTCGACCGGCGGGCCGAGGAGAAGCGCGCGCAGCGAGGCGGCTTCGACAGCCGCCTGGTGCTGCAGGACGCGCCACCCGCGCCCGGCAGGTTGCACGTCGGCGGCGGCAGGTCGCTGCTGGATGCCCTGAAGCAGGAGTTCGAAGCCTGCGCCGTCGCGCGCATCGCCGTCGCCTTCGTGATGAACAGCGGGCTGGACCTGATCGAGGGGCCGGCGCTGGCCGCGCTGCTGCGGGGCGCAGACCTGAAGCTGCTGACCACGGACTACCTCGGCGTGACCGAGCCCGAGGCGCTGGAGCGACTCAGCCGCTGGCGCGACCTGGAGGCCAAGGTCTACAGCCACAGGCGGCGCAGCTTCCACCCCAAGGCCTACCTCTTCGAACGCGGCGACGGCAGCGGGCGCGCCTTCATCGGGTCGGCCAACCTCAGCCGGATGGGCCTCACCGAAGGGGTGGAGTGGACCTGGACCGTGCTCGACGTCGATGCCGGTGAGCCGATGCACGAGCTGACCACACGCTTCGAGGAACTCTTCGACGCCGACGAATCGCAAGCCCTGTCCCCGGGCTGGATCCGCGACTACGCGCAGCGCCGCATCGTCCAGGGCGGTGCGCTGGTCTTCGAGGAGCCCCGACCGATCTACCAGGTGGAGCTGCTCGAGCCACGCGAGGTGCAGAAGCTGGCGCTCAGGGAACTGGAGCGCCTGCGGCAGGACGGCGAAACCCGGGCGCTGGTCGTCGCGGCCACGGGACTGGGCAAGACCTTCCTCGCCGCGTTCGATGCACGCGCCGCCGAGCGCGTGCTGTTCATCGCCCACCGGGAGGAATTGCTGCGCCAGGCCGAGGACGCCTTCGAGCGCGTGTACCCGGCGCGCACGCGGGGCTGGCTGGCCGACGGGCGCGCCGAGCTGGACCGGGACGTCGTCTTCGCCTCCATCCAGACCCTGTCCCGGCCCGAGCATCTGGCCCGCCCCGAGCTCGCGCGGTTCGACCACGTCGTCGTCGACGAGTTCCACCACGCCGCCGCCGACACCTACCAGCGGGTGCTGCAGGCCCTGTCGCCGCGCTTCCTGCTGGGCCTGACGGCCACGCCCTTTCGCGCCGACCAGCGCGACCTGCTGTCCCTGTGCAACGGCAACCTCGCCTACCAGGTGGGCCTGCTGGAAGCCATCGCCTTCGGCTGGCTGGTCCCCTTCCGCTACCACGGCATCGCCGACGTCGTGGCCTACACCGACGACCTGCTGACCGCGCGCAAGACCTACGACACGACACGTCTGACGCTGCGCTTCAACACCGAAGAACGCGCAGACCTGGTGATGCGCCACTACCGAGCGCATGCGGGCCGCGCGGCCCTGGGCTTCTGCGTGTCCATCGACCACGCGGACTTCATGGCGGCTTGCTTTGCCGCGGCCGGCGTCGCGGCGGCGGCGGTGCATTCCGGGGCGAGTTCGATGGACCGGGTGGAGGCCGTCCGGCAGCTCGCGCAAGGCCGACTGGCCGTCCTGTTCACGGTCGATCTGTTCAACGAAGGCGTGGACATCCCGGCCGTGGACCTGGTGATGTTCCTGCGGCCGACGGAGTCGATGACGATTTACCTGCAGCAGCTCGGGCGCGGCCTGAGGCTGCACGAGGGCAAGGCCCATCTCAGGGTGCTGGACTTCATCGGCAACTACCGCCAGGCCCACCTGAAGCTGCCGCTGCTGGTGGGACAGGACCTGACCCAGGACCAGGACCCGGGCCGCGCGCTGAAGGCCTTGACGCGATGGCAGGTCGACGGGATCCGCCCCGACGGGGTGCCGCATGGCGTGGAGGTGAGGCTCGAGCCGGTGGCGCTGTCGGCCTTGCGCGAATCGCTGCAGCGCGCCAGCCCGCTGCGCCAGCTGATTCTGGACGACCTGCAGGAAGTCGCCGACAGGCTGGGGCGGCCGCCCACACTGACGCAGTGGCAGGCGCTCGGGCGGTACTCCCTGCGCACCGCCTGTCGCGCGCTGGGGGTGGACCGCTGGCACCGCGTGCTGCAGGCGGCCGGCCTGGCCAGCGACGAGGACCGGGCCCTGGAGGCCGCCGCCGGTGACTTCCTGCTCGAGATCGAGACGACCGTCATGACCAAGTCGTTCAAGATGGTGGTGCTCGAGGCGATGTGCGACGGGCCGTCGTTTCGAGCCTCCATCCACGGCGCCGACCTGGTCCGCGCCTTCCGCGCATGCTTCAGCGAGGAAAGGCACCGGGACGACGTCGCCGGCACGGAGGTCGAGCAGGTCACGGCGGTGGACGACCGGACCTGGTTGCGGTACATCGAGAAGAACCCCATCGCCGCATGGGTGGGGCGCAACACGGGCAGGCCATCCGTCTTCTTCGCGTGGCAGGAGGCGACCGCGACCTTCCGCTACATCGGCCCCCGCCCTGCCGAGCCGGCCCTGGAGCGGCGTTTTGCCCGCGCAGTCCTCGACCGGGCCTCGGCGCGGCTCGCTGCCTATTAGCAGCGCCCGGGGCCCGGCAGCCTGGTGTTTCCGGTGATCCCCGCCGGGAGTGCCACCGCCATCCCCGGGGCTGCGGCCGGCTCCCGCAAGGTGTGCATCATGTTCGGCCATCACCGACAGGGCTTGCCCAACGGATGGCATCTGGTCGCCATCAACGGCCGCCACCTGTATGGAAACTTCGTGAGCGTCGCCCTCAACGTGCTGAAGGCCCAGCCCGTCGAGGCGCGTGACGAGCCGAATCTGCTGACCGACGAACTGCGCACGCTGTTCGGGGGATCGCTCCCTCCGAGGGCACGCGTGCGCCTGGTGAGGCAGACCGGGACGGCGGTCTGGGAGATCGGCGCAGCATAGGCCGATGCCGGTTCCGATTGACCGGATTCGATGTGCAGCCTGCCGGGCCAGCGCACCAGGCGATCTGAACGTTCTAACAACCGGCCGCGCTGATCACGGCCGCACGCACACCAATCCGAGCGGCAGGGCGGGTCAGAGGCTGCCCGTAGACCAGGTGGAAAAAGCTCATGGCTGGGCCCCGGGCGGCAAGGCATTGCGCCGCACCCAGCTGCCGCACAGCACGCCGCGCTCGGCCTGCAGCATCAGTTCACGCTCGTAGGTGCTGTCGTAGCCCATGTACACGTAGGCCAGCTGCCGGCCCTGCGGCACCCGCAGCGTGCCGCTGCACCAGTGCGCGAAGACCCGGTCACCGTCGCCGGGGAACAGGCGCTCCAGGGGCACCGGCTCGTCCCGGAAGGCCGCGGCATTCATCCCCACGAGGTACAGCCGGTCGTCCACGATCTACCAGCGGCCGACGTAGCAGCGCCACAGCGCGGTACACACGAAGCCGAAGAACGGCAGCTCGTCGCCCAAGGCAAAGTAGGTCTTCAGCGGCTCGGTGGCCATGGTCATGTCCTCGCCCTGGTGGCGCAGGCGCTCGCCGATCTGCGCGGTCACTCGATGGGCTCCGTCCGTCTGTGAAAGAACGAGTGCCGCAGCGCTGGCCCGGGCTTGGGTTTGCGGTGCGTGCCGACGTTCGAGCAGAGTCTGCGGTGCGGGTGGCTCGCCAGGTGATCTGGACGGAGTCACAGCCTTCTCGGGCACCTGGACGCGCTGCTCAGCGCCTGAGGGGTGGCAGCACGGCGGTGCAACTGGAGATCACGCTGCCGCAGGGCGCCCCAGCGCGCCGGCGTCTACCGCAGGAACACCTGGCCCCGCAGGTCCCGCTGCATCACGCGCAGGAAGGCAGTCCAGTCCGCGTCGCCACCGGCATGGCACGTGTGGCTGGGCCGATCGATGGCGAAACTCGCGCGTGATCGTCAGCACCTGCCCGGCACGGCGGTAAATGGCGCTGTGGCGCAGCGGGCCGCGCTGGAAGCGGGTGTCCGCCGGGCCAGCGGGTCGACGGACTCGGCGCATCTGCGGCGCGTCGTCTCGCCGCAGCGCGACAGATGCGGCAGCACCAGATCATCCTGGCGCGTGCCGATGTGGACGTGCCGATGCGGGTCGTCAGTGGTAATCGTCCTCGAGCTGGTGGCGCAAAGCGAGGACGACGACGGTCGATGCGTCTTCGATTTCGAACAGCGCGACGTAGCCCGATCGTCCGAAGGGAATGATCAACTCCCTGAGAAAGGGGCTGTTGCCGGCCTTGCGGCAGGTGAAGGGCGACGACTTCAGCGTGGCGATGCCCGCGCGCAATGCGGAGAGGGCGCGCTCCGGCAAGTGCAGGTCACCGCTGTCGCGGGCCAGCTGACGATCGACGAGGAAGTCGAAAAGTCGGTCGAGATCCGCCTCCGCGTCGCGCGTCAGCCGGACCTTGAACGTCACTTGCCTGGGGTCGCCAGACGGGCCCGCGCGGCATCGAGCTTGCGTTGCAGCCCGTCCAGCACGAGGTCGGCATCCACATAGTCGCCCGTGCGCCGGGCGTCGTCACGGGAGCGCAGGCCTCGCGCGACGAACTCGACCTCCACACGACGCCGCTCGACAGCCGCACGGACAGACGCTTCGACAAACTCGGACAGGGTCTCGCCATCGGCCAGCACGGCCTCGACCAACGCACGGAACTCCGGTTCCACGCGGACGGAAGGGATGGCGGCGGTTTTCATGGTCGCGGCAAATGTAGCGCAAATGCGCTGCAAGATCCAGACTCAGGCCGGCGCCCATCTGGTGCCCTACGCGAACGTCGGCGTAAAGGCCGCCCGCGGCGCCAGACCGCGCCGAGCCCCATGCGGGGGCCGGGAAGACGTGGGGCGGCCTGGTGCGTTGTCGCGACGGACTCGACCTTCATCAGCGTCTGCCCGATTCGTGTTCGATGGCGCTCATTCGACTGTTGCAGCCCGTGACTTTGCGCACCCACCACCCCGGCTGCGCGAGCGAAGCTTTGCTTCAGGGTACGCCAGGGGGGTGCGCCCGCTCCAACGCGTCAGGCCAGATGAATCAGCAGACATCGCCGGGGGGTCCGATGGATGGCACACCGGCACGGGGGGCTGCAGGTCAGGACCTCGATTCGGTGACTTCCATCTTCTCCGGAGCGCATGCGCGGTGGTGGAGCGAGCTCTATGCCGGCGCGACGCCCTCGCCCGAGGCGCATTTCTTCCGTCAGCGCCGCGACCGCGTCCTGGCCTTGCTGGCGCAGCGGGTGCCCCGGAATGGGCGTGTCCTGGACATGGGCTGCGGGGCCGGACCGGTGCTGGCCGAATTGCGGGCCGCGGGGTGGCGGTGTTCCGGGCTCGACGCCGCGCCGGACATGCTGGCGCAAGCGCGCGCGCGACTGGCGGCAGCGGGGCTGCCCGACGATGACCTGCATCAGGGTGATTGCCGGGCGGCCCCATTCCCCGACGGCAGCTACGACGCGGTGCTGTGTCTGGGCGTCATCAGCTATGTCGAGGACTATGCGCCGGTCCTGGCAGAGATTCGCCGCCTGTTGCGACCGGATGGGATGGCAATCGTCACCTGCAGGAACGCAGCCCGGCCAGTGTGGTCGGATCCGTGGTGGCTGGCGACTCGCACCGCAAGGCAGGTGCTCGGGCGCCAGCGCGCGCCACAGCCGTTCAGCCCGGGTCGCTTGCTGGAACGCGCCGAGGTGCGTCGCCAGCTCGACCGGGTGGGCCTGGCCGTGGAGCGCGAGATCGGCATCGGCTTCGGCCCGCCGCGGCTGGCCGGCGCGCCTGTGCTGGCAGACGCCGCAGCCGTGCGCCTGAGCGATTGGCTGGGGCGCTTCGCGTCGCGCACGCGCCTGTGGCCATTGGCGCGGCGGGTCACTGACATCAGCCTGTGGGTTGTCCGTCGGTCGGCCACGCAGCCACTCGCATGAACACGATCGCCTGCAGCATCATCCGCGGCGGCTCCAGCAAGGGGGTCTTTTTCGACGAGCGGGACCTCCCGGCCGACACCAGGGAGCGGGACCGGCTGCTGTTGTCGGTCATGGGAAGCCCCGACCCGCGCCAGGTCGACGGCCTGGGCGGGGGCGATCCGCTGACCAGCAAGGTCGCGATCATCGCCCCCGGGCAGGTGGCGGGCGCCGATCTCGAGTACGAGTCGATCGAGGTGGGCGTAGGCTCTGAGGTGGTCAACCGCGGGATCATGTGCGGGAACCTGGCGTCGGGCGTTTCGCTCTTCGCCGCGGGGGCGGGGATGCTGCCCGCCCGGGCCCAGCGGGCCGACGTTCGCATCCACTGCCGCAGCAATGGCAAGTTCATCGTCGCGCGGCGGCTGGATGGACAAGTCTGGGCCGACCTTGCGCAGCCGGCCGGCAGTGCGGCCGAGATCGGCCTGCGCTTCGAAGACCCGGCCGGTGCCGTCACGGGCCGCTTGCTGCCGCTGGGACAGGCCTTGTCCCGGTTCACAGTCGACGGCGCGGTCATGACCGCGTCCGTGGCCGACGCCGGCACGCTCTATGCCTTCGTCCCTGCCGAAGACCTGGATTGCCGGGGTGACGAGGCGCCGGCCGCGCTCGACGCCGACCACCGACTGCGTGAGCGCGTCGAGTCGCTGCGCGTCGCGGTGATGTCCCGGATCAACGCCACGCTGGGGACGCAGTGGGCGCCCCGGCGGCTCAAGGTGGCGATGGTCTCGGTAGCGGGGCAGCCCGGGGACGGTCATGCGGCCGAGGGCGAGGGCATGGTGTCGGTGCGGATCCTCAACCCGGCCAGGGTGCACAAGGCCTGCGCAGTGTCGGGCGGCATCTGCCTGGCCGCTGCCGCGTCGGTACCGGGCAGCGTCGTCCACGCGCTGACACGGGCCACGGGGCCCTCCTGGGTGCTGCGCATCAGCCATCCGACGGGCGTCCTGCCCGTGACCCTGCACCGGGAAGGCGAGCGCCTGACCGCCTGCGAGGTCCGCCGCACCGCGCGTGTGCTGATGCGGGGCTCGGCAACCATCGACCCGTCGATGCTGGCACTCCGCGGGCAGTCATCGTGAGGACCGAGATTCACGACCGTCTCGACGCGCTGGTCGGGCTCCGCACGCAGTGGCAGGCCCTCGAGTCGCGGGCGCTGGAGCCCAATGCCTATCTGTCGGCCCGTTTCGTCCTGCCGTCCCTGGCTTTGCTGCCGGCGTCGCCACCGGTCTGGGCGGTGAGCGTGCATGACGGCGCAACGGCTGCCGGCACGCTGCGCGGACTGGGCTTGTTTCAGGCGCGCGCGCCGCGGCCACTGTTTCCCTTCCCGCACGTGCAGCTCTACACATCGCCGCATTCCTTTCTGGGGGGGCTGCTGCTGGACGCGGAAGCCGCGCACCCGGCACTGCATGCGCTGCTGGACGCCCTGGCCCGACGCACCGCCGGTGTGCGGCTGGACCAGATGAACGCCGCCGGTGCCACCGCCAAGTTGCTGGACGCCGTGGTGGCCGAGCGCGGCGCGTCCTGGCATGAGGAGGTCTGGGGCGAGCGCGCCTGCATCGTGCCCTCGGAGGGCGGGACGAACCGATGGCGCCAGCACATACCAGCCTCGAGGCTGCGCAATCACGAGCGGCAGTGGCGCAAGTTGTCTGAACGGGGTCGGGCCTCCTGGCACTACCTGCGTGGTGAGGCGGTGGAAGACCGCACGATCGAGACCTTCATCGCGCTCGAGCACGCGGGCTGGAAGGGCGCCCGGGGCTCGTCCCTGCGCTCGGACCCCCGTCAGGCGACGTTCTTTCAGCAGATGACGCGCGCATTTCGCGCAGACGGCGATATCTATTTCACCGAGTTGAGACTGGACGATCAGGTCATCGCCTCGACCTGCAACCTGCGCTCGGGCGGCGACGGCTTCGCCTTCAAGGTCTGCTTCGACCCACGCTACTCGAAATACAGCCCCGGCTTGTTGAACGAGCTGGGCTTTCTGAAGGCCTTGGAGCAGGCCGTCGACCACTTCGGGTTCATCGACAGCGGCTCGGAACCAGGTTCGTTCATCGAGGAGCTCTGGCCCGACCGCGTGCCGCTGCACTCAGGGTCGATCGCCTTCGGGCGCCTGTCGCGAGCAGCGGCGCGGGCGGCCAAGGCACTGTCCCTGGCGCGTCGGCGGCTGATGGCGCAGTGGAGGAACTCTTGGAATCCGCAGGCATGTTGAACCCTCGACGCGAACGGCTCGAGACGGTTCGGCGCCGTGCTCACGGCCTCGAGGGAGTGACGCCGGGCGCCGGCACGGCCAGCGCCGCCGCCGATGGGGCGCCCGTGCAGGGTGTCGCGCCCGTCAGCGACTTCGACGGGCCGTCCCGAGGAGACGTTCATGCCCCCTCGGGCCCTGACGCCGTGGTGCTGTCGTGCCTGGGCGGCTCCCAGGGTGATCTCGGCGTCGTGCGCGCGCTCGGCCGCTGCGGGGTGAGGGTGGTGCTGGTCAGCGAGGGCGACGGGGCGGCATCGGCCTTGTCCCGCTACGTGGTCGAGCACCACCGCATACCCAGCTTCTCGGACGGGCCGGCCGTGTTGAGGGTGCTGGAGTCCATCGCCGACAGCCGCAAGGGAGCGGGCCGCCCGGTGCTCTTTCCCACCGCCGACCCCGATCTCGACTTCGTGACGCGCTACCGCGAGAGGCTCAGCCGGCGCTTCGGCCTGGTCAACCCGCCACCCTCGATCGTCGAACCTTGCCTGGACAAATCCCGTTTCTTCGGTTTCGCGACCGAGCACGGATTTCCCATCCCGGAAACCTGGAGCCCGGCCAACGCCGAGGAGGTCCGCCAAATCGGGCGTTCGGCGCGGTTTCCGCTCATCCTCAAGCCCTCGTTCCCGCCGAGTTGGAGCCGTGAACCGCTGGCCACCGAGCTCCGGAACAAGAAGGCGCTCACGCTGGACACGCCGGCCGAACTGCAGGACTGGTACGGGCGGATTGCCGCCATCGACCCGAAGCTCGTCATCCAGGACTACGTACCGGGTCGCGACGACCGGCTCTATTCCCTGCACGTGTACATGGACCGGACATCGCAACCGCTGGCCTGGTTCACCGGACGCAAGTTGCGCACCTACCCGACCTATGCCGGTATCGGCTGCTTCGTGGAGAGCGTCGTGGTCCCCGAGATCATCGAGACCGGGCTGTCGATGCTGCGCCGTGTCGGCTACACGGGCCTGGCACTGCTGCAGTTCAAGCGAGATGACCGTGACGGGAGCTTCAAGCTGTTGGAGATCAACCCTCGCAGCAGTTCCTGGAACCAGCTCGCGGCCGCCTGCGGCGTGAACCTGCCCTACGTGGCCTACCTGGACGCGATCGGGCGGCCGGCCGCACTGCCGCCCGTCCAGCGCGTGGGCGTGAAGTACCTGTTTCTGGAAAACGACTTCCTGGCCTTCCTCGACTACCGGCGCCACGGCGACATCTCGACCTGGCAATGGATCCGCTCGCTGGCGGGCCCGAAGGTGTATCAGCTCTTCGCCACAGACGACCTGCGCCCATTCGTGCATGACCTCGGCGCCAAGGCGGGCAGGCTCTGGCGCAAGGCCGGGCGGGCCCTGTCCGTCCATCGCACGCGGCCCAGGGCCCGCTGAGCACCGCTGGCGCAGTTCGACCCAGCGCACCAGACCCCCCCCCCCGCACGGCCGGGGTGCTGGCGCTACAGCAGTACCCCGGCTGTCGGCGCCGATCCAAGTTTTCTGCCGCACCCCCAGTGGTTCAGTTTTCGGTCGGTGCCAACACCGAGGCCGACCGCGCAAGATGTGAGACGCTACGGGGGTACGGTCAGGGCGGAAAGGGGCCCCTGAATGCAAAAAGCCCGGCACCTTTCGGTACCGGGCTTCCGCTGTCTTTGGTCGGGGTGGCGGGATTCGAACTCGCTACCCCTTGCACCCCATTCATTAATTCATGGTTCCATCGGCATCCATCAGTGTTTAAGAATTCGGAGTTTTCATATATAAAACAATGACTTGCATTTTTTCATCGTCCAGAGAGAGCTAGCAAGAACCGACACTGTCCGCCATAATTCTGTCGCCCATTCTGTCGCCGGCTCAGCCAGGTCGGCCCATAGGGAGACACGTGCCAAGGACTGCCCGTACCAAGCTGCTCACTGCACTCGCAGTCAAGCGGTATGCCGAAGGACCGGCCACCACCAAGGAATTGCACGACGGCGGTGGGCTCTATCTTCGACGCCGCGAAGGGGGTGCCTACTGGTATCTCAGGACTACGGATCCGGCGACAGGCGCCACGCAGTGGCACCGCATGTTCCCAGACGACCCTCAAGGCGGCTACCCGCACAAGTCGCTCGCCAACGCGCGTGACGAAGCAGAGCGCCTGTGGAATCTGCGCAGCCAGGGGCTGGACCCCAGGGCCGAGCGGCGCCGGCTGATCGAACAGAGGAAGCAGGAAGAGGAAGCCGCCCGGCTGGACGCGGCACGTCGCCTTACCGTCCGTCAACTCTTCGACCGCTGGCGCGAAACCGAACTCCAGCCCCGGCTGCGCGCTGACGGAAAGCGGACCGGACGCAAGGATGGCGGTCAGTACGTCTTCGAGCAGTTCGGGCGGCACGTCTTTCCGACGATCGGCGAGATCGCACTGGAGAACCTGCGCAAGACCGAACTGCTCAGCGTGCTGGACGCGCAGGTCTCCGCCGGCAAGCTGCGCACGGCCAACGTACTGCTGGCCGACCTGAAGCAGATGCTGGACTTCGCGCTGGAGCGCGAGCTCATCGTCGCGAACCCGCTCGCCACCGTCAAGAAGGGCAAGGTTGGAGGCCCCGCTGTCGAGCGCGAGCGAGCGCTTTCCGAGGACGAGATCAAGAAGCTGGCGACGCAACTGCCTTCAGCCAAGCTGCACCTCAGGGCTGAAACGGCCATCTGGCTGATCCTGGCGACGGCAGTGCGGGTGGGCGAACTGATGGGCGCCGTCTGGGGCGACGACCTGCCCACCGATGCCCGCAAACGCACTGCTCGGCTGGATGACCTCTCCAAGCAAGCCGAGGCCGCGGGCGTGAAGCTGGGTGTCGTCGACCTTGGCAGCCGGCAGTGGTACCTGCCGCAGACCAAGAACCAACGCGACCACACGGTCCACCTCAGCGACTTCGCGCTGGGCCGACTGCGGACACTCGCCGAAATGCGAGAGACGCTGCCGGGGGACGATGATGGTGCGATGAGCCCGTGGGTATTCCCGGCCACCGATGCCCGCAACCCGGTCTGCGTCAAATCCTTCGGCAAGCAACTCGCCGACCGACAGAGAGGGACGGAGCAGCGCCTGAAGAACCGCACGAAGGCCACCACCACGCTTGCCCTGCCCGGCGGCAAGTGGACGGCCCACGACCTGCGCCGAACGGCCGCCACCATCATGGCCAGGCTTGGCTTCGGCACGGACGTCATCAACGAGTGCCTCAACCACATGCAGCAGGACCGCATGGCCAAGGTCTACATCCGTGACCGCCGCGAAGACGCCCAGGCGCGGGCGTTCGATGCTCTTGGAGAGCGCCTTGGCATGCTGCTCGGCAGTGCGGAGGATTCAGGCTCGCAGGCTTGACCTGATGCTGCACACAGCAGACGCCCTAGTCCTTGCACATGCCCTCCTCTCTCAGCGCTGGCGGGCCGCTTGATTTGCGTTGCCCGGCCAGGTCCCGCCGCGCTCATATACACATAAAACTATACAAACTGAGGACACAAAACCCCTCATGTTCACTATAATTCTGTGCAAATGCCTGATACCTGTACCTTGGAGCTTTACGCCGCTGGCGCTTGGCATGCCGCGGCGAGCGTGAGCCTGCTCGGGTCGGAAGCCGACGGCTGGAAGGCCAAGACGTACTCCGGCTACGCCGTTGAATGGGCGTTCGTGCACGCAGGCGCGACCGACGCACATGCCATGTGCGCACGCTGGCCTGTCGGCCTGGAGCCTTACCAGGAGGAGCACTGGCCCGTGCACCTCATCGACATGCTCCCGCAAGGTTATGGCCGGCAGGAGTTGCTTCGCCGAATCGGAGCGCCTGCCGCGGCGGGTGTCGCAGCCGATTGGAAACTGTTGCTCGCAGGCGCGGGCAATCCCATCGGCAACCTGCGCGTCAAGGAGGCGGCGGACTCGCTGGCGGCCAACGCCGGCTCGCTGCGGGGGTTCACGGACGACGAGGTGGCTCAGCGAGGTGACAAGTTCGCGGAGTACCTGGCCTCGCACGGGCTCTTCGTGGCGGGCTCTTCCGGCGTGCAAGGCGAGTGGCCCAAGATTCTTCTGACACGCGCCGACGATGGGCTGCTCTACCTGGACCACACGCTGCCCGACGAACGCGCCGTGCAGCACTACATCGTCAAGTTCGGCCGAGGCACCGACCCGCAGCTGGCCAGCATCCTGCGGCACGAAGCCCCGTACATGGACATCGCCCGGCTCCTGGGCCTCAGGGTGCACGCGCCGTTGATCCTTCGCCAACGCGCCCTCTTCATCCCCAGATTCGACCGGGTCGCTCAGGGTGGCGCGGTGACCAGGCTCGCCCAGGAGAGCATCGCCACCCTGACTGGCATGCCCGGCTTCGAATCGGTGCCGAGTCACGACCAGGTGTGCGAGGCCCTCATCCGGCATAGCTCGGACCCGCAGTCTGACGTCTTGGAGTACATCAAACGCGACATCGCCAACCTGGCCTTGCTGAACAAGGACAACCACGCGCGCAACACCGCCGTGCAGCGTGACTTTCATGGCCGCATCGCACTGACGCCGCTGTACGACTTCGTGCCCATGTATCTCCATCCCGACGGCATCGCGCGCCGAATCCGCTGGGAGGGCAACGACAATGGACAGCCCGACTGGGCGCGGGTGGTGGACCGCGTGTGCGAACTGGCAGCCCAGGTGCTGCAAACGAAGCCGGGTGCCAAGAAGAAGCGCAAACCCACGATAGCCCGCGAGGCCCTCGTTGCCGGGTTGAAGGCGATGGAGCCAGCGCTCAGGCAGGTAGTCGCTGACGGCAACGCCTTGGGCGTGGAGCCCGACGTGCTGAATCACATTCGGCCGCACCTTCTGGCCAGGGCCGATGAACTGGCGACCCTGGCCTGACGACCATGGACAAGCGATTCAACACGCTGTCGGTCCCGGAACAGCTGCTGCTGCGCAAGCAGGCGGTTGACGACGTTTTGGCCCACCCCGAGTGGTCGCTCGCGCAGGCCGTGCGCCACCTGAAGAAGACGATGCGGCTCACCACGGCGGAGATGGCCAAGCTCTCGGGCGTGTCCTACAGGACGATGCAGGACATCGAACAGGAACGCAGCGAGGGGACCGTGCAAACGATGAACCGCATCTTCGGCATGCTCGGCCTGAAGCTCACCGTGGCGCAAGCGATTCGCGACTCATCGCCGGCTGCCATCCAGACCCGCGTCCGCGGCGGCGACGGCGACGGAGAGGACAGCAGCCCCTGAGGAGCTGGACCCTAGGGCGGCGCCCCGCTACCGGAACGTTCCATGCGGTCGAGGCCCCCCAACGACACCACCACGCCGAAAGGAAACAACTCCTCCGTCAGCCCCCCGCGCGTGCGCAGCCAGATCACCGGGCAGGCAGGCGGCCTGGCTGGCGGCCTTGCTCGCGCGCCTGCAAGGCGCGGCGCAGCAGTACCGCTGGCGATCACCGCTGCGATGGTCGGGGAGGAAAAACTCCCCGCATGACATGCACTTGCGTTGTCCCGCCTTGGCCATCGCTACTCCCCAACGAACCCGTCGAGAGCACCGACCGCCTCGGCCGCACGCTCGGCGGCACGCAGTCTGAAGAAGACGATCAGAACAGCCGAGCCTGGGGCCCAGCAGCGGGTGGGCCAGGTAGGCCCGGGCCTCGTCGAGCCCCATGATGCCGTAGTGACGAGCCATCTCGCTGGCCCCCAGGCCCCTGATCTGGGGAAGCCCGTACCAGATCCAGTGCGTCTGCTTTCGGCCCGCGCGCAGCTCCGCGAGCGCCTGCGCATGGTCGCGGGCTTGCGCCTTTACGAAGCGCTGCAGGTTGAACGGGTCCGATGACATCCACCATAACCACTTCCACGAATGCGGCCTTGGGGGGGCGCACGGACTTCTCGAGCCCGATTAGGCACTGGTGGGCATCGCTACCGCAGGAACGAGGCCACTTCGTCACAAGTCATTTCACGATGCCCGATGGATGTGCGCCAACGCCGCATCGAGTTGATAGCGGTCTGCTGACCGCTTGGCAGCTGTTCGCTGAGAGAGGTTGTGTAGCTTGCGTCGCACGCCAGGTAGATCGGCCGCGAACGGCATGCCGATCAAGGCGAAATCAGCCTGCTCGTTCTCGACAGACCGCAGGAACGCGCGAGATGGCTCATCCAACAAGGATGCAACCCATGACAAGAGGCGCTCTCGGTTCTTCAGCAAGGCCGCCACGCCGATCGGCTCGGTCGTCATTCCTTCAAAGTGGCTCTCGAAGGTGGCATCGAAGTCAGCAGGGAATCGCGGCGCCAACAGTTCCCAGGCTGGCTTGGGGCTGCAGGTCAGGTACACCAGAAAGGTGCGCCAGAGTCTCCGATCAGCGCGCTGGTCCTCCAGGCGATGTCGACCGACAGGCGCGGCAGATCATGCTCGAACAGGTTGATGGCCGTTCCGCCCTTGAGCGCGAAGCGTGGCTCCTGCGAAAGCGCCGGCAGGACGTCCACGAGCAGTTGCACCCGTTCGGTGTATCGGCGGTCCCAGCGCTCAAGCCAGGTGTTCATCAAGGTCGCCCGGCAAGGTGATCTGGTACAGGGGATGCAGACGACCGCCCACCACCAGAGCGCGCTTGCCACGCCCCAGATCGACCCCACCCATGGGGACATGGGGCAGCCAGGCGTGTCGATGGCGATCCGCCAGGGCGAGGAACAGCCTCTTGGCCTTGATGCTGCGGCAGTGACGCAACATCAAGCCGACCCGATGCGGACGCAGCGTCGTCATGCCCTGCATGAGCGCATCGGCCGCGTAGACACCCGCTGCATTCGACACACCGTCACACACCTCGAGCATGGCCCGCTCGGGCGCAGAGCAGACCACTGCATCGGCACCGGGTGCGGCGGCATGCCACGCCAATCCCGCCGCAGCCAGCGTCTGGTCCGAAACGTCCGGGGTGATAGCGACTGTCGGGAGTTCGAACGGCCCCTTGCCCTGGTGCTCGAAGCGTGGCTCCATGGGCAGCTTGCCCAGCCAGGCTGGTGGCTTCACAGGCCCGTACAGGGTGATCGCACCGGCCTGGCCAAGACGCAGATAGTGTTCATACCCCAGCAGACTGAGCGCGAAATGCCCGCCGACGTGGAGCGGCAGCGCCTCGCCGACCTGCAGGCTGCGAACCACGCCCGCCCATTCCAACCGGCCACTCCTGCGCAGATAGACACCGCGGGCCGGCGACACCAGCCAGCCACTGCTCACATAGCGCGCGACCAGGCTGTTCGAGTATCCGTGCGCCCGCAGCCAGCCAGCCGACACGAGCCTCGTGTCACCCAGCTCGGCCAACAGCTGGTTCAGCTTGCCGGACTTTCGATCATCCATGGTGCACAAAAGCGCAGGGCGTCAAACCAAGTCCAAGTCCCGGAAGTTTACCGATTCGTCGAAAAGATCACTATCGATGACTCTATGGCCTAACTTTCGAACCTGAGGCTTGTGTTGCGGCGGATTTCACCATCGCTCCATCACGGCGCCGGCCATCGACCATGGTCGCGACAGCGACTGCGAGTACAGCCTGACGGCAAGCCTCAGCGCGCCGAGGCCATCACCGCCGACAGACCCTCGTCCAAGGTGAGCAGTTCGAGCCCATGGGTCAGGGCTGTGGCCGCGATCACCGCGTCAGGCAGCTTGATGCGTCGCTGCCTGCGCAAGGTAATGGCCGAGTCCTCGATCTGACGGTCCAGGGCCAGGTAGGGGAGTGCAGGTTTCATCATCCCCAGCAGGAAATTCGTGTCGAGCAGAAATCTAAGTCCACTCATCGCGCAGTCTCCGCTGGATCTCTGCCGGATCGCCCGCGAATGCCGTGGAATGCTCCAGCCCACCGCACAGGTGGGCCAGTGGAGTCTGTCCGGCAGCCGTCTGGGCATGGGGCTGCCGGGCACGCAGGAACTCGGCGAAATCCAGCACCTCGGCCACCAGGGGCTCGGGCAGGCTGCGCGCGGCCTCCATCAGGTGCTCTGCGACGGTGCTCATCGAATACCTCCTGGCTTCAAGAAGCTGGCGCCCGGGCACGGGCGCCGCGCGCAACGATGGTAGCAAGCCCGGCAGGGGTCGGCACCCACTGGCGGGAATCGGTGGCATCAAGGATCAGAGGCCTGGACCCGTCAACACCGGGCCCAGCGCCGCGCGCATCCACGCCAGATCCGATCCTGCCGCCAATGATCACGCGCCTGGATCTTTCTGGCGTCGGCCCCCTGGAACCTGAGCAGCCAGCGCAGGTGGCTCACCATGCGGCACAGCCTTCTTGCCGACATGGGGCGGCCCCTGAGCCCGGTCACCCAACCCAAGCACCGCCCCGGTTCCACCTCAGAATCAGGCTGGCAGCATGATCGACACGAGCCCGTTGCCCCGCCCTCCCCGCGAAGGAAGACGACATGCCCGGCAGACAACTTTGCAGTGAATCGCAAGCCTTCTCACGCGGTTACGCCAGCGAAGCGTGCGCCCGACGCCGTGCCGTGCTGAGGGAGACGCTCGAGGCTTTTCTGGCGATGCCTGAGCACGCCTGCCTCCTGCAGGCCGTCGGCAATCTTCAGCAGTGGGCGCAGGGCCTCGAGCCGCAGTCGCAACGGGCCCTGCAGGTGCACGTGGTGGCCGAGGATTGGGGCGAAGTGGCCAGGATGATGACGGTCAGGCACGGCGCCTGTTTCGCGGTGCTGAACATGGCGCATCCCCTCGTGCCTGGGGGCGCTTATGTCGAAGGCGGGGCGGCGCAAGAGGAAAACCTGCTGCGCCGCACCGACGTGCACTTCCACCTGCTGGACGAGCACATCGATCACACCACAGGCCACTACCACTCCGAGGTGAGCGATCTGCTTGCGGCCAGGGGCGGCCGGGTCTACCTGGACCCTGTCTACCCGCGCGTGTGCGTACGTGGTCCGGAGGATCCTTCGCGGCCCCCCAAGTTCGACACTTTTCCGCCCGCCTGCCCGCTGCCAGCGCCCGCAGCGTGTTACGGATCAGGTAGTTAGCGCTCTGAAGATCTCGATTTCCGAAAAATCTTGTAGTGG